>WAKC01000001.1 GCA_015523605.1 Candidatus Geothermarchaeota archaeon
CATAAGTGACTTTACTTTAAAGTCTCTAAGGAAATACGGAGGCTTATATTCCTAACATTTACGACCCAACTTAACAATAGCTTTGAAAGGCTCTAAAGAGAGTTTTTAGCTATAATATACATTTGCTTTTTGGAATAATTAAATAAGAATTGGTGAATTATTGTATTTTTATCTTTACTATTAGACTATTAGATCTGATGGTGGTATGTTTCTGGTTTTATGTTATTTGGGATATAATATTTTTGGTGTATTGGTTTGAAGGTTCCTTATGAGCCTTTTAAAATTCGTGTGGTGGAGCCTATAAGACTTCTTCCTAGAGAGATTAGAAAGGTTAAGTTGGAGGAGGCCTACTGGAATGTCTTTGGGATTAGATCTGAAGATATATACATTGACTTGCTCACCGATAGTGGCACTTCTGGATTGAGTATATATCAATTAGCTGCTATCATGGCCGGTGATGAGGCGTATGCCGGTTCTAGGAGCTGGTATAGATTTAGAGATACGGTTAGGAATATCCTGGGTGTAGATTATATACTTCCTACACATCAGGGTAGATCTGCAGAGAGGATTTTATATACCTCTCTCATGGATATGCGTCGAGCGTATATAGTCCCGGCAAATACTCATTTCGATACTGGGAGAGCGGTCATCCTAAACTATGGTGGTAGACCTGTAGATCTTCCGAAGGGTAACATAACAGATAAGAATGATTTTGATAGATTCAAAGGTGGATTCGACCTAGATAAACTTGATATGCTGATTAAAAAAGAGGGGCCAGATAAAATAGCATTTATACTTATAGTCCTCACTAATAATACTTTGGCCGGCCAGCCAGTCTCGATGGAGAATATTAGGGGAGCCAGGGAGATAGCCGATAAATATGGCTTACCACTGGTCATGGATATCTCGAGATATGCGGAAAACGCCTACTTCATAAAGATGTATGAGGATGGATATAGGGATAAACCCTTGATCGAGGTTGCAAGGGAGATGCTATCACATGGAGACCACTTTATGATGAGTGCGAAGAAGGATGGTTTAGCGGCTATGGGAGGATTCATCGCGACCAGGGATGAGGAGCTATATAGGTATATGCAGAGTAAGGTCGTTCTTGAAGAGGGATTTGTGACCTATGGAGGTATGGCTGGGAGGGATATGGAGGAGATAGCCATAGGCATGTACGAAGCTCTCCAGCAGGATTATATGGGGCATAGGATTGGACAGGTAAGATATCTTGGGGAGTTGCTAGATTCTATTGGGATTCCCGTTGTAAAACCTTTTGGGGGTCATGCAATATATATCGATGCAGCAGAATATCTAAACCACATACCTAGGGAGTACTTCCCTGCAGATACATTGGCGGCATATCTATATTTGGAGGGGGGTATAAGAGGTGTTGGCCTAGGCCTTTTAGCCTTCGGAGATGATGGAGAGGCTCCAGAATATGAATTACTTAGACTTGCAATCCCTAGACGCACATATACGAATCACCATATGGAGTATATAGCTGAAGTATTCAAAGAGATAGATGAGAGAAGGAGGGATATTAAGGGTTTGAGACTTGTGTGGCAACCCAAGATTAAGGGTGTTAGACACTTTCTGGCAAAGCTCGAACCTGTAAAAAATAGTTGATTGGGGGGGTTAAGAGCTACCCCCTCATCTTAAGGAAATAATATGCTACTCCTCCAATCACCACTATCCCTACCCCGATATATACATATGTCATATCAAACAGTGTCCCTTCAACCTCTTCCCCACCCTCCTTCACCTCGTCACCAGGCTCACTAATAGAATCCCCAGGTAATTCTCTGGTGGGCCCCTCAACTACATTTACAGATTCTAATGAGAATAAATCAGATCCAGAGTAGATACCTTCATTTATCACTGCTGATACCAGTGTTGCAACTACTCTGAATAGCTTCTGATCCTCTGGAGGCGAGGTGAAGCTCTCACCATCGAAGTTACATGTTAACTTCATGACTACAGGATTTAACTCAACTATCTCTGCAGACCCAAGATTCTCGACAGCCTCATCCCCCCAATCCAGTCTACATACAACCTGCTCTACACCCGGGTTTAAAGCCCATTCTACAGTGAAGTTTTTGACGGCGCCACCCGAAGATAATAAGGCTCCGACGAGGTATGTGATTGCATATCTATTCTCCTCTATATCTATGAATGATGACGAAGCAATCTTGATGTAGGTATTGATGACCCCACCATCAACCTCAATCCAAGCCTCGATAACATCTATTAAATCAAAAACGTCTTCAGAGGGCGGTGTACCCTGTGTGATATCCAATCCTTCACCGTCAACACCTCTATATACCGTCTCCGCAGCAGACACGGGGGTAAAGATGGCGAGTGCAAATAGAAGTAGTAAGGCATTAGCTATTAGAAAAGGGTTCCACCTCAAAATGTGACACCTCAATCATGATAAAACACGGTCCAAGATTTTAATTCTAAAGATTTGAACATATTCCCTTCTAAACCCACGTCTCCCTTATATTGGGTGGATGCTTCTAAAGTATTATGAGATTTAACAATGTAGATGTAGAGAATGTAGAGAAGCTCGTTAAGGAGATAACTGAGAATCCTGAAAAGGCGTTTATAACTAAGAAGGTAGCTGGTGAATGGGTCTTCAATGATGGAGAGCCACAGTTCAAGGCATTCCTGAAATATGAGAATGGTGAGAGTATTGTAGAGGCGGATAGCCCGACAAAAATGGGGGGCTCTGGGCTTAGACCCGATCCAGTACAATATTGTATGATGGGGTTGATAGCCTGCTATGCACAGACATATGTAGGGATTGCTGTAGAGAAGGGTGTAAAACTTACCAAGCTGAGGGTTGAGGCGATAAATAGGATAAATCTTAGGAGACCTTTGGGAGTAGGTGAAGACCCTATCACAGAGGGTATAAAGCTCAAGGTATATGCTGAAGGAGCCTCTGAAGAGGTTCTAAAGGAGATAATGGATCTAGCTATGAAGAGATGTCCAGGGGTATACTGTGTGACGAACCCCATTCCTATCGAGCCACAGCTCAATCCAGAGGAGTAACTCCTCTACACATATTTTTTTAACTGTAAATGCAGGATTTACATCTATGTAAACCTGTGAAAATATTGCGTGGGAATAGGGATTAATCATTAAATCATCCGCCCCGAATATACACATTCAATTATACATGAGGCATTAGATTAATATCTATGTGAGTATCCAGGATGTTATTGAGAAGTGTATAGTATGCCCAGGAATATGTACATATAAATGCCCCATTTTCAAATCAACGGATTATAGGGCCGCTGCACCTGTAAACATAGCTAGAGCAATATACTTCCAAGAATACCTGGACTTAGGAGGATTAAGGGAATCCATTGGATACTGTACATTATGCGGGAAATGTAGGGAAGCATGTCCAATAAACAATCCCCTTCCAGAGGCGATCAAAACTCTTAGGAAGAAGCTGATAGAATCTGAGGAATTAGAGTTTAAACCTATCGAGCCAGCAATATATACTTCAAACTATCGAAGCCTCAGAGATACAATCAGATTAGGAGGTGAGGAATATACTGTCATCGATACTTCGGAACTCTATATCCATGTATCCTATGGATATATTGAGAGAATATCACTGGAGACATCATATAATGAAGATCCAGACATCTTCCAAAACAACTATTCCATCGAATTACTTAGGAGGCTTGGATTAAAGATCTCTTTAGACAGCTACATACTACATAAACCATGTAAAATCGGATGGGAAAATATAGACATGTTTAGAGATGTATTTGGTAAAGAGGAAGAAATATTAGAGATATGCTTAGGCGGCGGAGGCCTTGACCTAATATCCCCCAACCTATTAAAAAGAATAAAAAGTAAGTTGAATAGCATAGATACAACCGTAATTACCCAATGTTGTAGGGCAGCCAAAAGGATGAGGGAGTGGGGGATAAAAGCATATACACCTATCGAACTGGTGATACAATATGAAGCAACTGATAAATGAACTTAAGAAGATTGTAGGGGATGAATATGTCATCACAGACAAGGCGGGGTTAATACCATATAGTAGAGACTACAACCCAATATCCCTATACCTGGAGGTTAAGAAACTAAAGATTTCATATCCAAAGATAGCTGTGCAACCAGGAACTATACATGAGCTGCAGCAGATACTTGAGATAATTCCTAAATATAAGGTGAAGATGGGGGTATATGGAGGTGGCTCCGGAGTCTTACAGGCATATACCCCTGATGTAGATCTCGTTATCGACCTATGTAGACTTAACTGGATAAGATGGTATGATGAGGAGTCCAGAATTCTATATCTAGGTCCGGGTGCATATTTAATAGAGGTGGAGGAGTGGCTAGGTAGGAGAGGATATACACTAGGCCATTATCCCCAGTCTATCCACGTAACAACGGTTGGTGGAGCCGTCGCCACAGGAAGTATAGGAATGTATTCATCTGGATACGGAGGGATAGAGGATCTCATAGTGGGTGTGGAGATAGCCACACCAAGATATGGAATCATTAGATATGGTCCTGTAGTCAGGGGGAATATCCCCCTACCACTCGATAAACTTATGGTAAACTCTGAGGGGAGGTTCGGAGTCATAACAGGGGTCTACCTAAAAGTATTCAGAAAACCTGATATCACATTGAAGGGTGTGGTTAAGATAAAATCTTTCTATGATGGTGTGGAGATCCTAAGAAGAATCATTGATTATAGGGTCTATCCACACCTAATCAGGCTCTTCGATGAATATGAATCCTCGATTTATTTCCATAGTGATAAACCCGTGTTGATATATGGTCTACATGGATATAATGAAACATTGGAGTTGCTTATGAACTGGAAATCAACTCTGGATAGGATAGTGGATGGAGAACATATGGATGATAAATACTATGATGAATGGGTCAATAGTAGATATAGATATATCGATTACATCCATAGACTCTATAAAATGGGTATTATAGTCGATACGATGGAGTATGGAGTTCCATGGTCTAGGGTAAAAAAATTCAATGAAGAGATTAGAGGGAGGCTCCTTGAGAACCCCGGTATAGTATATCTATCTAGCCATATAAGCCATATACATACTACTGGATGTGGGATATACTACACCTTAGGTATAGATAGTGGGTCTATACAGGAGGAATATATGAATATCTGGAGGATAGCCCTTGAAACAGCCATAGAAAATGGATGTGATATAAGTCACCACCATGGAATCGGGAGGATAAGATATGAAGCCCTAAAAAGGATTTATGGAGAAGCAGGGGTAAAATTGATAGATGATATATCCAGACTCCTCGGCTTCTAACTCCAAACTCTTAAATCAATTAAGTTTTTCAACCGCCTCTCTATATATCTCGATGACCCAGCTATATCGATCTGAAGATTCATATCTATATTTAACCGGCCTATACACATCGATGAAACTCTTCCAATCACCACCTCTACGCATAATAAGATATAGATAGGCACCATATAGAGAAGCTCTATCATTACCATCCCTTACAACTACATCGACATCAGCAGATTCAGCTATCAATCGTGGGATCAATGGATTCCCTACACCCCCTCCATCCAAATACACCTCCTTAAAATCTCTAATCTCCCGTAGAACCTCAATATACATCCCCACAGAACCCACTAGAGAGAGGACCACATCCCTCAAGGAATACCCCTCAGACTCTACATCTATAGCCTTCGGTGATAAGGTAGACCTTAGAAGAGGGGGATAAACCTTATAGGAGGACTCTCCAATATCCACCTTAGATATAGATTCATATCCAAACCCAAACCTCTCCAAATATTTATCCAGTGATACACCCCAATCGAATATAAACCCTTCAGCCATATAATGGGGGGTACCATCCATATAGAAAGACAACATGGGGTTAACCCCCTTATCTGGATCACCAATTAACTCTCCACCTGTATAGACATCGATAAAGGCACCAGTCCCCAGGGTAGCCTTTGAAACCTCAAGACCCTCCGATACCAATGAGGCTGATTGGTCAGGTATCATGAGGATTGGTACCCCCTCCTCAACACACTCCCGGTATGAATCAACAAGTCTTGGGAGTCGGTCTATATCCAATTCAAGCCTCTCAATGAGGTAATCTATATACCTGGGTTCGATAGGGTCTAACAAGCCATATGGATAGGCATATGAATAGTCGACTATATACTCACCGGTTAAGAGCCACGCCACATAACTCTCGATACCGCCGACGTATCTATGGCCCCTCTCCTGTAGATATTTAATCCTAAGAGCCCCCGAACCAGGCCTAATAAAGAGATTCAACATGTAATCCTCTGGATCAAGATATTTCCGGCGATATTCTATATCGATCTCAGATCTCCAGGTATATATATTACTAGATGCTCCAGAGGAATCCCACCCTATTATAGAGGCTCTCTGACCCGTAATAATATAAAGATCATACTTATTCCTAACATCTTCAGCAACCTCTCTAAAAAGGCTTGGATCTAGAATCCCATCCCCACCTACAACCTTAAATACTCTATACTCTCCAGCAGCCCCATCTACAAATTCTAATGTCTTAAGCCTAGTAGAGCCCAAATCAAAAACAAATATCCTCTCCATCTATACCCACTAAGAATATGTATTACCAAACTAACTATCAAATCAAGAGGATATAGAGGCTTTAATACGTTGATTATAGAAGGGACAACAACAATTATTATTGGTATTATGAATAAAGTGCTCGTGATTGGAGCAGGGATAGTCGGCCTCTTCACAGCATATTACTTAAATAACAGGGGATACGAGGTAGAGGTTATTGAGAAGGAGGGAGAACTTGGTAAGGGGATATCAGGCAATAACGCAGGGGTACTACATCTGATACAGCAGCCATTCAACAGTATAAAATCTATACTCGCAAGAGAAGGCATAAAAAAGTATAGAGAGGTTGTAGATACACTAGAGATAGAATTATACGATACAAAACTTAGGATAGTAGGATTTACATACCTAGATAGGATCTATCTAAATCTAATTGCCTCTGTATTAGGGAGAAACGGATTCAAAGTATCTAAACATGACACTAGAGAATCGGGACTCCCAAATACCCTCAATAGAGGGATTAAATATTATATAGAGATCGATGGATACGGGATAGTCGAGCCTAAAATGGTTCTTGAGAGACTCAGTGAATACCTGGAGAGTAATGGTGTAGACATAAAACTCTCCACTACCGCCTATCAGGATGAGAAATATAGTTATATAGTGGTCGCCGCAGGGCCGCATACCTACTCCATCGGCGAGAAACTCGGAGATGATATACCAAAGCATAGGTATGGATTGGGGGTAATGATAGAAGTAGATATAACCTTGGATTCAATATATGCTCTGCCACCTAACCCAATAAGGAGGTATACCAAGGGAGGGGCCGCCATCCCACATAAGGGATATACATTATTAGGACCCGGGTTTAAATGGGTTGATAACATAGAGGCTAGACCTGGGGAGAGGGATGTAGAAGAGGTATATAAAAGATTTGTAAGGATATTCAGAGAGCCTCCTAAAATACTCTCAACCAGCTATGGGGTTAGACCGATAAATTATCCAAAGGATGACTTCATAATTAGGAAGAGGGGTAGATATATCTTCACATATGGGATAGACTCACCCGGATTCACAGCAGCACCTGCAATAGGCATTATAATAGCGAATATGATTAGAGATGAAAACAAATCCCTCGAGATAACACGAGATAACCTTAAAATATATATGGCTGAGCCATAAAGTCAATACCACACCAAGTGGGTATTATATAGTCTATATCTTGGTATTCAGTCTATACCAAACAGCGTTTAAGCATATACCAGCACATTAATAGACAAAGTTCTACATAGAATATCAGGTGTTCATATAATGCCAAAATTCGCATGTAAAGACCTGGGAATGGAATGTGGATGGGAGGCAGAGGCCGATACAATGGATGAATTAATGCAGAAGATAGCGGACCATGCAAAGCATGATCATGGAATGGAGGAGATACCTCCAGAGCTTGTCGAACAGGTTAAGAAGGTAATTAAGGATTAGAATAGGGATTTCCAGAATACTATCCAACAATTTTTTATTATCATTTCTTTAAAAGCCCCAGATCCTTCTACGGGCATCAACATCCTTCATAATGCCCTCTACATCACCCGAATATATGATCTCTCCACGGTCTATCCCATATACCCTATCTACAAGGTCTTGAATACGTTTTATATTCCCAGCCTCAGTAATTAAGATACCCAGGCCCTCAGACTTGATACCATTTATTATCCTGCGTACAGAGGCTACAATCTTTGGAGCCAGCCCTTCCAAAGGCTCATCCAAAAGTATAATCCTAGGCTTCATAACCAATGCCCTGGCAATAGCCAACATCTGCTGCTCACCCCCACTTAGGTGGATCCCCTTCCTATCCCTAATCTTCTTAAGCTCCGGAAAATACCTGAAGATATCCTCCAGGAGGTCATCTGGAGGGACGCCTCCATATGCAACCTCTAAATTCTCAATAACAGTAAGATCTGGAAAGATAAACCTGCCTTGGGGTACTAGGGTAACACCTAGCCTAGCAATCTTATATGGTTTCATCCTACCCACATCTATGGTGGAGCCATCCCTCTCAATATATATACTTCCCTCAGTAGGTCTAATCAAACCCATTATAGTCTTTAATGTAGTCGTCTTTCCGGCACCATTCCTACCAATTAGACCGACGACCTCACCCTCCCCAACCTCTAGGGAGACACCATTTAAAATCTTTACACCGCTTATATGGACATGGATATTATCTACTATTATCTTCAAAGTACCTCACCCCCTAGATAGGCAGATATAACTTCGGACATCTGTATAACTACATCCGGCTTATCATATGCCAGGACAGACCCGTCATACATAACCATAAGCATATCGGAGACCTCCCTAACAACGTCTAGGTCATGCTCAACGACAATGAAGGATACATTCCTCTCCCTACGTAGACTCTTTATAAGATCAACCATCTCAAGCTTCTCCGAATAGGTGAGGCCAGAAGTCGGCTCATCCAAAAGCAGAACCCTAGGGCTCTGGGCAAATGAGAGGGCGATATCAAGCTTCTTACGCTCGCCATGGGACAACTCACTACCATATTTATCTATTACCTCCTCAAGCCTGAATATATTCACTACATTATCGACTATCTCTTCCACATCCTCATAAAATCCATATCCCCTGTTAAACCGGGTCATACGCTTCTTATAAGCCAATACGGCGAATCTAATGTTGTCCCTAACCGTCAGACCATCGAAGATATTAGGTATCTGGAAGCTTCGGCCGACACCCAAGAAGGTGATGTAATATGGAGGCTTACCAGTGATATCTATTCTACCTCTCTCCCCATAGACGTAAACCCTACCATCATCCGGCTTTATAATGCCGCTCACGAGATTCAAGAGTGTAGTCTTCCCAGCACCATTAGGCCCGACTATAGATAGGATCTCACCCTGTGAGAGGGTGAATGAAACGTTATTAACTGCATGGACATTTCCAAACCATTTATGGAGGGAGACTCCCCCCAAAACCACCTTATCTCCTTCCCCTGACATATTCAACCACCCTATCGAAGATTCCGACAACCCCATATGGAGCTAGATATACGAGGAGGGCGAGTATAATACCCAGTGTCAACTGCCAGAACTCGGTGAGATTCATAGCCTGGGTATTGATATATATGAATATCAAACCCCCTATAAAGGCTCCAAACATGTTTTTAGACCCGCCTATAATAGTCATTATAACTATTATGGCGCTGAACGTCCAGAAGGCTATATCCGGAGTTATGGCTCTATTCAAAGGGGCATATAATATACCTGCTACCGATAGATAGAAGGCACTCAAGACGAAACTTATAAGCCTGACCCTCCTGACATCCATGCCGAGAGCCTCAGCCCTATATGGATTATCCCTAACCGCCTGGAAACCCAGGCCTAATGGGGTTCTAACGATCCACCAAGCAAGTAGAACTAGGAGAGCCACTATCATATAGACGAGGTAGTAATACTGCTCAATATCAGGTGGAAACCTAGGTATACCATATATCCCTTCATCACCACCTGTGATATCCCTAAGCTTTATAATCAATGCATATATCAACTGTGCAAAAGCTAGGGTCAGCATCGCAAAATATATCTCCGTATGTTTAAGGCTTAGATAGCCAGTTACAACAGCAATTATAAAAGTAAGTGTGAAGGCTAGTAATATACTCAATACAGGATCGAGATTGAGTTTCACCAATCCAATCGCCAATCCATATGCACCTGCACTCCAGAACATCGCATGACCAAAGCTTATCAAGCCTGTATAACCATATAATATGTTGAATCCCACAGCCGCCAATCCATAGAGGAGGCCTACTGAGAGGAGCCTAACGTTATAAGTCGAAAGAAACTGGGGGATAACAGCTAGAAACATGAGTAACACAACCAGGGAATATAGTTCATTATCCCGAAGAATCTTCATCTCC
Organism: Candidatus Geothermarchaeota archaeon; assembly: GCA_015523605.1. Classification (GTDB taxonomy): domain Archaea; phylum Thermoproteota; class Nitrososphaeria; order Geothermarchaeales; family JDFR-13; genus SZUA-1514. Next base: position 10,540 of record WAKC01000001.1, read on the forward strand.
TCTCCCTCATCTCCATACCGAATAGACCAGTAGGTCTAAACATGAGGATAACGGCCATAATAACATATATCAATGCAATCTCAAAGACAGGGAAGAGGATAGCCATGAATACCCTGGAGAATCCAACTATTAACGAACCTACAAAAGCTCCCAGGATACTCCCCATACCACCGATAACAATAACCGCGAAACTAAGTACTATAGCATCCCCACCCATACCTGGAGACGCTGTATAGAGAGGAACCGCAACACCTCCGGCAAGACCAGCTAATCCCGCACCAAGAGCAAAGGATAGAGCGAATAGCCTGTCAGTATTTATACCGAGGATGGATGATGTCTCTAGGCTATATGAGATCGCCCTCACCATCTTACCATATGTAGTCCTCGTAAAGAACCAATGGAGGAAGAGGCCCACACCAATGGCGATAAAAACGGTCAAGATGAAATATATTGGGATTTGATAATCGCCGACTGGAATACTCCAACCCGGTATCTTAGGAAATGCACGGTATTGAGCACCCCATATCATCTTAACTATATCGTCCAAGATGAATATCAATGCAAAGGTTAGGAGAAGCTGTAGATCCTGAGGCTTATTATATAAAGGCTTCAATAAAACCCTCTCAATAAAGATACCTAGTCCAGCCACAACCAAGATCGATGCGAGATAAGCCAGTAACATCGAATACCAGCTCATCCCCAGCCATAGAATAGCAACTGTAAATGTAACATAGGCTCCAAGCATATATAGAGCTCCATGAGCCAAATTCAATATCTTCATAATACCATAGATCAGACTTAAACCTGAGGATATTAGAAAGAGGATAGAGGCGAAGAAGAGTGCATTGAAGAACTGGACTATAAACAGGTTTATATCCATCACATACACCTCTAGACAAAATTATATAAAAAATGGGGTGGAGAGATCAACAGCTCACCATCGTAGTCAGAGGCTCTGGGAATACCTTACCCGGTGGATAGATAACTAGATCGTCAAGTATAGGCATCGGATAGGTTGGACTTCCCTTCTTAAGCCTACCCCAGAAGACATCATAGAGACCCTGATGATCCTCAGGCCTGATATATACAGGTCCCATCGGGCCGGGGACGGTCAACCCCTCTAGAGCAGAGACTATATCATCGACCTCTGGCCAGGAGCCCTTCATAACATAGGCGGTCTCAATAGCCTTCTTAACAGCATATATGGCTGTATAGCTGGTGGCAGCAACATATGGGGGATAGCTTCCAGTCTTCCTCCTGAAATTCTCTACAAAGGCCTTGTTGAGAGGATATACATCATGAGGTGGATAGAGGAACCAGTATCTCCCACTACCCCATACATCCACGCCCGTGGGGACATTATCATTACCTATAGCCTCCAAAGTATCTGTCGCACCCAACATAGCATTCATATAGACCTTTACAGAGTCGAAGAGACCCTTTGCAACAGCCTGCTTAAAGAAGGTTGCTGCATCACCACCCCATAAACTAGAGAATAGAAGGTCCGCGCCACTACCCTTAATCTGGTCTATATATGTTCCGTAGTCCGTCGTAAACAGCGGTGTATAGATAGGCTCTAGAAACTCTAGATCCGGCATCAACTCCTTCAACTTACCAGAGAATATGGCCCATGAATCATATCCATATGCATAGTCGGGACCTATATTGGCTACGACGCTAACCTCACCCTCATACAACTCCTTAACCAACTGAGCAGCCATAATATCGATAGGCTCTTCATACATGCTAATCCTGAAGATATACTTCCTCTTGGCACACTCTGTAAGCTTGGGAGTAGCAGCATGGGTAACTATAAATGGGATTTGAAGCTCCTCCTCGACCAAAGGTATAACCTTCAACGCATCACCACTGCTATCAAGGCCCACGACAATCTCAGCGCCCTCGTCCTGAACCATCTTACTGATATTATCTAGGACTCTCTCCCTATCAGCCTCATCCTTACTAGTCAACTCAATCTTCCTACCTAGAATACCGCCGTTATTATTAATCTCCTCGACAGCCAACTCGATAGCGGCCGCAGCATTAGTACCATAAGTCCCAAGTGTACCGGTCATGAAATAGATATATCCAATCTTAAGAGGCTCATCGGGGATCCCGGGAAGTCCCTCAGTAGGAACCTCAACCTCCTTCTCCACAACCCTCTCCGGAGCCGTTAGAAACCCCAGCCCATAACCCACCGCTAGACCCGCTACACCCGCACCAGCCAGCTTAACCCAATCCCTCCTAGACTCAGAAACCTCAGTCAAGTTAACACCCCATCCAATATAAAATAATAAATTATACAATTCCCACACTCAATATTAAGAATTACCATATACAACATACATACCCTGCCCTCTTGTATATAGGCTGTATCTATAGAGATAGGATTTTATATAGGGAGATCCCCTCAATAATATTGGAAAGAAAATATTATTTTATGTATGACTAGTTCTGGGGATAACCTTAATAAGGCGGGATACCTCCTAATCATCGGTTCACTACAGTTTATAATTCTATGGAAGATAGCAGAGTTTATAAGACCTGGTTACAGCGTAGCAGAAGACGTCATAAGCGCGTTAGGAGTCGGGGAGAACAGCTTCATATTCAATGGTTCAGTAGCCTTATTAGGCCTAATGGGAATCGCCGCAGCATACCTACTCAAAGATTACGATAAAATATTCTCCGCCCTACTAGGCCTTTCAAGCATCGGAGCCCTCGGAGTAGGTATATTCCCAATGGATATACCAATACCACATCTAATATCCGCACTCCTAGCATTCCTCTTCTCAGGATTAGCCGCGATATACAGCTACAAACTTGAGAAGACCAACCTAAAATACCTATGGTTGATACTTGGTATAATAACACTAGCGGCTCTAATCCTCTTCATGACCGATAACTACATGGGACTAGGTAGGGGTGGAATGGAACGTCTAATAGTATATCCAGCCCTCGCATGGCTAATGATGTATGGAAGGGGACTCATAACCAGATAACCCATACCCCCATTTTTTATAAAACAGGCATCCCTAGAATTAGAAATCTATTTGAAGACTTCACCACGTCTAGCCAAGACATAAGAAGATCTTATAAAGATAGAGGCCATTACAACCGAGATAATAAGTGAAATGATAACCAGATTCTGATCTATAAAGGCCCTTGACAATGTAATCCTTATAGACTCTACAAGAGATAGTAGAACCAACAGTGCAACAGCAAGTTCAAATATGACCGGAAGGACTATACCTCTCTTCATAGTCTTTAACATCCTCTTTACAAACCTCCGATAGGTAAAGAATATAGTAACTATGACGATGGATAACTGGAAACTAAATATAACAGCAGATTCAAATGGCCTGGAGACTAGATAGAGGAGGCCAGCCGATAAATAGGCGGTAGCAGTCAAAAGGAGTATACGATATATATCCTTAACGGTCTCACCCTCCATCCAGAGATACTCAAAATAAGTTCTGACCTCATTATTTATCTCGACCAACCTGTTAAATACAGAGTCAGGGATAGTCCGTAGAAACACTGTGGATATACTATCTATATTCCTAGCTACGTAAGAGACTATCGTCAGGTTAAATGCATAGCCAAACAATGTGACATAGAAGGCCCAAGGCTCTATAACACCCTGAGTTGCAAGGCCACCCAATACGATTAGACCGAACTCACCTGAATTGGCGAGTGTTAGTGAGAGGAGTATGGAGGAGTTCATCTCAATCCCAGACAAGTTTGTTGAGAGATATAGGATACCGACCCTCAAGATATACGAGGCTAGACCCGCAACGGCACCATATAAGATATAGGTCAGGAATTGATCGAAAGCAATTGATACATCGAGGAAGTATGGGAGGGATATGACATATCCCATCAAGGCCAGATACATATATGAATGCATCCAAAGGTTGAGATCCTCATCCACCACGTAATAACTTAGGAAGATCCCACCTAGAAAAACTACTAAAGCCTCTGGAAGATTTAGATTCTCACTAACCAGGATAAGTATTAAAATATAGAGGATAGCCACTAGAGATTTAGCTTCTGGATGCCTCACCATGCCAATCATGGAGGCGAACGGCTTAGAAAAGACGAATAGGATGAGAACCACAACGACAGTCAACATTATAAGCCTGAGGAGCTCCGCCTCCAATTGATAACCGATTTGAAAGGTGTAGAATCCTAGGGCCAAGAGGAAGACGGCCACCGAATCCTCCAATACCGAGATTACAATACCATATTTCCTAGTCTCCTCGTCATGCCCCACAGCCAACGCGAAAGCCTCATTAGATGCTACCGATAATGCCAAGAGAATATAGGATATAGACCTTGAGATATACCTATAAAGTATGTATAAGATGGGAAAGAGGAGGACATACTCAAAGAATATTGTTAATATAAGGTTGAATTTATGTGTATTCAGAAACTCCATATCAACTTCTAAGCCGGCTGTAAACACTATAAGTGCAGCAGCCATAGGTGAAAAAGCAACTAGAGGAGGATATAATTCAAATCCGAGGAATCTCGTAATCAAGGACCCAAACATCAACCCGGGAAGAATTATCACAGCCCCCAATACACCATATATAAAGCCAAATACTGCTATAAGCGCCAACGATAGAAATTCTAGTATTATCTCACCACTGGCCATACCCAAGAGAAAAGATAGGTAGAACAATATCTAATAATATGGTAAGTCCATTGGATAAAGATAAAAAGATACAGTATTTTGATTCAATAAAAAAATGAAGAAGGGTATATATGGGGATTATCCACTAATGACCTGCTTCACCATTGGTTGAGTTTCCCATATATTGATGCATCATATTCATACATTCCTGATGCATTTGATCCATATCCATGTTCATATGCATATCCATGCCATTCATACCCATCATATGTTGCTGCATCTGAGCCATATCCATACCGTTCATCATTGGACAGTTCATAGCGCCTGACATCATGCCTCCACCCATCATACCGTTACCCATCATCCCATTGGCCATCATACCGCCGTTCATCATTCCACCGCCCATGCCCCCCATCATTCCACCAGGCATCATGCCATTACCCATCATGCCACCAGCCATAGGCTGAGTAGACATTCCTAGTATATTCCATCCCATCATGTTACCTGGAAAAGCCGCTGCGATTCCGAATCCCAGCACCAGTAGACCGATCAATCCTATCAAAAGATATCCTAGACCTTTCATATCACATCACCATCCATACCTATGTGTTGAAACATTATTTAGAAGGTACTTGAAACGGTTGAAACGGTTTATAAACTAAGATGTTTCACCGTCTTCCGATGATCTCCCACTATATTTCTCTAGAATCCAATCGGCAAGGATGACCTCATTAGTATTTCCAACCGGCTTCCTACTCACAATATTCCTCTCCTCAAGCCTCTCAATAACCCTATGAATCTGAACCCTATTCATACCCAGTTCCCAGCGTAGATCCTTCTGGAGCATTTTACCGCCATTCTTGATTAGTAGATCAACAACCATCTTCTCATCTGGTCTCAAGACCTTAAATATATCAGGCTCTTCCTCAGTCTTCTCAACAGGATTCCTGATAGGCTTGGAAACTGTCTTCTCAGGACCTTTATAACTTTTTTGAGTAAGGAGATAGATGATACCCACGACTATGATTATGAAGAATACAAGGAAGAACCAGAATGGGATAAACATATTAAACATATGCATACCCATATCCATCATACCATCCATCATTCCCCAATTCATGGGATTCGTTCTCCATCCCATGAATAACATCATAAACATTGGTATTCCTAATATGAGGAGGAATATAGCCAATATTATTATGAGAAAAGTCCTCATAAACTCTTCTGACATACCCAAATCCCAATAGATAGATAGAGACAAAGGGAAATAAATGATATGACTATATAATTTTTCCAATAGATGTATATCTGAAACCCGGCGGGAGAAAATCTATTCTGTTAACCAATCCAATCATCTCCAACCATCTAATAACCAATTCAAAGCGTTACGAGAAGTAGCAAGGGTTTTAATATGATAGGTTTTAGAGATGGAAAACACTAATTCCTGTACAATGGTGTAACAATAACTTTATAATAGGAGAAGGGTAAATAGATATCCCTTTTATATATAAATCTAATAATATGGAAGAATTAATCCTCTGTCAAAAACAGTTAGAAATGATTTATAAGTAATTTTATGTATTGATGTATTGTAACCGATTAATAGCTAGTCTCACGAGGTTGAGATCTTGCATATTAGTGGAAGAAATGAGGAGGGAAAAGGGTATTCATATACTATTGGATATGGAGGGCGTAGACCCAGCAATCCTAGATGATTCTCTATACCTCAACAATCTCATAGACAAGGTTGTCAAGGAGTCGGGGCTTAAATCCTTCGGAACATTATACCACAAGTTTATCCCCCAGGGATTTACATCAGTGACGCTCCTCTCGGCAAGCCACATCTCTATCCATACATGGCCAGAATATGGATATATAGCTGCAGACATATTCGCATGTGAGGAGCCTGAAAAAGCGATAAAGGCTGCTGATATCCTGATAAGGGAGCTCAAACCTAAGAAAGTGACAAAGACTGTAAGGAGAAGGGGTTATGTATTCACGGGATATATAACAGCTGATAGAGATGGAGTATCATATAGAGAAGGTTAGACTAAAAGAAGGAGAGATTGAGATCAGATATCCCATAACCAAGATATTATATAGGGGTAGGAGTAAATACCAGAAGATAGAAGTGGTTGAGTCAATATTCGGTAAAATGTTGATACTAGACGGAGTCATCCAACTGACCACCTACGATGAAGAAATATATCATAAAGGCCTTGTTACACCCACATATCAGAAGAGATACAGGAAAATTCTTATTCTAGGTGGTGGTGACGGAGGAGCGGCCAAGCAACTAATAAACCTTAACCCCAGCCTAGAGATAGATGTGGTTGATATAGACCCAATGGTAACCAAGATAGTCAGTGAATACATCCCAGAAGTTATCAACAACATATTCGACCATGAAAATGTAAGATTGATAAATCAAGATGCATTCGAATATGTCAAGAAATATAATGGAATATATGACATGATTATCGGCGACCTGACCGACATTAGATACGAGGAGGAAGAGGGGAGTGAGGTAAACGCATTATACAGCACAGAATATCTTAAAGATCTAAAGAGGATTTTGAATAGAGAGGGAGTCATAACCTACCATGTAGGGGGTCTAAACATGGATAGAGAACATATATTAACTGTCTATAAGACTTTTGAGAAGGTATTTAACCATGTAAAGGTATATGGAGTTCATATACCCAGCTTCCTAGATACATGGTGCTACATAACAGGCTCAGATAGACCTGTAAAAATTAGTAGGAGATACGTCCCAGTATCAGATGTATCAAGACTACTCGAATTATAACCCCCATTACTCAATAATCTCGATATACCATGTAGGGTGGATCTCACTCCAAGATCCATGATCAGTATCCACAACCCAGACACCAACTATTCTAACCCTGTCACCCTTCTCAGGAACTATAACTACATCTTGATCATCAGGTACAATCTCAACATGTATAGCTCCCTTCCTCAATATCCAGGAGCCAATCGATAGCATATGTTCATACTCCGGATCCAACCTAACATCGAAGACTATATCCCCATCCTCCACCCTATTAATCTCAGATACAACTACACCCTCTACAGTTACACAGGTCTCCAGAATCCTGAGCCTCATAGGGTCGTAAGTAGCTATAAATACATTACCCTCCCTACAATAGGGACCTTCAACCCTCTGTAGCCACTGCTCCCCAACCCACGATTCATATTTATATGGATATAAGGCGATTTCAACGTTATAAGCGAGATAAGGCATCGAGATGGCTCCAGCACCTGCCAAGAGTATAAAGGATAGAGCCACAAACTGTTTATACAACCTACCACTTCTAAGCATATACAAGACAAGTAGAAATGCTAATACACCGATGTTTAAAACCGCTGCATAGAAATACGCCGCCGAAAAATAGTATATAACCATATAAATAAGTGGAACTACAGCCCCAAAAGTGTCTCCCTCCCTATATCTAGTATACGATAGATATATGAATGGTAGATATAATGCAGAGAAAATGCCTAGTCCAACCTCAATAGCGTCTCTACCATAGTATAGGAGGCCGAGAGATAGAGAAATAAGGTTATCAAGTATAACAATACCTAGTATGACAGTCATAAACCTCTTAATATAACCCTTCTCAATTCCAAATGCCAATATAAAGAGTAAGAGACTCCTAAGGATTAGAGATAAGACCGCAACTATAACGAATGTAGACCCAGTATGGATCAATATAGCTGAGCCTATAAGATGAGCTAGGAGGAAGAGGGCGGCTCCCTTAAGAGGACGAGTAAACAATAGAGAGATCATCATCGCAGGGATTATAAGACCATAACCCACTAGGATATTAGGGACGTTAATCAAGAGTGTAACACTGAATAGACTAAACAGAAATATAGATACATCCTTAAGTCGATGACCAATATGGACATACATCATATAAAAGTTTTGAAGTATTAAAAGTTAAATCATATATGAAAATCAATACATGAACCTAACCCTAGAAAGAAACGAGAACCCGATAAATATTTTCTGGAGATGACTATATCAATACTTGTTAGAAAGAATCTAATATCCAAATTTTGGGTATACAGGTGACAAGTCTTGGATCTAACAGTCATCGAGATAACATTGAGAAGCCTCTTCGTCTCAGGAGGGGCAACTGTATTAGCATCGATATGGTCCATACCATTAGGTATAATACTAAGTATATCCACAAATAAAGCCTCGAGAATAGCCCTGTCCATAGCAAATATGATGGTGGGCATACCCACCGTCCTAATAGGCCTCCTACTATACATGATACTATCTAAAAGCGGGCCACTAGGCTTCCTAAACCTACTCTACACACCGATGGCAATGATGATTGGTCAAGCAGTCCTCATCACACCCCTAGTAATAAGCTTCATATATGAAGTAGTATCTGGCGAGGCCAGGGAACTAATCGAGATGCTTAAAATCTATGGAGCGAGCAAGATGCAGATGGTCGAGACGATAGCCAATGAAGCCCGCGACAGGGTAATAGGTACAGCTATAATAGGGTTTCAAAGGGCTATCGGAGAATTGGGAATCGCGTTAATGCTAGGTGGAAATATAAAAGGCTTGACAAGGGTATTTACAACCGCCATAGCCTTAGAAGTCCAGAAGGGCGAGTTCGAATTAGCCATACAGCTTGGTATAATACTCCTAGTTATAGACCTACTACTCATAACAATAATAAGGCTTAAGGGGTGGATGAAGTGATTGAAGTAAGGAGTGTATCATTCAAATATGATAAGAAGAACTATATACTTTATAATATAGACCTGACATTCGATACAGGGCTACACCTTCTAAAGGGGCCAAATGGCTCGGGAAAGACAACCCTCTGTAAGATAATCTCCGGAATACTCCCGCCAACCGAGGGTAGGATATATATAGAAGGTGTGGATATATATGGTGAAGCTGGAGACGCCATCCTAGACAAAGTTATATTCGTCCACGACAAACCAATAGTCCTCAATAGATCTGTATATGAAAACATAATATTCGGAGGTTTAATACAGAAGGGAAGACCTATTGACGCCAACTACCTAATCAAGAAATTCAGACTAGAAGACTTACTCGAGAAGAATGCAAAAGAATTATCAGCTGGGTATAAACAATTGGTCTCACTCCTAAGAGCATTCGCAGTAAAGCCTAAATACCTAATACTTGATGAACCCATCTCAAATCTGGATGAAGAGTTTAGAGACCAAATACTGGAATACCTAATAAACTATTCAAAGGACAATACAGTAATTATAGCCACACACACTCCATACCTAGATGAGACGGCATCAACAATAACCTACTTAAACAACGGTAGGATAAAGAAGAGAATAGAAAGAAATTAACCCTTACCTATGAAGGATAGGACATGGCCATCCGGATCAACAATATCAACCTCGTATAAACCAGGGGAGATCTCAACCTTCTCTCCATAGCCAATCCCCCTAGACTCAAGGAAGCCTAGAAAATCATTTATATCACCAACATCAAAAACAAGTTTAAAACCACTGGAGAAAACCTCTTCAGAAACATGTAACCCAAGTCTAACACCATACCCCGAGACAACTACAAATGGCTCCTTAGAAGCCTCAAATATAGTCCTACCATCCTCAATCTGAAAACCCAAGAGATTCACATAGAACTCTAGAGATCTACCCATATCATCAACAAATAACAAGACCATATCGAACTCCAAATAAACCACCAAAAGACTAAAACCAGCATCACAATATAAAACAATATTACCCAATGGCTTCTACTCCCTAATAACACGGAGATAAAGCATCGAAGAAATACCAAGGAAAACAAAAGAGAAGACAGTTAGATATAAAACCCTATCAAGTGATAAAACCCCAGCCTGAAGAACCTCTCTCATCAAATCAGCACCATGACTTATAGGATTATACAATGCAATAACATAAATGGGTTTAGGGAGGAGTTCGAATACATCCAAAGGATAGAATACCGTGCTGTTAAACATCAAAAGAAAATATAATAACCCACGAACAGACACATACGCATCAAAATTTCTGATAACTGTAGCCAAAAAGATTGCGAGGGAACTCACCCCCATAGCCAATACAAAGAGTATAGGAGGAAGATACACCAACATATAAGGATCTGGAAGGGGACTCAACACAATAGCTAGTATAAGTAAGGGGGTCGAATATATCAAACCCCTAATACTACCCGATATAGACCTACCAAGGATGAGCTCCCAATCCTTAAAAGGAAGACTCAAATAATAATGATGGATCTTCCTCCTAACCTCTGCAGCCACCTCCCTACCAATCGTGAAAGCCGATGCATAGAGAGCCAAGACAACTATACCTGGAAGGAGGAAATTAAAATACTTAAACCGTACAACCAAATTATTAAATATAATCGCAAGGATGAAGATATCAGCTAGATTCATACTTATAAGGCCGGCCATCCACCACCTATATTTAAAGAAACGCCGTACATCCCTCTCGATAACATAAAGTATCATCGGAACCCTACCAATCATCAGAAATCAATGAATATATGGATATACGATGATTAATAAACCTTTGACCACAGAATATCATAGTAATGAGGTTTAAATGGCTATTCCTAGTAGATCTAGACGGTACGGTATGGGACCACAAAGACATATCATCTCTAGAGCCACCCTTCAAGAAAATATCTGAAGACACGATAGTAGATAGCAATAATATACCTGTCACTCTAAACAGGGACGTCATAGAACTAATTAAATGGGCCTTGGAAAACGGAGCCCTGGTATCAACCCTTTCATGGAACAATCCAGTGAAAGCCTATAAGGCGATAAAAGCCTTTGATATACTTGGGCTATTCCACTACCTAACAGTAGAGGATACACCACGCAAAGACAATATGATTAAAAAACTACTTAGAAATATCGAGGAAGAATATAAAATAAGGTTTACCCCAGAAAAAATAGTCTATATAGATGATAGAGACATACACATCCAAGACATATATAAAAACATAGGTAAAATCCTCTTCCTACACTACTCAAAAGAGATACATTCAAAAGAAGAGGCTATAGAAAGAATCCAAGAATTTATATCGAGAGAAAAATCCTGATTAAAAACATATCTCCACAGAAATATTATATTATAATGACTTCCTGGGAGAAACTCAGTAAAGAAGAAATACTCAGGAGACTAGATGAGCTCTCCTCCGACGACTTAGAACCAGAGGGAGGAAAGCTATTCAGCCATATATACGACCCCGGCATAGACGAACTCAAGAAACTAGCTGAAGAAGCCTACATCAAATATCTAGAGAAGACGATGCTCAACTTCTCCATATACCCAAGTGTATTAAAGATGGAGAGGGAGATCGTCTCAATAGTGAAAACCCTCTTTAACGGGGGAGATGAGACGGTTGGAAATTATACCTATGGAGGTACAGAAAGTATATTCCTAGCCTTAAAGACAGCCAGAGACTATATGAAGAAGAAGAGGGGGATAGCCAAGCCAAATATTATAGTCCCATATACAGGCCATCCAGCATTCATAAAATCAGCACAATACCTAGATATCAAGGTACGATACGCCAGATTAACAGAGGAATATACGGTTGATGTGGATGACGTAAATGAAAAGATAGATGACAATACAGTTGCACTCATAGGCTCCGCACCCAGCTATCCATATGGAACCATAGACGACATTAGAGCATTATCTGATATAGCCCTAGAAAAAGATATATGGCTACATGTAGATGCATGTATAGGAGGCTTTGTACTACCCTTCTTAAGAGAGTTGGGTGAAGAGATACCGCCATTCGACTTTACATTAGAAGGTGTAAAATCCCTATCTGTCGACCTCCATAAATATGGATACTCTCCTAAGGGGGGCTCAATAATCCTGTATAGAAGTAGGGAGTTAAGGCTACACCAGATCTATGTAAATGCTTCATGGCCAGGCTATCCACTTGTAAATACCACCGTCTTATCAAGTAGGTCAGCAGGTCCACTGGCGGCTGCATATGCCACACTAAAATATCTCGGATACGACGGATATCTAAACCTGACAAGGCAGATTCTAAATGCGAAGAAGGTGATAATAGAGGGGCTACTCGAGATAGGATTTAAGATATTAGGGAAGCCAATATCGAGTATAGTAGCCTTTACATCAAACGATATAGACCTATATATACTGGCTGAGAAGATGAAGGAACGCGGTTGGTACCTACAGCTACAACCCGGCTCAGCACAGCTGGGATTCCCGACCTCAATCCACCTGACTATATCACCTATACATAGTAAAACCGCCCACCAGTTTATAGAGGAGATAAAGGAATTGTCTGGAGACCCTAGGGTGTGGAGCTATAAACCCGAGATTCCAGAGGAGATATTCTCCCTAGACGATCTAGACAGGCTGATGGATGCATTAGGACTCAAAGACCTAAAGTTTAGTAGAATGGACTTGGTAAATAGGTTGATACATGTACTACCACCTGATGTAGTCGAGACGACTTTTAGAGAAATTGTTAACGAGCTGTTTCCATAGCTAGGAATTCAACTTTCTATATACATCCTTCAAACTCTTGTATAGAGAGGTAAACACATTATAAAACTTTTCATAAACCCTACTCCTATCTAGATCAGGCTTAAAAACTCTATCAACACCAAAACGAGAGACAGCCTCATAAAAATCTCTATATAAGCCTATACCTATAGATGCAAATACGGCTCCACCTCTTAGACTCGCATTTTCAGGTTCAAAAACCCTTATAACCGGATATTGAAATACGTCAGCTATTATCTGACACCATAGATCAGATTTTACACCTCCACCAACAGCCTTGATACCATCCCCTAAAGGTATCTTATTACTGAAATACTGGAGAGACCATCTAATGTTATATGCAACGCCCTCCATAACAGCCCTCAAAAGATGTCTACTATCATGTTCAAAACCTAGGTTTATATATCCTCCCCTCACATATGGATCGTCTATTGGCGCCCTCTCTCCAAACATCCAAGGCATGAAAATAAGCCCTTTAGACCCTGGTTCAACCTCACCAGCCAAATCATCAACCAATCTATAGTCACCTTCCAACCCAATAACGGTAGATATGAAGTCTAGAGCCGAACCTGCAACCTCCTGCTCCGCAATGTAGAGATACTTACCTGGGATGCCACTCGCAAGAGATCCCATATAGTGATTAATATCTAAGAGCCGTTTTGGTACATGAGCTGCAATCCAACTGCTAGAACCTATATATACATGGGGCTCATAATCATGGACGGCACCACTACCAATCGCGGCAGAGGTAAGGTCCCCCGCACCCACATATACAGGGATACCCTCCTCAAGACCCATTTCAGAGGCTGCTTCACTATTTAAACGGCCAGCCTCCTCAACCGGATATCTAATCTCAGGAAAGAGATTAGCATCCAGTCCAAATCTCCTCATCAACTTCTCAGACCACTTTACCCTACCCCCTCTGGTATCAGCCAACCATGTGAGGTGGGCCTCATCAGGACTAGTTACCAATGCACCGGAGGACTTGAGTATCAAATAGCCTTTAACATCAACGAATTTATATGTAGACCTGAATATATCACCCTCAAAACTCTTTATCCATAATATCTTGGAAATCGGATCTTTACCGGTTTTACTGGGGGCTCCACCAGTCAATCTAAGGAAGGTGAGTAGGTGGAAGAGGTTATACCCACTAACCATAGGAAAACCGCTGAAGACCTCTCTAGGAAGACCTGCAGACCTCTCATCAAGCCATATAATAATATTCCTCAATGGATTATAATCACGGTCTATCGGGAGAACACCCGCCATATGAGCTGAATATACGATAGCCGAAACCCTATCATAATATTCACTAGAAGATAGTTTTTTAGAGAGTGAAACAACCTGTTTCCAGAGGACATCTGGAGATATTTCCGCATATCCATGTTTAGGATACAAAACTTCAGCCTTCTCAACCACCTTATCAACAACGCTAAAACCCCTAAGCTCAACTATACCAGCCTTAACATTTGTAGTACCGATATCAAAGGCCAGTACATACCCATGATCCCCAACGTTAGATGACATTACAAATATTTAATGGGAGACAAAATGTAAAAATAGCTTTTAAATGATATGTTTGATAAGCTCTATCATATCATCAGCATTACTCGATAACCTTACCCTTGGTCTCTGGGAGGACAACTGGTAGAGTAACCATCAATATAAATCCTACCAATCCAAATAGGAACATCGAACCCGCAAGCCCAATATATTTAGATGCAACCCCCACTATGAAAGCACCTAGGGATAGCCCTCTAGCCACGCTGAATATAAACGAGGTGGCAGTAGCCCTAACCTCTGTAGGAAACATCTCCGAACTCCATACACCATAGAGTGAATGTGCACTAAACGCCAATGGAATAACATATAGTAGGTAGAAGGATGCATCGACGTCACCAGTTACGAAGAAGAGATATGCATATACGATACTTCCTATTAGCCCTATGGATGAAGATAGTATAAATGCCTTTCGCCTCCCAATCTTATCACTTAGATACCCAACCACAGGGAGGAAGAAGACAACCAATAGGGAGATGCCGATGACAATCTCACTAGCGACCTCAACCTCAAATCCATAGACCTTATTTAACAGTGTAGGGGCCCAGTCAACCCATGCATGATATGCAAACTCACTCCCCCAGAATAGAATCGATGCAAGAATCACATATTTAAGAATGTTAGCCTCAAGAAGCTTGGAGAAACTGAATTTCCCTCCCGCCTCTTCATCAGCCTCCTCCAACTCCTGAAGTTTTAGCCACACCCTAGACTCAGGGAGATACTTGGCTAGAATCAATACTATAGGAATTGGATACAACGCGACCAAATATGGCATACGCCATCCATATAAGGGATATAGAATACTTACCGAGGCCGCGCTTATGACATACCCCAATACGAATGTGGCGTGTACAAGCCCCCCAAAGAAACCTCTATATCTAGGGGAGTAAGTCTCACTTAATAATGCATATCCAATCCCCCATGAGACACCCAAGCCGGAGATAACCCTCAAAACAGCAAGCACGAGGAAGGATGGAGCAAAGAATGTCAAAGCAGTGAATACGGAATCCCAGACAACAGAGATGAATAGAGCCATCCTCCTACCATATTTGTCGGCCAACGCACCGAATAATAGTGCACCGGGAACAGTCGCTATAAACTGAGCCGAAAAAACAAGTCCCAAAAGATCCTCACCAACACCGAACTCCTCCATTATAGGTACGGCAACGAAGTTTGTTATCGTAAGTCCAACTGCGTCATGGCTCCATCCAATCATAGCAGCTATAAACACCATAAACTGGTCAAATCTGGAGACACCCGTCCTACCCATATAAAAATAGATTATAGGTTGAGGGGGTAATTGAAACTATATAATATAAAAAGAAAGGGGAGGGTTAACCTTGTTCCAAAAAAGCCGCTATATGACCGAATACAGCGTTATAGCCAGTGTATAAGGCCAAGATACCTGCGATAAACAAGAGTATGATAAAGAGATATGATGAGAATTTCTTGGTTGTTTCGAAGGCTAGTAGTGGAGATAGTAATGCCGATACACCGATTGATACATACATCAACCCCGAGAATGTGGGAGCCCTCGTCAAACCATAGCTCCATATAGCCAATCCATAAAAGATTATGGGTAGACCCAACGCCGATATGCCATACAAGACCCCCCTAAGATTGAGATTATAGATGTTTGTAAGGCCGAGTAGAATCATAGCTACACCAAAGATCGGCCATGGATCGGAGAGGATTATATTGTACGGCCCTGGAAGAGGCCATGTAAAGCTTGCCCAGAGACCAGTTAAGAAGCTATATATACCAATCAATAGATAGAAGTATCCCAACCCCCGATTAACTTCATATAGAGACTCTCCATACTTCATAGGATTAACAAAGTTGATGTATAACCAGTAAATAGTTACAAATAGTGTAGAACCTAGTAATAAGAGCCAGAGATCAAGGAGGTTGACAAACGCCATAATAACCACCGAAAAATATAACTATTCACATATAAAATACCAATCAAAGAATTAAAATATCCTTTAAAACCTCTAGATATAATTAGGTTTATCTATAACTGAAGTTCAACAACATGTTTCGACTATATCCCAAAAAACTAATGTAAACTATGTCCATCCCCCACCCTCCATCCTCCTCTCATATAGATAGATCCCAGTCGTCGTCATCGCAATCATAAAAGCCAGTAGAACTATGAAGGAGAATATAGGGTCACCCTCACTCTGTATACCTAGACCCCATCTAAACAGTTCAGCCGCATGGGTTAACGGGTTTACAGCTGCTGGAGCCGAGTAAAAGGGTGGCATAAACGCCTTTGGATAGAAGACTGTACTGAGCCTGATAATAAAGGCATCAATCGCTCCTAAGAGTATATCGGTTTTATCACCAGATTTTAGGAATGATACTATACTTATACCAAGGCCGGCTACCCCAAAGGATAGGAGTAATAATCCGATGGATGCCTCGATGAGGATGGGTATATCCCTAACACCTATCAAATATAGTGTGAAGAGGAGGGGTGGAATAGTGGCTAGGAAACTCCTTATACCACCTCCTATAGCCCTACCTACGATCAACACCCTCCTATCGATAGGTAGGCTCAACAAGTAATCCACAAAGCCATGCTCCGCCTCCTCAGATATATCGAAAGCTACAAACATAGCGGTTGAATAAAGCGTAGCCACATATATTCCAGCCGCATAATAGAATAGATAGTTCTCCACAACCACAAGATATGAAATGGCGAGGCCAAATATAGTGACTTGGAGGAAATACCATAACCACCTGATAATCAGGAAGAGTTTATACTGGATAATCATCCTTACATCTCTCTCTATAACGAGGAGTAGATGGTCAAGCATCTAATCCTCCTCCTTCAGCCTAGCCCCTGTATAATGCATGAATACATCGTCCAGTGTAGGTTCCCGCATATTTACAGACTTTACCTTCACACCATTCCTAATTAGATCCTCCAATATCTGTGGTAATAACTCCTCAACCCTATTAAGATATAATTTAACCGTAGAGTCTACGAGTTCAACCTTACTAACCTCCCTATACCCTTCAAGACGACTCAGTAATCCATTTGACAAGCCACCCTCAACCTGTATCTCCAGTATATCCCCACCAGGAATAGTATCTTTAAGCTCTTTAGGCGTTCCAACAGCCACTATCTTACCCTTATATATAATTCCGATTCTATCGGAGAGTATATCAGCCTCATACAACTCATTTGTAGCCAGTATAATTGTGGACCCCTCATCCCTCAACCCTCTAATCATATCCCAAATCATATGTTTACCGGTCACATCTATCTGGGCGGTGGGCTCATCGAATATGGCTACCCTCGGCTTCTGTATAAACACTTTAGCAATCTCTACACGCTTCCTCATACCACCAGAAAGCTCCATCGCCCTCTTATTCCTAGCCTCCCACATATTCAACATACTCAAGACATCCCTAACCACTTCCCTAGCCTTAGACCCTCTATATCCACATACCTTCGCATGCCATATCAAGATCTCATATGGGGTATGTATCCAGAAAAGCTTCGGATCCTGGAAGGCAATACCAATTAGAGATCTGACCTTATCGGGATACTTCCTAATATCATATCCATATACATAGGCGGTACCCTCACTAGGTTTTAAAACGGTAGTCAACATTAGCAGAGTAGTAGATTTTCCGGCTCCATTAGGACCTAGAAAACCGAATATCTCCCTATCATAGATCTCAAGATTGATATGATCAACCGCCAAGAACTTTCCATAATACTTTGTTAGGCCGACAACCTTAATAGCGATGTCCCTATCCATGTTTACAACCACAAAAACTATTTCTTGCAATATAGTCATAAATAAAGTTTTCCACTATACCAACCCAATCAAAAAAGATAAAAATAGATAGGGATGTAAATACTAAATATATTACTTGGTATGAAGATATATCTCGTACAACATGGGAAAGCCTATACGAAGGAGGAAGACCCTGAGAGAAGACTCACAGAAGAGGGTATAAAAGAGACAGAAAAGATAGCCAAATACCTATATGAGGTAGGTGTGAAGCCAAGGAAGATACTCCATAGTGGGAAGACAAGAGCTAGGATGACAGCCGAGATACTCTCGAAATACCTAGGTGTAGATAATGTAGAGGAGACTAAGGGTATAAACCCCCTAGACGAACCGGATATCATAATTGAAAAGCTGGGGGAGATCGATTATGACGTTATGATTGTAGGACATCTACCACATCTATCCAGACTTACATCAAAATTGCTAGGCTCTGAAGGGGAGATAGTAAAATTTAGATACTCCGGAGTGTTATCACTCAAGAAGACTGAGGAAGGATATAGGATAGAGTGGTATATAACCCCCGATCTAATACCCTAGCCATATATAACATAGGACGATAATATCATCCAATATATGAAGAGTATAGAAGAGATTTTCGATAAGAAGAGGCCCCGTCCAATTATAGGATTCTCGGTCTATGACTATTTCGGAGCAAGACTCATAAATGAATTCAATGATATAGACTTTGTACTGGTAGGGGATAGCCTCTCAATGGTATTCAAAGGTAAGCCCAGTGTAAAGAGTGTAGATATAGATGAGATGTTATACCATCTGAGGATAGTCAGTGAGACCGTAAGGAATAAGCCGATCATCCTTGATATGCCTATAGGCTCATATGAAGATCCTGAGAAGGCGGTTGAAAATGCATATAAGGCTTTATCAAATGGGGCCCATGGAATAATGATAGAGGGTATCCACATCGAGACTATGGATAGATTAAAAGAAGAAGATATTAAATTCATCGTTCATCTAGGGTATATGCCTAAATACCATGATAGACCTAGGATAATCAAAGACCATGAAAAACTATTATATGAAAGCTTCACATGCCAGAGGCATGGTGCGATAGCCATAAAATTCGAGGCAGTAGAAAAGAATGTGACGAAAATGATTAGGGAGAAACTTGAAATACCATTACTAGGCGTCGGCTCAGGCCCATGGGTAGATGGCCACATACTAGTCCTATATGACTTCCTCGGCATGTATCCAGACTTCAAAGCCAGATTTGTAAAGAAATATATCGACGTATATGAATTAGCTAGAGAAGCTACCGAAAAACTCTTGGAGGATATAATTAGAGGTAGATATCCATCTGAAGAGGAGAGTTACTAAATAAAAAAGAGGTTAAAATGGATTAGGAGCAACATCCACAGCCTTTATCCCCATGTTCATGATGATGTCCATGGCCGTGTTCATGCCCATGTTCATGGTGATGTTCCATGCCAGGCATACCCTGTGGACCATGTTCAAGATAAAAGTCTGGCTTCTCCTCAAAAGCCGTCTTACATTGTGGACTACAGAAGTAGTAGATAGTACCCTTATATACAGTCTTTGCAGCAGCGTTTGAAGGGTCCACCTCCATTCCACATACCGGATCCTTTGCCATTTATAACCACCTTATACATTAAATATTGTTATCAAAATATTTAAACCATTAAAGAAAAATTTGTAGTGGTTGGTCACTCGAGACGCTCCCTCTTCATCAATAGTGCATTTCCAGTAACGGATATTGAGCTTAGAGCCATGGCCGCACCAGCGTATTCAGGTCTCAATATTATACCCATAGGCGCCAATACACCTGCCGAGATCGGAATTAATATTACGTTATAGATGAATGCCCAGAATAGATTGAAGATTATTTTTCTCTTAATCTTCTTACTGATCTTTATAGAGGTGTATACGCCTGATACTGTATTCCTAACTATGATTATGTCGCCCGCCTCCTTTGCAATATCTGTGCCTCCACCCATGGCGAACCCTACATCGGCTTGTGTGAGGCTTGGTGCGTCGTTTATACCGTCTCCAACCATGGCAACGACCTCACCTCTCCTCTGTAGCTCTTTAATCTTCTCCGTCTTATCCTCAGGGCTTACCTCCGCAAAGACTTCATCAATACCCAGTTTCTTAGCTATGGCCTTCGCAGTCACCCTATGGTCTCCAGTCAACATAATCACTTTATAGCCTTCCCTCCTAAGTTTTTCAACCACCTCTTTAGAATCCTCTCTAAGGGTATCTGCGACGGCGATTAGCCCGGCTAAAACACCGTCTATAGCTACATAGATAACTGTTTTACCCTCATCCCTAAGACTCTCCACATCCTTCTCAGCCTTGGATACATCTACTTCAAACCCCTTCATCAACCTATCATTTCCAAGAACGACGGTCCTACCATCTACCACTGCATATACACCCTGGCCAGGGATATACTCGAAATTCTTAGGCTCTATAAGGTCACCGACAGTCTTGGATGCCTTCTCAACTATAGCTACTCCAATAGGATGTTCACTCCCCTTCTCTGCGGAGCCTGCAAGTCTCAGGATATCCTCCTCTGTAAAGCCATTGTAACATATTACATCCGTGACTTCGGGCTCGCCTTTGGTAAGTGTTCCAGTCTTATCAAAGACTATAGTCGTTAGAGTATCAATCTTCTCCAAAACCTCGATATTCCTAATTATTATCCCCTTCTCAGCAGCCTTACCAACACCTACTGATACTGCTGTTGGTGTAGCCAATCCTAGGGCACAGGGACACGCCACAAGGAGAACAGCTGCGGTAAACATAATGGCTAGGGATAGCTCTACACCTATTATGAAATACCATGTAATGAATGTTACAGTAGCTATAGCCATTACTATCCATGTAAAATATCCAGAGATTTTATCCACAAGCTTCTGAATAGGCGGTTTTGCAGACTGTGCATATCTAACTAGCTTTATAATCTGGCTTAGTACTGTCTCTCTACCAACCCTTGTGGCAATCACCTTGAGATATCCAGATTTTAATATCGTACCTGCAAATACTGGGTCCCTCTCCTTCTTCAGAACAGGTATAGGTTCACCAGTCAACATGGACTCATCTACATATCCCTGCCCCTCGATGATAATCCCATCGACAGGGATCTTCTCACCAGACTTTATCACCACGGTATCTTTGACCCTAACCTCTTCAATAGGTATCTCCATCTCCACGCCATCCCTGATAACCAATGCATTCCTACTCTGTAGCTCCATCAACTTCCTAACGGCCTCACCAGTCCTAAGCTTCATCTTAACCTCCATATACCGACCTAGGAGGATGAAACCGATTACCACAGCTGCAGCCTCAAAGAATACCTCCTCAGACTCTATCAAACCGAAGAAGACTGCAGTACTGAATACATATGCAGCGCCTGTACCCAGTGCTACAAGGGTATCCATATTCGCAGTTCTATTCCTTAGGGCCCTTATAGCCCCGACATAGAAACGCCTGCCAGCAAAGAATACAACAGGTGTACTTAAGAGGAACCCTATCAAACCATAATATTCTTTGAATGGGAGCGGTATCCCGAAGACCGGGAGAGTAGTGTATATCATGAGTGGTATTCCGAGGGCTAGACTCAGTATAACCTGCCACCTCAACTTCCTCAATTCCTCTTCAACCACCTTCCTCTCGATATCCTCAACCTCGGCCTTAGTATCAACCTTCTCGACCTGGAAACCAAGCTCCTCTATCTTCCTCTGCACCTCCTCAAAGGATATAGTCATAGGGTTGATCGTTACATAGACCGCCTTAGAAACATGGTTAGCCTTTACCTCTATAACACCCGGATTCTTCATCAAGCTATTCTCAATTAGAGACTCATCATCAACTGTGGACAAATTCTTTACTATGAACCTACCCTCCTCTTTATAAACATCATATCCAACCTTCCTAATCTCCCTAACAACATCCTTAAGTGATATCTTGAAGGGGTCATATTCGATGACTGCCTCCTCAGCTGTCAGACTTACTGATACGTCACCAACACCGGGCAATTTCTTAGACGTCTTTTCAATGGTTAATGCACAGGTGGCACAGTGCATACCAATGATCTTGAGACGCTCCTTCTGCCTAGCTTCTAACTTAGTTTCCGCACTTTTATCTGTCACAACCATCACCAATTTTTTTGTACCAATACAATTATATTTAAATAGGTATATAAACTTTCTATTAATAGGGGTGTGCCATATGGGGATTCCACATGTATTTAGAATTGACGAGGTGAAGGCCCTATCAGATGAGGTTAGAATCACTATATTAGATATGCTTAGTAAGAGGCCCATGAGTGTCCAGGAGATCACTGAGGAGTTGAAGAAGAGAGGGTTTAACAAGAGTATAAACGCGGTTAGATACCACATTAAACTGTTGAAGGAGAGTGGATTGATTAACCTTGTTAAGGTGGTTGAGGTTAGAGGTGGAGTCCTAAAGTATTATGCAACATCGAAGGATGTATATCTATATGAGGAGCCTAAAAACATCGATGAGCTTCTAAAACCATTCATAGATAGTATAAAAGATGATGTCAAAAGGATAATTATCAGGGTTTTGGAGGAGAAGCATGACGAGGTTGTAGATACCGCTAAGAATCTAAAGCCATGTCCATACTGCTATACAGAACATTTCGTCGAACACATTATCCTAGAGAGTTTCAAGGGAGCCGTTGGAGAAGTCCTTAAAGATGGGGAAGTTAGGGAGTTGATATCTAAATATATCAAGGGGGATTAACCCCCCTCACTCCACAAAGGATATTACCTGTCTCTTCAATGCCTCTCCACGCTCCAACCGTCTAAATGCCTCATTAATATCTTCTAATCTAATCTTCTCCACAAGCTTCCAATATTCTATAACCCCATTCCTACCCAACATTCCAAGCTCATACAGATCATTTACACTTCCATACAACACTGTAGTCAATGTAATCTCATTTATAACCATCTTATGAATAGGTATCCTAGGCCCCATCCTACTTCCAAGACCTACCAAGACATAGGCACCCGCGGGTGAAACAAGATCCAAATATGTAGATAGAGTAGCCTCTAGACCAACAAAATCTATAACGACCTTAGGTGCTTCACCACCTAGGAGTGATAACACCTCCCTCCTAGGGTCCACTTTAGAAGCATCGATGAGAAAGTCATAATCCTCACGTAGGTTTATCAACTCTTCAGCTAGAGATATCTTGGCCGGGTTAATATCGACGGCTACAACAGGATTGGGAAGTAGCTTCCTAACCGTCTCCAACCCAAATAATCCTGTCCCACCTAAGCCTACAATCAATATATACTCATCTGGATCCAGATATTCCCTAGCCTTCTTAACCGCTCTATATGCAGTCAACCCAGCATCGCTAAGTATAGCGGCTGAAACCAGATCATCAATACCGGTCACATCAACTAAGTATCTATAGTGGGGAACGAGCATATACTCCGCATATCCACCATTGAACATTATTATCCCTCCAGGGGTACGGAGCCCACATATCTGGTCAAGCCCCTTAACCTGATATCTATCCCTCTGCATACAATAGAAGCTATAGACTAGAACCTCCATACCCTCAGATACATATTGAGAAGCTTCATCACCAGCTTCTACTACAACCCCTGAAACCTCATGGCCAAGTATAAATGGGAATGTTATTGGGAGTTCATCCTCGAAATCCCCTTTAATAAGGTGTAAATCGCTATGGCATACACCGGATCCATATACTTTAACCAAAACCTCATTACCACTTGGTTTGGGGACCTCCACATCCTCAATCCTGAAGGGCTCCCTAAACCCATATAAGACCGCTGCCTTCACTATATCCCAACCTCCTTAGCAATATTAACAAGTTCTATCGCAGCCTTTGGAAACCTGAGTATAGTTGAGAAGTTCCCCTTGACAAGCCGTATCTTACGTCTAACAAGTGCATTAACAGGATTCATACCCTTTTTAATAACCTCCATCCAATCATCATAAGAGCCTGTTATAACAAATGGGGCATCCACCGAATCCTTATCATATACAAGTCTAACGCCTAGACACTCTCCATCTTTAAGCTCAACATATATACCTACTGACTCCCCATATTTACTCCTCAACTCTTCAGGCAAGTCTTCAACCGTAAAGAGTATAGGCCAGACCCAGCCCTTGGCACTCCTCCTATACTCCTCAGATTCATTAACCTTCCTACAAAACTCTTCAGCCCATTCAAGAGAAGGGAAGTCAGGCACTCCAACCACCTAAAAAATATAATGTATATAGCATAGAATAAAGACTGGGCCCTCAGAGATGATGTTAGATTATGACATGATAAGGCTGTTATATATAGACCTTGATTTATATAAGCTGTGAATAAAGATGTTTATTAGGTGAGTCACATTGCCCATAGACCCTGATTTTAAGAGTAAGAGAGAACAAGTGGATACTCACGAAGGACATCCAGTATGGGGTCCTGTAAACCCACCTGAACAGCTTGGCATCCATGGAAATGTTGTTGCCGTTGATTTCGACATATGTATAGCTGATGGGGCATGTCTAGATGCATGTCCAGTCGGTGTCTTCGAGTGGTTTGAGACTCCAGGGCACCCAGCATCCGACAAGAAGGCAGATCCAAAGAACGAAGACCAATGTATCTTCTGTCTAGCCTGTGAGACTGTCTGCCCAGTAGAGGCAATTAAAGTATTTGTAGAATAGATACTCTACATCCTCCACCCCATTTTTATTATTTATAGTTATATTGATTCCTATCCATCACATTAGCCTCTTAACAATCTCCATATCCACATCATCCTCAGAGAGAGCCTCCAACCACCTATCGAATACCTCCTTAGGAGGCTCCACACCAGCTAAAAGCCATACCATAGCAATATTACCTATATCACCCCTCCTAGAATCTACAGGTGTCTCTAGAATTAAAGGCTTACTTCGTATAAAATCGTATTCCAGGAAATATTGAAATCCCTTCTCGCCTATATATCCGAGTCCTATATGTTCATGATGGTCTCTCCCACTTCCAACCTCATGTTTAGAATCGTTTAGATGGATTACATATACATTCTCCCAACCGATTAAACTGTTAAACTCCTCCACAGTCTCCCTCACACCAGACTTTACCTTTAAGTCATAGCCAGCTGAAAATGCATGGGCAGTGTCAAAGCAGAAACCGATTCTATCCTCCAATCCCGAGAGCTCATCCATAAGCTTCCTTAAATCCTCAAATCTACTGCCCATATTATTCTTCTGACCAGCCATATTCTCCAGGAGTATACGTACACTATTTTCTACCGACTCGACAGCTTTATAAATAGCTCCGACAAGCCTCTTTTTACCAGACTCGAATCCACTCCCCATATGACTGCCTAAATGTATAACTAGATATGGAATCTCCAGCTCCTCACACCTTCTAAGCTCATTTATGAAAGTCTCTAGACTCTTCTCATAGATGTCATCCTTGGGTGATGAGAGGTTTGGGAGGTAGGGCATATGTGCAACGTTAAATCCTTCAAATCCATACCTTCTTACCTTAGTCTTATATAGAACCTTCTCCTCCTCTTTAAGGGGGGAGGCTTTCCACCCCCTTGGATTCCTAGTGAATATCTGGAATGAGGTGCATCCTAGTTGATAAGCCCTATCTACACTCTTGTCAACGCCTCCAGATATTGATGTATGGACGCCGACCCTCAACATATCTATCACCCTATGAGATATATCCCAAGCCTTTATCACTCTTCTCCGGAGCCTTCTTCATATATTTAAGATATTCACGGTGGAAGAGGTTTGCCCTCTCCTCCAACTCCCTAAGATCAAGTTCAATCTTCAAGATTTTAGCTAGAACCTTAAGAAGGGCATATGGGGCTATCACATCCTGGGATGTCCTTAGAAATGTCTCGGCCATCAACACCGCCCCTTTATAACCATATTGCTTGGCATAGCCTATAATTAGGCCATTCATACCGGATATTACACCTTCACCCTCCATAGGTATCACTCCATACGCTACCAACTCATTTAGAAATTGTCTCGTTGTTGCGACTCCGTATATGGAGACGTCATATTTGTAATACTCTATTGGAGTAGCTGCGAGTGTGAATATAGCAGCTACATCATATCCCTCCAAAGCCTTTACAACAGCCTTCGACATGATATGCTGCCACTCAGCACTTATAGGCTGGACATTACCGGTAAACAGGAGGAGATTCTTACCGTCTTTCTCGGCATAGTAAAATGAGAATATCTCTGGAGGGATATCGTCAATTATCCCGTTAAGAGTAGAAACTGCAGGAGGATTGAGGAAATCACTCTCTATACTACTCACCTTATCCACATTTAATGTCTTAATTAAATGGTCTACAGCCTGTTTTCCCGAGAGCCCCATACCTGGGAGGCCAGCCACTACATACAAACCTCTTATATCTCTATCTAACTCTAAGTTTATCTTTACCTCCATACCACATCAAATCAAATATATAGAGCTGATGAAGAATAAAATGAGAGATATGGAATGTTTAAAAATGTGGTTAGAAGAGGGTCTGGAATAGACTTTCTAGGAAGGATGCCGCTGCATAGGCTGGTTCATAGATGAGGTTTGGATAGAGACCAAATGCTAGGAGTAGTATACCTATCATCAGGAGTGAAGAACCTAGGTATGGTGGTAGAGGCTTACTCTTCTTCAGCTCTTCACTAGGTTCTGAGAAGAATAGCCTCTGGAATAGCCATATATAATATATAACTGCGAATACACTGTTTATCACACCAAAGAATGCCAGTAGAAGTTCTCCTGCCTCCACAGCAGAGAATATGAGGAGCCATTTACTCCAGAACCCCGGAAGTGGTGGGAGGCCGCCCAAACTAAATAATGCCAGCATGAGGACGCCAGCCACACTTGGATATAACTTTCCGAAGCCCTCTAGCTTTGAGATACTACGGGTATGGATGAGATATAAGATTCCACCCACTGCAAGGAATGCAGCTCCCTTACCTAGGGCATGCGTAAACACATGTGCAAAGGCGGAGGCCAAACCAATATCTACATAGCCTTTAACGGCTACCGTATATCCAATCAATATAAACCCTATATTCGCAATACTACTATACGCCAATAGCCTCTTAATATCATCCTGCATGAGAGCCATGAGATTAGCAACTGTCAAAGTTAAGAGTGTTATAGCCAGGAATACTGGATAGAATATCCTACTCTCTACTAGGAAGAAGGGTAGTGCAAATTTAGCTAGACCGAGTATACCGGCCTTTATAACGATACCAGATAACAATGCACTTATTGGACTTGGTGCAGCTGGATGCGCATCTGGAAGCCATGTCCATAATGGGAAATACGCGGCTTTCACACCAAATCCGATCATGAATAGACTTGCTGCAAAGAGAACTGGATATATGGACTGTCCACCCACTCCTCCCAAGAAGGAGAGGATACTATCGATGGTTAATGCACCTGCCAATCCATATACAAAGCTGATTCCATAAAGCAATATGAGGCTGGCGACACCACTTATAACTATGTATTTAACGGCCGCCTCAAGAGGCTCGTCTAGATGGTATCTAAAGCCGACCAATACATAGCTACTTATTGCCATTGCCTCCCAGAATACGAAGAATGTGAAAAGATCGTCTGCAACAGTAATACCTATTAATCCGAATAGCATAACACCGACTAATACATAATAGTTACTTAGATTCCTATCCTCCTCCATATAGTTAATGGAATGTAGATATGTTGGCAGAGCCAATATAGAGAATACTAGTATAAAGAATTTGCTGAAGTCGTTAAGAGCTAGTTTAGAGCTTCCAGGTATATCCATCAACGTCAATTCAAAGTTATTCGTCCATACAAAGTCTTGAAGGATATAGATTATAAGTATGATATATCCTATGAAACCGACGAAGCCTAGATATCTAAGTTTCTCCCTATCCTTCAGGAAGAATGCTAGTAACGTCGTAATTATAGGTACTAACCCTGATATTATCAATACATCAAATATTGGATTCACCAGCTGCATCATGCCACACCTCCCAAGATCTCAAAGAATTCATTCAAACCCGATACGATCGGGTTGAGGACGGGTGATGGATATACACCGAATATAATTGCTAAAGCGGCTAGTGCAATCATAGGTAGTAACATAGACATTGGAGCCTCCTTAACATCCTCAAGCTCTGCAGGAAGCTTTCTAAAGAAGATATTCCTAATGAAGATCGTCATATACGCAGCGGATATAGCTGTACCTAGTACTGCAAACAATGTAAATAATACCTTATTGGCTATACCCACGTTATATACACCGCTGAATATCATAAACTCACTTATGAATGCCGCTATACCTGGTAGACCGGCTATTCCCATAGCCCCGACGATCGCGACAGAAGCTGTAAATGGCATCTTAGATGCTAACCCCCCTAGTTTATCTAGACTCCTTACACCCACTACATGAATTAATACACCTGCAACCATGAATAGGAGGGCCTTTAGAAGACCATGGCTAAATACATGCATTATACTACCCTCTAAGGAGATTATATTTGCAGCGGCCAGCCCCACAAACATATAACCCATCTGGCTTATACTACTATAAGCAAGAAGTCTCTTCACATCCTTCTGGACAAGGGCCATCATACCTCCATAGAATAATGTCACCAATCCTAAGACGAGTAGAGAGGTTATGTAAAAATCTGTAAGCCATACCTCACTTGTAAATGGAAGTGTAAATCTTATCAAACCATAGAGGCCAATCTCTATCATTACACCACTCAAGATAACGCTAATAGGTGTCGGTGCCTCAGCATGTGCCTCTGGAAGCCATCCATGTAATGGGAAGATAGCCATCTTCACTCCAAACCCTATGAGCATGAGGCCGAGTAATAGCCTCTGAATATCTGCAGGGATAATACCTATCAGTTTGTATAGATTATCCAAGTCAAATGTTAAGCTTCCAAAGACGTCGAGACTATACATCCCAAGAATACCTATAGCTATAATGAGGAGGACGCTACCTACCTGTGTATATAGGAAGTATTTAAATGCTACGCGCCTCCTATCACCATATCCCCATTCCGCGATCATGTAATAGCTCGGCATAAGCATAGCTTCCCAAAAGAAGAAGAATTGAAGTATATTGTAGCTTGCTATGGCACCCACCATAGCCGCTGTATACAACATATAGGTTAGGAAGTAGATATGTGGATTCTTAGCATGATCCATATACCCGACGCTATAGATCGCTGAGAACAGAGTTACAATCAACACTATAAGTATGAAGATATAGGATATACCGTCTATCACAAATACCGCATTCAGTGAAATAAAGTTCGGTACAGCTGCCCACTCAATGGTCTCAACATATCTACCGGGAGATGCTGTATAGAGCTGTATAACAAGGAGTAGAGCCAATAGTATCGTCAATGCAGATACATACCCAGCTTTACTACCATATCTCGCTGCTACTACATATGATACAAAGCCTCCTATTATCAGTAGATACAGGGTTAATAGGAACAACATTTTATATCACCACCATGAAGAAGATAGTAATTAATATGAACATCATCAGAAGGTATGACATATTGATCCTGAGTAAT
The DNA here is from genome assembly GCA_015523605.1 of Candidatus Geothermarchaeota archaeon. GTDB lineage: Archaea > Thermoproteota > Nitrososphaeria > Geothermarchaeales > JDFR-13 > SZUA-1514. Next base: position 40,711 of record WAKC01000001.1, read on the forward strand.
CCGGTCTGTAGTTTTCTAACCTGTTCCGAAAACTCTGTATATAGGTATTTCGTCGCCTCCCCTCCACCATTCGTTTCTATAAAGTTAAATATGAAACTTGATAATGCCCTCGTACCATCGACAAATACTTTGTAGTATAAAGCGTTTATGTACCATCTATTATATAGGAATGTCCATAGTGGCTTCAACGGCCCATCTACAAGCTTGAGTAGGTCGGTCCTTCCAACCATGTAGATATAGTAAGAAGGTATTATACCTATAGCCACTAACACCATCGCCACTCCGAATAAGGGGCTTAATACAGTCTTAATTAGGAAGTCGGGGAACTTGAATAGAACAACCTCTTTAAAGACCAGGTCTTCTATATTTAGGAACTTGAATAACGGCTTGAAATATCCAGCTAAGAATGGGAGTAATAGTCCAGATACTATGGATCCGGCTGCAAGTATAAATAGGGGTATCTTCATGAGAGGCCCTGGATCATGTGGCGGATGTCCATGCTCTATAAGATGCTTGACATTCTCACTCTCTTCACCATAGAACGCGAGTCCAATCATCCTAAATGTATAGAACGCAGTTAATATGGCTGATAAGGCTAGTAGGAGATATACCCAGAAAGGCCCCTCTGCATAGGCTGCATGGAGAATCGCGTCTTTACTCCAGAATCCATTGAAGGGAGGTATTCCAGCGAGTGATAAGGCACCTATCATCATTAACGAGAATGTGACTGGCATATACTTCCTTAGACCACCCATATCCTTGAATAGATAACTCTCAACCGCATGACCAACCGCTCCAGCTCCTAGGAATAGAAGGGCCTTGAAAATCGCATGGCTACTTAGATGGAAGACACCAGTTAGATATGCATCTACAAATGCCTCAGGATGTTCAATCAATAAACCTGCTATTCCAAAGGCTGCGAACATATAGCCGAGCTGACTTACAGTCGAATATGCCAAGACCTTCTTTATCTGATCCGATACCATACCCTGTGAAGCAGCTAGAAACGCTGTAAACGCACCTACAAACGCCACTACTATATAGAAGGTCTGCAACTCACTCCATATGTTTATACCTATCTCCTCTAACCCCCAATAGACGTTATAGAGTATCCCTGTTATCCTACCTAGGAAATATACTCCAGCCTTAACCATAGTCGCCGCATGTATCAATGCACTAACAGTGGTAGGGCCTGCCATAGCCTCTGGAAGCCATTCATGTAGTGGAAACTGTGCCGACTTACCTATAGGTCCTAAAAGGGCTAGGAGCAGAGTAACTGCTAAGACTCCCTCTCTAGCCAAGACCATGGCCCACTCAGGATTATTACTTAATTCCATAAAGTTGAGTGTACCTGATGATATGAAGATTATCACGATCGCTGTTAACAGACCCACATCTCCAATCCTGGTTGTTATAAAGGCCTTCATACCAGCATGGGTAGGTGGATATGGACCTATCCAATACTTCTTCTCATCCTTATAGTAATATCCTATCAAGCCATAGCTGGCGAATCCAACACCCTCCCAACCGAAGAATAGGGTTAGAAAGCTATCTCCCAAGACAAGGAGCTGCATAGAACCTATGAATATATTCATTAGAATCCAATATCTAAGGATTGACTTGTCTCCATGCATATACTCAACTGAATATATCAGGATTAAGGAGCCTATCAAAGACACTACATTAGCCATGAATAGGCTTAGGGGATCGAGTAAGACACCAAATGTTATGTTATATCCGTCAATAGGTATCCATTTCAACATTACAAGGTCATACGGAATCTTTAAACTACTTCCTCCAAAAGATATAACACCGTCCATCGCATCTACTCCAAGCGTTAGAGAGGCTAATGCGGATATCAAACCACCGGATACAGCTACAGCATCCCTAACCCTATCCCCAACCTTATTAGCCAATGGGAGTAGGAATACTATTATGAATGGAGCCATCCAGATTAGATTCGCCAAGACATCAATCATATACTCACCACCTCAACTTCCTAAGGACATCTACATTCAAGGTACCATATCTTCTATATACCAGAAGGGTTAGGGCCAGCCCTACACCCACCAATACACCGTCTATCACTATCGAGGTGATTACGATAGAGTTTGCCAATGCATCAGACAACTCACCGTATTTTATAAATGCTAGGCTGATGAAATTCAGGTTCACACCTGTAGCTAGTATCTCGATACCGATGAATATCTTTAATAGATTCTTCTTTGTAGACGCCATGTATATACCTATACCAACTAAGACTGCCGATGTGATGAGGAGTGAATACTCTATCATTCCTTATCACCCCATAAGACATAAGCCAATACTCCTATCAAACCAGCCAACACTACGATTCCCTGGGCAAGGGTATCGATGAACCTAGGCCCCCATAGAAAACGTGTTGCACCCTCTATAAACTGATACCCCTCAACCCTTGGAAGAAGAATCTCTTTAAAAACTGTTGGACTAATCTCGATAAACCATAGTATCAATACGACTAGAAATGCGATACCAATATATCTAGGTAACTCCTCAGTAAGACTCATCCTTCGGGACACCTCCTTTAGTCATGATAAAAACGAATATAAACATTACTATGATGGCTCCTGAGAACACGGCTAATTGAACTATGGCAGTAAATACCGCTCCCAACATGAAGAAGACTATCCCAGCCAATACACTGATCAATAGGAGACTAAGTATAGAGTAGGCCAGGTTCTTAGTCTCTGCAGCATAAATCGCAAATAGAATCATCACAACCTCCAGAATTATTAGGGATAATTCAAAGTGGTTCATCGCAACCTCCTCTTCACATACCTCATTCCATCCTTATCCGTAACAGGCTTTAAGACATATTTAAGCTCTGGAAGAAGCTTCTTAATATCCTCGGGCTGGGTCATCCTCTCCGGATAGTATGTAAGGTTTTTATATTCGTCAGAGGCTAGTTCAACTACATCCTGCATATATAAAGCGTCTCTAGGGCATATCTCAACACATAAGCCGCAGAAGCTACATTTCAGGAAGTCGATTGCAGGGTATGTCAACTCCTTACCTTCGACAGGCTTCATCTTAATAGCTTCATCTGGACAGATATATCCACATGCACCACATCCTATACACTCCTCCATCCTTAGAACTATCCTTCCACGGGTCCTAGGATACCCCTCTATCCTCTCAAAGGGATATTTATGGGTGACAGGCTTATATGCAGCATGCTTCAAAACCGTCGCGAATGGAACCAAGATCCGGCTGATTAGATTCCTCTTCATCTCTCTACACCCCCAGAGATTTCAATATAACAGTTAAAACTATATTGGCTAGAGCCAACGGGATTAGATAGTACCATCCAAGTCGGATGGCCTGATCTATCCTAAGTCGCGCATATGAAATTATAACTGTGAATGTAATTGTTAAGATAATTATTAATTTAATTAATATCCAGAAGGCTCCGTTCAAAATAGGGTCTGGAAATACCTGTGGCCCATGATATCCGCCAAAGTAGAGTGTGATCATGAGTAGGCTCCATGCCAGTACATTCACATAGTCACCCATCATAGTATCCAAGAAGAGGGCTCCTGTATACTCGGTTCTATATCCAAATACTAGCTCAGTCTCAGCCTCTGGAATATCCATAGGGGCCTTCTCAATCATCGCGAAATAGCTTATAAAGAAGACTATAAAACCTAGGAATTGTGGAATTACGAACCACATATTCTTCTGCATCTCGACAATCGTCTGGAGGTCATATGTACCAGCCCATAACATCACACCTAAAACCGCTAGGAAGATGGGTATCTCACCAGCTACATCAAGATAGATCGTCCTAAAGGCGCCTATCAACGTGAACTTATTATTTGATGACCAACCCATCAAGATGATAAATATTGGATATAGACTCATTATACCGAGGAATAGTGGGGCTGTATATCCAGGTAGGTTGAAGATGGCGAAGTTAGGGCCAAACGGAATCAATGCTATCGCCGCCGCCGGGATAACCGGAAGAGTGATTGCGGAGAATAGAAACAGTTTTTTATATGCATATTTAGGTAGGATTATCTCTTTAGCTATCAACTTAAGTGCGTCAGCTACGAGCTGTAGCCATCCCAACACCTTACCTGCATGGACAGGGCCCATCCTCATCATAAGCCTAGCCAGATACTTTCTCTGGAACCATACAGCAAATATTGTGAAGACAAATAGGAACGTGAGACCAGGGAATATAATTATTCTAAATAGAGGCTGGAAATTCGTCTTCACAAATTCCAATATCCAATCCAACATGGCTATCACCTATCTGCATCTAAAAACCAGGGGTCAAAACTATATATCATAGGGGGTACATCAGCCAGTTTAATCTCCTGAATCTTAGGTAACTGCTCAATAACGAAGAAGTTTCTGAAACTTGCAGGGCTAATCTTAACCCTATACGGTTTATCCCTACCCTCAGTATATATATAGAAGTTGATCTCACCACGTCCAGTCTCGGCTCTAGCCAGAGCCTCCTGTTTCACAGGCCTAGGTGGAAGAGTCTTCTTAACAGGGCCCTCAGGCATATTCTCAATAGCCTGCCTAATAATATCTACACTAACCTTCATCTCCTCAAATCTAACCCAACCCCTAGCATAGGAATCACCAGCAGTGTGGGTAACAATCTTGAAATCAAGCTCTGGATATGCGGAATAAGGCTCATTCTTCCTAGTATCATATGCAACGCCTGAGGCCCTTAGACTAGGGCCTGCAGCCCCCCATTCAATGGCCTTATCCCTAGGTAGGACGCCTACACCCTCAGTCCTCAACCTGAAAGTCTCATTATATATCCATGCATCCTCATAAACCTCAAAACGCTTCTCCAGATAATCCATCGTATTTAAAATCCTCTCTTTAATCCCCCTAGGCAGATCCGCCCTAACACCACCGGGTATGAAGAATGAGTGGCTCCATCTAGCGCCTGTAATCATCTCAAGAAGATCTAGGATAGGCTCACGATCTGCGGTGGTCCATATAAATATTGCTGGATTCCATCCAGCAGACTCTGCAAAGAGTCCTAAGGCATATAGATGGCTGGAGATCCTGTTCAACTCGTTTATAATAGTCCTTATATATTTAGCTCTAGGTGGAGGTTCTACCCCATATAGGTCTTCAACAGCCCTCACAAAACCCATCAAAATATTTGATGTGTCGAGCATCACCATACGCTCTAGAGGGACTACAGCCTGTACATAGTTTTTATACTCAAGTATCTTCTCAATACCCCTATGGCTATAGCCGATGTCAACCTCTATATCATATACAATCTCACCATCTGTTATGACTAGGAATCTCCCCTGACCACTAATAGGGTGCTGCGGGCCGATATTAAGTCTGAATAATCCATCACCCAGCTCAGTTATCTCCTGGAAGGGGTCGGTCAAATATCTATGCATATCATGACTCACTCCTCATCACCCCATGGCCTCTTATACCTGGATGGATTGAAGTCTTTCCTGAGGGGATACCCCTCCTCCTCAAAACTCCAATCATCTGGAAGGAGAAGGAGTTTGAGCCTGGGATGCCCCTCAACCTCAACACCCAGTAACTCCCAGGTCTCCCTCTCAAAGTTATGCACACCAGGCCAGATCTCAATAAAAGTCTTAAACTTGGGCTCTTCACGGCTAATATCAAACTTCATCATAACAACGAAGTCATGGACTGATGACCAGATACCATAGAAGATCTCGATGACGTTCTTCTTCGGGAAGTCCGTCCCACCCATTGTAATGGGCATGTCAAATCCATTCTCCTTCAGAAAGAGAGCCACTTCATGAGCCTTTTCATAAGGGACTTTAAAGAATAATCTCTTATTCTCCACTCTAGCCTCCTGAATATTCTCCTCTCCAAACCTCTCCTTAAGTTGATTTAACAGTTCCTGAGGATTCATACATCCCAACCTCATTCAAAACCCTCTCCCTAAGCTTTAGAAAACCATAGTGGATAGACTCCGGCTTGGGGGGGCAGCCGGCTGCGAACATATCCACCTTCATATAATCCTTGACCCTAACGAGGCTATAGCTCTCGGGGAACGGCCCCTTACTAGAGGCACATGCACCAACTACATATACCCATTTAGGCTCAGGCATCTGCTCATATACCTTTTTAGCCCTTATCATCATCTTCCTAGCCACATTCCCCACGAATATCATCACATCACTCTGCCTCGCAGATGCGAGTGGCAGGACACCCCACCTCTCAAGATCATACCTGGGCCCGAAGAGCTGCATATACTCGGGGCTACAACACCCCGTTACAAGATGTACAGGCCATAGACTGAATGACCTCCCCCAGTTATACAGTTTCCTTATAGTCTTAGGCATCTTCTCAAGAAGACCTTTTTGATACTCTCCATTACCACTCATTTTCTATACACCTCCAAAACCTTAGTTACATAATACCATAGACCCAACAATAGAGTGGATATATAGATTAGAAGGTATAAAACAGCCACCTTACCATTTAGGCTGATAACCCCTGTATAGGCCACCAAAATCCATACAAAGGAATCTAGGACAAAGAAGGCCATGGCATATGCAAAATATCTAATCGAGCCGAAGAGCCCCACGACATTGGGAATGACGTCCATAGGCTGACCAGCCTCGAATACATCATATTTAGAAGGTTCTCTCTTCTTACTAGCAATCATCCACGCCATAGCAACCATGGCTACGGATGTTATGAAGAAGAGAATCACAAATATCCAGAACGACTCAAAAGGTCCTAACAACATTAGGAACCACCTCCATACAACTCATTCAATTTAGATTTAACGAGAGACTCATCAAAATCAAGAGGCTTGAGAAGACCTTCATCAAACATTCTAGATACTATCTCCTCCGCCTTCTCAGTCCTAACAATCAAGACTATCCCATCCACACCCTCCACCCTACCTGCAGACACATCCGCATACTCTCCAGTCATGTCACCAGCCTCCTCAATAGCCTTGTTAATACTCGGCTCTAACTCCTCAAAACTAAACTCCACCCATTTATCACCAACTTTAAACTTGATTGAATCACTACCATACTCCACATCCGATATATTGTTGAAGTTGACACCCTTCTTAGCGAGGATTGGCAGAAGCTTAGTTGGCTGGAAGAACTTCCTATGGAAATAGGAGGCTGTGAACACAACCGTCCTTAAAAGCTTTGTATGTCCAGCCCATGATAGACGCCCCTTCCATATACTCCTTATATGCTCTGGGGGACCTAGAACAGCGACTTGTGGAACCTCCACACCCTGGAAAAATCCTCCTTTAAGCTCATCGACAATCCCCCTCAAACCAAGAATTGTAGGGGGGTGTGTAAACACCTTCAGTTTAATCCTCTCCACATCACTAGGTTTGAGAGCATATGAAGGTCTAGACTTCCACCCCACAACCTGATAACTCAATAGACCCTCCGTTACTGGAGTGTCCCTACCTGCATATGCAACGGCCCCCCAATAGCCCTTCTCCATACCAAATTTTAAGATAGCCTTTAAGACGGCCTCCTCCGGGAATGCATCTTCATCTTCAATAGCCTCAACAACATAGATCTTTCTATATACTCCAAACCTCTCAGTCCTCTCAGTTCCAAAAACCCTAGTATCAACATCCTTATAATCCCCAAATCCTTGGAAACCCTCCTCAACGGTACCTGGACATGCATAGTAACAATATCCACATTTGATACATACACCTAATAGTCTAGGGACATCGTCGAGCATCTGGATAGCATAGGTAGGACATACAGATGCACAGGCACTACAATATACACATTTATTCGTCCTAATAATATCCTTCAATAGATTTGCGAATATCTTCCTCTGTGTTATCGGTCCATATGGTGTCGGCCACAACTTAGGCTCCGACGACATATCGAATCAATCCTCCACAGCCTATTATTCATTACATATCATAGTTCTTTATAGATGTGGTATATCATAATATATACGTATATTAGATTATAACGATAGATAAATACATTCGATTGAATAGCGGTGAAGATAGCTATTGAACATCTGGAGGAGGAGTATAGCCTCTGGATAATATATGAATATATCAATGCATCCATCCTATGCGAGGGGAAAATTATATACACAAATATTGATAGAGAAAGGGTTGCGAGAATATTATCTCGATATGGGGAGGTCTATAGAGAGAAGGTAGATGAGATAATTAATCCCGATAATCTGATTATACTGGACCCTGAAGCATCAAAACCCCTATCCCCCTATGAGATCAACAGAGAAACCGTATTAGTAGTGGGCGGGATACTTGGAGATAACCCTCCTAGAAAAAGAACCAAAAAACTCTTAACAGATAGGATAGAGACTAAAGCCAGAAACCTTGGAGAGAAGCAGATGAGCATAGATGGAGCGGCCTACACCGCATATCTAGTGGCAAACGGGATGAGCCTAAATCAGATACCATTCATCGACGGCCTCGAGATAGTAGGTAGGGATTGGGAAGTGACATTACCATATAGATACCCCTTGAAAAACAGTAGACCTATACTATCACCAATAATAAAGAGGATTATAGAAGAGATTGGGATATTCGATGAATACTGGATGAGGACATTCTAGATAGGATAAACATTGGATATAAAGTATATTTACCTACATTTTCACGAATATTTATAATAATGTGAATAACGGAATATATATTGAGGAGGATAGTCATGATAGAGAAATTTACACTTCTTTTAGGACAGAACGAATTGATATTCCTCATAATAATAGCAATAGTGCTTCTAATCTGGGGACCAAACCAGCTTCCAAAACTAGCTAGAGCATTGGGACAAGCTAAGAAGGAATTCCAAGAGGCACAAAAAGAAGCTGAGAAGGAAGAATCAGAGAAAAAGAAGGAGGAGTAATAACCCCAAAAATTTTTTATAGGTTAAGATTTAGTAAAAAAGGATTTAGTCTTCTCCGCCGAACTCCTCAGTTCCTGATGGTCCCTTGCCCTTCTCCTCTTCCTTTAGCCTGCTAGCAGCGATAACGTCGTCAATCCTTAGAATCATTGACGCAACCTCAGTAGCAGCCTTTATCATCTGCTCCTTGACTAGTGCTGGCTCAACAACCTCTTTCTCCATCATATCAGCAACCTTACCTGTATGTACGTCTACACCGTACCATGTCTTGCCTCTCTTATGAGCACTCTTCAACTTAACCTCTATATCAATAGTATCTAGACCTGAGTTCTCAGCTAGTGTCAATGGTATAACCTCTAGGGCGTCTGCAAAGGCCTCGGCAGCCAACTGCTCCCTACCATGTAACTTTGCAGCCCAGTCCCTAACCTCCTTAGATAGCTCGGCCTCGGTAGCACCTCCACCAGCAACTATCTCAGGCTTCAGAATCACATCCTTAACAACATTCAATGCATCTACTAGGCTCCTCTCAGCCTCGTCAACAACCCTCTCGCTACCACCCCTCACTAGAATGGTCACAGCCCTTGGATTCTTACAACCCTCGATGAATACGAACTTGTCATCCTCAATCTTCCTCTCCTCGACAACCTCGGCATAACCTAGGTCATCACTTGTCAAGTCATCTATGTTATTAACGATTCTAGCACCTGTGGCCTTGGCGATCTTCTCCATATCGCTCTGCTTAACCCTCCTAACAGCTAGTACACCAGCCTTAGCTAGATAATGCTGTGCAACATCGTCAATACCCTTCTGGCATATCAATACATTAGCACCTGTAGCTGTAATCTTGTCGACCATCTCCTTAAGCATCCTCCTCTCTTCCTCAAGGAACATCCTAATCTGGTCTGGAGATGTTATGTTAATCCTAGCATCGAACTCGGTCTTCTCAATCTCCAATGGAGCGTTTATCAATGCAATCTTAGCATTCTCAACCCTCTTAGGCATACCACTGTGTACAACCTCCTTATCCAAGACTATACCATTTACAAATACAGTGTCCTTAATACTTCCACCCGGCTTCTTCTCAATCTTTACATCGTCCAAGTCAATCTTTATCTCTCCATTCCTCTCCTGAACAATGTGCTTGACAGCTTTTACCGCGATCTCTGCTAGATAGTCTCTATAGCCAGCTACCAACTTACTGTTCATAGCGGTCTTAGCAACCTTCTTAAGAACCTCATCATCATTCCTGTCAACCTTAACAGCGATCTTACTTAGAACCTCGACAGCCTTCTCAGCGGCTCTCTTATAACCCTCTATGATGACTGTTGGATGAACCTCCCTCTCAATAAGCTTCTCAGCATTTGCAAGTAACTCACCAGCCAATACAACAACAGAGGTTGTACCATCACCAACCTCAGCATCCTGCGCCTTAGCAACCTCAACCATCATCTTGGCTGCAGGATGCTCAATCTCCATCTCTTTCAACATAGTTGCACCGTCATTGGTGATCACTACATCACCGAGGCTGTCTACCAACATCTTATCCATACCCTTTGGTCCTAGGCTTGACTTAACAATCTCTGCAACAGTCTTTGCAGCGAGGATATTCTTCTTCATAGCCTCTCTGCCCTTACTCCTGGAAGTCCCTTCTTTCAAGATTATAATCGGCTGTCCAGCCGCAACTGGATATGCAGGTGCGCTCATAGTCATCTCACCTCAAAATCCTATTTTTCACCATATAAAAAGTTGGAATTCCTTTATAAATCTTTCTTTTCCAACGATGAAACGTATGAAAAAGAACTAAATTAAACATTTATTAGAAACTGTTAAATCAAAATAATAAAAATATAAGCCGATGGAGATTCCAGAAAGGAGATAACAACAAAAATGAAAATAACCTATATAACTAACAAACTTTTTTATTCTATTTGATAGTTCATGTTTAATCTAATAAGATACCTTCAGAAACTCATTGGAAAAGAGATAATTGTAAAGACGAAGTTTGGGCTTGTCAAGGGAATCCTTAAAGAGGTTGGGCATAACGGAGCCTTACTACTAGATGAATACGAGACTATATCGGGCAAGGTAGATGCAGAGTTCCAGGGAAAAACTATCTTAATAAGGGGAGATAACATCGTCGCAATTATGATCGGTATGGAGGAGATTAAAGAAGGTGATTAACCTCCTTCTAGACATAGTCTTCATACTAATCCTACTCGCAATAACAGTCAACATCTTAAAGGGGGTTAAAGATGTTGGAGACGAGATAAGTGAGATACCAACCAGAGGTAGAGCACTTATAATACTCCCTACTAAAGAGCCTCCAGAGACATTTAACAAACTCGTTGAACAACTAATTAAGTACACAAAAGACGCTGAACTCTACATAGTATATCAAGGCGGAAAACCGCCTCTAAATATTGAGTCACCACCATCAAACATAAAAATCGAGGTCCTAGAGGGGATGGAAGATAATGATTATAAAGGAAAGATAGGGAACATAGTCACCATACTCAGAAGGATCGATATATCAAGATATAGATATTTGATTATAATCGATGACGATATACTCATCCATCCTAGATGGTTCACATATCTAACATCACTCGCGGAATACAAAGATTTTTCAACTGGTTATAGAGTATACCTACCAATCAAAAATAGATTAGGTTCCATTTTAACATCACTCTGGAACCTATACACACTGGATACTATCTACAATAGAGAGGAGAGGATAGTATGGGGAGGTTCTACATGTATCAAGACGGAGGCCGTTAAAACCTCTACTCTGATGAGACTATGGAGGAGGGCTGTATCGGATGACGTGCCACTAACATATCTAGCTAGATGCAGAAAAGGCATAGGATTTAACGAAAACACCTTAGTACCGAGTCCCTCCCTACATACACTCAAGGACGCCATAAACTTTATAATTAGACAGCAGAGGATCGTATACGTCTATAACAAGACTCTTTGGCTGAAAGGGGTCCTTATACATCTATTCATAAATTTAATTACCGCTATAGCATTAGTCAACCTTATAACTATCATATATACAGGTATCCATATCCTCAGCCTCATTAAGCTATTGGGGATAGTTACGGTCTTTCTTTCGTACACCCTCAAAAACCATTTCAGGCTTAGACGATACCAAGAGATCTTTGGGTCGGATCAAATGAGATATTTGAATAGGCTTAAGCTCTACAACCTCTTATTTACACCCTTAATTCTGATTCTCCAACTCTACCTACTCTTACTATCAAGGGGTAGAGAGATTCTATGGAGGGGGCGTAAATACATCCTACCCACGATGGAGGAGTTAGGCTATAGCGAGTGTATAAAGGATGTCATAGATGAACAAGGCTCCAAAACAAATTAAGATAATTCCAAGACCGATGTTCACATACTTGAGAAACTCGCTTCTAAACTTCGTGACACCTAGATTTGCAAGTAGGGATAGGAAGGTGAGCCATGCATAATCCATCCATACATGGGCTAGATACACTACTGGAAGCCATAGAAAGCCAAGCAATTTAATAGCGTCATATATGAAGATAGAGCCTATAGTCACCCACCATAGTATGAAATAGGGGTTGAAGAGACTGAATACAAATCCTATTGTAAATGGATGCCTAACCTCCTCCAGAGCCTCATACTCAACCTCATCTATTTTAATATGTAGATACCCTAGATAGAAGAGAAATATGCTCGTAACAATCAGGAGGAGATCCCTTAAACCAGCTATAGATTCTATGCTAAGCATACCGTATGCAACTAGAAGAAATACCGGAAGCTCAGCCGTTAAATGCCCTGTTGCAGCTAATACACCCGCCTTCCATCCACGTCTCAACCCAGCTCCTAGTGTAGCCATAGATAGGGGGCCTGGAGCCAATGCTCCAGAAGCGGTAAACACTTGTATCTCAATAAAGAGAACTATTACCTCATTCAACGAGGCCATTAAAATAGTTAGAAATGATACACCATTATATATGCAGACTCTCCATCCCTATAATATCCTTCAACCGTCTTTGAAATCTTGAAGCCAAGTCTCTCATAGAATTTTATAGCGGGATGGTTTGAGACCCTTACCTCTAGATAGACATATTCACATCCATAGATATTCTTCAGTGCATCCATAGCCCTATTCATAAGAGCTGTTCCAATCCCCATCCTCCTATAGTTAGGCTTAACCGCTATCGAGACTATATGGCCGACTCTCCTAAATTTTAGGGGAAACTCAAGTTTAAACTCCTTCTCAACTCTGCACATTATATAACCCACTATCTCATCTCCAACTTTAGCAACAAGGAAAGACTCACCAAAATTTTGGAAAAGGTTCTCATAGAAATACATAGGGTAATTCTCTGGGAGGATCATCTCATTTATAGATTTGACGAGTGGAAGCTCTTCATATCTAACCTTCTCTATACGAAACTGAACGTTCCTACTCACACTAAAGTTAAAGTATGTAGAGATATATTTATTAGTAAAGGCATAAAAAAACCAAAATTAATATAGTTTACAAATGCCTTAAGTATAAGGGGATAGCAGGAAAATGTATGATGAAACACTAGACTCTAATCTAGTCATTTTAGATAGGATAACGTCCAAGTATTTCACTATATTAGATAGCTATAAATATACAGGTCTATACAAATATATCATAGAACCACAAGAGAACTTCAAAGAGAAGTTCTTTGAGTATAATAAGGAGTTGAAGACGAATGGTTTCATAGCATTCACTGATTTACGTCCGGATGGAAGGATAGAGATTACGATAAGAAGCTATCCATTGGTCCATTCATCACCGACTAAGAAACCCTTAATCCTATTCATAATCACATTCATTTTCATTGCTATTGATGCATATTACAGGAGTTTCAATCCAATACTCTATGAGATAATACCGAATTACAATCCTATACTTACAGCGCTGATATATAGCGTAGGATTGATAGCGATAATAGGTATACACGAGTTGGGACATCTGGTTATGATAAGGAGATATGGTGTAGATGCATCCTTACCATATTTCATACCTGGGATACCAGTATTTGCATTACCGACTTTTGGAGCTGTAATATCCCAAAGAGAGCCTCCGAACGATAGAGACGCCCTATTCGATATAGGCCTAGCAGGTCCATTGGCAGGTTTGATACCTACACTACTAATAACCTTATATTCGATACCAACCACCCCTATACTTTCAGAAGAGGAGTTTAACTTGATAGTAGAGAAATTTGACGTGGAATTCGCTCCAATGCTTACACCATGGCTCTACCTTAAGATACTAAGCTTTTTCAGGGTTATAGGGCCGACAGACATTATAATATTGCCTCCACTAGCATTCGTCGCACTACTTGGATTTTTAATCACAGGTCTGAACCTCTTACCCGCTTGGCAACTAGATGGAGGCCATTTAGCAAGAGCATTTTTTGGAGAGGAGACACAGAGGATAATCACATTCTTAGCTATTGGTATACTATTTATAATGGGGTTCTTCTTCTTCGCCTTAATTATACTAACCTTCTACTTCCTATCGGGAGGAAGGAGTGTAAGGCCTTTAAACGACGTCTCACCACTCTCTACAAGTCGTAAGATACTCTACGTCATCTCACTACTACTAGGTATAACTATGCTTCCACTTCCGATTCCATTCTAAAACATTTAAAGGGATGAAATAGATATAGGTCTTCAATTACAAGAATATCCCTCTTTTTAGTAATTGGTATGCGGGCTAGATACCTTTCAGGGTTTAGCGTCTTATTTATGTTTAACATGGAAGCTATAGACCTTGGTATAGAACCATAATGGACAATAGAGTATCCAGACAACCTATCACGGCAATAGGCTATGTAAAACTGGAAGGGATCGTCTGCGTTATCCAACGTCAAACCTTTAAACACCGTTGGATCTAAATCTCTAACCCTAGTTCTCGATACTACGATAGCCGTGGATTCTTTAACACCTAGGACCGCCAATTTTGAAAGCCCAATCATAAATAGATATAGACTAGAATCCCATGGCAATCCGCCGAGACTTGCTATTATAAGTGGAGAGAGGTCAGTTTTTAGACACCATCCCTCCGTATATACCTTATGGACTTCTTCATAATGGCTCCCATCCCGTGAACCGAAAACATCATATAGTCTAGCGCCTCCATCTAACACGAGGTCGATATATAACTTCTCACCATCGTCAACATCGGGAGTAGGCTCTTTATAAATAGCCTTCTTCAAGAAGGATAGTGGATCCTCCACAAGCTTACCGACCCACAAAGAAGTTCTATACCCTAATATAGGGTCATATCTGAATATATCCACCACTACATTCGAATCATCGAGATCCTCAACAACCTCAAAATCGACTGCTAGACGTCTCAACACACCTACTATAAAGCCTCTTTCAGCATCATCCGCCAAAGGACTTAAAAAAACTTTTAATGGAATTCTCTTTATAACCATAGCCCTAAACTTCTCTAGTGCATCCTGCTCCCTACTCGAGGGATAGATGGTTTTAGGCATAATCTTAAGATTTATAGGGTCTGGAAGCATTATAGGTATCTCTGTATCACCATATGGGAGCCAAACCTCAACCATACAAACACCTTTACTAATGCGTTATGATATTAATTTATAGAATCATGAATATTAAAGAAGGGGCTAGGGTACTCGCCATCGCTGAAAGCTTTAAAAGGAATCATGGAGACGCTGTCCTCGTATGCCTGGTATATCGATTAGACGGTATCATCGACGGAATAGAAATCGGTCGCAACACAGTTGGTGGTAAGGACTCGACAGAAAACATATTAAGGCTTATAGAGTCTATGGGGAGGGAGGATATAAACTATATCTTACTCTCGGGAGCAGTTATAAGTTGGTTCAACATAGTAGATATCAACGAGATATATTGGAGAACAGGGATACCAGTTATAGTAGCCACATATGAAGAGAGTA
Organism: Candidatus Geothermarchaeota archaeon; assembly: GCA_015523605.1. Taxonomy (GTDB): domain Archaea; phylum Thermoproteota; class Nitrososphaeria; order Geothermarchaeales; family JDFR-13; genus SZUA-1514. Next base: position 56,552 of record WAKC01000001.1, read on the forward strand.
AGGGGTTAATCCCCTACCTCATAAAATATTTTAAAGATTGGGAGGACAGGGTCCTATCCTATCTAACCCTAGGAGATAGATTACCAGTTAAACTTTCGACCGGATACACAATCTACATTAGATGCATAGGGATAGACACCTCAACAGCATCTAAACTTATCGATCGCATAACATTCCATGGTAGATACCCAGAGCCAATTAGAATAGCTAAGATGATAGCCAACTCGATACTAAACAGTTGCATATTAAAGAGATGAAAATTAGCTATGTAGTTAGGTAGGATGTTTAAACACAATATAAAAATCGGTGTTTTACTAAACATATTCTAAATAGACAATAGATTTATATATTCTAAACACAGGGTTTTAATATGGAGATACTTTCAGATTGAGGGCTATCCATGATGAGGGGTAGGATGGTAGAACCTGGTAGCGTCGAATACTGTACTCCTTTCTGTAGATTCTTCCGGTGCAGCAACAAGTCACTATTAATCACAAGGGATAAGAGGATATGTAAACTGGTAAATGACGACTGTGACCCACTGCCATGTAAATTCCCACTATGCTCAATAAACAAGCTCCTACCAGATGGGAGGTGCGGGTTATATGTCGAGAGGAATATGAGGAGGAAGAAGAGGGTAAGCAGTCTAGAAAAGATAAACATCAGCGATATAGAAGACTATGATAAATATGTAAAGTTCTAATGCTAGTCAACCGACTCGAGACCCATTGACGACGCTATCGACTCGAAAGACTCGCCTTCGACTAGACGCTCTACAAACTCCACAACCCTATTTATTTCTATCCTATATTGACGCCAACTATCCCTATCCCTGACAGTAACTGTATCATCATTCAAACTTCTAAGGTCTACTGTAAATGCTACTGGAATACCGATCTCATCACCCCTAGCATATAAACGGCCTATACTATCTCCATAGTCATAGAACACCCTGAAACCAGCCATCTCAAGGTCCCTAACAATTGATGCAGCGACACCCTTGAGATCATCCCTATCTAGAAGTGGATATACAGCAGCCTCTATAGGAGCTATATACGCTGGTAGAGACAATACAACCCTATCTCCACGTTCTGTATAGGAATACTCTAAGACGGCGTATGTAATCCTATCCAAGCCAAAAGAGGGTTCCACGACATGGGGGATAAACTTTTCCACGGTAACTCTCTTCTCCTCCTCAACAATCCTAAAGAAACTCTTATCAAGCTTAACATCATCGACTTCGATAGAGCCGTTTTCATCTAAAATCTTATATAACTCGGATGGAGAATATCTAGAGAGCTCCTTCATAACCAAACCTATCTTATCTGGATACTGCTCTTTAATCTTCTTAGGCTCGGGATAAGCCTCACGAATATAGACCGTCTTAGGCTCTGGAAGGAGCCGTTCAACAGCGATCTCCTCCCCACTATACTTCGCATGTCTTGATAAGTCATAGTTAGTCCTATCTGCATGTCCCGATACTTCAACCCATCCCCACTTATCGAGAAGCACCTCCTGGTCAAAGACCTTCCTAGCATAGTGTGCTCTTTCACCCTCAAGCTTCTCCCTAAACCTTTGCCGACTCTTCGGGATACCAAGGATTTCTAGGAAGCGCTGGGCTAGAACCATGAAATAAAGCATAGACTTATGCTCTACAATCCCCCTCTCTAAAATCTCTTTAACAGTGAGTGTCTCGTATTCACCGCCTCCCTCCCGAATCAACTTCTCATGAAGGATGTTTAAGGTCTCATCCATATATTCATCCAAGTCGAATTGATCATCATTCTCAGGATCGAAGAAATATTCAACCTCCATCATATCAAACTCTCTAAGCCTTATAACACCTTGTCTAGGCGATATCTCATTCCTAAACCCCCTACCAATCTGAGCAATACCAATAGGAAACCTCTTTCTAAACACTTCATATATCCGCTTAAACTCTACAAACATTCCCTGAGCCGTCTCCGGCCTTAAAAAACCTATAGCATCTGAATAGGGGCCAATAGTAGTTTTAAACATAGTCATGAAATAATCCGGATCCCCTAGGCTTCCACCACAAGAAGGACATTTAATACCCTCCCTATTAATGAGATCCAAATATTCCTCAGGCTTTAGACCCTCCTCAACCTCCACACCCTTCTCCTTAAGAAGGGTATCCGCTCTAAACTTCTTCCCACAGGATTTACACGTCACCATCACGTCTTTAAATCCTTCGACATGGCCGGAAGCCTCGAAAACGATATAGGGAGAGATGGTTGGAGAGTCGATCTCGAAGAATCCCAGGTTATATACAAATAACTCACGCCATAAATCTCTAATCTTACGTTTTAGAAGGACTCCATATGGTCCCCACACATAGAAACCGGAGACCCCTCCATAAATTTCGTATGCAGGCCAGAAAAACCCCCTTCTTCTAGCCAGACTAAAGACTTTATCCGCCTTTGACATCATACTCCACCAGCCACTAATAAACTATGATGCATATAACTAGATAATTATGTTTTATACCGATTAACTTTACAGCTGTGATAATGCTCCTCTAATCTTTATGAGGTACTTAAAACTGGGTTGGATTTCAATATTTATAAAGAAAATATTTTAGGATAAAAATGGATGGGAACACTCAAGACGTGTTTTTCTAATCCTCTCTAAACCTTAAGGCCTGCTCAATAAAGAAATCAACGAGCTTATCCATCTGGTAAGGCCATGCATATATAATTTTACTCTCTGGATATCTCCTCCTAAACTCAGAGATCTTCTCAGGAATATCTTTCTCAGAATGAGCCCCACCTGGTATAACCATTGTAGGGACAACTATAATGTACGACCCAGGGTTCTCCTTAATAGCCCTATCCAAAGACTCTTCAATAGATGGAGGGGAAAATTCATTGAATGCAACATACACATTTTTAAATACACGCCTTTCCCTAATCTTATTAGCCAATTCATTAAGATAAAACCAGTATGGATCATTCTCCCTCGTTCTCGGTATACTTCTAACCTCCCTATCCAATTCATGAAACTCTTTAACAGCGCTAGGATCACCCTTCTCAGCCAACTTCTCAAGCTCAATATACCTAGAAACCTTCTTTAAGTCATATCCTCTCGGTGGGACACCGTGACCAACTAAAACTAGAACATACTCCATTCATCCCCACCAAAAACTACATAACTTAATGATTATAAGGCATGGAGAATTATTTTGAAAACAATATAGAATGAATATATAAAAATTAAAAATCAAAATTAAATCATTCCCTAATAGCTTAATTTATCAAACTCAATATGGTTTACTAATAGATACAAATAACAATTTATAGATTTAACATATTAAATTAGGAAACTTAAATAATGATAGGTATAAATCTTCAAGTTTGATATACGAATCTAAAAAATAGAAATGTAAATCGAGAGTTTACTATACTCGTATCCGGAATTTTTTTACTAGAGAACCTGTAAAACCGGAGGGAGGAAATATCTTATCCAAGATATGATATTTAGTGATACTATCAGATCTTTACAATGATTTTTTAAGATTTACAATATTATTAGATGAAATTAGATGAAATCGTAGTCTACTGGGACTATATCATCATTATTATAGATCCATACACCTATATCTAGAGATGTAGAGTCTATTATTACCCAGGGAATCCTCCAACTTGACATACCTCTTTTATCGAGGTCGCTAGGTATTGGAGGGGCTGGATGGCTATGGATAACAGATAACACTTCATACCCATATCTATCGGCAAATTCATGAGCTGAAATTATTGTATAGGGGTCAATAGAGAATCTAACAGGGCTGTTCTCAATATTAACCCCCATAAAGAGAGCCTTTACCATATATACATCACCCTCTATACCACCTACTAAAATACCACACTCCTCAATCATACTCTTCTCAACATGTGATATAAAGTATTTCAGTAAACTTCGAGGTATAATGAGCTTCATCCATTCCAACCCAAATACTATTTAGCTAATGAAGATGAAAATATATTGTGACGATGGCCAACAAGAGATATAGGAAGGGATATCGGTTTGAACATAGGGTGAAGAAGTATCTCGAGAAGATGGGGTATAAAGTCTTTAGACTGGCAGGCTCCAAACCAATAGACTTGATAGCCGTTAAAAAAGGGGGTAAATCAATATACTACATCGAATGTAAAACTACTAGATACACGAAGAGAACTGGAGTAAAACTATTAACCATTACGGAGGGACTCCCAGGGAGGGCTGTCGTAGCATATAGAGACGATAACAATAGAATTAGATTCTACGACCCAAGAGAGAATAAAGAGATCAATATCCCATTAGTCAAGGAGATAGATAAATTCTAAATTCTGGGAGATAGACAAATATATTCTAGAGGTTAGATATTCATTAAATATCTAAATGGGTAACACGCCCCGGTAGCTCAGCGGTAGAGCGGCGGCCTCGTAAGCCGCAGGTCCCGGGTTCAAATCCCGGCCGGGGCTCCAAACAGCATAAAAAGGATATTCCCATCATCACACCCTTTTACAATAATAATGTATCTATAATTTTTCGGAATATTCTTCTGTAAAATTCTGTTTGTCTATCCTCTAAAACCCTTAAGCACTTTAATAGAAAAAATATGTAGTTTTTAGTTGAAAGAATTATATAACGGTGTTATGTTTTCCTTTCATATGTCAACCTATAAGTTTATTGAAGAGAGGATAAAGGAGAGGGAGCGTTGGGCCCTAAGGAGACAGCTAGGAATACCAAACGATAGGAGACTGTGGGTTCTAGCATGTATGGATGAGAGGCTCCCTGTCGAGGAAGTGCTTGGGCTAAAACCTGGTGATGCCCATGTCTTCAGAAACGCAGGAGGTCTGGTAACCGGTGACGCTATTAGATCAGCTGTTCTGAGCATCCATTTCTTCGGGACAAAGGAGATAATAATATTGAATCATACGGAATGTGGAATGATGTCTGCCACTACAGATTTCGTTGTTAGAGAGCTCCTTAATAAGGTTGACGTAAAACCCGAAGATCTGGATATAGAGCCCGGCATACCAGAGCTCGGCAAATTCCCCAATAAAGAGGTCTTCGGGAAATGGTTCAGGATGTTTGATGAAGTTGATCTAATAACACAAGAGCAGATAAGGATTTTGAGGGAGCATCCATTGATACCAGATGATGTTGTGATAAATGGCTACATATATGAGGTGGAGACAGGCTTCCTAAGAAAACCATTCCAGAGACTATCTTACAAGGTCAACACATCAAAGGATATGGGGGCTAGGACTTAAACAGCTTTAGACCTCTATATTTATCCTCTTCCTTTATTTATCATATCCTCCATGCTCTATATATAGAAATGAAATTAGTCCTGCTCTCAGATACCCATGACAATAAGAGGTTTTTTGAGGCCCTAGCAACTTGGAATACCGAAAGAGAGTTAAAGATTGCAATTCATGCAGGAGACCATATAGCACCCTTCACAGTGGATTGGATGGAGAAGGCAGGATTTGAAATGGTTTATGGGGTTCTCGGGAATAATGATGGAGAGATTAAGATACTTCATAAAAAATATAGTGAGAAAGGATGGAGTCTAAAGGATTTAATTAACGAGATTGATCTGGAAGGTGTTAAGATAGCTGTTACCCATGGCACGATGTTTGAACTTCCAAGGATACTGGCTCAATCAGGTAGATATGACGTTGTGGTATATGGGCATACCCACCAGAAACATGTCGAATGGATTGGAGATACTCTCCTGGTAAACCCTGGGGAGGCATGTGGCTATCTAACGGGAGAATCCACCATAATGATATTAGATTTGAGTAAAAAGGAGGTTGAAGAGGTTAGGCTCCACCCTTAACTATGTTAAGAGCTATCCTCAGCAAATCGATGTTAGAGGGGGCTTTAGTATAGACTAGGTCATAAATCCTATCTTTACCGACGATCTCCATAAACTTATCTGTATATTTATCATCCTTTGTTATAAGATCAACTACGAGTCTCAGTTTATACCCATTCTCCAATGCCCTTCCTAAAAGCCTCCTCCACAAGTCCTCGTAATACTCAAGTTTCACTTCCCCCGCTAAGAACTTAGATATTGCCTCACCAGCCGCCATACCGGCGATTGAACTGGTGACTATACCAGCCCCTAGAGAAGCTATATTATGGTTGGCAGCATCACCCACAGAGAGGAAACGTCCAGAAACTGTCTTATCAGGGGGTGGGCCAACAGGGACTAGGCCGCCCACATATGAAAGGGGTTGAGCTCTCCTTAGCTTTCTACTAGCTATTGGATGTTTCCGCCAGAACCTCTCCATATAGACGTTTATATCCCTCTCTCCCTCCACATATGGATATCTAATCCCAAGCCCAACATTAGCGACCCCATCACCCTTTGGTATTATCCAGGCATATGCACCAGGTGAATATTCCTTACCTGTGTACATCTCAACCACGGATGGATCACTATCAACCCCTGCCATCTGATAGTTTATGACATGTCCCAGATTCATCTCGTCAACCTCCCTGAATAAACCCACCTGCTCTAGAAGAGTTGATGATGTACCAGCCGCGATTACCACAGTCTCACCGAGAACCTCGAAATTACCCGACTTCCCCTTCGCATATACCGTGCCGTCCTCACCAAGTTTATAGACAACAGTGTTTATCATGACATCGGCTCCACGATCTACAGCTTCCTTAACAATCCACTTATCAAATGCCTCTCTATCGATCACATACCCATCAAAGTTGACGCTATACTCTCTACCTGAAGGAGTAATTACACTTACTGATTTAGTCTCATTGGAGACTAGCTTCATAGGCATCTTCCTAAAAATCTCTAGATATGGTTCCTCAACTTCTGGTAGAATCTTGCTATATTCGTGATACTGTGGGATAAACTCTCCACATTGGATGGGCACCCCGATCTCGCGCCTCCTATCAATACCCAAGACCTTGAGCCCTTCACTAGCCAATTTATATAGTGCTGAAGCACCTCCAGGACCTAAACCAACTACTACTGCATCATATTTTTCCATAGAGACACCACTAATCAAATATATGGTCATAACTAGCGATATTAAAGCCAGATATTACAATAGAAGAGGAAATATTGATTACTTAAACAACCCATCTAGAACATCATTCACTGCATCAGCCACATGCTGAACCCTCCTCAGATTAGGGGTAGATGAGAGGTTGGATAGCGAGATGGGGGTTAATGATATATTACCATTTATAAACACTTCATAACCGTCCGTGCCTTTAGGGAAACTCTTGAACTTCTCACCCCAAAGCCAGAAATACTCCCTCCCCCTTGGATCATACCTGACATATAATTTTGTATTTAGGGAGAGCCTAGCAAGTCTAGTAACCACTATCCTGGATTGAGGAGTGATCTGCTTAGGAAAATTGACATTAAATAGATCTACATTTTCCGGGAGACCCTCCTCAAGAACGATCTTAACAAGCTCCCTAGCGATTAGAGAAGCCATTTTAAATCCACCTCTCACCACCTCACCGCCAATCACATCAGCCTTGGGCATAGACTTAGAGAAGGAGATACTAGGTATATTATGTAGAGCGGATAAGAGTGCTCCAGCGACCGTCCCACTCATAAAAAACTCAAGGAGGCTTATATTCTCTCCAATATTTATCCCTGACACCGTGATATCAGGCGGCTTCTCCATTATATGAAACAACCCCATACTTACACAGTCACCAGTAGTTCCATTCACAAGGTAGCATAGTTGGTCCTTATAGACAGCCTTTCTAACACGGAGTGGCTTATGCAGTGTAACGCTTAACCCTGCCGCACTCCTCTGCTGCTCTGGACATACAACCGTCAACTCCCCCAAATCCCTAAGCGCATCTATTAAACGTCTCAATCCGGGTGAGCGATATCCATCATCGTTAGTCAATAGTATCCTAGCCAATACATTTCACCTCGTTATACCAAGGCTCTCCAACTCCTCAATATACTTCCTCCCAGGACCCTCCCTAAGATACTCGGAGACCGGTTTAATCATCATCCATAGATACTCCGAGACCGCATTCTTAAGATCTAACGGATGTATACCGCCCCTCAAATACTCCTCCCTCACCTCATCTATAGAAGAGTAGCTCGACTCAGAACCAGTCTTCAAATTCACAATCTTAAACTCAAGACCCCTTCTAATTATATATGGATATACAACGTTCTCCAACATCGAAAACACGGGATTCACTATAACATCATCGGGGGGACAATATGCTTTTCTAACCTTCCTTCTAATATCCTCTTGAGAATCATGTAGGAAGATCGCTGTTTCAGGAATAGATTTAGACATCTTAATATTCAAAACCGTATCGACAAACCTATCCTTGTCACCACTCTCCCTAGCCTCCCTAATCTTTACAGCATCTTCCTGGGTCAACCCCACACCTAAAACAAGGTTGTGATGAAGAGCTATAGGCTTATAACCAAATTTATCACCCAATTCAATAGCTATGACATGAGCCTTCCTCTGATCAATCCCACCATGTGCAACGTTAACACCTAGACTAAATATATCGGCGACTTGCATAGGGACATATACCAACTGGCCGAAGTTTACAGACTCACCCATCTTACGTCCGAGAATCGATATACTCCTCCTCACCCTTGAGAGAGTGGTAGACATAGATACCTTAAGGAAGTTCTCAAAATATTTAAGACCATATTCATCGTAAAATTCGGATGCAAGTACAAAACGTGTCTTACCAGGATCCCCACCTAAAGACCTTATCATCCGGGAAAAGACATCGACATAATATCCCCCTGCTACCTTCTTAATCGTATCTAGGTCGCCACCCAACTTCCTGTTTATCCAGCTATGATAATCACCGAGGAATATAATAGTCTCTACACCAGCCATCTGAAGATCAACTACTTTATGTATGGGTACCAAACCAGTTCCAAGATGCATAAAACCCGAGATCTCAAACCCTATATAATGCCTAAGAGGTATGCCGGTCTCCAGATATTCACGCAGACGGTCTACTGTTAAAATCTCATTTGTGGGTGGCCTCAGAAATAAATCCATCCTAGATTCTACATCCATTTTAGACTCCCCTCACAGTTAAATATATATTTAGATTATAGCATCAAACATCTAAATATTTCGGTTAGGTTAGGCCGTGATGAAGATAGATATAGCCCTCTATAAAAAGGTTTCAGATGAGATTGAGAGACATAAAGTAGGGTATAGAGGATATATCCACACCCTCTCAAACAAGATTAGAAGAAGGGAGATGGACATAAGGAATCTCTACTATATCTTAAAAAGCCTCAGGATATACGACAACGTAGGATATGCAAGCCTCGCCGACGAAGCATTAAAACTCATCATCTCAAACCAGTTGAAGGAGGGAGACACCATCATCATCGAAGACGTATATAGAGGATTGAGGGAGGCAAAGTCCGCCACGGAATATTCCGAAGGTGGATTTCCAGACAGAGTAGAGAGGAATAAAAGGTTTATTCATAGCCAGGCACCATCTATAGATTCGACCATCTACGCGCTCCAGACAATAGTTGAATATTCAACCCATATCCAATATTGGGATGACACATTAGATGGAGTGATTAAAAAGGGATTACAATACCTCAACCTAAGAGATATTAATGGAGATGGGCTCCTTGAACAATCAACCGGCGAGGATTGGATACCAATTTTAAAGAGGAGTGGCAGCCTCCTCTATACAAACACGCTCTATCTTAAGCTGCTGGAGGACCTATACTACCTATATCTAGATAAAGATAGGGAATATAGCGAACATATTAGGAATTTATACATTAAGGTATACAGGAGAATAGATGAAATCTATTGGATGGACAATTTATACATAGAATACATCAATACCAGCGGGGCGAAAGTCTGTAGAGCAAGTATAGATAGCTCGATAGCTGGGAGACCAATAATTATGAGAGAAGCGAATAGAATACATAGACATTTCACGACACTCTATAACAAGCTGTATAACGAGGCTAATAATCTCCTACTCACCACTGAGACAAAGATTAAAGTTACACCAGAGGATAGAAACTTATACAGAATCTCAACCCCTCTACAGACAGCAGTATATGCCATGGATGTAGCGGAAGCTGGAGAACCCAATCTCGCTCTAAAGATAATGCAGACGGTATTTCCATATGAGAAATATGGCATCCTAATCATAGATGATAAAAACAGGATCGTCTCTAGAAATAAAGACGGAGGAATAACTCTAAACCTAATCCTTTTAGGAACATATAGGATAGTATCTCAGGTTGTTAAGGGGGGTGAGGGTGCATCAGCTGGCATCTGAACCAGCTGATTTTCTCCACTGCCTCTCGGGCCCGTTAGGGATTCAGATACTCAGGGGCTTGCCCGGCGGGATGGTGGCCAGCCATCCCCCGTGCCCCTTTGTATCCGAATCCCCAGAGGCACCGTGGAGATGCTCTTGCCTTTTTAACGGCTAACCCACCACTTCAGAGGTGGGCGGCCTATATCTGCATATACACCTCCCCTTTGAACCCTGGGGATAGGCCCGTTTAGAGATACCCCTTTGGAGGTTTAGGGTGTTCCCCCAACCTCCTAGGGGTCCAATACCCCCAGGGTTCTGGGGATGTGTATATGCCTCTGGCTCGCCCACCTCCTTATAGGTGGGCCGCCTCGGCAAGAGCTCTCAGCTGGCTCAGATGCCAGCTGATGCCACTAAAAGGGGCTTGACAAATAATTTTATAGATAATGTATATCTCAACATGGGTTTGAGAGTCACACCCTACCCTTCTTTGTAAACTGCTTCCTATACAACTCACGAATATCAGATAGGGTAGCGACCTCTGAAGGACTCTTATCCTCCCTAATCCTCTTTATCCTAGCCAGTCTCAAGGCATATCCAGATCTATATTTGGGGCTCTTCTGAATCTCGTTAAAATCTACTTCAACAACCACCTCAGGCTTAACCCATACCCTATACCCTTCATCCTTGATGACTAGTGATAATAACCTTTTAGTCATATAGTGGAACTCTTCATCGGTTAGACCTTTGAACGTCTTACCCACCGATACATATTCACCACTCTCCTCATCATAGACTCCTAGGTAATAGTCGCTGAGCCAACCCCTACGCCTCCCATGCCCCCACTCAGCCCCAATGATCACTAAATCCAGAGTCTCTTTATCCTTCACCTTAACCCAGTATTTCCCCCTACTCCCAAGGATGTAAGGTGAATCCATCCTTTTCAGCATAACCCCCTCATGACCCTTGAGAAGAGCGTCTCTAAAGATCTTCTCAGCCTCGGAGGGCCCTACATCATAGACTGTGGTCGAGAGATATTCCCCTGGAATCTTCTCATCAAGGATATACCTCCGTTCACTATAGGGATTATCAATCAACAGCTTATCATCAAAATATATAACGTCAAAGAGTTTGATGGTCACAGGTATCCGTTCTATATACTCCTCTAGACTCTCCTGCCTCCTAAACCTCTTCATAAGATCTTGGAATGGAAGGGGTCTTCCACTCCCCCTCTCATAAGCTATAATCTCCCCATCTAGGATGCCTGTACCAATATCGAATGACGATATAAGTTCGACAAGTTCTGGGAAACTATCTGTGACATCTGTCAACCGCCTACTAAAAAGCTTTATACCGTCTCCACCGATATGGATCTGAACCCTAAACCCATCATATTTATACTCTACAGCCGCTGTATTAACCCCCAATATATTATATCCCTCCAGGACTGAGGTAGCTGGCTGACCCAGCATAGGCCTTAGAGGTGTATATAGCCTAGGTCTAACACTATATGGATCTACACCCTTAGCCAGTAGATCAACCGTCTCATAGAGACTCCCCCTCAGCATATAGACTCTTCTCACCGTTTCATCAGAGGTTTTAAGGGCATATGCAATGGCTGAGAGGACATGCCCCTCCACAACACCAATCCTCATCTCACCGAGAATGATATTTGCCAGCCACCTTCTCTCCTCACTACTAAGCATACCCATTAAACCAGACAATAGATTCAACTTCTTTACCTGACTATTC
>WAKC01000002.1 GCA_015523605.1 Candidatus Geothermarchaeota archaeon
TGCTTAGGAAGATATTTAGCTCGAGGGATGAGATGGATAGAATTAGGAGGGAGGTTCTCCTAAAGATTTTAGGGGAGAAATGAGATATCTAGCCAACACCACATTCCTGATAGACCTAGTCAATGGAGATCCAGAGGCAGTAGACCTAGCCCTAGAGCTAGAAGCATATGGCGATGAGGTAGCCCTATCCACAATATCAGTAATGGAATACCTCCGAGGAATCTACTACCTATACCACAATAACGAGAAAAAACTGAGAGAAAAACTAGCACAAGCCTTTGAAGATGTAAACGCCTTCCACATAATCCCCCTCACCACAAAAATAACATCAACCACACAGACAAACAACCCCACCATCACAACCAGAAACCAAAAAAACTACCAAAAAACAAACCAAACAACAAAAACACACCAACAAAACAAAAACACAAAAACAAAAAACAAAACTTTATAAACAAACACAACAATCAACAAATATAGATAGCCGGGTGGCGCAGCCAGGCAGCGCGCCGGGCTCATAACAACTCCGGGAGACACCCGGAGGACGGTGGTTCAAATCCACCCCCGGCTACCAATGAATATTTCATATATATGCGTGAATTTTTCTTATAGAAACTATTAAATGTCGAGACTAGGATCTATTCAAAAAATTTTTTCTTTAGTCCTAACTGTTTACGTCTAATTGAGAAACCAATTTCTCTTAAAAATTTTCTTGCATATCTTCCGCTTATTTGGATTGTCCAAAGGTCTTTCTTAGCCGTTATATACTCGCTTTTTGTCCATTTCTTTTTTGGGGCACGGATTTTATCTCCTGCTTTGATGGTGATATATGGACCTTTGAATATAATGCCGAATTCCGATAGGAGTTTGCATGTATAGTCGATTAACTCCCGGTCTGTATTATAGAAATATATGGCTTTATTTGCTGAGTGGCTTCCTTCGCTATCGAAGAGCCCTCTAAGGAAGGCCTTTTTACACTCTCTGCAATGTTCTACATAATCCTTTAAGTCATTTAAAGACGTATTTTTAAACCAGTCATAAAAGGCTTTGCTATAGTACTCGACTATATATAAGGTCTCTTCAGTCCTCATAGGTTTTCTATATTTCTTGTTGAGTATTGTTGATAGGTATCTACCAAACCCTTCGACGAACTCCCTGTCCCAAGCCTTTAGTTTAATCTTATATTTGTATTTCCCTCCTGTTGTTACTGTTGCGTCTCCTAGTAGTACTCCTAGTATGTATGTGAATGTTGGGTCTGGTTTTTCGGGTGGTCTCCACCTGGATTTCGGGGGTTTTGATCTACCTGTTACCCAGTTGTAGATGGTTGATGGGGGTATGCCCGTCAATTTTGAGATGGTGTATTTGCTTAACCCCCTCCTCCATAGTTTTACTACTTTCTCATAGTCTTCATAGCTATACTTGCCATACCCCATTCCAAACTTTTGGGATTGGAGGGGTCTTTAATAAAAGGTGTATCGAGTGAAAATAATCCCTTTTTTAGATTTCCCCATTGTTTGGAAGGTGTTGGGGAGGACGTATATAGTATACTCTGGATATCTGAACATTCCTTTTATCGCTGGATATATCTGTTTGGAGGTATTATTCTATTTGATGACACTCTTGGATGAGATTTTATCTAGTCAGTCTGATGATATGATGTTGAAGGGTGATATCATAAGAGTCTTAACTATATGTATGGGTGCACTTTGGATAGACGAGTTATATCCAGAGGTGAACGTATTTCGGAGGGCTCTAGGTGATTCTCCAGTCTCCAATAGGGAGGTGGATAAAGCCCTGGAAGACCTGGTTGAAGCAGGGTTTATAGATGTATCGCCTAGGATAAAGGCTGGTGAACGGGCTGAGGGAATAAAGTCTAAGTTGGTCAAGCTAGTTAATTTCCATGAGATAGCAGGTAGAGTATTGAGGGATGAAAGAGTATCGAGATATAGAGCCCTACTAAGATTCAGATAGAGACTATAAAATGTTTATTAGTCTCCTACCAATTTACCATACGGATATCCATTATTAAGATATCGAGGATAAGCTTCAACCCTGATATTGAAAGAGGAGTGGGGGATTATATTATGATGTTTCGTCATACCTCATATATATTTATTTGTATCTTGAAGTCTCCAGAATTATCAGAGCTCCATGAAAGCAATATTGAGACGTCATATACAATGTTTTCAACAACGATTGGAACCTCATAACCCAGCCAGACCGTCGGCACATAGGCACATGTAGCTTTATTTAGCTATGAGTCTTTTCTCAGGAGTATATAAATCGATATGAAGGATGTGACTATCAATACCATATAGATTGGTGTATAACTCTGGATCAAATGGTTGAATATAACTAGCTTTTGTTGTAAACCTATTATTGAAGAGTAGATTATCAGTTTGGTTGGAAACCAGTATTTAAATATAAGATGTAATATCAAGAGTGTCATCGTGGCTAGGGAGGATCTTACAATGTCTCTTGAGATTATTGAGGGGATAAATACTATGAGGGTTAATGTACCCACTAGGAAGACCTCTGACAATATCTTCGGTATAATCTCTCCAGCATAGATGTAGAATAGGCTGGGTGATAATCCAAAGGTGTATATATCCAGGGCAATTTTTACGGGGAGTAGTGTTATAAGGAGTGCCAAGAATATCATGGAGAATCTTGAGAGAATATATTTAGCCTTGGAGACACCGCTTTGATGATAAATTCTATCATATCTCTCGTATAGACTTTGAGAAGAATATGTAATAGCATATAAAATTGCTAGAATCAGATATGTAGATCCGAATCTATCGAGAGATACATCATAGTATTGGGCTCCAGATATCAAGTTAGAGGCTAAATAGCCGGATTCGGAGCTAAATATTTCTGTACAGTATTGGACCGTCCCCACTCTCTCCCTATAGATTGTATAGATAAGTGGGTCACAGAATGTGATATAAGGCTTATGAATAGAGAGAAACAGTGAAGTTATCGCCAGACCTACTATGAGGACCAACAGTGAATATAGACTGTTCATCTCCCAGAGAATAAGCTTGAAGGTCTTAGAAGATCTAACCACTACCGTTCCAAGTAGATAGATTGAAATATACATGGAGATTAAGAATATAGCAGCTGGAATGTTTAACTGAATCCGCTGATTATCCTTTGAGGAAAGTGTATATCTCATATTAACATCTTGACTAGAAATTGGTTTTAGAGGGGCCAACCTTCCCCAAATATTGTAGTAGCCAGTCTCATTGATGTAGATCGTATATTTGATGTTAACCCCTTCTTTGAATACGATCCGTGATAATATCCTCTTATTTGCTATATCGCTGACCCATATCTCAACATTAATAAATGATTCTGGAGTGAATAGTTCGATTGTAATTTTGTCGTCTTTATAGAGTAGGCCTGTAAATAGAAACGTTGAGTTACCATCTACAGTTGGGAAGTCTTCAAATTTTGATAGTGTATAATCCTCTCTATGTAGGTATGAGCCTAGGTAGATGAAGATTGTTGGGAGGAGGACAAATAAAAATATGATTTTAGCAGCTCCATATAGAGGGCTTTTAACGTTTCTCCTCATTATTCCTCATCTTCCTCTGCAAGATGTTCAACACCGACTATCCTACCTCCATCCATATGTATAACCCTATCCACAACCTTCGGGAGCCCTTCATCGATATGGGAGGCGATGACAACCCCTCCATATATATAATCCTTGATATATTCCACAACCTTCTTCCTAGATTCTTCATCTATGTATGTGAGAGGCTCATCTAGAATAACGAGCCTTTTATTCCCTAGGAAGGCTCTTACAATCTGTATCTTTCTTTTCATCCCTGAGGAATAGGTGTATATCCTTTTATCCCAATATTCATCTACACCCAGTAAGTTGATAAGTTCCTTAACACTATCTAGTGAGGTTGACTGTGTCTCGGCAAGGAACTCTAGATAGGAGTGGCCATCTAACCACCATGGTAGGGGGTCGTCCTCAAAGTAGAAGGAAATATACCTAGACAATTTATCTATTTCTTTGAGGGGGTTGTAGCCGAAGACCTCTACTATACCCCTGGACGGCCTTACTAACCCGGTTATAATCTTTAGAAGTGTGGTCTTCCCACTCCCATTAGGACCCTTTAAAAGTATCTTCTCCATACTCATTATCTCCAATGAAATATTGTCTAAAGCTGTTGTGAAGCCATATCTCTTAACCAATCCATCGATATATACAATTACATCTCCATCCATTACAGATCCCTCCTTATATAAAGTAGGTATGCGAGTAATACCAAGATGATAGATGTGAAGATTGTCGGTGTAAATATCAAATTAAATATATTTCCAGGTGACGGGTTGAGTATATAATTGGGGTATAGATCCATTGATTCTAGAAATGCTGGGTATATAAGTGGGATGAGTAGTAGTGGAAGGCTATACAGAACCCTCCCAGTTATGAAGGATACTGAAAGTGGATAAGCAAGTATAAGGCTTATGATTAATAGGTCGATTCCCAACCTATAGGCAAAACCAGTTATATACTGGATTGAGGACATATATGTAAAACCGTAATGTATAAAGTCGATATACATCTTTGCAGCTTCAAGGGATAGTAGAATCGTCAAAGCCGATATTAAGTATTTATAGATAAAGAGTCTTGATCGGGAGAACCCAGACCAAAAATATATCCTAATATTCTTTGATTCAAGGTCATAGGCGATATATCCGATGGAGACTAAGATGCCCAATAAGTATATGGATTGAGTAAATAATGAAGTGTCAATATCTAAATGTATCCCCTCAATTAATAACTGGGGAGATAACGTGTTTCCACTGTAATAGTCCTCTATCGGAATTATAATGGTGTTCATAGGGCCCATAACGTAGACGAATGTTGGAAATGCAAGAAGTATTACAATCCATAATAATGAACGTCTTATATCGATCTCTATTGTCCTACCTAGCCTCACCCTGGTGATTATAGCTGAGGAGATGGCTAGAAATATGATTGTTAGTAGGTAGAACTGGGGGAGTATGTATTGTAATATATTGATGACATCCTCCCTACTCCCATTGTACATACTTATATATAACTTTACATTAGCTCTATCTTTAGACGATACTACGATTCTAAGGATATACCAGTCTTTATCTTTCACACTGATATCTGGGAGAACTGGATTCTCTCCAGAGAATGTCTCCCTCCATTCGCCACGATACTTCTTATTTAACCCTAGAACATCTATGTAAACATTATATTTGGGTGAGGGCGTCTCAACTGACGCCTCCAAACTTATCTTGTCATCTTGATATATATAGATTAGAAATTCAAACTCTATGTTACCAGTCTCATCTATGGCCTCGACAATTTGGTATGAGGTCGAAGGATAATTTGTTAGGGTATCTCTTTTAACATGGTATTTGATATCCATAGAGCGATGAGGGTTAGAAGTACTATTGATAACAATGTGAAGATTGTTTTATTCATCGAAAGCCCCAGCTATATCTACGGGATATAGGGGCTAATCCTAGGTTATAGTGAAACTTACTACCCAATTCATCTTTCGGATGGGGTTCCATCGAATATTTCCCATTATATATCGATTCTATCATGGGTTTAGCCATCAATCCAAGAGATTCATAATCATATTCCTTAACAATCCTATAGAGGGATTTTCTCATGTAAAAACTCCTTCTGTTATTCAATTCTCTATGTGAGTGGTCCACCAAATAGGCTTTTGGAATTCGCAATCCTTCTGTATTAACTGGGGGGCTACCCCTTGAAGTTGTATACGAATATGAAATAGTTATTGAACATGGGGGTGAGATGTTAGGCCTTTGAAACATGCTTCCGAGTTTATTTGCAATGATTAGGAATATTGATATTCTATTTTCCATAAAATTAAACATTTTCTTTTTGCTATATTAGTTTAAAATACCAATTAGAAGATCCATGTATATGAAGTGAGACAACGACATATATGGAATGTGTAGCCGGGAATATCTATAAATCTCTATATAGATTTTGACCTATAGTCAAAATTTATCTTTATGAATTGTAATTTACTGATTTTAGGAGAATGCTTTCAAAATCAATTTGTATTGTTATGCTCATGAGCCTGATTTTGATGAGTGCATTTTTAATCCATCCTGTTTATGCTAGTCAAGAATCGTCTGACTCTCTCGTAGTGGGTAAATATGCTAGATATAGGCTTAATGTTAGATTTTCAAATATCCATTTTTCCGAGTTTGGAATTCCATTGGCAGGAGAGTTAGTGCCTCCTGAATATGTATTTAGGCTGGAAAAAGACTTTTCGTACCTCATCACTAATGAGAGTGAGGTTGAGTTTTATTGGGAGGTAAAAGACGTAGATTATTCGGGAGTGTATCTTGAGGTTTTATTGAGGTATATCAATCTTTTGAAGGTTAATTGGTTGGAAGATAACCCTCTATCAGGTGAAATTCTAGAAGAGAATGTTACATTGAGATTTAACAGGGATATACTGGTTACTTGGGATGGCTTTATATATGGTGATGGTCGGTGGCTAGGTAGTTGGATGTTCTGGTTGCCCAGTAGGTCGGTGGGTGAGGAAGCACTTTTACTTTATAATCCATTCCCATTATACGGTGGATCCTTTTCCTACAAGAAGTTTTTGGATTATAACTCTTCATACTCGGTTTTCAAGACTTTGGAGGAGATAAATCGTACCTCATATAGCCTATATGGAGCGAGTATAAGGTTAGAAACATATGAGTTGGGTGACCGTAGGTACATCGCCTTGGGGGATGGGTTTGTAAACTTTATAGTTATCAGCCCGCCTCCATATCCTGTAGGATATAAGTATGGTGATATTTTTGTTGGTGGAGAGAGGATAGCCTATTATTCAGAGCCAGTAAATAATGGTTATGAAGTATTACTTGAAAGGGTCAAAAACAAACTTTCCAATCTATCTAATTATTTCGTTTTCGAGGATGATGTATTTCCTCCACTAATACTATATCCTAATGGTTGGATCTTCTTTTTCGAGGTGATATTCTCCTCTAGTGTATATCCAAAGAATATGCTTTATGATTCGATAACAGGTCTTCTTCTAAAATGGAGTGATGATGACGATATTGGGCAGATGCTTGTACCTCTCCCAGTCTTCTGGGATGAAGTCTTTGGAATTCCAACCTCTATAGTCAGAGAGTATTCTTGGATGTTGGTAGATACTAACATAGATTTCTCCCGTCCCTCCATAATTGTAGGCCCTGATACAGAGGAAGATGAGCCAGAAGACTCCCAAGAAGGTACAAGTGAAACTGTTTCAAATGAAACCATCTCAATACCAAGTAATAATCAAGCGGTAGAATCTGTTGAAAACGAAAGTAGAGTAATTATACCTACGAAGGAGAAAGATAATGTGGAAGGTGGACTCTACAAAGGCAATAATCTTGTTATAGTGGCTGCCACGATCATATCTGTATCTTTGGTAGTAGCCGCTATACTGAAGTATGTTAGAAAGAAGGTAAGGTAGAGCTTGCATGCTTAAAAAATTGTAAAAATAAAAACGCCCCTTGTACTTCTTTATCACAGATCCAGAATAGACTTTTATAAAAAGGTTTGGATGGCTCTACCATATGTAAATAGAGATCATTTTTCGACCTCTAAATACTTCTTGAGAACCATCCGGAAGGGGTAGAACGATTTCACCTTCAACTACTAATAGGTAGCTTCCAGGTGGGGTATTCTCTGGCATCAACACGATAACATTATATAGTCCAGGTATCCCAGTCTCCTCAATCAATATCGCTGCATCAGGTACGTTTAAGACGTATATTGAGACTGCTGTGGTATTTAGGCCTCCTTCACCCTCGAGTGAGACCATAACATAGAGCTGTTTGACCAGGGGGTCTGGTGAATCAGATATATGTTCAATGTCTATAATGACTTCCTTCTGGGTTTTGAAGTTGATGATTATAAGGGTGTCGATAATCTGTTGAATACTAACCTGTATATCCACTAGGATATTGTATATCATGTCTACAGTGGAGCTAATATAGATTACTATTTGATAGATGTCCTGTACATAAAAGTTTATTTGGTTAACAGTGATATTCACCATGTATATCTGCTGATAAATCTCGTTGTATATCAAGATGTAGATCTCATTTAACGTAATTGATATCTCATTGAGGATTAAGTAGTTATTCTCTGTAAAGTTGTAGATATTCTGTACATAGTTGTTGATCTGACTCACAAGATTATAGACATTGTTGACCTGGTTAGTGATATTCGTAATATTATTGTTTATAACTGTAACGTTTAGATTGGATAGTGTTGCCGAGATATTCTTTAGTTGGTTAAGGACTTGAGATGCAAATGTGCCGTTAACGTCAATGCCATTAGCATCAAGCTTCTTCTCAATCATCTGAACCTCATTGTTTATCGCTGATAAGACCTCCTTTAGATACTTGATGTATTCTCCATCGACGTTTATAGTGTTTTCATCAAGTTTCTTCTCTATACGGTTGACCTCGTTTTTAATCTCCTCAATAGTCTTGGCTATATCCTGTGTCCTGTTATCCAGTGTATCTAACTTCTCCGAAGTCTCTCCTGTCTGTGCTACCAAGCCGGGAAGCCCATTGTTATATGCGAGTGCCGTTACACCTGCCGAGCCTACTAATATACCGATTAGTGCTGCAACTAGTAATTGGAAAATAGGGTTATTAGGGTTTAAAGTACTCATGAAAAGTTTAGGTTAGAATATTTATATATTTTAAGATATAACATAACCATAGATAAATAAATACTATATATTCACATCATCGCAAGATTCAATTGGTTATAAGAATTTTTCCTAGGGATAGATTCCTTAAGTCTAGAAATATTGATGTTATATTTACCTCCCCTTTTTTCTATTATCAGGCTAGATTTTCTATATTGGTGTTTGGATGAATGTGAAGAGGTTGGAGATGCTTAGGCAGGCACATAAACTTAAGAAGATGTATGGCTCTATGGCTGAAGAAGATTATATCGAAGTTATTTATGAGCTTGAGAGGGAATATGGATCTGCATCCCCTAGTGACATTGCCTCTATATTGGGTGTTAAGCCGTCATCTGTAACTAACATGCTTCGTAAACTTGAGGAGAAGGGTTTGGTGGAATATAGAAAATATCGTAATCCAAGGTTGACTGAGAAGGGTGTTGAGCTGGCACGGTTAATCTCTGAGAAGCATAGGAAGCTCTATACTATTTTGAGGCTTTTAGGGGTTGATGAGGAGCGGGCGAATATTGAGGCGGAGCTTGCAGAACACTTCCTATCCGATGATACGATAGATAAGCTCTATAGGTTTTTCATGGAATGTGGAGAAGATTTAGATTAATGAAAAAAGTTTAAATATATCTAAAATCCTTAATCCATATTGGATGCATATGGATGTGTACATTAGAGTCAGTGATTTAACCGTTTCCTACAATAAGAATGGAGGGCCTATCTTTCAAGATGTATCTCTCGAATTCTATGGTGGGGAGATAGTCCTGATAATGGGTCCAAATGGAGGGGGGAAGACCACACTTTTAAAGTCTATGGTTGGATTGGTATACCCTGTTAGGGGGCATGTCGAGATTTTAGGTAGGGATCCATATAGAGATTTGGATGTGAGGAAGAGGGTTGGATATGTCCCTCAGATTATGGATGTAAATATATATGCACCTATAACACTCTGGGATCTAGTATCTTTCGGGCGTTATCCACATCTGAAGTTATTAGATAGATTCTCTAGGGAGGATGAAGAGATTGTTTTCGACGCTATTAAAAAGGTGGGTCTCGAGAAATATATGGATTATAAACTCTCTGAATTGTCTGGAGGGCAGTTAAGTAGAGGGTTTATAGCTAGGGCGCTCGCCCAGAACCCGGATATCTACCTACTTGATGAGCCCTTCGAGTCGATAGATTATGTCTCTGAACAGGTTATCCTAGAGGTGTTGAAGGATGAGAGTAGTAAGGGTAAACTTGTTGTTATAACTGAGCATCATCTATCAGAGTTGGAGTATATGGATAGAGTGATACTCTTTAATAGGGGGGTCGTTGCTAATGGCCCACCTTCAGAGATAGTTAATGATGAGATGCTTAGGAAGGCGTATGGAGGTGCCCCATAGTGAGGAGTCTATACCTATATATAATTATATTCCTATTGATAGTCTCCACAGTCAACCCAGTATATGCTGGGGATGATGGTCTCTATATCGTGACTACATTCCCGTTCCTCTCTGATATTGCATCTAATATCTTGGGTGACGCGGGTAGGGCTGAGAGTCTGATACGTTTTGATAGGCATGTCTCTACCTATGAATTGACTCCCCAGGATTCTGAGAAGATATGGCTTTCAGACCTTTTTATATATGTTGGATATGGCTCTGAAGAGGCTATAGGCCAGTATGCCCTTGCAATAAAGGATGGTAGAGGCGTCATAAGCCTTAGGGAATTCCTGAGAGACGATATCCCGACTATAGTGGATAACCCCTATTTCTGGATGGACCCGATGAAGACGGTTATCCTTGTAGAGAGGCTGGCGAATCTATTCGGTGATTTAGACCCCAATAATAGAGAGGTTTATATTAGGAATGCAGAGGAATATATCGGTGAACTGCGTGAATTAGATAGGTGGATAAGAGACGTAGTCAATGAAATACCTGAGGAAAACAGAATTTTATTCAGTATCAGGGACTCACTCAGATATTATGCTGAGAGATATGGATTTGAGGTTGTTGGATATATAACTGGTGGAGCAGGTGTATATGAACCTTCAACTACTTGGGTGGTCCAGAAATTTGAGGATATAGTTGATAGGAATGTTAATGTTCTATTCATTGAGTATATGGAGAAGGGAACTACTTTAAGGGAGGTAATAGAGACATTAGCGGATGAGGCAGGTGTAGAGACGGTAGGCTTTATATTTATTGAAACTCTCTCTTATGAAGAGAATGTAACCTCCTACATTGATATGATGAGGAGGAATACCCTAATCCTCTATGAATACCTAAATAAGGATATTGTAGATGTGGGTGGAGATTCACCAGATTCACCTATATTTGATAATCCAGTTCTTAGGCCATTTAAATATGGCTTCCTAGTTAGAGGATTCTTAACCCTAATGGTTGTCATGGCTCTCACCTCCCTCGTCGGATCATTTGCTGTATTACGTGGTTGGTCGATATTTAGTGATGCATTGGGGCATGGAGCTATCGTAGGTCTCCTCATGGCATATCTCCTCGGTCTAGACTACTATCTAGGGGCATTGTTAATAGGTCTATTCATAGCCTTCTCCGTCGGGACTATAGAGAGGGTTACTAGGTTGAGGGCTGACGTTGTTATAGCGATCACCTTCACAAGTATGCTTGCCATCGCAATAATTATAATTTCAAATATAGGAGGTGTAAACATATCCCTCGAGGATGTATTATTCGCTGATGTGACTGCGGTATCTATTGAGATGATGTGGAGGGCCGTAGGCTCCGCCCTCGCCATAGGATCCTTCGTAATATTATTTAGGAGGCAACTACTCCTTTACTCAGTGGATCCCATGGGATCCATATCACTAGGAATTAGATCTGGGGTTCTACACTTCCTATACCTCATCCTTCTGGCTGTGACTACTGTATCAGCGTTTATGTCTATTGGTGCTATACCTGCTATAGCAGCTATTATATTGCCGCCAGCAGCTTCATTCCTAGTTAGTAGGAGGCCTAAACAGTTCATGGTTCTTAGCCTCGTGATTGGAATTGTCAGTGGTTTGACGGGGTTCTATGCATCATACTATCTAAATGTAAATGCAGGTGCCGCCACAATTATGACTAGCGTCTTCATCTTCCTAGTATGCGTCGTTATCTACATATTTAGAAAGCCTCCTACACCGGAGGTGTCGAGATAAGTTATATCCTCATCTTCAACTCTCTATAGATCCTTGCATACATTATGAAGATGCCTAGCACGAATACCAAGGGCGTTACAAAGGCATATATGAGGAAGTATGCCTCGTTGATTGGTATGTTGAAAACTAGGTCTTGGATTACAAAGTATTCTATGCCGAAGGAGTAGATTCCCATAAGTATCATGAATCTCAGTATTACTGAGAACATCTTGTTGATGTATAGACCCCTCTCCCTAGGTGTAAAATTTCCTTCATATAGTATGAGAGTAAGTGCTGGAAGGTTAATTATATATGGATACCTCTCTATCAATTCAAATCTATACTTGGATATTAGTGCTACAAGGATATTAGCTGGTGATAATGCCAAACCAATTATTAAAAGTGTAGAGTCTCCAACCTCTAGGTAATAACTAACTGGATAGAGCAGAAGTATTATGCCGAGAACTATATTCAAATATATCAATATATTGTCTATCGTGTTGAAACCCACCTTCTCTATCTCCTTCATATCAACTTCACATATGAATAGTAATGATATAGGTGGATTATTAGAGTTTAAACATCTAAGGTTTGCCTAACCACTACAAACTTTTTTATAGTGGTTAAGTCTATATATTAAATGTCAATGAATAATAACCATGAACATGAGCATAAACATGGGCATAAATCCCATGGAGACGAGCATAAAGGGCACCAGCATACTGAGCATGTAAAGCATAAAGAGCATATGGAGCATGAGGGGCACGACCACCATAAACATCATGAGATGATGATTATCGAATATAGAAGACGTTTCTTCGTTTCCCTAGTATTAACCATTCCAATATTAATTTTAGACCCTACGATACAAGAGTTCTTCAATTTCACTGTTGAAATCCCCCTCCAAAATTATGTCTTATTCTTACTAGCTGCACTCGTATACGTCTATGGTGGAATACCCTTCCTACGTGGATTGGTTGATGAGCTTAAGAAGCGTATGCCAGGGATGATGACATTAATAGCTGTAGCTATTACAACAGCTTTTCTATATAGTGCCCTGGTAATATTTGGATTACGGGGTAAGCCCTTCTTCTGGGAGCTTGCAACACTAATCGATATCATGTTATTGGGGCATTGGATAGAGATGAAGAGTATCCTAGGAGCTTCTAGAGCTCTAGAAGAGATGGTTAAGCTCCTCCCATCCGAGGCCCATCTACTAAAAGAAGATGGTTCAATTGTGGATGTCCCTATTGAGAAGCTTAAACCTGGAGATAAGGTTCTTGTTAGGCCTGGTGAGAAGATCCCTGTGGATGGGGTAGTGATTGAAGGGAGGACCAGTGTAAACGAGGCCTTCTTAACTGGTGAGTCGAAGCCTGTATCAAAGGATGTGGGTGATAAGGTCATAGCCGGCTCAATAAATGGAGAGGGCTCGATAGTAGTCGAGGTTTTAAAGACTGGTGAGGAGACATATCTATCGCAGGTAATCCAACTCGTCCGTCAGGCACAGGAAGCCAGGTCTAAGACGCAGGACCTAGCCAATAAAGCGGCCTTCATACTAACTATTGTAGCACTTTCGGGTGGGGCACTAACATTCTTCGCCTGGTTCTTCCTCGGGGCTGAGATCGCATTCGCCTTGGAGAGGGCTGTAACAGTCATGGTTATCGCATGTCCCCATGCCCTCGGCCTAGCTGTCCCACTTGTAGTGGCTGTCTCAACCTCATTAGCGGCAAAGAATGGATTCCTCATCAGGGAGAGAGACGCATTCGAAAGGGCTAGGGATCTTGATGCTATAGTGTTTGACAAGACTGGCACACTTACAAAGGGTGAATTTGGAGTCACCGATATAGTATCGTTTAACAAGTTGGATGAGGATGAGATATTGGCGTATGCAGCATCCTTGGAGGTCCACTCTGAGCATCCAATTGCAAAGGGAATCGTGAATAAAGCTGTCGAGAAAGGCCTTAAACTATTGGATGTAGAGGGATTCAAGGCATTGCCTGGAAGAGGTGTCGAAGGCATAGTTAACGGCATCGTGGTTAGGGTTGTGAGCCCAGGCTATCTAAAGGAGAATGGTATGGAGGAATATATAGAGAGGGTTAGAAACCTCTCTGAGATGGGTAAGACAGTCGTGTTTCTAATAATTGATAACGAGGTAGTAGGTGCAATCGCACTAGGTGATATTATTAGGGAGGAGTCTAGAGAGGCTATTCCAAAGCTGAAGGAATTAGGCCTCAAAGTAGTTATGTTGACCGGCGACAATAAGAATGTCGCTAAATGGGTTAGTGAGGAACTTGGTCTAGACGAATATTTTGCGGAGGTATTACCCCATGAAAAAGTTGAAGTAATAAAGGAATTGCAGTCCCGCGGCCTTAGAGTGGCTATGGTTGGAGACGGTATAAACGATGCACCAGCCCTTATACAGGCTGATGTCGGGATAGCCATAGGAGCTGGAACAGATGTAGCTATAGAGTCTGCAGATATAATCCTTGTGAGGAATGACCCTAGAGACGTCCTACATATAATCAGACTAGCTAGGAATACATATAGAAAGATGATTCAAAACCTACTATGGGCTACGGGATATAACGTAGTAGCTCTTCCACTGGCAGCAGGTATATTATATAATGTAGGTGTTCTACTTACACCAGCTATGGGAGCCGTATTAATGTCGCTAAGCACCGTTATAGTGGCTATAAACGCTAAATTCCTAAAGATGTAGCCTCAATAAGGGCTTCTCCCTAATATCAATGGGAGAAGCACCTAGAGAGATACCAAATCAAACAATAAAAAAAGTTAAGGATATACACATCCCCACTCCAAATCACAATCACGGTAAATATTCGATAATCTAAAGTATATATTGAAATATATCGAAAGTATTGGCATAAAAATATTCGTATTTAAAACTAATTTCATAATTTTTTATTATGGTGATATAATTAAATGGAAAGATTTGTCTTATTATTTTGTTCAATATTTATATATTCAAGTATAATCGCTCCTTTGAGTATCAATAGTTCTATTTCAACTTTATCTACATATTCAATGCCGGAGATGATTTTCTATCCATATGCCGTATATCCCAAAGACGTGGTTTCCTATATTCAATATTTTGTAATAGGCCTCTATCCCCTCCCAGAAATTCTTTGGTTTAGGGTTGAATTGGTTGAAGGGGCATCAAAACCCTTTAATATCCAATATATAAATGTTCCTACAAAGCCATTCTCGAAGGGGGATTCGATCGTCTTGTTATGGAGTATAAATTATCAAGGGAAGGTTTGGTATTACCAATATAGTAAATATGTTTGGCCTGGTTCTAGCGGCTTCCTTCAGGTTAATTACGATACGTATGGCTTGAGTTTTGCCGAAGTGTATTATGGAGGAGTTGCCGGATCATACGAGGATTTCTTTAATGAGGATT
>WAKC01000003.1 GCA_015523605.1 Candidatus Geothermarchaeota archaeon
GACTATGTAGGTCTCATAAGGCAGAATCCTGAGAACCAGGTGTTGATGACTACCGTGGAGAGAGAGATAGCCTTCTCACTCGAATTTCTCGAGATACCCAGGGAGGTTATGAAAGAGAGGGTTTTAGAGACTTCAGAGAAGGTGGGAATCAGACATCTCCTCCCAAGAGATATAGATACCCTATCAGGCGGAGAACTCCAAAAAGTCGCGATAGCATCGATACTCGTTAGGAAACCATACGTTATAATCCTCGACGAACCTTCCGCCTATCTATCCCCATCATCAGTTAAACAATTAAGACAATATATTACAAATCTATGGAGACAGGGACTCACCTTCCTGATTATAGATCATAGACTGGACTACTGGCTAGATCTAGCCACTAGAATAGCCGTCGTAGATGGTGGCTCCAAAATATTTGACGGTGATCTACCAGGATTCCTAGACCTGCTCGAAGAGAAAGACGTTGGTCTCAACATACCTATACACATCAGACTTGCAATCGATGTGAATAGATACTGTGGAAAGAAGATCATACCAGTATCACAAGATATTAAGAATCTATTGAGAAGATTTGAGGAGATGTAGAGAGATGATAGAGTTTAGAAATGTATGGTTCAAATATGATGAGGAGGGCGACTTTATACTTAGAAATATAAATTTAACCATCAAACGTGGAGAAGTCATCTCTATACTCGGGGACAATGGGAGTGGTAAAACAACACTGATAAAACACATGAACGGTCTGCTTAAACCTACTAAGGGAGATGTTTATGTAGACGGGGAAAATACCCGTGACAAGCCTATATCCGAACTCTCGAGAAAGGTTGCTATAGTATTCCAATACCCCGAGAAGATGTTCTTCTCCCCATCTGTCGAGGAGGAGTTGAAGGCTACACTAAAAAACTTTGGTTTAGAGGGTGAGGAATTGAATAATAGGTTGGAGGAGATACTGGAGGAATTTAGATTGGTGGATCTAAGGGATAGAACACCTTTTAGCTTGAGTGGTGGAGAACAGAGGAGATTGTCTATAGCGATAGCACTTTCATGGGACCCGGATTATGTAATATTAGATGAACCTACTACAGGTTTAGATGGTTATTCTAGGAGGGACCTTACAAAGACTATTGAGAAGGTTTTGGCAAAAAATAAAACTGTAGTTATTGTTACTCACGACCTTGAATATCTGTTTGAGTTCGCCCCAAGAGTCATATTACTGAGTAGAGGCGCCATTGTATTCCAGGGAAGCTTTAAGGAGTTACTAGAGAATGAGGATGTTATAATGAGGAATGGACTAGAGAGTCCAAAGATATCAATGCTGATGAAGGTTGTGAGAAGAGACGGAGGGGGTTGTGGGATGAGATATAGCGAGTTGCTATCCGTGATTATCGAGAGGCTGGGGTGTAGTGAAGATGTATAGGATAAGCTATAAAGCTTTCAAATTCGAGGCTAAAGACGCTCTCCTATATAGGATAGATCCTAGGGCAAAACTCTTTGTAGCATTATATTCCATGACTATATCTATCATCACCTTTGATCTAACGACGCTCATCCTTCTAACAATATATCTAATGATATATATTTCCCTCCTCGGTAAGATCCTTAGAAAGATTATGAGAAACCTCCTAGTCCTCACACCACTAATCATTATTATATTCCTCGCAAACTACCTGGTAACCTTCAACATAATCACAAGCCTAGTCCCAGCCGTAAAACTAATTACATTGGTACTATCTATGAATATATTCTTTCTAACTACAAGCCCCGATGACTTCTCCCTAACCCTCGAGAAGCTTGGTGTGCCTCTAACTATTACACTTGCATTCTCCCTCTCACTCAGATTCATAATAGTCCTCTCTAAACAATTGAATGAGATTACAGAGGCACAGCTATCCAGGGGATATACCCTAGATAGGGGTGGATTGATACAGAGGATAAAGAATTTCATACCTATATTGGTACCTATGATTGTGCTTAGCATCAAGAGAAGTATAGACATAGCTGAGACGTTGGAGGTTAGAGGATTTAGGACCGATGTGAAGCATACACCTTATCACGACCTTAAAACCACGAGGAGAGACGTCGTCTTCACATTATCATCTATAGTGAGTATCACGATATTCTACTACCCATTACAGGATATATTAAGTCTTTTTATCCCCCTCTAGCCACCGGAGGTATATCAAGGCATTCCTAACAGCCTCATACGCCAGATCAACACGTGTTAATAGAGAGTTGGAGAGATAGCCTATAAAACCGATTTCCTGACGGCTCTCCATAGAGCCAGTTAACCTAGCCAGTACAGAGGCCATCTCATCCCTTAAAATATCATCTATATATTGATTTGGAACTTGATAGCATGATGAGAGGCCGATAGAGCCCTTGCCATATCTATCCAAGACATATGCTACATGAAAAGCAATATAAACATCGAGAGGGCCTACACAGACCCTATCTACACCACCTTCCAACCCCACGGAATAGTCAAACCTTTCCAATCCATGGCAATACTCTGCCCTCTTAACCGCACCTTTTAAAGCCTCCACTACACTTCTAGGCTGCTTAACAAGCTTAAGCATATCCGAATATACCGACTCCACTGCCACCTCATCAAAATACATTCTAAATGCTTTTTCCACACCCAAAACCTTACCACGATTTCTAGTAAAAACACCGACATACACCATTACAAAAAACAGATTATATAACAACCAAAAAATTGAAGAACATAATGAGGTATAGTGGGCCCGGTGGGATTTGAACCCACGACCCCCGGGTTATGAGCCCGGTGCTCCGCCAGGCTGAGCTACGGGCCCTCTTCCAATGACTCTATAATTGGAGGTATCTATAATAAATTTTTGCTTTGTAAAAGGTATATTTGATCTGCGTTGTTTCCCAATTTTAATTGTATAACCTAAATCTATTTGGTATTGAGATATGTTTTAGCCTAATTAGTGATGTTCCTAAGGATTCCCTTTTATATCTTCAATAAAATATTATATATTTCTAACCATGATAACCAGAATGGTTATCATGGGGTTATTACTAAGTGTGCTATTATTTCCTGTGGTCGGATATGTATATGCTCAACCAGCCTACACAACGAAGACCACATTGGCCGCTGGTATTGTAGATCCTCGCGTAGAGGGTAAAGATGGAGTTGGATATGTATATTTTATTGAGAATAACAATGTTTTAAAGAGATGGCATCCATTATTTGGAATTCAGACGGTCTATGTATCGGCTGGTTACTTAGCTGGCGTAGAGGTTGACTTTTTAGGGAGCAGAATCTATTTCTTAGAAACTATATCAACCAATACATATCTGAGACGGTGTTTATGGACCGGCACTTCATGTATATTGTCAACAGTTTATACATTGCCATCAAATTATCAGATAGTCGATTTAGAAGTCCAGTACCTCTCTATTCAAGGGGAGACTGTCTATATATCGATGTATAGACCTGCGGCTCCATACGAGGCCCGGATCATCGGTGTGCAATATCCATCCGGGAATACATTTGTAGTCCAATCCTATACTAGTTTATCGCCGATCACTATATCAAATCTATATGTAAGTTTGAAATTTACAGTGGTTAGCATCTTCCCTCCAAAAATTCTTATTGAACCGGTTTGGACTTATGTATTAGACGATGTTAGTACAAGTACATCTAGCATAGTCGTTAAAGTTGGGAATAACCCACCCACAATAGTTGAGTCAAGACCGTTCAATTATGCTGGTCTGGGGCAGGGGCGTTTCACCTACCTAGAAAGTCTAGGCAATACGATCTACTACATATATACAGAGAGAAGTCCCGGGACGGCGAGCTTCGATGGTTATCTTGAGATGGGGAGAATCACAAATGTTTTGTATGGTACACCATCCACAACTCCTCTATATACTAGTTATTTCCCTTATGACATATGGAGATGGTTTGGAAATGTAGATATGTTCATGGATGTATATCCATCAGCATCTACATTAGGTGGGTATGAGGTATTCGCCTCTTTAATATTTAGGGATGGGCAGGGATTCCAATATCGGCTTATTAGACTCCACGGGAACCCAATCACACTACAAGTTATTGAGCAATATGGACCGTCGACAGGCTTTGAATACTATTCATTCGCCATAGAGGTTACAGGAGATCTTATATATGGAAGGATAACTACTGACGAGCTTGTTGAAGCCCTTAGATAGACCCCTCCCTTTTTATATACAATCCTAATAATCACATATTGGAAGAAGGAAATTACTTCCGAGTATAGATAATTACAAAACATCAACGGCAAAACAATAGGTAAGACAAACAAAATTTAAACCCACAGACTATTGGTAACCTTTGACAATTAAGACTTCTAGATGGACTACATTCGGAGAGTTTAACGACCTATATAACTTTTATTCCGAACTTTTCAATTTCATTTGACACAGACCGTATACCTTTATCTAAAGTCATGAAAAAACTACAATTGGCCAGTTTACAAGCTGAGATATGTAGTAGGTCGAGCGTTCTTAACTTCAGTATTGATGATAGCATGAATGCCTCTTTCAAGACTTTATCTATGTCTAGGTCAACAAGTTTAGCTCCTACACTCTCGACTGAGTAGAGTGCTAGTGATGCTGGAGACTCCATACCTGCTATCGAATATACACTTGAAAGTTCAACAAGAGTTAACCAACTTACGATTTTATCCTCTTTATGTTTCTTTAACATCTGCCTAGCTAGGTCATGATTTGGATCTAACTCATCTATGAACGAAATTATTACATTTGTATCCAGATATATCATCTAGTTCTTCCCTCTTCAAGGATATCCGATAATTTGCCATGTCGAATCCTAGTTTTTGACGATCTGAGCCTCTTTAACTCGTCATATACAGAGTCCCAGAATCTAATTTCTTCTTGAACCTTATTAATGCCTTTCTCAATCATTAGGTTGAAGGCGTGAGATCGGCTTCTTGCAATACCATATTCAACCATTTTATCAGCTAGCTCGACGAGCTCCTTCTTCACTTTAATAGAAACTGTTACAAGCATCTAAACACCTACGTATACAAGGGTAAACCATGGTATAAAAATCTTTTCAGGAACGTATGAGGCTGTGAATAAGAAGCAAATTCAACGGAACATGTTTCTGTTATGATTATCGCCTTAAAGGTTTGTGTTTTATCTATTTTTTGATGGTGCATATTGTGGAGGCTTCAAAAAAGGTTACTCTATATCTGGATGAGGAGTTATATGAGAAACTCAGGCAATATGCCTTGATGAGGTATGGCGATAGGCGTGGAGCTCTCA
>WAKC01000004.1 GCA_015523605.1 Candidatus Geothermarchaeota archaeon
CAAATTGTGTCGCAGCCCATGTATGCCCCGCTAGTACGGAGGTAGGGTATCCAGATTATTCTGTATCCGAAGATATCGAGCATGGATATTATAATCTAGCTGTATTCTTTGGAGGATGCAATTTGGATTGTCTCTTCTGCCAGAATATTGAGCATAAACATATGGTGGTGGGAAGAGCTGGCACCGGTAGATACATGGATGTGGATGAACTCTTGAAGAAAGCATATGATGATAGGGTGACGTGTATATGCTTCTTTGGTGGAGATCCTACTCCCCATACCCTCTACACTCTAAAATTTTCTAGAGGAGTAATTGAATATGCCTCGAGAACTAAAGCTGTTAAGAGACTCTGTTGGGAGACTAATGGACTGGAAAATCCTAGATTATTCCAGAAGATAGTTGAATATGCCTTTAAAAGTGGGGGAATAGTCAAGATAGATTGGAAGGCCTATACCCCAGAGATCTATAGTCTCTTGACGGGTATCAACGGTTATAAAGCGTTAAAAAGGATTAAAGAAAACGTTAAATATGCTCTCTCAATAGACTATGGGGAGAGAGGCTATCCGTTATTAACAGTAAGTACACTAGTAGTTCCCCACTATATCGGATATGAAGAGGTCTATGGCATAGCATCCTACATAGCTGAATATGATGATGAGACACCATATGTGCTTCTGGCTTTCGCACCCCACCATCTAATGAATGACATTCCAACAACCAGTAGGGCTCAGATGATGAGCTGTCTTGAAGCGGCTAGAGAAGCTGGACTCAAAAATATACATATAGGGAATTATTGGTTACTTAGATGATAAGGCTATTTAAGGATCCAGTTTTAGAGAGTTGGGTTTATCTTAAAACTATAATCAAAGTCATTTGAAGAGACTGTAAAATTTATAAACATTATCAAGAAAAAATATTTACATGAATATCTATAGAAATACGTCTTCCATATTTAAATCATTACGATATCCCAGCCTGAGGTTGGAGTATGAGGGGTGGTTCAAGAATAAATAACGTTCTTCTATACTTCTTTGGGATAATTCTCACTATCCTCTTCATACTTATGGCTTCAACATTTCTCTCTTTCTATGGTTCAAGGATTCTTTCTTTCATTCAAGACTCTCCAGATGAGGAGGGTAACTATTTTCAATTTTCAAACCTATCCTTTGCATATCGGATAGAAAGTGGTAGGGTTCTAGAGGTTAAGGAGATTCACCATCTAACTGGAGGAATTATAGAGGGCTCTCCATATGTCGATAGCTTCTATCAAGATATCAACGAGCTTCTATCTAAATCTTATGCTGTAGTGAAAGTTAAGATTCTCTCGATGAGTACCTTTTATCTCTTGAGAAGGGGTGAGGAGCCATATATATCAACTATCTATACATTAGAGGTAGTTGATTTGTTGAGAGGTTCTACCGTTCCTAGTAAGATCAAGATAGAGATACCTGGTCAAGGATATAACTTCTCGGATGACAATTTCATAGTGAGGAAATATCTTCCAATATTTAGGCCTGACGACGAATGGATCTTATTCCTGACTGGAAAAGCTCCTCTAAAAGAGGCTTATAGAGAGATAGGGTTGGTAGAAGACCTATCTAATCTATATAGTTTTTCATTTCCTCTAAAGTTGGTTAATGGGTCAGTATATTCTCTTGATATATTAACGGGTTATCCATTACATCTCCCAGCTTCTTTCAACGGAACTAGTATAGAGGAATTCCAAGATATTTTAAAAAGCATTGGGAATGTGTAGTGTTATCCTTAATCTAGGAGATTCTTGAACAAATCCTCAAACTTCTTTATTAAAGTAGATGGATTCTTCATTATCGAGTTGTTATACTTTCTATTAAGTATTTCTTTCGATAACTTTTTCAACTCTTCTTGATTAATGCTATATTTTCTGGATATCCTTTTGATAATAGATTTTATAGGCTCTTCCCTGGATAGAGCGTCCTTCATCAATTTATATATCTTTCTATAGTCAAGGTCGTATCTCCAGGCTATTTCAGCTGCCAACCATGTCAGCTTCAGTTCTTCAATTCCCTTGAATGTTTCGTGTATAATGACATTTTCTATAAGTCCTGATAATATCTTTACCGAGGCTATAACATCTTCGGTATATTTAATAACATTATATTTATCGAGCTGTAGAAATCTTTGGTAGCCACTCTCCTCCGCATAGTGTTGAAATGCTGCGGCGAGGGTAGATACGAGGTGTCTATGGAGTCCAATCATCAACTCTAGGATGTCCGGGTTGATTTTATGTATAAGCTGGCTACTTCCGGTAGTATATTCCTTAGGTAGCTCCAGAATTTTATACTGAGTGGATAGTCTTATCATGTCTCTGGAGATTCTGGCTATTAAGCCTGTTAGTTGGGAATATAGGATTAATATGTGGAGGTTGTGGGTCTTACGACTATTTACCCCATCGATAGATGTTACGTGTCTATCTTCAAACTCCAGATATCTATTGAGCCAGGTAAAATCTATGTTGAGGGGGCATCCTCCGATAGCTCCAGATCCTATGGGCGAAGTATATATGATTTTGTGTATATTCGGGATGAAACCAATAATCCTATACAGCTCCTCAAGATATGAGAGGAAGTAGGCTTTTAAGGGAATTACATCCGCCAATACATAATGTGTATGGGCGGGTGCAGGGATATCTCCCGCTCTATCCAATGCTTTTAAGAGTGATTTAGATAAATTATATAGCTCTTTCACCAATATCTTTAAAGCATCCCTTAGATACAATCTCTCAATGGCGGTTATAACATCGTTCCTGCTCCTACAAATATATATACTCCTCCCTAGAGAAGTCTTCACAACATCCTCTATATAAGAATGTAGATCCTCATAATTCGATAGATCTGCATTATCTAACGCCTCATCGAGTTTCTTTGATACGGCTATAAATTCTTCCTTATCGAGTTTTCCCTGTCTATATATAAATTCTATGTAAGCCTTTTCAAACTGTATTGCATAGGGGAGGAGGTGATAGTCGGAGCCCCTCTCAATACCTACGTCGGACTTGGTAGTGAACCTCTCTACTAATTCATTTAGTTTGGCGTCTCCCCATATGTACTCCTTCATTAAAATATAATATGATGGTGCTGGTGTATTAACGATGTCCTTTAGGCTGTCTTCACAAATTTATATCTCTCGTAGATGAGGTAGGTCTTGCCGTTCCGTTTGAAGAAGTATGCCTCTACCTTTCTACCATTCGATAGGGTAAAGAAGGTTGAATGTTCACTACCGATCTCAATCGGTACTAGTGGTGTTTCAATCTCTCTATACCTCCCCCTATACTGGTATATGAGAAAATCCCCCCTCCTCTTAATAGATATCTTAAAGGTTCCTTTGAAGGTCTCGTAGTCTCCCTCTAGCTCGCCTAATATCTTCTCTCTCATGAATAACCTATGTTCTTCAGGGTCTATACCTGCAAGAGTAGATAATGCATATAGACCAAAGTTTGACATAGGATATCCATATGAATTTGCTAGTAATGCAACTCCTATGTTCTCATCTGGGACAAAACCCATATATGCGGTATACACAAGTACGGAGCCACCGTGACCGATCAAGGTTTTCCCATAAAAAGTATTTGAGATTCCCAATCCATAGCCATAATAATCTACGATGTCTCCATCATCATACCTCTTGATCCTCGGTTTAAACATCTCTTCTATATATTTTCTATCGATAAATCCTTCCCCATATCTTAGATACATTTTTATATATTCAGATAGATCTAGGACATTACTTATCAAGCCTCCATCAGCCTTTATACCGTAGGGTATGACAGATTCGATATATCTTCCCTCTCTATCGACGATATAGGGCTTGGCGTAGTCGCCATCACCCTCTACCTCATGTTTCTCAAAATATGACCTCTTCATATTCAGTGGAAGAAGGATGTTCTCCTTCAAGTATTCTGAGTATGGTTTTCCCGAGACTTCTTCTATTATTTTTCCTAATAACACATAGCCTTCGTTTAGA
Organism: Candidatus Geothermarchaeota archaeon; assembly: GCA_015523605.1. Classification (GTDB taxonomy): domain Archaea; phylum Thermoproteota; class Nitrososphaeria; order Geothermarchaeales; family JDFR-13; genus SZUA-1514. Next base: position 4,003 of record WAKC01000004.1, read on the forward strand.
TAGAAGAATTTCTCTCCCGGTTTACCCTCCACCCATCCTCTCCATCCATCCATAAAGCTTATAACATCTTCTGGTGATGCGAAGGGATAATATTTCTTGTGTTCACCCGTTACACCACGTATGAAGTTCTCGGCATATGCCAATGCAGGTATTCCGGATGAATGTGTCATGAGATGCCATATTCTAATCGGTTCTCCTTCGATTTCGTATTCACCATCTAAATATTTGTTAATTGGGTCATTAGGGTTTAGCTTACCTTCACTCCATAGCTTCATAATAGAGAGGCATGTAAATGATTTTGTTACACTTCCTATTCCATATAATGTAGAGGGTGATGTAGGTATACCGGCTTTGACATCCTTGAATCCATATCCTCTCGTGTAGACTATTTCATCGTCCTTGATAAGTGATATTGTTAGGCTAGGTATGTTCGTCTCCTTCATCTTGGATAGGATGAAATGATCGAGTTTACGGAATATACTTTTCATATTGTAAATATATGGGTTTAGTCTGTATTAATAGATAATCCCTTAGAACCCGTTTGTAGTATGTTCTTGCCTACCCACCTCAATAAGAGTTATAAGTCTATATGCATCACCGGCTGATACCATCGGCTCCTCACTTCCTTCTAAAACTTTTATAAAGTGTTTCAACTCATTATATAGAGGCTCAACCTTATCAACCCTGATTTCAACTGGGTCCCTACCCATCTCTCTAGAGTATAGAAGTGTCTGACTAATGTAATCAAGCTCGAATACTCCCTCAGTACCGGTCACATATAATTTCCTAAGTTTATAGGGTGTTAACCAGTTGGCCTCCGCCATACCTATAACCTTGTCTATATATGCTAGCGAGAAGCTATAGTCATCATATTCATATGGTTGGATAAGGCTACCAGAGTATATCAGTATCTTCTCTATCTCCTTATCAAGAATGTATTGGAATATGTCTAGATCATGAATGGCTAGGTCCATGGTCACGCCGATCCTCTTGTCAAAGGAGTTTTTATCAAGCCCTCCTGGCCCCACCCTTTTAGCGGATATAGTTAATACTTTACCTATATATCCATCATTAATAAGTGTTTTCATCTTCCTGACTGCAGGATTAAACCTCTCTATCTGACCAACTAGGATCTTCACGTTATATCTACTACTTAAATCAAAGATCTTCCTTGCATCCACCGAGTTCTTCGCCATCGGCTTCTCAATAAGGAGGTTTATACCCCTTTCGATCAGTGGTATAGAGACTTCTCTATGGAGATGAGTAGGAACTGATACAACAGCTCCATCTAAATCCTCTTTTTCGATGAATTCATTAAGGTCAGTGTATCCCCTACATCCATACATCCTAGAATATTTCTCGACCACATCTAAACGGATATCCATAATGGCTTCAAGCCTAACCTTTCCAGTCTCCTTCTCAAGCTGCTTCAAAACCCTTAGATGGTTTTTACCCATGTTACCTATACCTACAACTCCTACCCTTATCATCTCTATCCACTCACAACTACTAGTAACAAATATCCAACTACAGATTTTATAGAGTATAATTCTCTTAAGATATTTTTTAACTATCTTACTCAAGACTTATTTCCAACTGAGGGCTAGTCTATATATATGGCTCTAATTGATTTGGCTAGGGAGAGGAGGAGTATACGCAGGTTTAGGAGAGACCCGATCTCCGATGAGGATTTGAGATATATTCTTGAGGTAGCCCATTATGCGCCTTCAGGGGCAAATAGACAGCCCTGGAGATTCGTTATCGTCAAAGACCCAAATTTAAAAAAGAGGATTAGGGAGATCTGCGAAGAGATTGAGAGAGAGTTTTACAAGCATGTCCCAGAGTGGTTTAGAAATTTTGCCAGAGAGAGGGGTATTTCATGGAGGAAACCTCATCTTGAGGAGGCCCCTGTCCTCATCCATGTCTTTGGTTATAGGAGGAGTCCACACTGGAAAGAGAGTGTATGGCTTATGATCGGATATCTCCTTCTTGCAGCTGCGGAGAAGGGGTATGCAACACTTACCTATACCCCTTCAGATACGCGATGGGCGAATGAATTCTTTAATGTTCCCGAGAATTGGGGGTTAGAAACGATTATAAACATTGGTTATCCTGCACAAGAACCCAGCTATCCAGGAAGGTTAGAATTGAGTGAGATTTGTTATGAGAATTCGTGGGGCATAAAATATTTTAAAGAGTAATATCCAAGGTGTACCCCCTCAGGGATTTACAATGGTTCAATACTATTATAACTATATCTCCATCCCTATATAATGGGAAATCCACGAGATATGTTTGATAATGTAGTGGAATACATTGGGGATTTACTTTGTGAGTCTTACAGATGTATATGTGGGTATGTGTAAACTTCCTGTAAATATGGGTGTAAATCATATTTACACTTGGATAGAACATGTCACATTCAAATGATGGTTATATCATTCTCTATTGAAATCTTTAAATCGTATATAGAGGTGGATACCACCATATTTAAAATATAGATAATCCATTATACATTATGTTATGATTGAATCTTCAGCTACATATGGATGTAAATATGTATTCAGTGATGGTACAGGGAGGCCCATAATACTTCTCCATGGATATTCCTTTACATATCAGGTCTGGATGGAGATAGGGTTGCTTGACGCGTTAAAGAGAGAGGATATCCCCTTCTTGGCCCTTGATATGCCATATGGGAGGTCCAACTCCTGTAAAGAGAAGATCAGCTCGACAGAGGAGAATATCAAGTATGTCAGGCGTATGCTACTAGATAAGTTTGGAGAGGAGGTTCCTGTATTGATTGGAGCTAGTCTAGGGGGGTATAACGCATTAAGATATGGTATGCAATATGAGGTTCTGGGCCTTATACTTATAGCACCGGTTTGGAGCACAAGGGGAGATATATTAGAGGTTTACAAGGAGAAGAATATCCCGATTCTCTTGATCTATGGTGATAAGGATACGATTGTAGACCTAGAAGAGATGGAGAAGTTTAGGGATGAAGTGCCTAATGTAGAGCTGAAGATATATCCAGATGCTGGGCATCCAGCCTATCTAGACAGGCCTCAGGAATTCATCGGAGATGTTCTGGAGTTTTATAGCAAGAGGTTGGGACTTAGATTCTAAGCAGGCTTTTTAACCTTCTTTTTAGACCCATTATTCATCAGTCTATAGAAGGTTAGGTATGACCTTGGGGCAGATGGAAATCGAATATATAGTTCACGGAGTTCGTTTCTAGCGAGTAATTCTCCAACCCGAGTCTTCTTCACAGTCTTATCTTTCCAGTATCTCTCAACTATTTTTATCAACTGTTTCTTGGCCGTCTCATACTCTCTTTGATCTATATCTCCAATCCTTTTTCCATATATCCACGAGGCATAATAATATACTATATCGGGTTTATGATAGAGCTTTCCCTCCCTCCTCACCCTTAGAAGTCCATACCTAGTTCTCATACTTATCTGGAGCCTCTCATAGGCTGATATCCAGCTTTTCAGGAATCTCCAAAGCTCAGATAGCATGGGATCTTGAATCTTAGGTTCACTTACGAATTCAATCAATATATTATATTCATCCATTATCTTCCTCAGCATTCCCAATGTGTCTGAAACCTGTCCTGGAGCGGGTCTATAGAATCTTGTTAGGTCATGCATAAGGAGGATCTCAACATCATTGTTAGCAATGAATTTCAATACTTTCTTGAAGACCGGTCTCTCAAAGGGGTTGACGGAACCCGAAATATTTTCTTCGAAGATGTCTATAATTTCATATCCTTTATTCGAGGCATAGTCTAGAATATCCTGTAACTGGCTTTCAGGGTCTTGCTCATCGGTTGAGACCCTACTATATACGACAGTCTTCATCATCAAAATATATCATTAGCCTAATGAAATATCATCTATATGTGACTCTTTATATTTTAACGGGTATTACATCTAGGTTAAAACATACTCTTCATAAGGTGAGCCCTTTATATAACAAAGTATTCAATATCTAGGTTAATCCTTGGATATATAGATTTATAATATCTAGACTGGATAAAATTATTTTTTAAGGTGTCTATTTAGATGAAAGTTTCCAGGATTATATCTTCTGTATTTCTAGTGATGTTACTCATCCTATCTCTATACGCTCCCTATATTGAGAGAGTCTACTCACAGGCTGGCTCTCCAGTTCCAGGTGCCAATGTCGATATAGCATTAGCGTCAGACCCCAGTTATGAACTCTCCACCAGGGTCAATAGAAATGGAGAGTTGACCCTCGAGCTCTACCAGGGTGTAAACCATACATTCACGGTGCGGGCAAGGGGTTATTTGTCGAAGATGGGTGAGATTCCGGCGGTGAATAATGCAGGTCCTGTTCAGCAAGTTATTACTCTTGAGCCTGCGGCCTTGGTTGAGGGTTATGTGAAGACGCCTGATGGAAAGCCTGTGGTGGGTGCAATAGTATCTAGTGAGATAGACAGTACATTCACCGATTCAAATGGATATTTCGCTGTTTATGTGGAGCCCGGTACAAATGCATCTATATCGGTAAATGCACCTCCAGATTATAAAGCCTTGTTTGGGAATTTCCTGAACGCATCTGCCATGGGATTGCCAAGTGGATATAAGGAGATGCTTCTATTCCTACCTTCGGTCGCTAATGAATTCGTGATTTCTAGAACAGTTTATGTCCTGGTTAACACTCAAAGGGTCCAGGTAAATGTTACACTTGATTTCAGCGCTAGAGTGGCTGGTACAGTTACATTCCAAAATGGTACTCCAGTTGCCAATGCTACAGTGTCGATCATGAATCCTAATATGGTGGGTATGGGTGGATTCGGCTTTATGGCTGTTACTGATCAGTCTGGTAGATACGAAGTTAATAAGGACTTGCCTAATGGCTTGACGAATGTAAGTGTGACAGTACTTGGTAATGGATGGTCAGTACATATACAAAACGTTATTGAGAATTTCAATGTAAACTGTGCTACTCCCTGTATAAATCCCCAGAATCTTGACATCACGATTCCAAACTTTGTAAAGGTTACAGGTAGATTAGTGGATAAAGCAGGTAGGCCTCTACCAAATGTATTTCTTGTAGGAGCGTTAAATAATGGTTCATACTTTGTTAGGATGAAGACGGATGTAAATGGTAATTTCGAGGGGTATGTACCTCAGGGTTCACAGGGAAATCTAACGACATTCATCAGTTTATTCCTACCACCATTGGTATCTATCCCAATTAATGCTGGTAACAATCCTATAAACTTGGGTGATGTAGTTGTTAATGCCAACCTCTTCTACGTATCCGGCACTGTCCAGGGTTATGATCCCAATGATCTATATTGGAGAGGTACAAGTGTAGAGATTGACGCAACGATATCACTTGGTTTCCAACAGTTCGTAGTAAACTTTAAAGGTGTCTTATTCGAGAATGGATCCTTCAGAATACCAGTTTATACTAATATTACGGTGCCCTTCCTACCTATCCAACCAAATATACAGTTCACCCTCGTTCTAAGGAATAGTTATAGAGCGGCTTTATTACAACCTCCAATTGCTCTACCCGATATAAACCAGGATATTGCCAATGTGAATGTACAGGTAAATCTACAGCCTACATATCAGCTGGTTCTACGTATCGAAGCTAATGTCCAGCCACCACAGCCGGCCCAGAGGACGTTAAGATCCTCAACCGAATATAATGGAAGGATGCTTAATATGACAGTATCAGCAGATACATACATCTCGTCATTCTTCATAACCCTGTTAATATTTAATCCAAGGGGTGAGCTATACATCTACATATCTACACTTCCAGGTACTGGAGAGTATACCATCGAGTTCCCAACAGAGATGCTGGGCGAACCATATACACTGACATACTACTCCTTCGAAACTGGGAACGAAGAGCCGTTAAATGCCCAGATAAGTATTAGTAATGGAATGGCTAGGATAACATTCACTAATCCAGAGGGTGCCGATACAATTATGGTGAAGATCATGAGTACAAACGTTATCCCAGAGTTCAACGGTATCCTGCTCTTCATATCCATAGCTCTCCTCGCGGTTGCAGCTCTATTCCACAGGAGAACCAGATTTCCAAATCCTCTGAGGAACTCCACACCCTAATCATTTTTTATTATTGGAGTTTGTATCTAGGGTGTCGATCTCCGGTCATCCTCATCTCCAGGACATACCTAGCTCGTCCCAGAGACGGTTCCCCCTAGAATCCCAATATGTGATTATAAAAAGTGGGGGTTAAAAATCTTTGTTGTCTATAAACTCTTCTATCCCCCCGCCATCCTGAGGGAAGCCTCGATGTTGAGCGGTGGAAGGTCTTCAGGGCTTATACGTAGATCTAATATGAATGGCTCTTCAGACTCTAATAATGCTTTTACACCATCAGATATCTTTGAGTCATCATCGACTGTATAGCCAATACCTCCAAAGGTCTCAGCTAATTTCTCGAAAGATGGGTTTGAAAGTATCGTTCCATAAACTCTACCACCCTTTTGGATCCTCTGTCTTAGGAGTAATACCCTATATGAGTTGTCATTGACGACCACAACCTTTACCGGAATCTTCTCTCTTATACATGTCTCAAAATCCTGGACGGACATCATAAATTCCCCGTCGCCCACTACAGCAATGACTTCGTGCTCTGGAAGGGCCACTTTCGCCCCCATAGCCGCTGGAAATGCATATGACATCCCTCCCAAATTGGTTGCAGCTAAGAACCTCATGGGCCTCCTAATCCTCATGAAAGCATAGGTGTATACTATATGTACACCTTGTCCACCAGTTATAACTACTTCACTGGGAAGCTTCTCATCAAGTACCTTGAAGAATCTAGCTGGATTAACATATCCATCATACCTCCTATTCACAGCTTCCTCCAGCATAACGGTCCATTCATCCAAATACCCTTGGACCTCCTCCCTCCAACTAGGTTTATCAACCCTGATATCTCTATTAGTTACTCTGTAGTGGAGAGCTTTCAGGAATATATATGGATCGTTTTTGATAAGCTTTGTATAGTATATTGGTCTCTTCTCCATGATTGGGTTTTCGGAAACCGCTATAACATCTCCTGAGGGGAAGATCAGGTAGTTATATGTCGTTATATCATCTAGCTCATCTCCCAACACCAACAATACGTCTGCATTCTCCAAAACTTTATCAGCTGGAATGCTGCCCCCTCCAAATCCCACTCTACCGAGGCATAGTGGATGGCTCTCGTCACATGCTCCTCTAGCGTTCCCGGTTGTTAAAATATATGCATCAAATCTCTCAGCTAACCCGATGAGATAGCTGCCTATATCCTCTTGTATAGCCTCTCCACACACTAGTATCGCGGGTTTCTCACTCTTAACGAGGTATTCAATTACCTCGTCTACATCATTCATGTTTATGCCTCTCTCTTCTGACGGTGTTGTAAACCGTTTAATAGGTTCACCCTTCACCTTCCTATTCCATAGATCCTCAGGAACCTCGATATGTATTGGTCCATGTGGTTTAGAGAATATTTTATTTGGTAAGGCCCTTAAAACCTCCACCAACTCCTCCTCATCAGATATTCTCACGGTATATTTGGTGAGTGCCTTTGCAATAGCTTGTTGGTCAACCTCTAGCCACGCATCACTACCGTATAACCTCCTCCTAACCCCTCCGGAGATGAGAATTAGGGGAACTCTATCTTTATAGGACACACCTAGTCCGAGTAGTGAATTGAGAAACCCCGGACCAGCGTGTACGACTGCAGCCCCAGGTCTATGGGTAACTCGATACTCTGCATCAGCCATCGACACAGCCGTTTGTTCATGTCTAGTAGTAACGAATCTAACTTTATCCCTCCAATCATACAAAGTATCGATAAAGTCAAGTATTGACGTCCCTATAACTCCATAGAAATTCCTTATACCTAGGTTGTAGAAAGATTCCACGATAAACTCAGCGAGGGTATACTCCATGGAAACACCCCTAAAAGGAATATAGCAGAAGTAAAAATTCAAATAGAAAATGTAGGACCAATTAAGGTTCATATCCAATCCAGCCTATATCTCCACGAGATAATATATAGGATAATGTATAGTAATGTAGACATGATAAATGTATACAGACCTATAATTTCAAGGTCCTTTCTATATCCCTTAATCTCAAGTGTAAGCGATACTCTCTCACCAGGATCGAGATATACCATGATTTTAAGGTATGTCGATTCGTAAAACTCATAGGATATACGTTTAGTATCGAGAAACACTTTGTTCATCCTCTCCCGACTCTCTCCATTTGTGCTAACCTGATCAACCGTAATTTTCACATGACCCTCTGGAATAATATAGATATCTACGTTCCTCCCAGGTACATCAAGTAGTATAAGAAAGGTTTTTCCCACTCCTGCAGCTTCCAAAATATATTCTTTCTTAAATGTAGGTGGTTCACCTATGAAATACTGACCAAGAAATAATACTGCAGAGAAAACTATTATGAGTAAAATTAGGTCTCTTACTTTCATTATCCGATATCACCTCTTTCAAACGTTATTATGGATAATAGGATTAGCGTAGCCGATAAGATCAAGGTATAGATTAGGGAGAGGTTATTTAGGGTGATGGCTGTGGGTATAAGGTCTTTAGACAGTCCAAGTCTAGATGCAATTATTGGATAATCTAAGAAATTCATAATCTCGTTTAATAGGTTCATTGAATAGAATGGTTCAGCTTGGAGCATTAGGGAATATGATTCACCTGATACGAAGATATTTGCAAATACAAAGTTATTAAATATCCACCCAATTAAACCTGAAAAAGTAGTGATTAATTCGTTTCTGGATAGTATCGCGGTAAAGATTGATATTGATGATATAATTAGAAAATCCCTTAAAAACGCTAGTGGAAATAGAAATGCAATGGACATTATCTTGAATCTTAGATATAGTAGGGCATAGAGTGTGAAGTGGAATAGTAAATACAACATTAAGGTTGTAATTATAATCTTGGTCAGGATATATTTTGTCCTACCTATTGGGAGTGAAAATATGAACCTAAGCCGCTCTCTCTTAAGAGAAGATGATATTGATAATCCATATGATGCTGAAATACTAAGGGCGAGCCATGGTATAAATATCTCGTACTTGAAATCATCATAAAATCCTTTTAATGCTATCAATGATGAGATATATATTGAAGTGACAATTTCCTTATCATTTAATTGGCTCGCTCCCTGGAAAACCTGGAATATTAGTTCTTTTGAAGCATGTAAAACTGGAAAGTATATGGTTGCGATAGCTATGGAAGCTATTAGGATGACGTAAGGGAAGGGGTTTTGTGTTAATAACTCATATTTGATTAAGAAGATTATTTTCCTCATGATATATCCTCTCCTTGAAAAACTTTGTTAGAATAGTATCTGTAGGTCTAAACTCGTATATCTCAACACCTATCTCGTCAGCTAGTTCCGCTAGTTCCCTTAGGATCCTATTTGGATACCTAGTCTTTATATAAATCCAATTTCTATGTGTGTATGTTTGAACTATCCCTTTTAATACACCTAGATTTTCTAAGAATTTGTCATTATTACTGGTCAGCAATACAAATTCCTCGATTTTAATCTGTGATATAAGCTTACTTATGGGGCCTTGATCTACAACAATTCCTTTATTAAGAAGTATATAGTAGTCGCATACCATCTCCAACTCGGGTAGGATATGGGAGGAAATCAGGATATTCCTCTTTTCTTTCTTAAACTTGAATATTAAGTCCATGAGTCTAAGCCTACCACCTATATCAAGATTTGCAGAGGGTTCATCGAGAATGATTAAGTCCGAATCTGGGTTAGCAAATGCTGTTATTAGGGCCAACCTCTTCATCATACCAGCGGAGTATGTATATATTTTCCTATCCAAGGCTCCCTCCATCTCAAAATACTTTACCAATCCCTTGAGATAATCCGAATCGATGTTTGTACCATAAATTTCAGATACTAATTTAATTAACCTTCCACCCGTCAATTCAGGCGGATATTCAACATTTTCTAGTAGAAGACCCATCTTCTCCCGTATCTTTTCACCGTCTTCCATAGGATCTAGTCCAAAAACTCTTACTTCTCCTTCGTCTGCATTCATTAACCCTGTCATTATATTGATTGATGTTGTTTTACCAGCTCCATTGGGGCCTATTAACCCGATAACACCATTTGGAATTGAAAAACTTACTCGATTTAATGCAACGATATTACCAAATCTCTTATATATTCTTAAGAAATCTACAAGTGTTCCTCCATATTTAACCATACTATTAAATAATATATCGGATATTACTATTTAAACCATAAAAAATTTTTATACTACTTATGTTTTTTTTAGTATGAATATGAAATATGTGATAGCCATTTTACTTATTGCATCGTATATCAGCTTGATATTTATATCTAATGCGATTGCGAATTCGGTGACGTTGGCGACAGAGGATCCTCTAAGCATTCATGATTCGGGCTCCAGCTCTGGTAAAGACCACAATATACCTTGGTCAATATATTCGCAAGTTTGGGGATGGTACTACAGAGGTCAGAATCACTTCTTCTCTTCAGACCATCATGGGGAAGCATTTGGAGGAGTTGTAAACTATTGGTGGGGTCAGGAGAGACTTATGATACATGAATTTATACTGTATGGTAGGGCCTTGGAGAATGGAAATCAAGTTGCATATGATTTTTGGAAAAGCTACCCCTATGACACACACGGGGAACTCTACAAGGGTCTAACTTTTGGTAGTGCTGATACAGCACAAACGAAGGTGTATGTTCATTATCATCATCAAAGTAGGTCTTGGGTTTCAGGATGGTCCTTTGTACATGGACTAGATAGAACATTGGAATGGTGGTATTCAACAGTGAATATTTGATGAGCATGAAATTTAAACCAATTATTTTCATCTTTTTTATAATCTTGTCTTTCTTTTCAATCCCCCTTTTCTTGTTTTCGCAGGGTGTTATACTAACAAAAGGTTTCTATGTAGAGTATACATTCAACCCCCTAGTAATTTTTCAAACTGATTGGGGGTCAAACGAATTCACTGGCGTCTTTCAAAAAGTATATGAATATACCGAGGGAGTCAAATCCTACAGGATATTCCTTAGATATGAGGTTGAGGATGTAACCATTGACTATTTAAAAATAAAGTCTACAATGACCGTTTACGATGTCAACGGAGAGAGAATTGATGATTTTAGCAAGACTTTTATGGTATATAGGCGTAGCAATGTGATTAAGTTGGGCGATGGAGAGTTAATTTTCCCTGTTTTCCTAAATGTAGAATCGTTAAAAGATGTTTTCTCAGAACAAAAGTTATATTTTAACTCTACTAGAATAAATATCACTATAAATCAAGTTAGGAATGTAGGCGAAGCCAATTATCCCTTTTCGGATTGGATATATGATGCCGTAGTCTATGAATTTATCTATAGTGTGGATATAAAGTTTGTTGGTAACTATACCAGTAACATAGATTCTTCATCCACATGTGTCATTGATGTTAACTCGGGCATTCCATTTACCTGTACAAATGCTATATTACCCGAATATCTTTACGATAATGTCTTGATCATTGGTAGCTTGAACATGAGTGAGACTAATGTAGAGTTATCCTCTATATCACCACTATCTATTGAGGGATTAACCTACATTTACAACTCAATATTCTTCAAACTCCTTGAGATCAACCATATACTAGCTTTTATCTTCTTTTTATCACCCTTCCTCTTACTATTTACAATTCTATACATAATATACAGGATTAAAAGATACATCTCTAGATAAATATACAACGATTTCCATCTATCCACATAAGTAAATATAAAAAGGGGGATGTGATGGATATGATTATTCAATTATAAATTTACTACGTTAATGGGTTTTTCGCCTTTCAACACTCTAACCACATTCTGCACTGTTACCATTATTATTCTACTCCTTGCATCAGTTGATGCTCCGGCCATGTGAGGAGTGGTAATGAGGTTTACATTTTTGAGTTTTATTAGTGGATGGTCCTGTCCAGGTGGTTCTCTACTATATACGTCAATTGCAGCTCCAAATATCCATCCTTCTTTAAGAGCCTTCGCAAGCGCCTCCTCATCCACTATCTCCCCTCTAGCTGGGTTTATGAGTATTGCTGTAGGCTTCATAAGCCTCAATTCCTTCTCACCAATCATACCTCTCGTCTCTTCAGTTAGGGGGACATGAATAGATATGACATCACTTGATTTGAGGAGTCTTGGAAAAGGAACATACTTCACATTAAGTTCTTTCTCAACTTCCTCTGATGCTCTGTATTTATCATAGTAAATCACTTCTACGGAGAAGCCCCTTAGCCTCTTAGCAACCTCCCTTCCAATCCTCCCTAGGCCCAAAATTCCCCAGGTCTTCTCATATAATTCGTAGCTCCCCTTCTCCATCAACTCCCACTGGGGCCATTCACCCCTTGACGTTCTTTCATGAGCCTCAACCATCCTTCGGAGGAGGGCGAGAGCAGTCATAATCGTATATTCTGCGACTGTAACTGCATTAGCCCCTCCTATATTGGCTACGGGTATACCTTTTTCAGCACAAGCTTCTATATCGATATGGTCGTACCCAGTACTAGGCTGGGCTATAAGCCTTACCTTCTCCATATGCTCAACCATCTCTCGTGTAATTGGAACCCTAAATGTATAATCTCCAATTATAACGTCAGCCCTCTTCAATGCATTAAAAAGCCTTTCCCTATCAGATGGGTCGTTGATAACCTCGATCTCAAGCTCCCCACCTATATCCTCTGAGAAGGGGGAGAA
>WAKC01000005.1 GCA_015523605.1 Candidatus Geothermarchaeota archaeon
CGCTTTCGCGCATAGCGGAGGTTTCGCGCCTGCTGCGCCCCGTAGGGCCTGGGCCCTTGTCTCAGTGCCCATCTCCGGGCTCCCCCTCCCAGGGCCCGCACCCGTTATAGGCTAGGTGGGCCGTTACCCCACCTACTACCTGATAGGGCGCAGCCCCATCCTGCGGCGGCTACACACGGCATGGGTGTGTAGCCTTTTCGGGGATAGGGCCTTCCAGCGCCTATCCCCTATCGGCTATTAGCCCCAGTTTCCCGGGGTTATAGCCGTCCGCAGGGTAGGTTGGCCACGTGCTACTGAGCCGTACGCCACGTCCCGCCAGCCCGGGACGTACGACTCGCATGGCTTAGTCCCACTCCGATAGCAGTCGGGTCCGGCAGGATCAACCGGCCTCGCGGGGAGTACAGCCCGTCAAGATCGTGTTTTGGCGGGTTGGCTGGGCTGTCTGCGTTGGCCCCTCCTCCGGCCCAACCATCTTTTTCTTCGGTTGAGCCGACATCTTTGGTGTGTCCGTGTGTGGAGATCCAGGTTTCATCTATTTGGCTGTGCAGCCTTATCGCCTGGATACCGCCACACGGACGTGTGTATCCATCTTTATTTTAATGGGGGTAGATATATAAGCTTTATCGTTATATAGTGAGATTTGGTTTGTATTATTGTTTTCTGTCTTGTTCTTCTTTTTTGTATATGGCTATTGATATTTGTGGGTGGTCTATTCTCTCTAGTTTGTTTTTTATGTGTTTTGGGAGTAGGTCTCCAACCCATTTTATGGGTTTTAGTTTTAGTATTCCGATTATTTTTAGTATTGTTAGGACGTCTTTGTATGTGTAGAAGATTATTTTTCCGTTTGGTTTGCATGCGTCGATGATTTTCTGGGTTACCTGTTCTATGTCGTTTGGATGTACCGAGTAGGGGTCGAAGTATATGTAGTCGTATTTTTCTTTTTCGAGTTCTATATCTGCTATATTTCCTACTTTGAAGTTTTCCTTGTACTGTGGATGTAGGATCTCCTTAGCCTGTTTGATTGATTCTTCTATGAAGTCTATTCCATAGGGGGTTATCTTATATCCACTATATTTCATTATGTGTCTAAGGAGGAGGCCGTTTCCGCATCCTAGGTCTAGGACAGCTCCGTCTCTATCTATCGGCTTCATCAGTTGGTTATATATTTCACATGGATATTCTTTGAATCCGTTTGGTCTTAGTATGTCGCTTCCGTCGTTGCCTTTCCAGTATTTTTTCCAGAATATTCTCTTCCTTTTCTCATAGAAGTCCTTATTCACAGCATATTAATTATGTGAAATTTTTTTAATTTGTTTTATATTTTTTAGTTTCCTTGTTTCGATGAAGTGTTTTTCTTTACTTCACTTTGGTTTTGAGTATCGTCTTCGATTCCTAATTATGTATTGATATGGCTGTTTGCCATAGTAGGCTGTTACCATGTTGTTTCTCAAGTTTTTTGGTTTAATGTTTTTAATTTTTCTTTGTTTTGTTTTTGGTAAGGTGTGGTGGATGGTGGCTGGTAGGACGTTGTATATTGTGTTGGCGGCTTTGGTTGTATTGGGTTTTGTAGGTGTTTATATAGTATTTTTCTCTGGTGGTGATTCAGCTGGTGAGGTTAGAGATGTTCCTCTTTATGAGGTTGTTGAGCCTGTCTCGTTTGAGGAGTTTATAGGCTGGGTTGGGGATTATGTCGAGGAGGAGGGGTTGGTTCTTAAGCTTCCTACCAAGTTGCCTGAGGGTTTATCACCGGTTTCTGTATGGTATATTGGGGACCCGTTTCTAGCTGTTATTGCTTTTGACGATGGGCCTGTCGATAGTTATGTGAATGCTTCATTTGCTGTCCAGGTTACTCTTCTTGATTCTTCATTGTATGATGTTGAGCCTGATAGGCTTATGGATATGTTTAGGCGGTTTGTGGCTGAGATTCGTTTGAAGGGTAGGGAGGCCTTCGTCACTACTGTGGATGAGTTTTACGTGGTAGTTGCATATAGTGATTTGAGGAGTTACACTGCCTACGTATATGATTTGGAGGGGGGCTTTAGATATGTATTGGTCTTTAAAGATTTATCTTTATTACCTGAGGATGTTCTCGATATTATAGCTAGTATGGAGCCTATCGAGATTTGAGAAGTGCTTTGTCAAGACGTATATGTTTTGATTACGTTACCACATTATCATATAGGGGAATTTAATACTGAAATCTTACACTGATAATTCAAAATAGTAGATAATGTATTTAATAAATTTGTTCGAAGGCGTGATCTTACATAATTTTATTTCCAGTTTATCCCCTCCCTCCAGTCAGGTATATGAGAAATATTGATGATAGGAATGTGATGATGATTATCAATATGATTATCTGATAATTATTATCTGTAACTTCAACGTCTTTGATATCTTCTTCATCTTTATTTACATCATTACTTGGTTTGTTCATATTGATAAGCTCTTTCTCAGCCGGTTGTTCAGAGGAGCTTTCCTCAACTGTTGGTTCATCTGATGGTTCTATATCCGTATCTAATGGGTTATACTCTTCTATTACGACGACTTGTATAGGGAGATCGTCTCTTCCAAAAACTTCATTTCTTATATCGCTTGCCTGGTTGATAAGTTGTTCGAGGGTATATCCAGCTGGATTGCCCATAGTCTTCCTACCAAGGAATATCTTGAGGATTCCATATCCAAAGTCGTACCCCACTATGTTATCATATTTCTGGGATATTTGTTTACGGAGTACTTCGGATACATACGAACTTTGGAAGGGGTTATCAATAAGTTTTGTAGGATAAACTATCGTGACACCCTCACCAACAATATATTGTGGAGATGCCTTAGTATCGAGAATAACTATCCTAATAAATTGGTCCCTAAAACTTGTGTCAATATCAACTCCATATAGTGCTGAGACCGCCTGGGACACCCTATCCCTCCAGATTTTAAACATGCTGTTGAGTATAGGTTTTAACGGCTCCAGATTTTGAAGTATTTCTCCCGCATAGTTGCTATCATAGAAGACGTTTAAGACATAGCCGAGTTCGGCGATCCCTGTGGACTCATCGACATAAATCAATGATGGACGGATGTACTCATAAGGAATCCCTAGATTATCCAATTTTGAGGATACATTTCCTCTTATAAAAGATATTATATCGCTATATTCATCGTTAGTTGGAGCTAATGAAATATAGCTAAGAATCTTCTCCCTCACCTCACTAGATACTTCTACATTCAAATCTAGAACTATATTTTTGGATTGGAAGTAGATGTCTTCATATACGTAATAGACATTATTTTCGTAGTGTATAAAGACTTCGTCAATATATTTAGCTTGAATGTCATAAGAAATGGAATAGACCATAGGAGATCCATAATTGATGTAGACCACGACAATTACTGAGACTATAATGAGTAAAATTTTATGTACCGACATATTCCCACATTAGGGATATATCTAGTTTATTTTTTGCTATTAAAGGAGAAAACGATGGTAATGCAGTGGATAGATTTAAAAGTTTTATCAATGATTTCATATTCCAGAAATATATTTTATGAGATAGCTAATATAAATTTTCGTGTATTTATGAAGTTAAGCCAATAAACTATTGAGATGTATCTATCCATTTATTCTGGATTTGTTACATATGCATCTTTAGTATATGGTTGTATTGGAAGTTTATTGGTGTTCCTCCTGTGTGTATATAGACTACTGTGGAGCCTTTCTCTATCTCTCCTTTTTTGATTAGGTCTTTTAGTGCATAGAAGGCTTTGGCTGTGTATACTGGGTCGAGGATTAATCCATATTTTGATGCGGCCTCCTTTACGGTGTCTACCACTTCCTTCGTTATTTCTGCATATCCTCCGAAGGTGTATTCATCGTATATAATTACTTCTTCAGTTTTGTAGTTTAGGTTTAGGCCGAGTGTCTCAGCGGAGCTGTTTACATGTTTCGCCACTCTCTCCTTCATCACCTTCGCCGAACTGCCTACGCTAACCCCTATAACCTCTATATCCTCTATTCCCAGGAGTTTCAATCCAAGTATGAGTCCAGCCTGTGTAGCTCCTGTGCCTGTTGCATGGATTATATATTTGGGTTTCCTATCTAATGCTTTAAGCTGTGTTAGTATCTCGTATAGTGCATCTGCATATCCATATACACCGATTGGTGAGGCTCCTCCACCCGGTATAACATATGGTTTTCCACCTTCCCCTCTAACCTTTTCAGCGACTTCCTCCATCTTCCTATATGCATCTTCATCCCTATCTATCGCGACTATCTCAGCGTTTAAAAGCCTATCTAGGAGGAGGTTCCCCTGGATATCATGTCCTCCAGGTGGATATAGGACTAGGATGCATCTATAGCCGAGCTTTGCCGAGGCTGCTGCAGTCAACCTGGCGTGATTTGAGTGGAAAGCCCCAGTTGTTATTACTGTATCTACATCTCTACCCTTTATATCTCCGAAGATATACTCCAGCTTCCTAACCTTATTACCCCCAAATGCAAGGGGCATCACATCATCTCTCTTAACAAATATATCTACTCCAGAGTCTCTACTCAGCCTATCGAGATATTCAAGAGGTGTAAGCCCAGGAATCAAGGAGATCTTAGGCTTAAAAAGGAGCTTCCCAAACACAGCTAGACACCAATATAATAAATAGAGTTAACTCTCTCAACTAAAAACACATATATCGATTGTTTCTGTATATCGAGAGAAGCTTTTGAAATATATTAGGATCTAGAGATAAGGCTTCGAATGAGCTTTCCTATTAAATTAGATAAAAATTTTTATCAAAGGGGTAAGCAATCTAATGTTAGAGCCGGGGTTCCCCTAGCCTGGCCAACGGGGGCAGGCTCAAGATCCATCTCTGTGGGATGAGTAACCTGCTGGCTTAGGCCTTCGTGGGTTCAAATCCCACCCCCGGCACCAATTATCTACCGAAATTTTCGTGGAGTTACATTACTTTGAATATTGATTTCCAGTTTCTCAACAGAGAGATGTCACATAATTTACTCTACTATTTTTTTGAATGTGATTCCTACTTTTTTCATGTTGTCTAGGTATATCTTGAATAGTTTTTCGTCTAGGCCGTATTCCTCTGGGTAGTTTATTCCTTTTTCTCTTATTAGGTATCCGTTGAGAGCCATTGCTGTGAATCTTGATAGGTTGAATCCGGTTGTCTGTTGCATCGCTGTTAAACCTCTCGACTCGTCATAGTATGTTACGTTGATGTATTTGATGGTCTTCCCACCTTTCCTACCTATTACGATGGTTAGTACCTTGTCTCTAGGGTCTCTACTTAGTTTGGTGTTTAGTATGGAGGCTAGGACTTCTATAGGCTTTACGGTTACATCACCTACTTGGACCGGTTCCTTCGAGAGAAGGCCAAGGTCTCTTATTAGTTTGACCTGCTCCAGGTGGCCCTTCCACCTTAGACTGTATTCAGCCATGTATGGAACGTCTTTGAAGTTGAATAGAAGGCTTCTCAACCCATCTGATAGAAAATATTCATATACACCTTCTCCCGGGAATTCTATCTCACCAGAGTCTTCAAGAGGATCTACATATACTATCTCGCCGTTTACCACCTTCCTGCTTTTACGTGCATACATGCCTAGGTAGCCTATGGGACTCCATGTGATATTCGTCTTTAGAGGTTTTCCCTCTGGGTCTTGGGGCATACCTCCACAGTATATTTCTAGACTGTCTAGACCTCCAAGTTCTCTATAGACTGCTCCAGACAAGACCTGTATCATTCCTGGGGCTACACCTGCATATGCGACTAGGAATGTCCCGCCCTCCTCAGTAGCTGATTCAAGCTTCCTAGGGTCTTCACCAGATAGAGATGTGGCGTCAACCATATTCAAACCTCTCTTTAGACAATTATAGACACTTTCGAATGCTATTGGCCCTGGTAGAGATGAGGATACAATGCTAACCTTGTTTTTATACTGTGTTAGCCAGTCATAGTCGAAGCCGACCTTAACAGTATCTATGTCGAAGTCATTAGAGATTTTCTCAAGTGCTTCTCTACTTACATCCGCTACAATAAGTTTATAACCCTCGTTAACTAGGTCGTAGACGGCTGCATAGCCGATTCTACCCGCCCCCCATACTAGGACGTCATATTTCATGTTATCACAGGTATAAATAATGTCTCCATAAATTTATGAAAAGAGGATCTCTGTGCCTGCTCTCTCACCATCCAATAAAGACTTTAGATCTGAGACATCCATGGAGATTACGTAAGTGGGTATCCTATATTCTCTAATAATATTTAGTGAGGTCATGTCAAAGAGTGGGTAGTTGCCAGCCATCTCACTCTCCCTCCTAAGTATTTTGATAAGCTCGTCAATATGAATCTTATCAAGCTTCTTAGCATCTGGATATACAAGTGGATCCTTGTCATATACGCCACCCGCACTTGTTATGTTTATTAATGAGTATCCAGTCTCCCTCGCTATGAAGGCTGCGACTGCATTGGTTGAGAAGCCAGGTGATAGGCCTCCTAAAACAACTATCTTATTAGTTGAATTTATGAGTTCAAGTACAGCCTCTATTGAGACAGGAATCCTTGGATATGCATTTGGATGTAGAAGTTTAATTAATATCTCAGCGTTTAGCCTGGTAAAGCTTATACCTAGAAGGTCAAGGTCATATTCACCAACTCTAGATTCAGACCTCAATATTTTCAGCCAGTGTCTCAAAGTGCTTCCTCCACCACATACAACTGCAAATTTATATCTACCTAGATATTTACCTAGGGTCTCGGCAAAATTGACTAGGAGGTCGGAGTTTTCCTTCTCAAAGAGTTTACCAGTAAGTTTGATTACATAGCCTCTCCTCATGATACTCATCTATACAAGTTATTAGAGGCCATATCTAAATTTTTAGATATGAAACGAGAGATAAGACAAGAGGATAGCGACATTAGAAAATATAAAATTAAGAAGATACTTGAGGAAATTAAGAAGAAGAAGGGTAGAGGGACGGAGTTAATTAGTCTTTATATCCCACCTGGTAAGAGAATGTCAGATGTAATTAACTATCTCCGTCAGGAGTATGCTACAGCCGAGAATATAAAGTCTGATACAACTAGGAAGCATGTGAAAGACGCGATTACAAAGGTTATAGAGAGACTTAAATATTATCAGGCATCTCCAGAGAATGGTTTAGTAGTCTTCTGTGGTGCGATACCGGTGTCTGGCCCTGGAACAGAGAAGATGGAGATATACGTCATAGAGCCCCCAGAACCTGTTAACGTTAACCTCTATCGCTGTGACGATCACTTCCACACAGAATATATAGAGGAGACTTTAAAGGAGAAAGAGGTATATG
Organism: Candidatus Geothermarchaeota archaeon; assembly: GCA_015523605.1. Taxonomy (GTDB): domain Archaea; phylum Thermoproteota; class Nitrososphaeria; order Geothermarchaeales; family JDFR-13; genus SZUA-1514. Next base: position 7,335 of record WAKC01000005.1, read on the forward strand.
GACTAGTTTCAATAGATGTCAATGACGCCGCGATCGGTATTCTCGAAGGGAATAGGCTTGAGATACTTGGTAAATATACCTCCGGGATACCGGGTAAGCATAGAGCTGGTGGACAATCAGCTAGAAGGTTTGAGAGGCTTAGGGAGATGGCTGTACATCAATATTATGATAGGATTGCAAAACATATGAATCAGGAGTTCCTTAGAGATGATATATTCCCTAGACTAAGTGGTATAATAGTTGGAGGGCCCGGGTTCACTAAGAACGAGTTTCTCGAGGAAGCTGATATAGACTATAGATTGAAGAAGAAGATTGTGGCTGTAATTGACACTAACTACGCTGGGGAGGATGGCCTAAGAGAGCTTGTGGAGAAGGCGAGAGACATATTATCTAACATTCGTTACGTTAGAGAGAAGAGGTATGTAGATGAGTTCCTAAGTAGATTGAGTAGGAAGCATAATATGGTGGTATACGGGTTGAAAGAGGTTATGGATAATATCTATAGTGGAGCATATGATGTGCTTCTAATACTTGAGGATATCGGGAAGAAATATATGGTATTTAAATGTCCAAAATGCGGAGCCACCAAAGAATATATTTTAGATAATGAAGAGGCTTTGAAGCTTGAATACCGTCCTCCAAAATGTGAGAAGTGCAATGTCGATATGGAGTTAGACGTTAATAGGGATTTGGTTGAGCATATCGCTTCATTAGCTGAGGAGTATGGTTTTAAAGTAGTGCTTATATCAAGTGCTACTGAGCATGGTAAGATATTTAAGCAGTTTGGAGGTATAGCGGCCCTTCTAAGATATCCGATCACATACTAAAGCTGTATAACGGTATCCTCCACATCTTTTATCTCCTCTGAAAATTCAAGATTAGAGATTTTATGTAACGCTTTGAGATCTGAGGCGGCTGGTTTAAGTATTATTGGCGCGACGACCTTGGATATTGGATCTCTCTTTTTCAAACCATTGGCCTCTTTATACTTCCATATTAGAGAGTTAAATGACATAATCTCATCCATGATATCCTCCTTAAGGTCAAGTTTAAACGGTTCGGGAAAGCTTTGTTTTAGTATGTTTCCACCATATAACTCTCTCCAGATATAGTCTGTCACGAAAGGCGCTATTGGATGCAAAATCTTAAGTATCGTCTTCAGTGTTAAATGTATAGTCGCCATCGCCGAATTGACTTCTTCCTCGCTAAATACTCCGTCTCTATTGTAGAGCCTGGGTTTCACTAGTTCAAGATAGTGAGATGCGAAGACCTCCCATACAAAGCTTCTAAGTTCTCGTACAGTCTCGAATGAATCTAGATTGGAATATTCTTCATCAGCTAATCTAATTAGTCTATTAAGTCGGAGAAGAAGATGTTGGTCAAAGATTGTAAGGTCTTCCAGTGGAACTTCTCCGCTTTTATCGGGAAAGTTGGATATGAATCGGGCGATATTCCATAGCTTAGTGATAAAGTTTCTGGCCGATACAATCTTATCCTCTTTATATAGATAGTTATATCCAATCTTCGTCTCACTGGCGGCCCATATCCTAAAGGCATCAGCCCCATATTTCTCAATCACTGGGATGGGTTCCACGATATTTCCTAGGCTTTTACTCATCGGCCTACCCTTCTCATCCAAACCCATACCAGATAATCTAACATATTTGAAGGCTGGTTTACCAGTTAACTGGTATACCCTTAATAATGTATAGTAGAGCCAAGTCCTCACTATGTCAATGCCCTGGGGCCTAAGAGTCACTGGGAAGACATGCTTAAAAAATTCCTCGTCTCTCTTATAGCCAGCTATGTAGAGACAGCTTATGCTGGAGTCCATCCAAGTATCAAAGGTCCTGGGATCACCTATAAACTCTGTATAACCACATTTAATACATTTTTCGAAAGGAGCCTCCTCTTTCCATGGTCTATAGTATCTACCTGGTTCAGGGAGGTGGGGATATCCACATTTTTTACAGTACCATATTGGAACCTCAGTTCCGTAATATCTATCTCTAGATATGGCCCAGTCTATGGATATAGAGTTTATCCAGTTGATTAGAATTTGTTTATGAAAGTCTGGGATAAACTTTATCTCATCAATCAACTTTAGAAGTGCATCTCTATATTCAAGTTGCTTAAGATAGAGGGCTTTTACAAATATGAATTCAACGGGGTTTTTAGACCTCCAGCATGTGGGGATATTCTGCTCCACAGGTTCGGTCTTTAATATGTAGCCCTCAGCCTCTAAATCCTTAACTATTCTTTTTCTAGCCTCCTCTACAGGTAAACCTTTATATTTACCACTCAATTCATTCATCGTCCCGTCTGGTGATATCAAGACCCTGGGTTCAAGCCTCAATTCTCTAAATAATCTTACATCCTCTAGGTCACCGAATGAGGATAGCATCATCATTCCAGTACCATATTCAGGATCTACAATTGGATGTGGGATAACTTTAACTGGATAGTTGTAGATGGGGATAACCACCTCCTTACCCTCTAAATCTTTGTATCTCTCATCTTCTGGATGGTATAGAACGGCGGCAGTAGCACCTATCAGCTCGGGTCTCGTGGTAGCTATAACCACATGTTTAGATGGATCATCTTTATACGGGAATTTTATGTAGTAGAGTTTACCAGTCCTCTTTACATATTCTACTTCTGCCTCAGCAATGGGTGTATAACATTCTGGACACCAGATTGTAGGTCTAACATCTTCATATATTAATCCTCGATTCCAAAGTTCTATAAATGTTGCCTGTGTAAGGGCTCTATACTCTGGACTATCCGTTCTATAGGGGTTAAGATAATTTGCTATCATACCTGATCTACGGATAACTTCAAGGATATACTTCTCATATTCATCGAGCTTCTCACTACAAAGCTTTATAAACTCTTCTCTATCCATCTCTCTAGCCTTTATACCATATTCCTGCTCAACCTTTATCTCAATAGGGAGGCCATTCCGGTCAATACCCATAGGGAAATGGATGTTATAACCCTTCATCCAGAAGTACCGGGCGAAAAAGTCGAATTGGACATAATGTGCTGCCGCAGCGATATGCCATATACCACTTGCATAGGGAGGTGGAGTATCAATAGAGAATGTCGGTCTATTAGGATCCCATTTGGGTTGGTAAATCCCTTCTTCAACCCATTTCTTAAGGAGTTCCTCCTCCTTCTTTATATCCCATCTCTTAGCTTCGAGCTTAGGTTTAAACTGCGACATATTATATACACCCATCCCCAGCCTTAAACTTAATCTTTATCTAAAATCTAAGATAAAGGTAAATACCCCTCCATCAAGATAAAAATTGTGATTAGAGATTATCCTCCCTCCAGATACTCCTCGATAGCCGTCAACCGATTTATCTCGTTCGTCCCCTCATATATCTGGATCAGCTTTGCATCTCTCAATAGCTTCTCAACACCCATATCCCTCATGTATCCATATCCACCGTGTATCTGTATAGCCTCTATAGAGTTGGCTACAGCTATATCGGCCCCGATAGCCTTAGCATAGCTAGACTCTATGGTGGATGGAGGGAAGGATGAATCTAGCTTTCTTGTAACACCATATATTGAATATTCTGCATATACTATGTTCTCCAGCATCTTGGAAAGCTTATATTTGATTATCTGATGGTCAAAGAGTCTCTTCCCACCTTGGAACCTTTTTAGGCTGTAATCCAGAGCTAGGTCGAAGGCTCTCTTAGCTATTCCAAGTCCTATAGCTCCTACAGGCGCTCTACTCATAGCGAGGGATATCTTCACTACATCCCATCCCATACCCCCTGGACATAATACATTCTCCTTAGGGACATACACATCTTCAAATATCAATTCGCCTGTTGGGCTACTCCTATGCCCCATCTTATCAAATATAGTCTCCACCTTGACACCCATATCCTTAGTAACCACGAAGCACATCATAGACTCGTAGGGATTCTCCACATCTGTAACTGCGAAGACTGAGATGTGGGATGCAATAGGACCGTTAGATATGAAGATTTTATGGCCATTCAATATATATCCGTCTCCCTTCTTCTCAGCAACAGTCATAAACCTTGTTTTGGAACCGGGCTCTATCCTTTCATAGTCACTACCTGCTATTGGCTCTGTAATGGCGAAGGCCCATATCTGAGGCTCGCCAGCCTCTTCAGCCTCTACAAATGGTTTAAACCACTTATCCCATGAGACGCCCCCGTCTAAGAAGCCTGCTATGAATACTGGGAGGAGGCCTAGCCATACAGCCCCTATAGAGGTGGCTACTCCAGCGTCGAAATATCCTAGGACTTCGAGGGCATTTGCACCTATATAGGTCAATCCACCCATTCCACCTAGATGCTCAGGAACTATTAGACTCAGGAGACGGATCTCAGCCGCTTTTCTAATAATTTCTACAGTTTCCCTAGATACATCTATATGGTCCATCATATCCATTTTAGAGGCTCTAGGTTTTACATGCTCTAGAGAGAATCTTATTAAGGTCTCCCTAAGCATCTTAGCCTGGTCATCATGACTGTAAAAAGGTGTTGAGAGTATGGAGCGGGGAAGGTCTAGACCCTCCATTCCCGGACCACCCTATCCACATCCAACTCCATATCAAACCTTGCATAGAGGCCTTGGACAATCTCCTTAACCTCTATTCTATCGATAGGATCTTCTATACTACCCCTCAACACGACCTTTGAAGGGCCTCCTAGAGCCGATATACTCCCTAACTTACGGTTGAAGAAGACCTTAGACTTCCATAGAATCATCTGGGCCAGTCCAGGAGTCTCACCGATCCTAGGAAGCAGCCGTAGACTCAGGAGTGGGACACCCTCATCAGGGAGGAGCCCAGATATAAATGCCTCGTCAACCTTATACTCAAGCTTTACATGTGCCTCGATAGACATGCCACCTCTCTCAGCCCATCCAACCACTGTGGATCCCTCCTGACGAATATCTATCGAGGCTATCTTCTTAGGTGCACCAGCAACCTCCCTACCAGCCGCTAAAGCCGCGTCATTAGTAACATAGATATATGGTATATAATATGCCAGTCCAAAATCCCCCTCAACCTGGATAGCGATCAAAACCTCGTTATAAGGACCTAAAGTGGTGGTTGGATACCTGGCAATCCACACCGCACCCAATGGATCCCCACCAGCTGGTGAGACACCCTCTGGAAGTAGAGGTTCAACCGTTTCCTTCTTAAAAACGACTAGGGTAATCACAGCCTCAACATCCCAGTAGAGCCATGGAGGACCGGGATATAACGGGGAATCAATGGGGATTGAATACCCCTCAAAACCACCCTTTAAAACCATATAAAACCCTCCAATAAAACAAAATAGAACTCTCGGCACTAAAAACATGGGAAAGGCGAATTAAACGGGGAAATTTAGATTTAGTAAAAAATCAATAAGCATATGAAAAAGATTAGAGAAACATAACCAGTAACAAAAGTGCCTACAAAATATAAACAAATTGATAGATATACCTAACCTTAAAACTAAAACTCCATGCCTATATAAACAATTAATAGAAATACATAGTTAAAACCCACTAATAGTTAGGCAAAGCCAATACAAGCAACCAACCATTTAAACAAAAACGCCCTAAAGAAATACATCCACTAAACACTGCCTCCTTAAAAACAGACATAGACCAAAATATATGGATGACCCTACATAGTATAGCCCAAACCTATGTAGGCGACACCTCCAAAGCCATATGGATGCCAGCCATCCATATGGCAACAGGCCCATACGATACCAGATATCACATGGGCCGACAAAAGGGGAGGGACAAACTAAGTTAAAGGAAGAGGTGAGAGGATGAAGTATCTATATAGTGACTATCATAAAGTGATGATGCTTAGAGAACAAGGTTTCACAGTAGATGAAATAAGCAACATTACTGGAGTCGCTGAAAGAGTTGTTAAGAAATGGATCTACAGGGAAGTATATCCCTACTATGGACTAGAAATGATAAGAAAATTCGATATATTCTGTAGAAGGGAGAGTAGAATTCATAAGAGAGACTATAGGAGATTATTAAGAGACCCGTTTAAATGGCCGTCAATAGCGTATCTATATGGAGCATATGCCACGGACGGAACCCTATCCACATATGAGGCAGGTGGAAACTATAGCGTTAGGATAACGGGGGAGAAAATATTTCTTGAGAGGGTAAACGACCAAGTAGAGAAAATACTCAATAAACGGTATAGCATATGGAAGGACAAATCCGAAGGCAGGTATATAACAAACATCACAAGCATAATGCTATATAACCTTATGAAACTTCCCTTAAACAGACTAAGACCAGTAATAGAATATAGCCAAAGAACTATGGGGATGTTCATACTAGGCATAGTAGATGGAGACGGATTCTACAGCAAAAACAAGAGGAAAATAGGGTTTAGAAAGACTAAGAAGTGGCTGGTAGAATACAGCAAATACATCCTAAGAAAACTAGGAATACAATATAGAGACACTATATCCAG
>WAKC01000006.1 GCA_015523605.1 Candidatus Geothermarchaeota archaeon
TCGAAAGAGCCATTCTGCACCACGTTGACGTTAAAACCAGACTAGGAAGGGTTGAAAGAGTAAAGAAACGCCTACGTGGGGGTATATAAACCCTACGTCGTTAAAACCAGACTAGGAAGGGTTGAAAGCTAGCGAGTCTAATAACATCAGTAATCGCCATGCCAGTTTCGTTAAAACCAGACTAGGAAGGGTTGAAAGTAGCCCGTATAACGGCTTACCCCTCCCTCCATAGAACCGTTATTAACCAGCTATCAACACGTATAACGGCGTAGAGAACCGATCCTTAAAAGGACTAAATATTCAGTACCTTCTAAATGCCCTCACCATGTCCAGGGCTCCGAGGGGCCATAAGAACATGTCTCTATGGCGGGACTACATATTCCTATCCCCCCGGACAGGGATAAGGTGGCTCTCCCATCCCACAAATATATGTGGAGACCTCTCCTAAACCCTCCTTCTTGACGCTTCTATCAACACTAGCCTGGGAAGAGGGGGGTAGAATAATATGTGGGAGTCATGGGAGGGGAGGGTAGAATATGTCTCGGTGGGGGACGTAGTAATATGTAGACATTGGACAGGCGAATATGGGGGGATAATTGAATATGTATGGCTTGGATCTAGAGGGGCTAATGAATATGTAGGCATACAACCCCTACATATGCAGCCATATCTAAGAGATAATACTTTTATCGAAAACTATTGGGGAGTGGACTGACATGAGACTACTCCATCTCCACAAGTTCCTCGGCGGTTTTGATGTCCTCCTCTAGCTGGTCTATGGTGTATCTGATTGGTATCCCCCTCCTACCCAGCTCCTCTAGGAAGTCCCACTATGACAGCCCCGATATCCTCCGTGCCTCCCCAAATGTGGCAATACCCTCCCCATACAGTTTTAGGGCTAGTTCAATTTTCATCCTATCTCTCAGCTCTTTTGGAGGTATTCCTCTTCCTCTATCTCTTCTTCGGTCATCCATATCTACCCATAAATATGAAGTCTTAAGCCCTAATATTATCGCATATCGCCTAGCTGTTTCAATCTCTAGTTACGAGCCGTGGCGATTATAAGAAGGTTATATTCGAAATCTTTTTGGCTAGTTTTTCTCCAATCTATGCCTAGGCACTACAATATCTTCAAGATACGTATGTATCCGTTACTCTGTAGCCGAAGAGGTGTCCTAGGGGGTAACATGGGACGTATGTGTCTGTCATCGATGTATCCGGCTGACTAGTATCATATCTATATCTAGTGGTTTTAGGGGGGATAGGGGTATCCGCCACTATCTGGTAAGCCATCTACTATTTCTCCTTAGAAATCCGAGTATCTCGATCAGCCTCTCCAACTCATCCTCTGAGGGCTTCTCATTCCAGGCCTCCTCCAAGACCTCCAGCAGCCTAAGCCTCCTCTATCTGGCTATGAGCCACTTCACCACTTCATCAAGGCTGGCGAATCCTCCCTCCATCTTGATCCTCCCGAGTGCCTCCAGGGTATCTTTACTAAGTATCACGACACGTTTTCCACTCAAATCCAAGACACCGTATAGTTTGTTAAACCCATCTATAGGGAGTAATTGGTGTAGCTAATGTATTTATTTTTAATCACAAATCAACCTGCAAGAAGAACTATATAATGTTGGTGGAACCTATTCACACTCAATAGTGTAGTTCCTCATGATTGACTAGCCCTTGGACCCATTAGCCAACGTAACAATTCCTTTTAATCCATATCTTTAAGGCTATGTTATGTATCCGAAGCACTAGTCTACCTCTTGTGACGAAATCTTTGAATGGATAAATTTTATGAGCCTGCCCCTCACAGCCCTCTCCAATTCACCCTCATCCTTATAGGGCTCAATAGGGAGATCCCGTATCTTAAGCAACCCAGCTGGGAGTGAGGACCCTAATCTGAGTGTCTGTCTCCTCTCGTCATATAAGGAGCTCTCAATTAGGACTATACATGCGTAACGGTCGAAGTACCTACTATTCACATAGATCTCAAGCTCGCTATAGACACCTATGTTTATCTCAGGCGGTGAGGCGATGACAAAGACCCTAAAGTCACTATTTTTAAGGACGTATTCACTCATCATCCTGTTTATTTCGTCCTCGCTCAGAGCATCAATATCTTCGCCTATGACCTCTCTTGGATCAAGATCCTTAGCTAGAAAAACCTTTTTAAATCCCCTCTCAATCAGCGTGTCCCTTAGAGCCTCCAATAAATCTATCCTTCTATAAGGACCGAGGATAACAACTTCTATGGATCTCTTATACCTATCTATCAATGCTTTATATGGCTTCTTCCTCTTCGGTTTTAAAGGCATTGCCAGATAATCTTAGATTGTGTGCCTATCATATTATTATTTTTGGGTTTTGGGCCGAGGGAGTGAGCTACATCTCAGATCCCTCCAGTTTGAACGGCACTATAGTGAGAAAATCGAGTAGAGCCTCCACAACCAAATCCATATCCTCGTCTCTAATGGCTCTTACCAATTTCTCCAAGCTCCCTAGTATCTCGCGGATAAGATCTTTGGGAGGGTCTGTGTTAAAGATGAGATATGGAACCAACCGGGTAGATAACGATATTCTGACAAAGATATATAGATTAAGGATCCTTCTCTCCTTGGACCATTTTACAGCCTCTTTATCAATCTCCGAAAGTCTGAGAACATCGTCTAGTTCTATGTCATCCCTAACCCTTAGCGCCTTGAGGTGCTGAATAAGCCTCTCTAGAAACTCGTGATACTCATCCGTCATTTTGATAGTTTCACCGCGGCAATTTGTCCATTATCTGCATAGTCGTCATAGACATGTTGATCATGTCTTTAGCTTTCAGGTCTATTACTTCCCGAACAAGTGCTTCACGGGGGATGAATATGACTGGAGCCGACTCATATACATGCCTACCAAGGTCTGACAGTGTATATGTTATCCTCTCCCTGCCACCCTCCCTAGTATAGTACCTGTCTATTAGGCCGGCCTGACTAAGAATCCTAAGGTGGTAGGAGAGCTTGTTACTCTTCAGACCCAACCCCTTCATTATCTCAACAAACGTGGTTGGCTCCTCCTCATAGAGGAAACTTATTATAGCCATTCTAGTCTCGTTACCCAACGCCTTCAGTATGACCCGAATCTCCTCCGGAAGCCATTCATCTGCATATCTCTGGATCCTATCCATCTCCACCAGTTACTCACCAGTCAAACTATTTTGACAAGGAAATAATTAAACTTACTTTCACATATCCCCCACGTTTATGTGTTGAGCAGGATTAACAGCTCACCTAGCTTGTAGAGCGTGTATATTCCGAAGGCTAGTGCTATTAGGCCGACTAGTAGCCTTATCTCCCTGTTACCGCTCCTCTTATGGACCATTGTTCCTATGAGGCTTCCTATCAGGATTCCCGCTACGAGTGGTAATGCGTATTCTGGGAGCATGTTGCCCAGCCATATGTGCATCGATGTTACGAGTACATATGAAGGTGCTATTACTAGGAGTGACGAGGCTGTAGCCACCTTGCTGTCGACACCGTATAGCGCTACTAGGCTTGGGACGATGATTATGCCACCACCTATACCTGCCAATGGTGCTATAAGGCCTGTCA
>WAKC01000007.1 GCA_015523605.1 Candidatus Geothermarchaeota archaeon
GATATTCATATCCCTTCTTAATCTTAAACCCTTTATCGCCTACACGTCTTACTAGGTATTTCCTATATCTCCTCCATACCTCCTCGGATTCACCCGATTCTAATGTAAGCAATCCATCGACTACCCTCGCCTTATATGGAGGGGCCTGTATGTCACGGCTTATCTCAGGCGGTATCCAACCTGTAAACCACTTTGTATATCTATCTATAATGAATATATTGTAGGATTCAGTCTGTCTCTCAAGCCATCCAAACTGGATACCCAGGAATCTAGGTGCAATTACATACCATCTATCCCTATCCTTGGGGACTATTACATATGGCTTTTCAATAAAGCTTTTGAGGAGCTCTTTATCTATCTTCTTCAACGCTTCTCTCCCGAGAACCTCCTCAAGGATATTGAGGAAGTCTTCACGATACCTCTGCCTCAACCTGTTAAGCTGGTTAATCGCATCCTCCAATTCACGGTATAAACGGTTTATCTTATCTATCAACTCATATGGATCCATTACCCTTTCCACTTCCTATCCACATATAGATATGCAAATATATTTAAGGATACATAACCACTGCAACAACTAGTAGATATACAGACTGTTTGGATAGGACGGCTAAACAACTTTATAGTGGAGGAGGTGCTCCACCGGACATAGTATATATTTCGTATATACCACGACAAAATACGAACGTACGTTCGTGTCCATGTCCCGAGAGCAAAAGAAAAAGAAATTTTTATGACGGCAATTTCTTTAAATGTTCATGTAAAAAATTTGAGGATGTGTATCACCCCTTTTCTTTTGTATATACAAAGGTTTTTATATGGAAACTGAGATGTCATGAGATGTCCAGTTACGAACGTAAGAACGTAAAATGTCTGGACATTTTACGTTCTTGCGAACGTAACTTGCCTATATATACATTTTTTTATAAACCTATTTTGACTTATAAAGAGGTGGCTATTGATGATCAATAGGTTTATATATTGTTTTTACATGAATATTTAAACCGTTTCAATGGAATATTCGTTTTGCCTCCGTGACATCCGTTCGTAACTGGACATCGCACGACATCCTACTTAGTAAATCACCAATTTGATAGCCGTGTCAATTCCTTATTAGGTATGTAATTGGTTAATACTTCCTCAGAGATGCTGTTTAGGTTTCCTCCGCTCAATATCATCGGTTATTCCATAAAACGGTGTTTGTAGAGCCGTTTTTTCACTGGAATTCGATGATTAGATTATTCTATCCCCCAATTTTTTGGCGTTTGCCAGCTGGCAAACGCCAAAAATTTCTATATGTGTCTAAATTAATTTTGGGTTTTATATGTAGATGACTCCTCGAATATTCTTGAAGAGTCTCCAGTTGATATTGGTTTGGATATTGAATTTATGAGTGGTGTATGGCAATATATTATATATGGTGTAGATTATGAAGTCTAAAAAGGGGGTGAAGCCTAAACCTGGGAGGCCTAGAAAACGGGATCTCCATCTAGTTATAAGGCCTGAGACGTATCAATTGATAGTTAAGCTTGCAAGTTCAATATATGGAGGTAGGAAGGGGGCCGTATCAGAATTGGTTGAAGACGCTGTAAGGTTCTTCTATTCACATTTTGTCTTGCCAAGGGGGTCTGGAGGGAGATAGGGCGGTGGATCACCGCCACCGTCGGTTCAAGAAGATAAAATGTATGTATATTACACTGGTTATGGCATGCCCCCATATGGGTTGCATAACCCCCAAGCCTTAGATTTAGGGGATGAGGGAGAAGAAGACTCCCTAGATGCCCATAGGAAGAACCCTACACACCTCGTCAGAGATGTCTACCGCTCTCTAATAAAGCTTATTATGATTGAAACCGACTTCAAACCACCTACTTTCATAGGGTATGGACGGCTATTGGATTGGGTTATGAGGTCTAGAAATATAGGTGTGAAGCAGGCCAAGAGATGGATCTTCAGGCTTTATCAGCAGGGCCTCTTAAAACCTATTAAACCCAAGAATGTAGAGATTAAGAATGAAAACTCAGTATCTAAGATCTCAATCTGGGAGCTTGTATACAACGGTAGAAGCTAGGAATTCTTATAAAGAAACCCCTATATATAGGTGGAGATGAGGCTGGTGAGTAAGAAGTATATAGGGATGACCGTCAAGGAGTATGAATATGCGGAGGACGGCTCATTAGACCGTATCCTAGAGGCTAGGACAGTCATGGTATATGATGAAGAGAGTGACACCCATTATATGCTCCCCCACTACTATCAAGAGTTTAGATACTCCTTCGTATTCGACTGGGGCATTAGAAATGTGGAGGCACTGCAACTAGCCTATGCAATCCTGAGAGACGTCGGCCTCGAACCAGATATAGCCAGGAAATATGCATCCCAATTTAGAGATGAAGTGCTCATCCAATTCCAAAGAGAAACCTTCGAACTATCCAGAGACGAAGTAGTGAAATGGCTACTAGAAAAAGGCATTCTAGAGGATATACCGCCAGATAAACTTAGCTAACATGTGAATAATGACGAGAAAATTTAGTTATAACCCCTCCCTCCCCATATCCACCATTCTTTTAAAGAAGACATTGTTATTTTATGGAGATGAGGTTGTTAGCATCTCTATCCATAGTTCTACTTTTGCTTCTAAACCCCATCCTAACCATCGGCGATGCAGCGACTCTAGATTATGTGCCGAGTATATCCAATGATATAGTGGAGGTTAAATTCACATTCGGCGGGTTGGGGGGCGAATCTAATATATAGTTTAGATGGTGACCCCACCAGTAAATATATAGTTACCTATGAGTTGATGCAGGAGGTATTCACCGAGTTCAACCATGAATTTGGATATTACTATATCGAATCCTATGACATAATCAGGATGCTCCAGGTCTTAGGAGGTAGAGATATAAGGATGGCGTATGAACTAGGGATTGACCTTGGAAAGCTTAACAAGACCTTGAAGAGAGATGGTGCGGAGGCTCTACTCAATCTCACAAGAGGATTGTTAGATGAATATAGGGGGTTGAAGACTATATATCTAGAGCTTAACATCCTAATAGACCAGGCGCTTGAAAACCTCAGTGTATTAGAGGCATCTATAGACCGATATACCAGGTATGTGGAGGAGGCCAGGATATACAGGTCCATGGTAGAGTCTAACATAACCAGTATATCCCGCCAGCTAGAGAATACATCTATAGAGTTCCAGAGACATATAGACCGTATAGAGGATCTATGGAATAGCCTCGTCAACAGCCTAAACGACTCCGTGGATAAGGCTCTAGTGTATAGCCTGATACAACAGCTAATCACTGAGGTGGAGATAGAGACTGGGAATGACGTCCTCGTCAATCTAAGCCAGACTGTGGTGGATAACCTAACCAGCCTCAACCAGTCCATCTCACAGGATAACATGGATTATAACCTTACACTATATAACGAGACACTCCACCTCTACATCAACAGCCTAACTGGATGGTTCAACAATCTAATGTATAGGTATAACCAGACCCTAGATTCTATCCAGCTATATCTGGAGACTCCAGAGTTTAACTTGGGTGAGGAGATAGGCACAGCCCTAACCCAGTTAACAGATGAGATAGGTGCGGTAGAATTTCATCAGTCGACGCTACAGTATAGCCTAGCCTACCTACAATACATTACATATATCTTTAGAGATCTCTTCATCAACTACCATAGTGCAGTCTCTGGCATAGAACTAGCCTATAGGAGGATATTGGAGACTATAAACAGGTTATACAGTATATCCAGGGAGTTGATTGAAATAACCTATGGAAAACTGTTTGGAGGGCGTATAACACGTGATATGCTCGTCTCGAAATACCCACAGATATATGAGCCGTTCGACAAGCCTAGGGATAGTTATATCACAGGACTTGATATCTACAACATCACAGTAGGGGATAGGGTTATAGGGGAGAGGATGGTAATCTCCCTAGACGGTTTCCTATACCAGGGCTATATCGATATCAGGATATACAACTATCCAGTTATTGAGGAGATCAATGGAGTCAGATATTACATACCCAAGACAATGTTTATACATGACCTGGTTATGGAGTGGCGGTGGCTAGCCGATGTTGTGGAGGAGGTTTTAGACCTCAATCTAGACCCTAGATATTTCAACACGACATTCATCGTCAAGACAGGCTTCTACTATCTAGATGAGAATGGACGTGCCAAGCCATTCCCCAACTCTACAGAGATAGAGATCAATGGAGCGAAGGATATACTCACCAACTACTTCAACGGATCCAGTGATGAACTATATATAAAGGTGTCCCCTCCAGGGCTTGAGACTGCTGTGTATAACCTTTCGGAGACACTATTCATAGATGGTAGTAAAACACGTTCTAAAGTCTTCTATATAGTAAGCACTGAGAACACCTCGATATACCTACTCTACCCGTATACATGGAGTGGTAATACAACCTATAGATATAGGATAATCACTGGCTATCCAACACCTGAGTATCAAGACCCCCTCTACCTATTGACATATGAAGATGGAGTGTTAACAGGATATAAACTCCTGAGCGATGAAGATAAGTCTATAGATACGCCTAGAGACGGTGTAGAGCCTCCAAGTGAACAGCCTGGTCAACCCAGTGACGAGGCTGGAGTAGATATTGAAGAGGTTGTTGAGGCTGAGGAAGAGGCCCTAAACATTGGATTGATAGTCTTGATAATCGCCTTAGCAGCTATAGCGGTTACAGCATACCTTATAAAGAGGGGTTATATAGGCCCCTCCTAATTTTTATAAACATATTCACCTACGACGATATATTCACCCTCTACTATGGGATGAAACATAAAAATATAAAGTGGAGCACGATAGACCGTGAGATAAGACGTCTAGCATATGACTATATCCTGCTAGACCCAATAGATGAGAACCGCAACTATATACCTCCTGAGGAGGATGTTATTATGGAGGTTTAGAATTCCGTCTCTACGGGGACGTTGGAATAGATATAGTCGTAGTAGTTTGTCACTCTTTCTTCACCTAATTCCTCCATCCTCTTCTTTACAGCCTGTAGAATATGCTCTGGGATATCCATCCATTTATCCCATTCCCTACTGTAAATCTTAGAATTGTTATAGTAATGAACCACTTTACCATCGTCTAGTATCAACGTTATATACGTCTCAAAAAACGTCTTGAACTTATTGGTAACGCGATTCAACCGCCTACTATATATTATATAGACGGTCCTAGGAAGATACTCTAGAATCTTCTCCTCATCACCATATCTAACGTATATAATCTCCACAGGCTCCATATCCAACACATCCTTAAAATTCTCAGGCATCTCAAAAGGAAAATAGTCTGCATCATCTTCACAAATACTGCTATTATCTTGTATTTCGGTCAATTTATTTTTCTTATCATCTTTCATTAAATCTCCATCCTAAATATACCTTGTAATTCATTTAAATTTTTCACATGTGTAATTTGACACATACCAATTTAGAATAAAAAACACTTTAATACTTTATATTTCCTAAGAATCGTTTAAAACCCTTCTTTCGACTTTTATTATGGAAATGAAAATGAAATTGGACACAACGAATATAGAAGAATTTTTCTACAGAGAGATAAGCGATTTTATCCAGAAGATAATCATGTATAACTGGAATAAGCTACCAGATATTGTATTAGGAATTTATTATCAATTTGAACCTTCAGTAGTTACAAAAGATAGGGGTCTCTATGCCAGCTTAAAACTCTTATGTTTTCTAAATCTGTCTCTTATACACA
>WAKC01000008.1 GCA_015523605.1 Candidatus Geothermarchaeota archaeon
AAGCATTAGTCATTAAAATGATTGTAATAGGATATAAGAATCCTACAGATGCCATAACAGGCGTAACAAATGAGTGGACAGTTTCAGTTAGATGGAATTCGGGTGATGCATTAGACATACGTGTAGACCACACAGTAGATAATACGCCACCGTCAGTCCAGTTGACTCCAGGTACAGCCTCACTATTATCACAGCCATGCCTACCAACAACATCATTCTGGTTCAATGTATCAGTTAGTGATAACCTACCTCTAACAGGTCTAAACGAGACAGAATATGGTGCCTATGTCCAGAATGGAACTGACTTTGCCGCAACCAACCTGGTATCAGGATTTACAAAGACCCAGGCCTTGAACTTCGATGTAGGCCTAGAGTGGTATATAAGCAAATCACTAAAGAATGACTACCTACCATCCATACTCGGAACAGGCATACCAGATTTCGAGCCTAACTCACTGCCTACAGGTGTGGATACAATACCATTTAATGGATATGCTGTTGCAGGAAACACATCTACACCTGTTAACGAGTCGACCGAGGGAGAACTCGGATATCTATGGGCATTCATAGTAGTATTTATAGAGGTAGACTTCTATCCATCAGGCTCTTGGGATGCAAACTATACATACTTCACAAGACTACCACACCTAGGTGGTAATGTCTTCGGTACAGTTATCAACCTAAACAATGCCTTTAGAGTCCAGGGTCCAGCATTCTATCCATCAACTCTTGGAGCTGGACTAAGCCAGGTAGCCCAGATGAGGGTAACCTTCGTTGTGGCAGCCTTTGACGCAACAATCGACTACCACAAGGACTGGAGCATGTCAAATGGAACCGCAGCTGGTTATAACGACTATAACGACACAGTATCAGCAGATCTATTGCCATCTAGGAACTGGTACAACATGCAGACAGCCGTATATTCAGCCCTAATAGATATAAACGCAGCACCAATTAACGTCCAGCTAAACTCAAATCCAATATTCAACTTTGCACATCCAATAGGTCTAGAACCCACACCATTCCCTCAAGCACCTCATATAAACTATGCAACACCATTCTTCACATTACAGTGGTCCTGGAACCCACTATACGGACCAGACCCGACAGCCCAGGAGTTCATTGTACAGATTGACAGGTGGAATGGAACTAAATGGATAAACGTCATTAATGACACTGTACCAGCGGTACCACTTTCAGGACCATTCTTCTACACATTCGACATAATAGCATTCGGTAACGGTAACTACTCGATACACATCTACGTTAGGGACTGTGGAGGAGTATTACCAGCGGGAGCCGGCTCTCTACTTGGATATCCACCGACGACAGAGTACAGATATGAATTTAATGTATCATACTTCCTAGTGGTATATGTAAATGACAATGAGTACTCACTATGGATGAATGGACCTGGAAGCTGGGAGCAGTTCGAACAGACAGATCTAATTCCAATATCGGTATTGACATTCGGTGTAAAGCCTGATGGAACACCACTAGACTGGAACCAGTACTTTGTAAACATCACACTCAATACACAGGTAGCCGGACCATCAGTCACAAATGTAACCTCATTCGTTGCAGCATCACCATCATATGTAGCACCTACATTCGCATGGTGGAACTTCACAGTCGATACGGTCGCTGACCTATTAAACATGATAGGTATATTCAATGTGACTGCTTCATGGGTCAATGCATCCAACGCTACACCATACCAGATGGCTAACAACTTCGCTACACCGTCTACATTCATAGTAAAGCCAAAGATATTCCTACACTTCTACGTCTATGATGACGAATATTCTACAGGCGAGACAGCGACATTCTTTGCACATGTTGCAGATGTTGCGGGCAGTGGCGTTGGCGGAGCAATGGTTGCATATGACGTATTCAGAGATGCTGATGGAGTCCCAATGGCAACGGGCTTCTGGATGACTAACGCACAAGGCTTCGTAGTCCCATCAACATTCGGTGAGATAACATTCGGTACAGAGATTGGCGACGACTGGCCAGCAGGACTATACAATGTCAATGCAACCGCATATCTCAATACAACGGTTGGTCAGTGGCTCAACCCAATGACCTCAATGTGGGAGCCTGTATTCGCAATCTCAACTTCATCCGCAGCAGACCAGTTCTCAGTATGGGTATATAGAGATGCCGATATCCAGCAGGGCTTCAACGACGTATTAGCTGCTATTAGCTCACTATCCAGTGACCTAGCAAACCTAGCAAACGATGTATCTAATGTCATATCAATACTAAACAATGATGTACTACCTGCTCTAAGCGATATCATGAGCCAGCTAGGCTCACTCGCATCTACAGTAGCCGATCTACAGGGAGCAGTAGCCGATCTACAAGGTGCGGTAGCTGATCTACAGTCAACTGTCGCAGCATTATCAGACATACAGTCTGCATTGAGCTCACTAAGCTCAGATGTAGCTGATGTAAAGTCAGCACTAAATAGCCTTGCTGGTGATGTATCAGACTTAGCAGGTGCATTGGACAACCTAGCAGCAGCTGTAAGTGATGTACAGGGTGCTCTAGACAACCTAGCAGGAGACATTAACGATGTCAAATCTGCCTTAAACAACCTACAGGGTGCGGTAGATGATCTAGCAGGAGCTGTTGATGATGTAATGAGCGCTGTAGACAGCCTAGCTTCAGATGTATCCAGTGGCTTCAGTGATCTAAGCAGCAAGATTGACGGCGTATCACAGAGTGTCAGTTCAGCTGAGAGCAACCTAGCAGACAAGATAGACAGTGTCGCCGGAGACCTATCCGGTATGGCCACAGCATCACTAGTACTGCTAGTGGTAGCAATAGCCATCTCAGCCGTTACAGCCTTCAAAGTATTTAAGGGTTAAACCCCTCTCCTAACCTTTTTATTTTTTTAAATATTTTAACTAGGCTTCCTTGGAGACACATAGCCTTTAAATTCTTTGACAATATATTCAAATATTATATGAGTCCTAGAACCGCATATACAATAGTTGCTCTAATAGGATTCCTACTGGGGGTATTCCTCTATCTCTTCGCAGTGCTCTTTATACCGTTTATATTGGAAGCTCTACCGATATTGGCAGAGATATTTAGTAAGTATCAGCATATACTAGGGGCATTGGTATCAGGCTTTATAGGGAGCATCGTAGCCGTACTCATCGCATATCTATGGGCTTCTAAATCTGAATTCTAACCTCTCTCTTTCTATACAGATATCTAATTTCAATCCTCTCTTCTATTCTATTGACAGTTATAAGTGATATCCCCCTACTAAATCCTGCATTCCTAAGCTCTCTATCCATTGCAGCTATGTATGGATGTGGATATAGAGGTTTCCCATTAATCAAGTCGTGATACTTCTTTATTGACTCGGGATTGTATCTAATGGATAGAGTTATATACATCTTATCCCTCTTAGTAGTCGGATCTATCTCGAGTGATATCCCATCTGAGAGGGATTCAAATAGAGTCTCTATCAATTTTAGCTTCTCAGTTAGGCTCATCTCCCTATATTTGGGGAATATACTCTCTAAAACGTTTATAGTAGCATCTGTCAAGACATCCATTGGACTGGACTCTACACCATCTATCTTTTGAATCTCGGTTGTAATCTTTTCTAGGAGCATATTGGAGACTCTAGCTATTGACTCGATATTTAATGGCGCACCCTGGACAATCTCTCCAACCGCATCATATAGGTCTAGGAATCGGTTTAACGAGGTCCCCCTATCCCGTAATAGTGTTACCAGCCCCTCTATAGCATTACATATCATCTTATTAGTGAAGTATATACATCTATTGTCTGGCTCTAGAATCACACCAGACTCTCCATCACACAATATATATGAGTTGTTCAATGGATTCTCGGTTAATATGTAGACATCGGCATAGGGATTCAATTTTGCATGGGTAAATATATCATAATCTAAAAGCCAGGTCACAATATTTATCTCAATATCTTTCTTACTAATTTTCTTCAAAACATCTTTATACTCTCCATAGGTAAATTTGGTGAGGTGATATGGTGATAGAACAATCTCCAACTTCTTATTGGCATTTTTAATAAGATTAAGTATCAATTGATCACTATCTCTATCACCGACCTCCCAAACACTCACCTCCTGTTTATCAAATCTACTCCTAGCCTTAAGATGTAGATCCTCAAGTATCTTTATGACGGCCTCCTGCTCACTAACACGCCTCTTAATCTCCTCAATAGTCGGGTTGAATATCTTGTCTGGCGGCTCGGCTATCCATTTAGAGGGCTTCCCCTTAATCTCCTTGACATAACCCTTTGACTTCAACTTCTTAAGAGCCTTGTAAGTCTTCTCCCTAGCAACTCCAGACCTCTTCGCTATCTCAGAGGCTTTAGACTCACCAAGAGTTATAAGGACATAATATACCTTAGCCTCATTACGTGATAACCCGAGATCCTCTAAACCAGCTATAATACGTTCTCTAGCCTCCTCGGCCACAGTCTCACCATAAAATCTATTTATAAAGGTTCTGTGTCAAGTAACAGTAATGACACTGGATACTCATGAAATAGTCACAACTTCTTAATAAATCCTATCTAACCCCCTATAAGTGGAACTTTTGTTATGAGGTGTATGTTAGATGGACTTTAGAGATGTATGGACAGGGAAGCGCGGAGGGTTTACAGAGAACTTTAAAAAGGGTTTGAAGCCGCAGAGGAATCTAAGGCCCAAGCTGGATAATGCTATAAAGATCTTGAATAAGCAGATGGCTAAGCTAGATGTATCTATTAGGAGCCTCAAAGAGAAGGATAGAATCTATTTTGCTAAGGTTGTCCAGTCTATAAAGGAGCATGACCGTACAATGGCCACCCTATATGCTAACGAGCTTGTCGAGATTAGGAAGGCCCTTAAAGTTCTAAAGAGTGCTAAATATGCCATCCACAGCGTAGTTGTAAGGCTAAAGACTGTACAGAGTGTAAGTGATGCAGCTGCCGAGATACTACCTGCTATGCAGGTATTGAAGAATGTGAGGAGCATGGTATCCTACATCCTACCAATGGTTGACGATGGTTTGAATGAGGTTTCAAACGTATTGCAAGACATTATGTGGGAGGCCACACAGTCTGGTGAGGGTGCTGTAGACGTTACAGCTGCAAATGACGAGGCGTTGAAGATAATCCACGAGGCAGAGAGACTCGCTAAAGAGGAGATGAGTAAGGAGTTACCCGGAATACCTGAGAGTATTGGTGAGGCTAAGGAGGGCTACGAGGAGGGTGGCTTTAGTGAATTCAAATTCTAACCCTCTATCCCATTCCTCTTTTTATAACCTGATTGGTAGACCTATAGTTGAAAATTATGGTAGGTATAGGGCAAGGATAATCTCATATAAGATCGGTCCAAAGGGAGATATAGAAAAAATATTTATATCAAATAATGGTGTAATCCTATACAAAACAGCCTCTTCAATCTATTTCGATAATGGTGTGGTCAAGATTGTACCACCTGTAATTAAAAAGGCTTATAAGACCTTGGATGACCTACAATATATCTTCCTCCAGGTAAAGACGCTAAGCAACATATTATCCCTAGATACATCCAAGGAGTATGTAGAGAAATACTATAAAATATTTAGAGAGAGGTATGAATCATACCTCTCGAATATCTCCCGCCTCCTTAAGGAGTTGGAGGGGAGGCGGCACTATCTAAACAAGATCATATCCGAATATAAGGAGGGTTTGTTTACCCTACAACTTGAGAGTCAATCCAAGAATCTAGATGACGAAGTATACAAACTATGTTATAATGAATTGTCCGATGAAATCCTTAGATTGACTGCGGAGCTGGAGGATGTTGAAAACCTGATTTCAGACCTCTCCTCGATCACAAATTCGATTGGGGAGTTGTTGGATAGGATTTGGGTATCTATTTCTACTCGTGAGGAGGTGTATAACTATGAGGAGGAGAAGGTTTAGCCTCGAGGATTTTATTAGGAATTATAATCAGGTGTTTAGAGAGTTATATACCTACAGGGGGAGACTATCTGTCAGACTGGCTAAGTTAAATGCTAGGCTTAGTAAGCTACAGAGCTATATGGAGATGTATAAGGAGCGTGGCGACCTTGAGACGGCATCACTCTATGCCAGGGAATATAAAATTGTCTATATCGTTAGAGAGATGGTTTGGAGTATGATGCTTAAGATAGACGGTGTATTAAGTAGGATCGACACGGTCAAGACATTTGTATCGGCATTTGAGGGTATGGATCAGACTGTAGAGGTACTCAATGAGGTTGCCAAGTTCAGCGGTATACAGATTAAGATGTTGGAGACATTATCTAAAGAGCTTGGAAATGAATATATAAATGTATTACATGAGGAGGTTATATCAGATAGACTGTTGAACCCAATAGTACTTCCACTACCAGACGCCAAGGAACTACTAACCAATATTGAGAAGACGGTCGTTAAAGAGATTGCCAAGAAGTTCCCAGACGTTCCTAAAGAGTTGGATGTCGATATTGGAGAGGATGTCTCTAGGGTGGTGAACAAACTATATGAAGTAATAGCTACTGACGGTGGAACAACCTCAACCACGATGGTTAGAGGTAAGAGTAGCTATGTAGGTACTTTAAAGATAAGGATAAATGCTAATCATATCCAGAAACACGGTATTAAGAAGCTTGATAAACAAGAGAGGATACTTCTAAACTATCTATTTAGGATATCTAGAGGAGTCTCCTGCAATATAAACATTTATGATGTGGCTAGATTATTTAGGACAACTCCATTAAGGATACTAGACGCTTTATACGAGCTTAGTGAGAAGGGCTTCATAAGCTTTGAATAGACCGTGATCCCAATGAGGTCTTACAAAGATCCTGAGGAGCTGAGGAGGCTGAGGGAGAGGGCGACTGAATATGCTAATATGGCAGTCTCAGCCGATAGACGGGGTATAGTCTCCCTCGCCATCACATATTATAATAAGGCGATAGACATACTCACAGACCTTATAAACTCCGAAGAGTCCCCAGAGTTTAAGAGGATGTATAGGAGGGCCTTGAGACAATATAGAGACAGGGTAAACTATCTGAGGGGGGTCTCCTCCGGAAGCCTCAGAAACATATCAAATATAAAGATAAAGGATGGTGAGGATGGGAACAGACCACAGACTGTGAGACGGGAGTCAAAAAAGGAGGACATCCTAGTCCCCTTCAAATCGAGTATAACATGGGATGATATAGTAGGGCTGGAAAACGCTAAGAAGGTGATTAAAAGATCAATTGTATATCCGATTCGAAGACCCGACCTCTTCCCACTAGGCTTTCCAAGAGCCATCCTCCTCTATGGCCCACCTGGATGTGGTAAGACAAGCCTAGCCGCTGCTCTCTCAAATGAGATCGACGCCGAGTTCTACCCAATAGACGCTACAATGATAATGTCTAAATGGCTTGGTGAGAGTGAGAAGCGAGTGGCGGAGGTATTCAGATATCTAAGGGAGAGGGCTCAACATACACCAGTCATACTATATATTGACGAGGTAGATTCACTACTAAGTGTTAGAAATAGTGAAGTAGGTGGAGAGATAAGGGTTAGAAACCAATTCTTGAGTGAGATGGATGGATTAAAAGGTAAGGAGTCGGCTAATCTCCCCCTATTTATAGTAGCATCCACAAATAGACCATGGGATCTTGATATAGGGTTTATAAGGCGTTTCCAGAAGAGAATCTATATACCACCCCCCGATAAAAAGACTAGGAAGGAGCTCTTCAAGTTCTACCTCTCGAAAGTCAACTATAGTGACGACATCGACTTCGAATTTCTAGCAGACTATACAAAGGGATATACACCAAGCGACATTAGAGACGTCGTCCAAACAGCGGTTATCGAAGTCGTCTCTGAACTATTCGAATCTGGCCTCGCATCAGATCCCAACGCAAAACCTAGACCCGTAACGATGGATGACCTACGCCAAGCATTGAAGAGAGTTAGACCTAGCATATCACATGTGATACTAGCCGCCTATGAAAACTGGACAAACAGATTCAGAAGTGATTAATTAAAAGAAAAATTAATTATGGAATAAGCCTCTCAGGATCCCTTGGATAGAGAACGACTTCCCTAATATTCTCGGCACCTACCAATATCTGTACAAACCTATCGAGACCTAATCCAAAACCTGCATGCGGAGGCATCCCATACTTGTAATACCTCACATGATACTCGAAACTCTTTATATTCAGATCCTTATCAATAATACCCTTCCTCAACTCACTATACCTGTGCTCCCTAGTCCCTCCAGAAGCCAACTCCATCTCATTATACATCAAGTCGAAAGACTGTGTATAATCACCCACCCTATAAATATAGAATGGTTTAGTATCCCAAGGCCAGTCAATAATGAAGTAGAAGCCCCGATACTTCTCAGCGATGATAGAAAGTGCCTCACTATCAAAATCATCACCCCACTTAATCATCTTACCCCTACTCCTAACATATTCATACAAATCATCATATCTAATTCTAGGAATCGATTCAACCGGCTTTGGAGGCTCTCTACCGAGAACCTCATAATACCTCCTCCCCTCCTCAGCAAGCCCCTTCAACACATGTTTAACCAGCCCCTCAAGAACATCCATAGCCCCGTTATAATCTATATAGGCTCCCTCGAAATCAACAGAGGTGAATTCAGTCAGATGCTTCCTTGTATGGCTCTTCTCAGCCCTATAGAACTGGGCAATCTCAAAGACATAAGTCAATCCCATAGTCAACTGCTCCTTATAGAGCTGTGGACTCTGAGCTAGATAAGCCTGCTCATCAAAATATTCAACTTTGAAGAGCTCAGCCCCACCCTCTGAAGCAGCAGCAATAATCTTCGGAGTATCAACCTCAACAGCACCAATACCATAGAAATACTCTCTAATCAACTTCTTAACCAACCCCCTAATCCTAAAAACAGCATTAACCCTGTCAATCCTAAGACTTAAAGGCCTATACTCAATCAGATTAGGCAATGATGCAGGGGTCCTACCCGTAGGATCTATAGGTAGGGGATGGTGGGCCTGGGAAACCAGAAAATACTTCTCCGGTATCAACTCAAGAACATTCTCATATTTAGACACCTTCCCAATTACATATACAACGCTCTGCCTTTGAGTAGCTAAAGCCCTGTTATAAATACTAGCATCACCAGTCTTCTTAATAGTAACCTGTATCTTACCATAACCATCCTTCAACGTAAGGAACATAATATTACCCAATATCCTCTTATCCTCTACCCAACCATAGATCTTAACAGTCTCACCAACAAACTTCTCAGCATCAACAGTCCTAATCGTTTTCGGCTCCATCATATATTTATCCATCCCCAAACTAATTAATAACTCATGAATATAATCTTACCTTTAAATAACATTTCGACCGATTGAAATATACATCAAAACGGTGAAGCCGAGATGTTTCTACTAGAATATGAAGGGAAAGAACTCTTCAAAAGACACGGGATAAAAGTGCCAAAAGGATTCACAATATCCAAAGGAGACGATATAACACAAAAACTTAAGGAAAACAATATGGATCTCCCCGTTGTACTTAAGGGACAATATCTAATGGGAGGTAGAGGAAAAGCCGGAGCAGTAAAAATCGCGAGAAGCGAGGATGAGTTGAGGGAGAAAAGTGAGGAGATTTTTAATCTTGAGATTAAGGGGGCAAAACCTGAATATATATTGGTTGAAGAGTTTGTAGAACATGATATTGAACTATATATAAGTATTCTTGTATCGAAGGCGTCAAAATCACTAACTTTATTGGCATCTAGACATGGCGGTGTAGATGTCGAAGAGATTGCAAAAAGTGGCGGGGAAATAATGAAATTGGAGATAGACCCTGTAGGAGGCCTAAGCAATTTCCACGCGATAACAGTCTCAAAATTCCTCCTCGGAAAGATAGATAAAAACTTCATGACATTCGTCAAGAACCTATATAAACTCGTAGTCGAGGAGGACCTCCTCCTAGCAGAGATAAACCCCCTAACAATAAAAGATGGTGAGCCACTAGCCCTTGACTCAAAAATAATTGTGGATGACAATTCAGAATTTAGACATGACTTAACAGGCTTCTACGAATATAAGAGGTTCCTAACATGGGGGGAGAAACAGGCTAGGGAATATGGCTTCGCATATGTACCTTTAAAGGGTGATATCGCCGTCATTGGAAATGGCGCCGGCCTCGTAATGGCCACCCTAGACCTAGTCAAATACTATGGTGGAGAGCCAGCCTGCTTCCTAGATGTAGGAGGAGGAGCCTCTTCAGAGAGGATAGCAAAGGCACTAGAAGTTGTATATAAAGAGATATCACCCAAGAAAATATTCATAAACATATTTGCAGGTATAACAAGGTGTGATGAAGTGGCCAAAGGAATAGTAGAGGCAGTCTCAAAAGTCGGGATTCCAAAGGAGATGTTCGTAATAAGACTCACCGGAACCCTCGAGGATGTAGGTGAGGAGATACTTCGGAGGGAGGGCTTCACCGTCTATAAAGACATGGATGAAGCTGCAAAGAAGGTTGTGGGAGGTGATTAGAAGATGTTACCAGGATTTATAGATAGAGATATTAGACTGTTAGTCCAAGGAATAACGGGTAGACAAGGCCGCTTCCACACGGAGCAGATGCTAAAATATGGTACAAATATAGTGGCAGGCGTTACACCTGGGAAGGGCGGCCAGGAAGTACATGGAGTACCCGTGTTCGACACCGTGTATGAAGCGGTTAAAGAAACAGATCCCACGGCATCAATAATATTTGTGCCAGCCAAGTTCGCCTTCGACGCCGTATATGAGGCGATACAGTATAATCTAAATCCGATAGTGGTTATTACAGAGGGGATTCCAGCTCACGACTCACTTAGATTCATAAATCTAGCGAGGGCCCGTGGAATAAGAATTGTAGGGCCTAACACACCTGGATTCATAATACCTGGATATGCCAAGGTAGGTATCATGCCAAACCAATATTTCAAGAAAGGAAGGGTATCGATAATCTCGAGGAGCGGAACATTAACATATGAAGTCTCGAAGAGCATCCTAGATATAGGCCTTGGACAGAGACTGGTCTTGGGATGTGGGGGTGACTATGTAATAGGTACAAACTTTATAGATATACTCCCCACATTAGCCGAGGATGATGAGACAGATGCAATCGTAATAATAGGTGAGATTGGTGGGGATGATGAGGAGAGGGCAGCCAAATACATTAAAGAAACCGGCCTAGACAAGCCTGTAGTCGCTTATATAGCTGGTAGGACAGCACCAGAGGGTAAGAGGATGGGCCATGCAGGCGCCATAGTCTCTGGTTCCAGTGGAACTGCCCAGAGCAAGATAAACAGTTTTAAAGAAGCAGGTGCATATATAGCATATAGGCCTATAGAAGTGGCTGAGATATTGAAGGAGGTGCTATAGATTGAGTGAGGAAGCTGTTATAGATAAGAGGGCATTAGCACAGAGATATAGACTCTACTATAAAATATGTAGGGAATGTGGAGTTAGAAACCCACCATCTGCAACTAAATGTAGGAAATGTAAGAGCAAGAATCTACGATGGAAGAAACGTATGAAAGGTATGAAGAAGTAAAACCTAATATAACTTGGTGGGCCCGCCCGGATTCGAACCGGGGACCTCCCGCGCGTGAGGCGGGCGTCATAGCCACTAGACCACGGGCCCACATAAACCTTCATTTCAAAGCATCTTAAAATATGTTTAACACTATTCATGGTATAAGAGATGAAGATTGGAGTAACTGGAACCCCCGGCACCGGCAAGACCACATTCTCGAAGGAGCTTTCAAGAAGACTGGGTCTAAAGTATGTAAATATAGAGGATATAATAATCAATGAAAATCTACATATGGGGTATGACGAGACACGCGGTAGCTACATCTTAGACATTGATAGAGCCTATAGGAAGATGCTGGAAATTTCCGAGCCAAATACGGTATATGAAGGGCTCTCAATAGCTTATCTGGCTGATGAAGAATGGCTAGATAAGATAATCATACTCAGATGTAACCCATATGTACTGGAAAAGAGACTAGCCGAGAAAGGATTCAGCCCTGAAAAGATTAGGGAGAATGTTGCCTCGGAGATATTAGACGTCATTCCATCCGAGGTATATAGCAGATTTGATAGGAGGAAGACCATACAGATAGATAATTCAAACGACCTTGAGAAATCAGTTGATAAAGCTATAAGGTTTATAAAAGGTGAGGAGGTGGATAACGACCATGTTGACTGGCTAGGATTGGTCACGGAGAGAAATGATATAAGGAGGTTTCTAGACTAAATCACAGGTTCTATCTTAACGGGGAATGGAAGTGGATTTCTGGAATCCTTTACAACAGCTTCTCCAACACCCAACTGCTTTATATAATCTATCTGGTCCTCAGTCATAGAAACCACATTCTTCATATACCATAGATCCTCTGAACCTGTTATCCTATGTATTACAAGTAATCCTGAGTTTTTAATAGGTGCCTTGGCTATCTGCGAGGGAAACTGTGAGACTATAAATATAGACTCTCCAAACTTCCTCACTTCGTCAACCATCTTCTCAGCTACTGTAGGCGAGTCATATTCTCTCCTAGCTGGTATAAGATATCTAGCTTCCTCTAGGACCGTTATATGACTTATCCTCTTTCTCCCACTGCTACTCTGCAGGTTAAATATATTCTTCAACATGATATATCCAAATATCCTCTTTATACTAACCTCCCGAATATGCCCCATCTCGATTACGACCTTCTTAGTAATGAGCTCCTCTAAATCCAATTCCCTACCCCCTATGAATATCTTTGAAGCCTGACCCTGAATCAACTGTTTAAACCTGCGTAGTAACGCCGCCTTAGTCTCATGTTCACTGTATGATCTAATCGGATACTCTTCCAATATCTTGAGTAAAGCCCGTAAATTCGGTTCGTCCTCCCCAGTCAGTGCATAACTGTTAAACACAGCCTCCAAAACATTTCTGAAGAAGAATGCCTGTGAATGTGTGAATCCATAGATCTCACTGAATATATCAGTTATAACCGCTATACTGTCTTCAACCCCTTCACCAAACGTCCTCAATGGATTCAAAGTCACATCATCGAGTCCAGGCCTTATAATAACGTCTATATCTCTAAGCAGATTTGCATATTCATTATGATAATCAAGAACTATATATCCTATATCCTTAGGAAGCTGATTTAGTATAGTGGCAATGGTGGTGGTCTTCCCCATACCAGTAGCTCCTAGACATACAAGGTGATTACTCAAATCCTCAGTAGACACCGCATACTTCTCATCATTATCTATCAATCTCCCAAAAACAATTCTACCCCTATTTCCATTTACACTCTGAACTGGGATTTTAAATATGTTTCTAGGCTTATAGCCCTGAACTACATCGACACCCTCAAAGTTAATCATCACCTCAGAATCCAAGATCCCATCTATCTTCTTCCAATTCATGATTCTACTCAGCTCTCCCACACCAAGGTCTTCCAAGGTATAGTCTGGAAAAGCGGTTGAGACTACATTTCTAACAGTCTCCAAATTATTAATAAGTTTCTCAGCTGAGCTAGCTGATGTTAAAATTAATAGTGTCTCTCTACCAGATACGATGTAATGCATTATCTTAACGGGTATCTTCATGTTTTTGAAGGCCTTAACCATATTCCTATATGAGTTGTAAAAAGTGAGGTACCAAACCTTATCACGGTATAACATACTGTCTCCGGATATAACCCTATACCCACCTACATATCTCCCTCCATTCTTGAATATCCTTCTTGAAAACAGCCTCCTGATCAAACTATTCATGTCTACTCACCCAAGAAGGGAAACAAAGTTCCTTTCCACCAGTTTAGAGCGTCAAAAATACCCTGAATTATCTCGGTAAGCTTCTGATATATCATATCTGCAGCCCCTATCGTAATAACTATGGCGAGTAATGCCACGATTATAAGTAGACTTTCCTCTATAATCTGGACACCCCTCCTCCTCATATTGGATACCTCCACCAACTAAGGTACATATTTCTTTATAACGAGGTGGTGTTTAGTGAAAGTATTCCCCTTCTAGATCAGCGTGAGTAATGTAAAAGCCTTGAGGAAATTCGATAGGAGATAGTATATAAGGATATATAAGACTATCTTCTTTGTAGTTCTCCGCTCAAAATACTCCGTATGGCTTAGAAGATAAGTTGTTAAAATTACCTGAAGGACTCCATATATATCCATAATGATATTGAAATTCTCCGCCCCACTTATTAACTCCTTAACATCAATATCTATAAAGTCTTTTGATAATACACCCTTTATAGTAAGAAGCATCATTACCAATGGGTTTAGTGAAGAGATTATCAATACAAGTAAAATATTTATCAGCTCTATCTTCCTATGTATACTCCTAACCTTCTTGTTAAATTTGCTAAGTATATATTTCCATGAGGATCTGAGCTCTACATATTTCAATGCATCGTTATATCTATAGATAAATCTCTCCAATCTATTTAATCTACTCCTACCAAGAATATAACTCCTAAGTACTTCAGCCTCACCTATCTCTAGTAGTGCTTTAGAAACTGATTTACCACTTAAGACTTGGGAAATGATTATAGTATAATCTACCTCCTTATCCATCTCGAGACCACCCATAAGAGAATCAACTGTATCAGTGGGGTTAGGGAGAGGATTAATGGACCTATATAGATGATTGCTAGCATCGATAGCAGTATGGGAAACACGATAGAACCAGTTAATAGTACTCCATACATATCAAGCTTGTTCAGATGCTCATCAATTTCTAACATCATATTGTTGAATCTCTCCTCTAAATGCTTCCTCTCCAAACTCTCAATAGGGATAGATGATACCTTGATACCCTCAGTTACAAGGACTGGTTTATCACTGAAAAGGGTCTCTTTATCAATGGGTAGACCAGCGGAGAGTCTACTCCTGAGGATGGATTTAGTAACCATATACTCAGACACGATCGTGAAAATCTTCTCCATATCAATATCGAATCTATAGATCCTCCTTCTCCTAATAACCATGAATAATGTAATGACGTGTGTAATGATGGTGATTACCAAGTATAACATCTTAATATCACCTTATCTTGAGGTTGGTAACGTGTCTATCTTGAATCTCTCTGGGTCTTCCCTCCCGGTCTACGGTATAGATTCCATCAATGTATCTAACGTTTCTGAATATGTCTCTAGCTGTATGTATGACGAGGTCTATATTCCTAATTGCAACTATGAAGTTCTCACCATATGCTCTTCTAAATCTCTCCCATAAACTATCTATATCCGCTGCATGCATTGTGGCAGCCAGTCTATACCCTAATAAAAGAGTGTCTAGTAATATCTCGATATCTCTATCTGATATTACTTCACCAAGTACTACATACTCTGGACTCC
The DNA here is from genome assembly GCA_015523605.1 of Candidatus Geothermarchaeota archaeon. Classification (GTDB taxonomy): domain Archaea; phylum Thermoproteota; class Nitrososphaeria; order Geothermarchaeales; family JDFR-13; genus SZUA-1514. The sequence goes on from WAKC01000008.1 coordinate 15,440, forward strand.
TTCTCAATGTAAAGAGTGTTTGACTCTCCCTAAATCCCTCTTTAGATATGCTGGAGAGTCTATAGAAGACCTGATGGTTTCCAGAGTCTCTCATATCCTCAAGCTCCCTAGCCTCCTCAAAATATATTTTTCTTAGTTTCGGGGGTAACATCTTCATGTATGCATTTAGGAGTGTAGTCTTCCCACTATTGGGTTCACCAACTATCAATATACTACCAGCCTTCCTAGCCACTCTTTCCAAGATAAGTCTATGATTATTTGATAGGAAACCAGTTTTAGAGAGTATTTCAATATCGTAGAATACCTTCTTCATCCTTCTAACCACTAGGTTGTAATCGCCATGGGTCAATGGGTATGTGTCAACGACGACCCTATATTTCTCAGTTAGGGTCTCGATTTCCACCTCTATATTGCCCCCCAACGCCTGTAACCCCTCTCCATATACCAACTCTAAAATCCTTACAAATGCGTTCAGCCCCTCTCTCGAAACTGTAAGATTTGTGGCGAGATGACCATAACGCTCATGAAATATATATATTGGAGTCTTCTCACCATTTACGTATATCTCATTTACCATGGGATCCTTCATTAAAAGGAAAAGTTCAGGTAGCTGGATAGACCCCCAGAAGATTAGCTCAGATAGGTCATTAATCAAACCCTTTGGAATATCATATTGTTGGAGTTCAGAACCTATCCTTCTAACATTTACCTCATATATCTCCCTAAAGGTAATCTCCCTCTCACCGTTCAAGCCGGAGAAGGTCGGATATTTCTCTATATAGTCTATCACTATATCCATGTATTCCAAGAGTATTTCATGGAAACCAGCTATGTATCGGCTGGATATAACTTTTGAACCAGCTATCGTTGAATGAAGCTCTCTCCAATCTGTTGTTGTGGGGATTTTGAAGATTGACATCTCAATAAAATGGGTATGGAAAATCTTAAAAACCTACTTTCACCAAACACTACCCCCTTTTAAAGGATTATGCCCCAGATTATATGGAAATGAAGAGGATTCTAGACTTCCTAAACCTTAAGACCCTAAAGACCGGCCTTATACTCATAGCATCATTACTCCTAGTTAATGTCTTTAGAGAGGTGATTACATGGATAGGTATATAGCCTATATCCAGAATGAAATCCTAATCATACTCATAATAATATCGTTATTATCCCTCATACTCCTCTCCATTCTTCCAGAAGACCTAGATGGAGTATGCATTTCCAATGAAACAGACGTTATATATGATGATTATGACGGCCGTATCATAAGGAGATATAAGGTGGTTCGGCCTTGCTAGATGAATCGATAGACACCCTTTTCTCCATATTCATCTATTGCTTCGCAATACTCCTAGTCACTTTTGTAGTGGCCATTTTAATTCTCGTCTGGTGATTCAATTGGAGCGAGTACTCTCCTCACTATTATCACTAGCGTTTGTAATCATATCTCTATCGATTGTCCTACCTGCTATTATCACCTATCAAAGGGTAGAAACCGAGGATAGATTGAATAGGTGTGTGACTATATTAAGTAATGCCATTGTAAATAATGAATCCATTACTATACTATCTAAGTCCAGTGACGGAGCCACACTATATATTGAAGACTCTATCAGGATCAATATTACCATCTCGGAGGGGAAGCTGATATGCGACGTGGAAGTTTCTCCTATATAATAGGCACAGCCATTGTGATAGCAATTCTATCAATCTCAATTTATTTATTAATAATCGTTAGTGAGGCGGATGACTACAAGGCTTTGGATGAGGATGTAGAGAGACTGATGAAGATATTTATCCTAATCCATTGTCTAGACATCAATGGAGAGATAGAGCAGATAGGTATCTACAACATAGAATATATAAATTCAACTGTTATCAGAGTTGAACCGGAGGGCGTGCCCGGCATCGAATATATAATCTATTTAAATAGGTCGAATCTATCCTGTGAATACCTTCTTAATTAGCCCAACTTTCTTAGTTGCTTCTCTGATCCTCCGTTTTAGAGTGTGATGTGACACCCCCAATAGCCCTGAAACATACTCTATCATTCTATCTATAGATATTGGATGTTCCAATGATTTATAGGATGCAATGGCTATAGAAATAGATACACCTGCTGCAATCCGAGGATTGGATATGGGATAGGTTCTACTGAGCAACTTACTGATATAACGAGCCTTCTCCCTCACCCAATTAATTTCTTGGTAATCGACGTTAGGATTCTCGAGATACATTCTATTTATTACGAAGTCGATATAATCCTCAGGACATAATCGAATATATGGGTCTATGGTGACATTCTCAGAAAAAATATTCTTTATAAGACGGTTGATATGCCTGACTTTATAGGACTTATTAAACAGTTTATTGGTGAGCCCAAGTACATCATTGAGGGCTATCGGGATCCCTTCACTTCTTAGTACATACCATATACAGTATGTTACCAATAGATAACCATTTGCCTTGCTATTAGGCTTCATCTTTTGTACAAAGCGTTTAATGAATCTCCTTACTTCACGAACTTGGTCATCCGTTAATCCAAGGTGATCGGCGAGACGATTCAATATGAAACCGAATCTCCGAATCCTGTTTAGATTTCTTAAAGTCCTACTCCTCTCCCACCCCTCTCCTCCAGGTTCTACACCTATATGTCTAAGTTCCGCACCACATTTCATGCATACTGGTTTGCCAAGAACTATCTGGATAGATTCTCCACCGCATTCCATACATATTTTCTTTATCTTCATGTCTTTATCCATACTCACCCAATTACATTTAAAGACGATATGGGAAGATTTCACATAGAAGTGTGTAATCACTCTTTAGATGTAGGAGTATATCCTATCGGGGAGGACTATATTCTGTGAAAGTATTCGTTTAATAGCCATGTAATTCATCTATTAAAATAGTATCAAGTCAAATTCTATTTTACAATTGGGTGAGGATAATATGATGGCATCTAGTCCTATGGTTAAAGAACTAAATCTATTGATTGATAAGGAAGTCACCGTCGAGTTTAAGGATGGTAGGAAGTTAAAGGGTGTTTTGAAGGCTATCGACCCGGCAACTTTAAATATAGTGCTTGGTGATATAGCGATCGGTAAAGATCTATACTCAAAGATCGTGTTTAGCGGTGACAGTATTAAAGCTATTTATCTCAGAGCAGTCCAATTCGATATGGCGGAACTTAGGAGGCGATTGGAGAGGGTCTTTCCTAAGATGGTGAATTATAAAGCTGATGAGAGGGCGGTTATAGTAATGGGTAAGTTTAAAGTGACTGAGGATGGTGTTGAAGGTGAGCCCGGCCCTATTTTAGAGCGTGTCAAAAGGGTTTATGACGAGTATATAAAGGAGTTGAGGGGTCAGGTATAGATATTCTTACCTCCTTTTTCTGAAAACTCGTCGATCTCCCTCATCATCTTATTGATTTCATATGCGGCCTCTATTAACTCGTCGGTTGGCACTCCATAACCAAATATGTCATTTATAACTTCTATTGCCTTTGAGACCGCCATTGGATCTATCATTGTATCATTTGAGAAGGCTAGTATAGATAGGGCTGGTATCTTATACAATTCACTGTAGAGTAGGACCATGGCTAAAGGCCCAAAGATCCTTAGGTTTTTCGGGGCAAGCTTATAAGGCAGCTCCTTCTTCCAATACCGGTTATATACTATTCTCACAGTGTCAGTGATGTCCTCCTGAAGATTCTTTGTTAATCCTCCTACTGATATAATCTCTTCTATCCCCTTTGCCTTAAAATATTTTATAATACTTTTGAGGAGCTTGTTACCTCTCCATCCCCTGGGAAGTTCATCGATTTTAAGGAATATATCCTCATCTTTAGCATATATTTCGATGGGGAATCTTATACGTTCTCCATCAAATGATGCCAATGGCTGGATATATGCTGTATCGATTATACCTACTCTCTCGACACCCTCAAGATTGTCTATTATATGTTTAATTGTGAAGTATCCAGTGCCACCTATACCTAGAAATCCTAGGAAGAGCCTTTTTCCCGAGAATCTCCTCGTTATGTAAATCCTCATCGTATGCACCTCTCAAATATACCCTCCATCTATATATGAAATAAACATATTTCATGAGTATAATACTTAATAAAGATGTGGAATAGAGAGGTAGAGGGTGTATAGGATGTCCATTAAGATTTCATTTCTTGGTATGCCGAATAAAGTTGGGCGTTCAGCCTATCTATTAACTGGATCGAGGAATGTATTGGTGGATTATGGTGTAGACCTAGATAAAATACCTAAGTTTCCGAAGCCCGTCTCAGTATTAGATCTTGATTTATATGTATTATCCCATGCCCATCTCGATCATATGGGGGCATCTCCACTATTATATATCACTGGGAATATGCCTAACGTCATGACTCATCCGACTCTTGATATCAGCGACCTACTTATAAGAGACTTTATGAAGTTGTCCGGCGAATATCTAACCTTTGAATATATAGATTTTTTGAATCTAAAGAGGCATTCACATCTTATTGGTTATGGAAAGCCTTTCGAGTATCGAGATATCAAGGTAGAGTTCTATGATGCTGGTCACATCCCGGGGAGTGCACAGGTAGTTGTTGAGATGGATGGAAAACGGGTTCTATATACTGGAGATATAAATACATATGATACCCGTCTATTGACACCTGCAGACATAGACTACGAGGAGGAGTTTGACGCTGTTATCCTTGAGAGTACCTATGGAAATACGAAGCATCCTGATAGAAGGGAGACGGAGAGGAAGTTTGTTGAGATGGCTAAGGAGACTATCGAGAATGGCGGTGTTGTATTGGTCCCAGCGTTTGCTGTGGCTAGAAGCCAGGAGATCCTCCTCATCCTCCATGAACATAAATTTAAATATCCTATTGTCATGGATGGGATGGCTCTGGAGGTAACCAAAATATTCTTATCTCATGGTGGATACTTAAAGGATGTTAAAAAGCTTCGTAAAGCATTTAACAAGGTTAGGAAGATTCATAGGTGGCGTGAGAGGAAGAAGGTTATTAAAGAACCATGCCTTATAATAGCCCCAGCGGGTATGTTAGGGGGCGGAGCCGCCGTATTTTATCTTAATAAACTGATTAAAAATCCTAAAAATAGGATCTTTCTTGTAGGGTATCAAGCTCCAGGGTCTCCTGGAAGGAGTTTATTAGAGGCTAGTGAAGAGAGAGATGGGGATAGGAATACTGCCGATGTATATTATATGAGATTTTCCGCCCATGCCGATGCCGAGGGGCTCCTCAAAATATTAAAGTCTCTAAAAGGCGATCCTAAGATCTTTGTTGTGCATGGGGAGAAAGAGTCTAGGGAGAATGTTGGTATGTTAGCTCAGGATTGTTGCGGATATAAAGTGTATTATCCGGCTCATGACGATGTGTATAAGGTCTAGGTGTTATATCTGTTTGTACTTATAATATAGTTTCGAGCTATTAACTTCTTATATGAATAGTAAATATGTCTTCAATGTTTGGATCACTGAGGATGCCGAGTCTTTTATAACCGATAATATGGATGTTGTTGAAGCTAGTTTAAAGCTCTTTTTCTGGGATAGGTTTGAGATGAATATCAATAGATTTCCTGATAGGATATTGGCAGAAGCTTTTAATGTCAGGAGGAGTCAGGTTGATATTAAAGAATTGATAAGACGTTTTAGGGAGGAGTATAAGCCCAGGCCTAATGTTGTGGATATGATTTTTATTGATAGAGACCTATTCATTGATGGCCGTTCTTATATCTTCAGCGCTACCCATATGGCTACGAAAACTATAACTATATCCATATTTAGACTTGCCTATGCAGTGAACTTGGGAACTGAAGATGGTAGGTCACTATTTAGGGAGAGACTATATAAGGAATTGATACATGAACTTGGCCATTTAATAGGTCTTGACCACTGTATGAATGATACTTGTGTAATGGCTTTTTCACCAGATATCCCACATCTAGATAAAAAACTTCCTATGCTATGTAACGTATGCGTTGAGAAGGCCCGTGTTCTAGGGTTTAATATGGAGTTTGATGGAGGAATAGATATATAGGGTGTGGGTCAATACTCAACAATCTCTACCTTCGCGTGTTTAAGTATCTCTTCCGCTTCTTTTTCATCATAGAGCTTTATCGTATATAGCCTCCTCTTAGTCCTCGCCTTAATCTTGATATATTTTGGTAGTCTCCTGACAACTATAATCTTCTGTGCATATTCCATCTTCTTGATGAACTCCTCCTTATCCTTTATTTCATGTGGCATCAAAGTCACCCCATACTCTCGGTATACATCTTATTAGATAAATTTAATTCTATAAATACATTAATTAGATTTGTCATGTTGAGAGTCGATGAGCCATTTAATATCATAGTTACCTCACCCAGGAATAGAGAGTTCTTTGCTGTTAGAGAATTCGAATCTGCATTAAATGATCTTGGAGATATGGAGCCTAAGGTATGGAAGAGTGGGATAAGTGGTGTCATACTAGCGTATACAACATTGGATCCTTATGAGGTCCCATACCGTGTGAGGAAGATGGTTAAAGATAATCCGTGGATGTTTAGAGACGTGAAAAGGGTTATACCTATTGAGTTTAACGTTAGAACCGATTTGGAGGAGTTTTCTAAGATTGCTATGGAGCTAGTTAAAAGGATTGACGCTTCAAAGACTTATAAAATTGAGGTTAAACGTAGATACACCAGTCTCGAGAGAAATGCGATTATAGAATCTATAGCTACTCAGATTGATAGAAAGGTTGATCTGAAGAATCCAGATTATATAGTTGTAGTGGAGGTCCTAGGCCCTGTAACCGGGATATCACTAATTAAGCCTGACGGTATCCTAAGTGTGGATAGGGAGCTACTGGATTCTTAAGTTCCTCCCCCTCTCCCTTTCGAGGTTAAGCCTGAATATAGCTAACTCATCTATCCCCTCATCTGAACTTTCTAGAGTTATGATCCGATCGTCTAGATCCTTTATCATCGTCATATCCTCTTTTCTAAGTATTATAATTGCTGCTGGCTCCTCAATTTTATTTACTCTGTCAATTATTCTACTTATCTGTGTCTCTCTATATATGAAGGCGAGGAATCTATATACATCGTCTCTAATCCATGACTCCCTTAAATACGTAGTTTCTAAGAAATTATGGAGCGCCGCTATTAAATACTCTTTTGATGGTATGTCCCGACGGTCCAATACTACCTTCAACTCTCCAGGTAGCTTTTCAACCTCTTCTTTATCGCTTAGCTTGACTACTAAGAGAATATAATCGGTATATTCATCTATTATCATGTATTATCCCCAATACCTCGTTAAAGTCCTTCCTCCCCCTAACCTTGTTTAATAAGGTATCTCCCTTACCCTTGCTCATGAGATCCTCAACAATCTCTCTTATCTCCCATGGGAAGACTATCCATTTATCTGTTTCTGCAGCATAATAGTCGACATGAATCTTCCTCCAAGGTTTTACGTATAACGTAGCTATATATGCTTCTGAAGCACCTCTATTCATTATCTCTTTCTTGACCTCTATTAATGTATCACCGGTATCAGCAACGTCATCTACAATTAACACTTTTAGATTATGGATATCTCCAATTGTTGATAGGTCTACTATTGGACGTTCAAGCGTTTCTCCTGTTCCTGTATAGTATATGCTACGGATAACCCGAACATCTTTTATGGAGAGAAAGTCGGATAGTAGCCTCGTTGGTATTAAACCTCCTCTGGATATTCCTATTAGACAGTCTAATTCCCTTTTATCCTTTAGGATCTTTTTAGCGACTTCTAGTGATAGATAAAATATATCTTCTATGGTTGGAATCTCATAATCAGTGACTTCCATATACCTTTAAATAGTATAAATATATTTATAACGACGTTTTCATCCACCATTTATAATATGGACTATATCAACCCTAGTATTTCTATCAAGTTTTAATACTGTCTTCTTATCCCATTTTCTACCTCCTATGTATATCACCAATTGTTTCATTAGATCATCGAATTTGTTATGACCTTTCCCAGTTCTTTCTTCATATAGCTTTGTAAGGTGTTGGATAACCTCTTGAATAGTTATATCCTCATGGTAGGGGATTGAGATTTCCCTTCCAATGACAAGTTTCAAAGGTCCACTAATAACTATCTTAATATCGCCTTTTTGCAATGAAGTATCTCTCTTCATACCCTTCTTCCATATATACTTTCACTTTATAGGGTGTTAAAATGATGTGGTCTATATAGTTATAAGCCGCCTTTATATCCTGAAGATATTTGAGGGGCATTCTCAGATTCAAGACCCTTATGGGCACTAAATGCCTTGTATATTTAACCGGGAATAGCCGTTTCTCCCTAAATCTCCTGATAATATAGTTCTTTGTAGGTGGGTCATATCCGACGACGACATATTCATCTAAATGCCTAGGTTTATCAATATATCTCACTAATTTCTCCCTATTATATTCATCCAGAAGATTCAATACATCAGGTGTTTCAACACCATCCTTAAAGACGATATCTTCAATATACCCATCTCTAAAGATGTATAACCTCCCCCTATAGCTATTTCCTAGATATCCTCCCATAGAGGCTATATAATTGTCGATAACACTGATATCCAAATCTTTATATACCCTGTACCAACAACCTATCCTAATATCGTCATCCTTATATGATACTTTGATCACGGGTACATAGGGAATGCCTGCATTTAGAAGTATATGATACCTGTGTGTACCATCTAAGATCATCCCCAAGTTCTCATCAACTATAAGCGGTTGGTCTAAAAACCCATCGCTAAATATCCTGCTTTTAAGGCTCTCCATCCTATCAACATCGTATCTCTCATGTGGTTCAATCTGAGATATTTTTACGATATCCAGTTCTATGTTCATTGATGTGCTTTTTGATACCATAATGATAATAAATATACATCGATGAATATATTAATGAATTTGATGCGTCAGTGTGGTGCCATGTTCATCATAGATCAGTGCAGATCAGTCTCTTCATCCGCCAATATTATATTATCCATATTGTAGTCTAAAAAGTCTCTTAAAATTCTCCCTAATTACTATAATAGCCTCCTCCACCTCAACTTCGTATAGCTCGGCCAGTTTATTTACTATCAATGGTATGTGTTTAGGCTCTCCTCTTGAGTTTTTGAGGGGTCCATAATATCTCACTGGACCATCAGACTCTGTAAATACCTGTGTTAATGGAACTATCTCAGTATACCTCTGTATCCTTTTTGATGTTAGGAGTGCAGGTGTAAAGCCTACGTAGTATCCCTCTTCAACAATCTCCTTCAGAGTCTCTTCATCATCGGTATACCAGTGGAAATAAGCGAGTTTAACATCATATTTTCTAAGTAGTGATAGGACGTCTTTAGCGGCTCTTCTAGAATGTATATTCAATGGTTTGAAATATTCTATAGATAGTTGTATCATCTTCTCGAAAGCTTCGACCTGTCTATCCCAATATTTCATTGCATCTGGATATTTCTTATCTAGACCCACTTCTCCAATGGCTATGATCGTATCGTGATACTGGGATATTAATTCGACCGTCTTGGTCAAGTCATCTGGGTTGTATATTGCTGTATATGGATGTATCCCCAATCCAAGGTATATCTTATATCTAGGTCTATAGATACGGAGGATATCGAGGTTTTTAATCGAGGTTTCATAATCCTCCGATACAGACAGTATCAACTCTACATCATTTCGATATGCATCCTTAAGAACTTCTTCCCTATCCATGTCAAACTCGTCAGCATATAGATGGATATGGGCATCAACATACATCTTTAAAACCTCTGATATCCAATTGTATACGAGATAATTTTAGCTTTTATCTAAATTACATGATAATATTTTTTGGTGGTATAAATTGTCTATAGCTAAATATAGTGCCCATAGAGTTATGAAGAGGGCTGTTGGGCGTAGAGTCAGTCTGGATGCAGCTGAGTTGGTTGCAAAGTATCTGACTAAAGTGGCTTCTGATATAGCTATTTACGCTGGAAGGATTGCTAAAGAGTCGGGTAGGACCGTAATAAAGAAGAAGGATGTCGCGCTGGTATTAGAGATTATGGGTGTAGATTTGGAAGAACTTGAGAAGATGGAGTATTAACGAATTTTCCTTATCAATCCTAAAAATATTTATATCAATTATCTGATAGTATATGATGTCATGCCCCGGTGGTGTAGCCCGGTCAAGCATACCGGCCTCTCGAGCCCCCTGTGGAGCTAGCCGGTGAACCCGGGTTCAAATCCCGGCCGGGGCACCAAAATCATATCTTTTTGAATCTCTCGTCCTTCCATACATTCCCTCTTTGGTGGTATCCTAGGGCTTCCCAATAACCGTCTTTATAAGTATCTGTTAATTCAATCTTAACTATCCATTTAGCACTCTTCCATCCATATAGATGTGGAATAAAGAGTCTAGCTGGATATCCATGTTCCGGCTCAAGCGGCTGGTCATTCATTTTCAATGCGATAATAGACTGTTCCGAGATTAAGTCTTCATATGGGACTATCGTCGTATATCCGTCTGCTGAATATATATAGCCCCATTTAACACCTTTTAACGGTTTAGATAGTTCTATTAACTCTCGTGTGCTTACACCAGACCATCTAACCTTTTCTACACTCCATCCTGTTACACAGTGGAAGTCTGAGACATATTCTACCTGTCTCATATTGAGGAGTTCCTTATATGTGAAGGATAGTCTATTCTCAACCTTCCCGGTAATCTCGAGTCTCCACTGGTTTATATCTATCTCGGGTTGGCCTAGAATTCGATATACAATAAAATCTGGAATCTTTCTTTGGCCGGGAGGTAGTTCCGGCATCCTAATCCCCTACCGTTAAAATAGTTTGGATATGCCTGTTGAAATAGGTGACTATTCTACAAGCTATATAGCGGTCTCCAGTGTATAGTCTGAATCTATAGAGTATATATCTTGTTCCAATATCCTCATTTCCGATGAACTCGATCCTATCTATCTTTCTACCTAGTTTCTTCGACACCTCCTCTGAAAGTTTATGGACGTATTCCTTGACATCCCTTAAATTTGAAAGTGTAAAGTCGCTAGTCTTAACCTCTATAACTCGTTGGATACCCTTCTTTCTAAGGCTATCTACCTCCTTTATTCTAAGCTCTAGATTCATTTTAAACTAATATAATAAATCTTGAGTCGGAATATATTTTTCAGGTGTCTCTGATGAAGACTACAATATCAGTTATTAAGGCGGATATCGGGAGTGTGGCGGGACATACCACGGTTCCAGATGAGCTCTTGGATTTTGCTCGGAAGAGGCTCTCCGAGGCTGTTGAGACTGGTCTGATAAAGAGTTTTTATGTGACACATGCTGGTGACGATCTCGAGTTAATATTTTCTCATGATAAGGGGGTCGATAATCCCGAGATACATGAGTTGGCCTGGAATGTATTTAAAGATGCGACGGAAGAGGTTTCAAAGAAGATGAAGCTGTATGCCGCTGGTCAAGACCTGCTTAAGGATGCTTTTAGTGGTAATGTTAAGGGTATGGGCCCGGGAGTAGCGGAGATGGAATTTGAGGAGAGGAAGAGCGATCCTATAGCAGTGTTCATGGCTGATAAGACTGAGCCTGGGGCTTGGAACATCTATCTCTACAAGATATTTGGCGACCCATTCAACACCGCTGGACTCGTGATAGATCCTAGGATGCATGACGGCTTTGTCTTTACAGTTCTAGATGTTGTAGAAGGTGTAGAGGTAGACTTCAAACTTCCTGAGGAT
>WAKC01000009.1 GCA_015523605.1 Candidatus Geothermarchaeota archaeon
TAGGCTATATCGAGAGTCTTAAATACCTCTTCATATGACAAGCCGCCTTTAAGCAGTTGGATGCTACATATCTCACCAGTACTTAAGTGGGTGAAGGTGATCAATGTATCTGCAACCTCCTCCTCAGCCGCATCAGGATCTACTATAATTTTTCCTTCAAATATTCCAATTGTATTGGCTATAGGTATCTCCTCAACTTTAAAGGGCTCCCTAGGAATCTTCTTTATATTTATATTGTTAACCTCCTCCAAATTCTCCTTGATATATTCGATACTAGGCATCTCAGCAGTAGCCAAAGCTGATACTGCAGCCAGATTGGCTGCGTCGATGATGTTACCATCATCGTTAATTATGTTGAAGTCTACAAATATCTTGATAACAGTCTCTCCAGGGACGATAACATACTTCTCAAAGTTTATCATGCCACTCTCTCTAATCCCTCTATCTACAACCCTGCTTATCTCTATCTCATGCTCATCTGGAGGCCCAGCCTCAGCCTCTACAGAGGCTGTTGGAAGGATCTCTCCCTCTACAAGCAGTATAGCCTTGTTAGGAGTATCCAGGAATGGTGTTCCAAGTTCGAAGTTAACTCCTGCTACTACCACCGTATCTCCAAGCCTGACAGTTGCGGAGCCAAAGGCCTTCTCGATGGTACCAATCTCAATCTCAATATCTCTATAGTGTAGGAGTCCCCTATCTCCCCTCCTAAGATTCTTCTTTAGAAGGTTCTTTGCTTGTTCTATATTAACTATTTCGGCTAAAGTCTTATTCTTATATTTCTCACTCATTAGACTCACCCTCTATAGTCTTCATCTTCTCGATGAGATCTTTCAAGGCCCTTTTCTGCTCCTCATATAGCTCCAATGCTCCCTTCAAAGCCATCTCAAAAGCTTCTTTAAACTCTTCGTGGGTAAGTTTGCCATCCATCTGGAGTAGTACTACCCTCTTTAGATTGGGCATAATAGCAATTGGGAGGTCGGCCTCACCCTCTTTATCCTCCTCCTCACCAACATCCAATACAATCCTTCCATTAACCTTACCTGCAGAGCATCCTACAACCATATCCCTCATCGGTATCCCGGCTTCAGCTAGTGCGACAGACGCAGCTGTTATACTAGCGACCCTCGTACTCCCTTCAGCCTGGAGTACCTCTATATACACGTCTATACTCATCTCAGGAAATCTCTCTAGAATAACTGCTTGCTCTAAAGCAGATCTAATAACCTTTGAAAGCTCAATCTCCCTACGGGAAGGTTTTGGGGATTTCCTCTCTGTTGTGCTATATGGGGCCATGTGATATCTACAGAATAGGATTGCCCTGTCTTGAAGAGCCTCAAACTTTGGAAAATGTTCTTTAGGGCCATATACACCGACCACTATCCAGTTTTTACCAAGCTTTATCTCGGCCGAGCCGTCAGCATTTCTAAGGATTCCAGCCCTTATCCTATAAGGCCTAAGTTGATCGGGTTTTCTACCGTCAACCCTCGTAAAATCTTCACTCATTTTTCTCCTCTCCTTTACCACTTACTTCATTATCATTCAGCTCATTTAAATTTACCCCAAGCATCTCAGCTATTTTACCTGTTAACCCAGATGCATATGTATGTTGAATTATAACTTGTAGGATAGACCTGAGAAGTTTATAATTCTCATATGAGCCTTTATAGAGGATGACACCATTCTGTGCTATGATTAGGTCTCCATCAATTCTTCTCTTTATAATTTTAATCATACTTCCCTTCTTACCTATAATTCTGGGAAGTTTTGTTGTATGTACCTTTATTATAAAATAATTTGATAGCTTACCCAAGTGTTTAGGGTTTATCCCCTCCCTAATATTCTTGGTGGTGAGTAGAACATTGGAAAACTTGTTTACATCCTGGATTATAGTCCCTACCAGATCCCCCAATCTAAGATATTTCTCTAAATCTATCTTCTTAGGGTCGAATTTACCCTCTCTTATAACATCATTTGCAGGTAGGAAGCCTTTTACATACGAGCCTATCTCTAAGACCCATCCGTTTGGAGCATATCCCACTACAAATCCAACTATATAATCTCCCACCTTGGGTGTATAGACATTTTTGTATGGGATGATATCAACTTTTTTGTTGGAGATGTGTGCAACTCCTAAGTGGGTTGAGACTGATATTCCTTTACCAATCCTATAGATAAAACCTTCGTCTCGCCCTCTATAATATATGTTTCCTATACTTTCACCTGGTATTACAATCTTCTCATTTCTACTCATTTCATTTCTCCTCAGATTGTCTTTTCCTCGACGATCTCTATGAAGGCTGTCCCACCGGTTAGTCTTGACACTCTCTCCATAAAGTCGACTTTCAATCCGGATGGTATTGAGACAGTGACATTTAGTGAGCCGTCGTTCATCCAGTCTTCCTTCAAAATATCACTGGCGTTCTTTATATATCCATATACCTTCCCGACGTAGACTGGAGGTACTCTTAATGAAAGTATGGAGATCTGCTTTTTAATAGGTATAACCTTTGCCAATTCACTTATTACATCATTTACCTGTTCTTCAGCGGATTTGAATGGGTCTATTTTAACACCAACTTCTTCAAGGGCCCTCTCAATCCTCAGAGGAGGTAGTGGCGCCGAAGTTCTAGCATCCACACAAAAGCGGGAGATGTAATCTATAATTTGCTTCTTCTTTTCCTCAATCAGTCTCCTCCTTTGCTCTGTCTTTATAAGGAGGTCCCCCTCTCTCACGATTTTCTCGGCTATTTTATCTATCTCCGTAGTTCCAAAGACGTTCATCAAGTCAGCCTTGGAAGCTCTTAAGCCTTTATTGGCATCTGTATAAACCTCGTCAAATACTAAGACATTGGTAAAGTCCTTTCTTCTACCTAATTTATATTCCAATGCTTTATCAGGGTCTACAAGAACCTCAAACCTCTTTCCACCTTTTTTATATCTAGCTATTGTGTATTCGGGCATCGCCCTCCATCCTCCTTCACACTTCTCATCCCAAATTAACTTAATCTTACGTTAGATTATATTTTTCAATTGCTTTCTTGATATACTCAGGTGACTTTTCAATATCCTCGTACCGAGCCTTCTTAGTCTCCCTATCTATCTCTAGAAATCTAATATAGAGGTCTTCCTTCTTCTTAGTCGCATATATCGTTGCAGCTGTTAATAAAATCTTTAGATCTTCGAGGGACATATCCTCATTATAATGTTTCTCTATGAAGTCTAGAGCCGCATCTGTATTGGAGCCTATAGCAGCTACTGAATATTTTATGCAGGAACCGCTAGGATCAGTAACAAATATTGCGGGAGTACCGTCTGGATCTATCCCGCCAAATATAATGGATACTCCAAAAGGCCTGATACCTCCCTGTTGTGTATATCCCTGTTTTATATTTCCTATCCTCCGAGCTACGACTTCTACATAGGGGGGTTCATCATATAATATCCTCTGGTATTGGCAGAATTCACGCGCATAGTCTATCAGTACTCTACCATCTGGCACATATCCAGATATAACTCCTCCTATATTCTCGTCTATGATGAAGAGTTTCCTACTATAGTTCTTATCCTGAAACTTTGTATAGCTCTCCTCAGCAGATAGGACTACTCCGTTTTTGGATAGGGCACCTATGGATAGCGTCCCTCTTTTAACGGTTTCGAGGGCATATTCGACTTGGAATATACGTCCATCAGGGGAGAATACGGTTATTGCTCTGTCATATGCTGCTTGTGATGGGAACATTCTTCTTCGCCTCTAAATCCTTATAATTTAATCCTCAATATTAAATAAGTCGTTTAATCTAGATTTCACGGATTTTAAAGTATTGCCTATGTATATTGGACCGACAAACACGTTATATTTGTATTCTAATGATTTGAGGGTGTAGAAGAGTTGATCTAAGTGTCTGGAGTTTATCCTTATAATTATATATTTATTGTTACTGGTTGGTTTAAAGACCTTGAATCCACTTTTAATGTAAGAGACTTCGCCAAAAAGTCTTATATATTCTCTACGTAGCTCGTTATGTAATATTTTCTCCAGATTTAATAGAACATATCTATATCTAACATATTTCACCACACTAAATCCCCCCATCTGACTATGGGACCGTAGGATGCATATCTCTTATCCGTTAAAGCCGATAATATAAAGGGAACTTCTTCAGGCTTAATTCCAGGCTTTAATTGTGTGAATAAGAGTTTGCCCATTTCTTCGAGGGGTTCAAGCCGTGGCAATGCCTTCGTCGTATAATCACGATCTTTAAACAGTCTATCCAATATAACTTCAAAGTATACTTTATGTTTATGGAAACGTTTTAACACACCCCATCTAAACCCATTTAGTCTAATCAGTCTAACACGGTAGTATTCCATTATATTTGGATTTATAATGTTGGTAACCGCTTCATCAATAGACTTTATCAACTTAATACCATGCCTCTCCTCCAACTTGACTAGTTTATTTAAAAATTTTCTTATCTCCCTAGAATCTAGAGATTCTTCCCTAGACGTCAGGTGAAATCTAAATATTATGTTAGGTTTGTGTGTCATGTTATTTATAGATAGATCTTTTATGGGATTAGTTCGAATCCACAATTTAAGATCCTCAATATCATAAAACATTATAATTATATTTCCATAACCCATTCTAACAATAGTTTCTAAATCATCATCGATATTAGGTGATTCAACGGCTTCAATGGATGAATAGAAATATGTCCTTTTTTTATCCACCATCCTCATCAATATAAGAAAGGATTTTCTTCTTATCAATATTGTGAATTACTATTTTTATTGGGTCTCGCGTAGCGAGTCTTACCTCTCCTCTGCAGAGCCAGTTTTTCTCTATCCTTAGATATAACTTTCTCCTCTCGATATATTCGTCAATGTTTAAGAGGAGATAGTGCCTATCGAGTCTATCAAGTTTTTTGAAGAGATTCTCTACAAACTCCTTAGCATCCTCACTTCTTATCTTAAGCCTTAAGAATATTACTGGATTTTTATAGTGGCCTGTTAAGTCTCTCCTCTCGAGCTTATATCTCTTGATCTTTAGTAAGGTCTTTAGATTATTTAGAATTTTATCCATGTCCTCGGTGGCGTGTACGATGATGTCTATATCAACGAACATGTCTTAATAATATGATTCTCTCAGTAGATATAATTATTCGGATATGATTGTATTGGGGATTGAAAGTACTGCGCATACATTTGGCGTCGGCATAATAGATGATAGGTTGAATATACTCTCTGATGTAAGAATCCGTTATAATCCTCCCAAGGGAATGGGTATGGAGCCTTTCCAGACGGCTGAATATCATAGTAGATACGCAGTGGATGTAGTTAAAAGGGCTCTTGAGGAGTCTGGATTATCTGTTGGTGCGTTGGACGCAGTAGCATATAGCCGTGGCCCTGGGCTAGGGCCATGTCTAAGAATAGGTGCGACGATAGCCAGGGCCCTTGCATTGAAGCATAATATTCCCCTATATCCTGTTCATCATGCTATAGGCCATATCGAACTGGTTAGATCCATGTTTAATCTTTCTAATCCCTTGGTTGTTCTGGTGTCGGGGGGCCATACAACTATTACTGCATTTCGAGATGGGCGTTGGAGGTCTTATGGTGAGACTTTGGATATTACTGTGGGGAACTTGTTGGATGTATTCGCTAGGGAGGCTGGTCTAGATTTTCCAGGAGGCCCTGTAATAGAGAGGTTGGCCTCTAAAGGGGTGAGGTATATTGAATTGCCATATAATATTAAGGGTAGTAACTTCCAATTTTCTGGTCTTTTGACGAGGGCGGTTCAGCTATTGAATGAGGGTAGATACTCAATTGAAGACCTGTCCTATTCGCTTCAAGAGACTGCGTTCTCCATAATTGTCGAGGCTGCTGAGAGAGCGTTAGCAAGTCTTAAAGATGATATTGATTCTATAGCGGTCACCGGCGGTGTAGCGTCTAATAATACTTTACATAACAAGTTGGTTGAGATGGCAGGTCTACATGGTCTAAGAGTCTATAGATTAGAGAAGAAGTGGAATAGCGACAATGGCATCCAGATAGCCATTGTTGGTTTACGTATGTTGGAGCATGGTATCCAAGGGGTCAAGCCTGAAGAGGCATATATTCTTCAGAGATGGAGATTTGATGAGGTGGATATCCCATGGATGTAGTAGGTAGGATCATATCCCAGGGAGAGCTGTTGTCGAGAAATGCAGAGAGTGATATCTACCTCTCCAGATATCTAGGTAGAGACGTTATTGTGAAGAAGAGAGTTAGAAAGCCATATCGAGATCCTGCTTTAGACACTAGGCTACGCATACTACGGACATATAGAGAAGCTAACATTCTATATCAGTCATACAAGAATGGTATTCCAGTTCCTAGGCTATACTTTGCCAACCTTAAATTAACCGCTATCGTCTATAGCTTCATCCAAGGAATCACCCTATCATCATACCTTCTTGAAAATCCTCCTGATAACTCGATACCATATCTTAGGGAGATGGGTCGGGTTATTGGAAGACTACATTCTATTGAGGTTGTACATGGAGATCCCCATCCCGCGAATTTCATAATCTCAGAAGATAGGCTCTTCGTTATAGATTTTGGCTTAGCCTTTATATCTTCATCCATTAAGGATCAGGTTTACGATTTGGATGTCGTATATAGATCCCTATATTCCCTAATCCCTAGGTATGCAAATAGCTACTTCGATGCATTCTTGAATGGATATCAAGAGACTTATTATAATTCTGATGAAGCTATAAAATTACATTCGAAGGTGGCTCGGATGGGTAGATACCATGAGAGAGGTTAACGACATATATTTCGTGACTGGAAATAGACATAAGTTTGAGGAAGCCTCTGAAATATTCAGTAGATATGGGTTAAGTCTTAACTGGGTTAATGTGGATGTAGAGGAGATACAGAATGATTCTCTAATAGATGTAATTATATGGAAGGGTTATGAAATCTCTAAGATATTGAGTGATAAATTATTCATAGTCGAAGATACAGGCCTTTTTATAAAAGGTTTAAACGGGTTTCCAGGTGTCTATAGTTCTTACGTGTATAAATCGATAGGATGTAAAGGTATCCTCAGGTTGATGGAAGGGATTGATGATAGATCGGCATACTTCCTCTCATATGGGCTTCTATATCTCAAAGATAATGTGTTCAAAGTATTTAGAGTGAAGGTTGATGGTTATATCTCATATGAGGAGCGTGGAGTCCACGGCTTCGGCTTCGATCCTATATTTATTCCTAAGGGGAGTGATAAGACTTATGCCGAGATGTCGTTATCCCTTAAAAACGATTTTTCTCATAGAGGAAAGCTTTTTAATAGGATTGCTAAATACATTCTTAGTCGTAGGTTGGTGGAGTAAAAAATATGGTGGTGTGTCGATATGGCGAGGATGCATATAAGGAGGAAGGGAAAGTCCCATTCTAAGAGGCCTGTGGTTATGGCCAAACCCGAATGGGTCACGTTAAGTAGGGAGGAGATTGCCGAGTTGGTTATTAAATTAGCTAAAGAGGGTAGAAGACCTTCAGAAATAGGTATGATTTTGAGGGATCAATATGGGATCCCAACTTTTAAGCAGGTCATGGGTGTCAAGCTTACTAAATTCCTTGAGGAGCAAGGTATCAAATACGACCTTCCAGAGGACCTAGCTAGTCTAATTGACAAGGCTAGGCGTTTGAAGGAGCATCTCAAATATCATAAGAAGGATTATAGGAATAAGCACTCTCTGGAGCTTATCGAGGCCAAGATCCATCATCTATCAAAGTATTATAAGAGGATCGGTAAGCTTCCTAAGGACTGGAAGTATAAGACGTATGTTGCTAGGGTAGAGTAGAGTCTTAAGGTTTTAAAATGGCGTCTACAGGTTTGTTGAAGGATTTGAAAGCGGCGGGAGAGAAGATATTGGATGTTCCAGATGATGAATATATTGCCGTCCTCACACATTACGATGCAGACGGTCTCTCTGCTGGGGGAGCCTTATTACGGCTTCTTGAAGGGCTTGGAAAGAAGTATATTATAAGGTCTGTCACAGACCTTAGCGAAGATAATGTCAAGAGTTTTCTTAGGGTTGACGCGGGTCTCCATATAATAACTGATTTAGGTTCAGGTGAACTAGATAAGATCAAGATGTTTAAAGAATCGTATAATGTTAGGGAAGTCGTTATATTAGACCATCACAAGGTCGGTGGCGATCCTGAAGATATATTCCTTGTGAATCCAGAGTTGTATGGTGTTGACGGTGGTTCTGCAGATTGTGCAGCTGTATTATCCTCTTATATGGGGTATGAATTGTTAGATGACCCTTATTTTACGGAGATTGGGTTGGTAGGAGCCACTGGCGATATGCAAGTATATGATCCTAAGGATTTAACGCATAAAATTTTGGAGGAGGCGATTCGTCAGAAAATGGCCGAGAAAATTAGGGACTTCATATTCTTTCAAAATAGGTCGCTACCAATTTTCAAGGCAATTACATGGACATATGTACCATATATCCCGGGATTTTCCGGTAGGGATGATATTGGGCTTAGGCTTGTTAAAAAAGCTGGTATTGAGGTTGAGAAAGGTTCTGGTGTATATAAAACAGTAGATGATCTATCCGATTACGAGAAGAATAGACTGTTAGAGGAGATTCTCCACTATATCTTAGGCCTAGGTGTTGACGACCTCAAACCTAGAGATCTAATGATTGACATTATAATGTTCCCTAAGGAGGATCATTACCTACTGAGATATTCATTGGATTTTTCTAATTTGGTGAGCGCAGCTGGTAGGCTTGGAAGAGACTCTTTAGGGATTATAGTTGCCTCAGGTGTCAGGGGAGACTATGTTAAAGAGGTGGAGGAGATATATGAGGAGAGAAGGAAGCTCCTTGGTAAGTATCTCTCATATGTGGAGAATAATAAGAAGGTTATCGATGATATTGTCCTTGTAGACCTTAGAGATACAGATGTTAGCCCTAGATTTGGTGGAACAATCTCAACTATTCTGTCGAAATCCCTAGTATATTCTGATAAGGTCGTCTTTGTCCTCCTTAGAAATGTTGAGAAGATTAAGATATCTGCTAGGGCACCTAAAAGTCTTGTAGACCGAGGTCTTAATCTCTCCGAGATTATGAGGGATGTAGCGGAGAGGTTCGGTGGTAATGGTGGTGGCCATAACGTAGCTGCAGGGGCTTCTATATTGCGGGATGATGGGACTCTATTGAATTATTTAGTAGAGTCTGTGAGGTCGGCAATCTCTTCTTGATAGATATATCTCCAAAGAATTTCTTTATCTTAATGATGTATCGGTTGGAAGTTGATATATCTTGTAGAAGGTTGGAAAAAGATCTATGTGACATAGTTAGAAGAGCTCTGGAGCCTGATAACAAGGCTGAAGGTCTCTCTATAGAGGTGTCATGTAAAAACTCCTCAATCCATATTGTGATCCTTGGTGAGAGGGTTGGGAGTGTCCGCGCTGCATATAATGATTTGTCTAGGGCTTTGACGCCGCTTCTAGAACTTTTCCTGGAAAACTTGGGTGAATAAATAGCTTATATATGACTCTTTGAATGAGGATTTATTAGTATGTGTTGAGGTGGTAATATATATGTCAACAAGATATGGAAGAACGAGGAGAGGTAGGAAAAAACTTTATTTTATGGTTAAGGCTCCTGAGTTGTTAGGTGGGAAAGACTTATATTATGTAGTTGCTACTGAACCTGAGCATTTAATTGGTAGGAATATTGAGGTTCTTCTCTCTGATTTGACAGGAGATTTCAACCATCAATTTATAAAGGTGAAACTTAAAATTGTTGAGGTAAAAGATTCCTATGCGTATACTGTTTATAATGGTCATGAATATTTCAGGGAGTATGAGAGGTCGTTTATTATGCGTGGCACCAGTTATGTAAAGGCGATTAGGGATGTAGAGACTAAAGACGGTTATAGATTTAGGGTTAGAGTCAGCGTATTTACTACGAAGAGGATAAATAATTCTAGGAAGAAGGCTATTAGGCGGTATGTCTTTGAGGTTTTGGATAAGTGGGCTGAGAAATCTGATTACCAAACCTTTATTAGAGATATATTGTTTGGAAAGCTTGATGAAGAGATTAAGAAGGTCGCTAGGAAGGTTTATCCAATTAGGGAGGGTACTGGTATATATAAGGTTAAAGTATTAAAACGTCCTGGTGAAGAATAGGTCTTAATATACAGCTATAGATATTACGTCCCTGTGATTCAACACGTAATTTAAGGATATCCTCTTTTTTGATAATGCATCTATTCCATATTTTACCCTTGAAGCCAATTCTGTATGTATTAACTCTGCAAGGTCTCTGACGGTGGATCCCTTCTTAATCAGATATACATCTGGAAGTACATTGCCCTTCACATCTGTGAATTTATTAGGATCCCTGACAGGATAAACCGCTATATACCCTAGTTTATCATATACTAGAGTATTGAGAGTCTTCTGCACCCCTGTTCCACCCCATTTTCTAAGAATCTTCTCTCTAATCATCTCCAAGATCCTATGCATTTTGTCGTCTATCTTCTCTGGCTCCAGAACTTCAAAGTCATCTGCTCCTGGAACATAATGTATAATGCTGTCTCTCGTTAACCGTTTCAATATATATTCTGAGAGGGCTGAGATTGGTATCACATCTATTCCTTCATCCTTTAATCTCTTATAGTTCTCTTCGGCTTTGGGCTTGTCTATCTTGTTTCCAGCTATTATAATAGGCTTGGAATTTTCAAGGAGATTCCTTGAAAATTCTAGAAGTGTATTTTCATGATTTAGTTGAGAGACGTCTTTTAACCCTGTATTGTCTAACGTGTCTAATATATTATATAAGGATATATTTAGACCGGATAAGATTCTATGAAGAGCTGTCTCGAGTTCGATACCCATATGTCTAACCTGTTTCTCAATCTTTTGGAGATTATTTTCTAATACACTGGCTATCCATCTCACCACCTCTTCTTTAATAAACTGTATCTCCTCCTTTGGGTCATAATCAGGATTTTCTATTATCCTTCCCTCTTCATCCGTCTCTCCAGAGAGGTCTATGACGTGTATAAGCCCCTCAGCCTTCATAATCTCACTTAAAAACTGGTTTCCTAATCCTCTACCTCTCCAAGCATCTGGAACGAGCCCGGCAGTATCAAGTACCTTAATGGGTATAAATCTTATCCCATCTATGCAGATAGAATTGACTGGGTTATCTTGGAGGTTTAGCTCTCTACATCTACATTTCAGAGATACATATCCAACTCCTTCATTTGAGTCTATAGTTGTGAAGGGGTAGTTCCCTACTTTTGAATCCCCCATTGTAATCGCATTATATAATGTAGATTTTCCTACATTGGGTTTTCCAATTATACCTATCTTCATTTTCTTCATGATTTATACACAATCAAAACCTTAATAAAGGAAGAGTAGGGTTAAAATATCTAGGTAGTTGGGTCGAAGGTTGATCGCTCATGTCGGCTTATAAATACATAAATCTAACGTGGAGAAGGATTTGGAAGGATGAGGAGTATAAGAGATATTTGAATTATCTCAGGATGAAATGGAGGAGAGAGCCTGCTATCCATAGGATTGAACGACCAAGCAGGTTAGATAGGGCAAGAGCTTTAGGATATAGGGCCAAACAGGGGTATGTAGTTGTGCGTGTTAGGGTCTCCCGTGGAGGTCTACGTAAGATACCGCCTAAACTAGGTAGGAGACAGAAGAGGATGGGTATTTCCAAGATTAAGAGACAGATTTCTATGCAGGAGATCGCTGAGAATAGGGTTAAGAGGAAGTTTAGGAATCTCAGGGTTCTAGGCTCATATTATGTTGGTGAAGATGGTAAGTATGTTTGGTATGAAGTAATACTCCGTGATGAGAACCATCCAGCAGTTAAATCTGTAAGGAGTTAGTATCCCTGTCTTGACGGATATCTGGGCTTGAATATTTCCCTTATGACTTGGGTCGCATATTGACCACGTGAGATAGCAAATTTTATTTTTACTATATCTCTATCAAACCATATTTCTGGGGGTTCTAAGAATAAAATCTCAACTGGCCTCAAATCTCCATAAGCATCTATCCCGATATATTTAAATCGATATAGGATTTTCTTAAGATCGTATATGGAAGCCCCTATTTTCTCTAGTACTTCTTTTAGTTCAGTCGGCGTGTAGGTTAGTCCATAACCTATAACTGGATATGCATCGGAGATTAGAACCCTACCTTCAATATTTCTCAGTGATATTCTATGTTTCGTCTTTGGTAGGCCCCCTTCTTTCTTTATTGAGATGTTTATTGCCTGGTTAAAGAGATATGCTTGGAAGCTATTTATAAGCAGTCTTGCAACGTCCTTACCTCCATATTTATTAGTTAATTCTCTTCCTAACTCATCATTGGATAGGGAGGCCATCTCCTGGACAAATCTGTAGCCCCTAATATGGTTTATCCTATGTATTCCAAATCTTTGGTAGGAGAAGTAGTTGGGTATACGGCTTTTCTGAAGCTCCCTCAAGACGATTTCCTCAATCTTCTTCTTATATTTACTTGTATCTTCAACTTCAACTGTTATTTCAAATCTATTTCCTAGGTGGAGGTCTGATACTCTCGTATCTCTTGATATTGAGCCGACGTATTCAAACCCTTCTCTCCTTATTCTCCTCCTGGATAAGACATACTGTATAGTCTCGGCGTATTTATCCTTCCTACCCAGTGTAGTGGCTCCATATCTACGCAGATAAGTATTTAACTGTGTACTATCGACACCCCATTTTTTAGTAATCTTGTATATGTGGATGTCGCCATCTTTTGTAACTAGGTTTTCATCGATTATCTCTTCAACTTTGAATGAACCTGGGCCATTCTTTATTCTATGGGGAATGTGTGTTAAATCGTTTATTGCATAGTAACATAAACCTATGAATATGTCTTCATGTACCGGGGATCTTAGGTACAAATAATCTCACCTGTAAAGCTACATCAATTTTAAATCGCCCGTTATCTCGTCGATCAACTCTTCTTTATCTGGACCTATACCTATCGCTGTTAAAGTCCCCGGCTCTAGCTGGGTATGTCCAGCATCTCGTATAATACATGCAGTTATACCTCGTTCAATAGCTTTTTCATATCTCTCCAAAGCTGTTTTATAATCTGGAACCTTTAGAACGACTTTTTTCTGACCCTGTTTTATCCATTCATGGGCTAACTCAGGTTTTTCCTTTAGTGTTATATAGAAACATTGGACAGATGCATGTGCAACCTGGGCAGCTAATTTCCCTTTACCCATCTTCAGATCCGTCCTTACCAGAATAACCTGCTTCAACCTATTCATATCCCTACATACCCTCCCAAATAACTTATTTTGAATAGTGATATAGATTTTGATTGACGGGATGGTCTAGATGGCCAGTTATCATCCTATAAAGATATATGGAGCGGGTCCAGCTGGGCTTACATTAGCAAATAAACTAGTTGAAAATGGGTTTGAACCAATAATTTATGAGTCGAATCCGGTTGTAGGTAAGCCTCAACATTGTAGTGGTGTCGTCAGCGGCCGATTTATCGATGAAGCCCATATTCCACATTCTCTAGTTCGGAATAAATTCTATGGTGTAGAGCTTTGGATAGGCAGATTACACGTAAAGGCGGAGTCTTCCACACCTAAGGCATATGCAATAGACAGATATAGGTATGAACTATGGCTGGAAGAGACGTTTATAGACTCTGGAGGTGAAATCAAGTTTAGAGTTGAGATGGATTATCATAAGCCTATAAGAAGAGACGGCCTCATCGTCGATGCTACTGGAGTGAGGAGTTACATCGTTCATAAGAGGGGAGAGGTTCTCCCAGCCCTCCAATTAATTCTTAATGGTAATGGTATAATGGATGAATATAATCCTAAACTTGCAAGTATTATTGTGGATAAGAAAGTGAATCCGGATTTTTTCTCTTGGGCAATAAATAATGGGGATAGTCGATGGAAGATAGGTACAGCATCAAATGCAAATTTATGGGATGTGCTCTCCTCAGCTATTAATACCGATGTTTGGACACTGAGAAAAAATTCGTTAGAACGTCTCTATGGCCATGTGGTTGTAGGTGGACCGGTTAAGAACTTCTTCGATCCGTCGAGGAACACTGTATTGATAGGGGATTCTGCTGGGCAGACTAAGGTAACCACTGGTGGAGGTCTATATTATATACTACTGGCTTCTAAAATGTTTGTTGAATCATTGGTAGAAGGTTCTCCTGATTATACCCAGAAATTTTATAGGGAATTGAAGGATGAATATAGACTTCAGAGGCTCTTGAGAAGCCTGTTTCTCAAGATTTCTCAAGAAGATCTGGAAGAGGTAATAAATATCATGGCTAGAAAGGAGCTATTTAATTTGATGTTGATGTTAGGTGATATGGATTTCCATATGACGAGTCTAGTAAGACTTGCTATGGACAGAGATTTCATGAAAACCTTCATTAAAATGTCCAAATATATCGAACTTTCGATGTTATTCAGCTCCGTCTAGACATCAAGGTTTATAAAAAAGTATATTGATATAGGTGTTATTGATGTGATATGAGTATAGAGATAGAGTATAACCCACCCAAATGTACTTCATGTAATAAAAATATTTTGGCGTTTGAATCTACAGTGTATTTCCCATGTCCTGAATGTGGTGAAGTTATTATCTGGAGATGTGAGAAGTGCCGTAGATTCGCTAGGGAGTATAAATGTCCCTCCTGTGGATTTGTAGGCCCATGAGGTAATGTGACATGGCTAAAATGGGGTTAATATATAAGATAAATCCTGAGGAGCCTGGTCAGGAAGTCCTCAATAGGATTTTGGATGAAGTCAAGACTATAGCCAGTGAATTGGGTGGTGAACTTAAGGATTATAAGATTGAGCCTCTTGCTTTTGGACTGTATTCATTAACTGTATTGGTATCTGTAGATGAAGGTGATGAGACCTTCCCCGACGAGTTTGAATCTAGAGTATCAAATCTCGAGGGGATAAGTAGTATAGAGAACGTTGGGATGACACGTTTATAGCTCATCATTTTTCATCAGTAATAATCTATATGTATATATTATTCTGTCTCTATATGTAGGTGTCTAAATAGCAATATTTGTTTTTAAACATAGGTTAAGCCAAAATTAATATATAGATAGTATATTGGATATGGTGTTTGAGTAAGATGGAGAAAGTGGTTGAACTACGGGTTAGAGACGCATACCCAAGGGATATAGATAGAGGTATAATTCGTATCCATAGACTTGTAATGGAGAGGTTGGGTATAAAGGAGAGGAGTTCAATTCTCGTAGAGAAGAAGGGGCGTGTTGTTGGCTGGGTTGCGTCTCTAGCTATGGAGGAGCCTGAAGACATTATAAGATTAGATGATGATATGAAACGTAATCTGGGAGTATCTAATAATGACGTGGTATCTGTTAGGCCTATTAGACTCTTCCCTGCTAAAAAGATTGTGTTGGTGCCTCTCGACAGAATTGAAAATATTGATAGGAATTTTGAGAATACTATTCATAATAGGTTGATTAATAGACCTCTTTTACGTGGAAATATTGTGACTATCAAACTTTTTGGTGCCTCTATCTCGCTAAGGGTTAAGAAGGTATCGCCAGATTCACCTGTATATGTTGCGGAGACTACAAAACTTGTAATCGCTAGTGATCTATCCGAGCATATTGAGGATACGGAGATTAGATATGAAGATATTGGTGGGCTTGAGAAGGAGATTGAGAAGATTAGGGAGATGGTGGAGCTTCCACTTAGATTTCCCAAGATCTTCAGACATTTAGGTATAGATCCGCCTAAAGGAGTGCTTCTACATGGTCCCCCAGGATGTGGAAAGACTTTGTTGGCAAAGGCGGTAGCTAATGAGAGTGAAGCCAGTTTCTTCGCTATTAATGGGCCGGAGATTACAAGTAAATATTATGGAGAATCTGAGGCAAAGCTTAGAGAGATATTTAGGAAGGCTGAAGAGAATGCCCCCTCAATCATATTCATAGATGAGTTAGACTCTATAGCTCCCAAGAGGGAGGATGTATCGGGAGAGGCGGAAAAGAGGGTTGTTGCCCAACTTTTAACTTTGATGGATGGTCTTAAAGGTAGGGGTCAAGTTATAGTGATAGGTGCCACCAATAGGATAGATGCTATAGATCCCGCCCTTAGGAGACCTGGAAGGTTCGATAGGGAGATTGAGATTAGAATACCTGATGAAAAGGGTAGGTATGAAATATTTAAGATACATACTCGTGGTATGCCTCTCGCTGATGATGTAGATATTAAGAAGCTTGCCAGCATAACACATGGATATACGGGTGCAGATATCCAGGCGATATGTAGAGAAGCGGCTATGAAGGCTTTAAAGAGGAATCTCCCCCTCATAGAGGAATATTCTGATACTGGAGATATTCCCGATGAGGTGTTAAGCAAGATAACCGTGACTATGAAGGATTTCATGGATGCATTTAAAGAGATTGTTCCAACTGCTTTGAGAGAGGTGGAGGTCTCGATACCCAAAGTAACTTGGGATGATATAGGGGGGTTGGAGGAGATTAAAGAGGCTCTTAGAGAGAATATAGAGTGGCCATTGAAGTATCCCGATAAGTTTAAGAGACTTGGTATTGAACCCCCAAAGGGTATACTCCTGTATGGCCCGCCTGGAACAGGTAAGACGTTATTGGCTCAGGCCATAGCTAGTGAGACCAATATGAACTTTATAGTGGTGAAGGGCCCCGAACTTCTAAGTAAATGGGTTGGTGAATCTGAGAAGGGTATCCGTAGAGTCTTCCGGAGGGCTAGAGATGCGGCTCCAAGCATAATCTTCTTTGATGAGATTGAAGCATTGGTCCCCATAAGGGGTAGCGATGTAGGCTCGGGAGTTACAAATAGGGTCATCAGTCAATTCCTTACAGAGTTCGACGGTATAACTAGGCTTGAGGACGTAATCGTTATAGGTGCTACAAATAGGCCTGATATGATTGATCAGGCACTCCTACGACCCGGACGGATGGATTTAATGATTTATGTTCCACCTCCTGATAAGAAGGAGAGACTCAGCATCTTAAAGATACACACAAAGTCTATGCCCTTGGATGATTCAGTAGATCTGGCTCATATAGCCGAGATAACTGAATACTATACAGGTGCTGATTTAAGAGCTCTAGTGAGGGAGGCTGCTATGAACGCTCTCCGTAGTGGTAGGGATAGGGTTTCGAATGATGATTTTATACATGCAATGGATAAAGTACCCCCTTCATTGAATGACTCGATTATAGAGTGGTATGAAAACTATAGAAAGTCGATGCATAGGAAAAGGATTAGACTCCCAGCCGCATTTACATAGTAGTTCAACCTCTTCATTTTTCGATTTATATTGTAATATTTATATTTTGGGTATGTCGGTGATAAAGTATGCCTTCTGATTGGGTTGTACGTCCTGTAACAAATATAGTGTATAAGGCTATCGAGGAATTGATAGGTGGTAAATCTGGAGATGGATATATTGAGTATAGAGAATTGAGATATTATATCGGCGATAGATATCCCAATCTATCTGAGGAGGAGATTAGAAAAGCACTTCTAAATCTAGAGCTATGGGGTAAAATAAAGGTTGAGAATAATGGTAACGACTTGGAGATAAGGATTAGAAGATAGTCAGGGGGTGTTATATCCTTGGGAGTAAATCTATCCCCTATAGTTGCAGAGTTTAAGAAGCAGATTGATTTTCCATATCTGAGGGGCTGGATATTAGCTATTGATGCATATAACACTCTCTATCAATTTATAACTACTATTAGGGATAAGACCGGCAATCCTCTTAGGGATAGTAGGGGTAGGGTGACCAGCCATTTAAGCGGTCTATTTTATAGAAATGTACAACTATTGAAGCATGGTATCAAACTTGTATATGTCTTTGACGGCGTACCTCCCAAGAGGAAGATGGAAGAGTTGAAGAGGCGTCGGGTGGTTAAGGAGGAAGGATATAGGAAATATCTGGAGGCAGTTGAGAAAGGGGATTATGAGAGCGCCCGTAAATACGCGGCTGTAGCCGCTACCCTAGAGGATTATATGGTGAGTGATGCAAAGAGACTATTAAATCTTCTTGGTATCCCCGTTGTACAGGCCCCTTCGGAGGGTGAGGCGCAGGCCGCATATATGGCGAAGAAGGGGGATGTATCGGCTGTAGCCTCCCAAGATTATGACTCTCTTCTCTTTGGAGCACCCAAAATAGTTAGGAATGTTACTTTGACGGGTACAATTAAATATCCGAGTAAGGGTATCGAGGTAAAGCTTGAGCCTGAAATTGTAGAGCTTAAGAAGATATTAGAGGGTTTGGAGATTTCATATGAACAGTTGGTGGACATGGGTATAATAATAGGTACAGACTATAATGAGGGGATAAAGGGTATCGGACCTAAAAAGGCTCTTGAATACATAAAGGCATATGGCTCTGCTGATAAGATCCCAGAGGTAATGAGGCATATGACCTTGGAGGACTTAATGGAGTTGAGAAGGTTATTCATGTCTCCAGAAGTCACCGACGACTATTCCCTTGAATTTAAGAATCCGGACTACTCGGGTGTAGAGGAGTTTCTATGTGGTGAGCATGATTTTAGTGAGCAGAGGGTTAGGAAGGCATTGAATGAACTGAAGAAGTCTCTATCTACGAAGAGTCTGGACTATTGGTTTTAACTTGTGATAAGCCTTAAAAATCATATTTGAATATATTTGAATGATGTGCGGCCGTAGTCTAGTCTGGTAGGACGCCGGCCTGCCACGCCGGAGGACCCGGGTTCAAATCCCGGCGGCCGCACCAACAACCTATATCTTATGCTACCAAGGCACTATACCCTCTAGTAAAAGACTGTTATATCTATTTGCTTCTCTATATGCATCATAGATTTGTATGGCATGATACACTACATAGAGTAGTATGTTTGTTAATACCGCGACAAGAGCTATTATGAACGCGATAGCCATGACGAGTATCCCTCTCCCTATATCGCCAACATAGATCTGCCCCAGCCCTGGAAATATAAAGGAGAGTATCCCAGCCAGGGTAGGGTCTTTCTTCTTGAGTAGATATACTGTTGAGACATCCCGCTCCCCATCCTCTTTGAACATTGAGAGGTCATATCCACAGTTATCACACCTATCCTTATCACCCTTAATTTCACTGCCGCATTTAGGGCAATACCTAATATCCATCTCAATAAAAATTATATGTAAATATTGAAAAATTAGTTATTCCGTCTTACGGTAATCAGTTATAGGTTATATACTTGAGAATTGAGACCTCATTTGGAGGACCGCCTCTCATTATCCTGTTTAAATCATGTTTTATTTAGTAAAATTCTTTAAAAAGATGCTGTGGATATATTTGATGATAAACAATCGATGATATGGTTCTATGTTTTGGGGCCGTGGTGTAGCTTGGCTAGCATGCGGGCCTTGGGAGCCCGTGGTCCCCGGTTCAAATCCGGGCGGCCCCACCATCCTAAGCCTAGTTCTATATCACTATTCTATCTCCTATTATCTCGCCTCTAATGACTATGAAGCTCCCTCTCTCCTCCATAACAACGATATAAATCTTTCCTTTTGATACGTCGACGTTAAGCCCCTCTTTATCTATATATCCATGTTTCAGTAGATGCCGGATTCTTTCTTGGTCACGTTCTATATAAAGTGTAATCATATTGTGAGATAGGTTTTTGAGAGTTTCCAATCTCAAAGCCTGTATAGCATTTGATCTTTCGATTCTCTCAATATTTACACCATATGAAAATATCTTTATTCCCAGCTTCCTCAAGATCTTCTCTAAAGCCGATGAATATAGCTTACCTTTAAGGTGGTCTACAGCTACTTCTACCTTGTATCTAAAACTGTCTTTGTCAAGCTTCTCCATGTTATCTACCTCCTTAGAAGCGCTACATAGGATGTTCCGATGTTTCCACCGAATCTATCGAGGTTCAATGATGGAATGATGTAATGTGTCTTACTTATCTCAGGATATTCATCATCTCTAGGCTGTACAGTCTTGAACGGTAGTTTCCATTTGGTATCTACTACCTTAAATCCCAGCTCGATAGCATGTTTAACCACGTCTTCACACTCAGCCTTGGATAATGTACATGTAATATAGAGAAGCTCTCCACCCTCAGCCAGTAGATTATAGATGTTTCTAATAATCTTCTTCTGTAGTTTTCCATATTCCCCTGTTCTCTTGATGTTGGATAGAACCTCCCTTCTCCTCTTGTATATAAGGTTTAGACTGGAACAAGGTGCATCGAATAACACCATATCATACTGGAAATTAACAGGAAACTTTTCACCTCTATATTGAGTTAGTATAATATTTGGAAGAAGGTACTTCTGAATGTTATTCTGTAGTCTCCTAAGCCTTATTCTATTTGGTTCGTTAGCTATTATAACTCCTTTTTTAAAGATGTTACTCAGTAAGAACGTCTTTCCTCCGGGGGCTGCTGAGATATCTAAGATGGTTCTCTCTTCATCCTTATAATCTCCCCATATATATAGGGGGACTACACTAACCAACTCCATTATATAGTATACACCATAACGATAGATGGGAACCCTGCCAATATTCTCATTCTCAGTTATTAGATAGGGTATCTTGGAGTCGGAAACCACTTCAGCGTCTACATCTAGAGTGTTGAATAACTCCTTTATAATACTTATAGTGATGCCTATCTGCGTATTCGGTATAACCGCTTTTAAAGGCCTCTTAATAGCTATGGATAAGTACTCCCACAAATCTATATTGAGGGTGATCTCTTTACTCAAAATCTGATGTATCCTTTGAATTTCATCCGCCATAGCCTATCATAAATAAATTAATTATCACCTTGAATCTTGAATCGGCTATATGCCTTTTTCAACCGTTAAATTTTTAATTAGAAGTTATGTTGGATAGATAATTGTAGGACAGCATTAGTAATGGGGCCGTGGCCCAGCCAGGCAGTGCATCTGCGCCGAAGGCGGCCGAACAAATGTGTCGAGGCTCCAGATCGGTAGTAAGACCCTATAAAAGAGGGGATGATTGGGTGACACCGGTCGGTCGTGGGTTCAAATCCCACCGGCCCCACCATTACAAAAATTTTTAAACCCCTACATATTTTTTAGAGCCTAATGTATTTAGGGGTAATAGTTTTTATACATAAGATTTAAAAATTTAGTAGGTAGTAGTAAGGGTATAAGGAGGTGCTAATTAAATATGGTTGACCGGAGGACGGTATTAAAATCGCTCTTCGTAGCTTCAGGGATAGCCGCTCTAGCCCCATTCTTCCCATTAGGTAAGTTCTTAACACCTGAGGCTCAGGCATCCTATCCAAGGCAGAAGGTAGGTAATATAAATGACATCCCCATTTTAGGTCAATTGTTTGTAACTTATCCTAAAACGGGGGACCCTGCAAAAGATAATGATCCCTTTAGGCAGTTCCTAATTATTAGGACTGGTGAGAATGAGGTTAAGGCATATAGTAGGGTTTGTATTCATCTTTGGTGTCTAGTCGATTATCAAAAGGACAAGGACTTGATTGAGTGTCCTTGTCATGGTAGTCAATATAGAAAGGAAGATGGATATGCCGTCGCTGGCCCGGCCGCTAAGCAGCCGAATAGATATCTACCTATATTGAAAGTTGAGATAGATAGTAATGGTGATATTTACGCGATTGGAATAGAAGGTGAGATTGGATATGGCAGATGAAAAGAAGGAGGCTAAATCTTTTCTGGATAAAATAGTTGAATCCTATGAATGGACTATTAAGAGGTTAGAACGTACCATCCTATTTGGAATCCGCTTTGTAATACCCAACAAAGTTGTGAGTCCACATGGATTCCTCGGCATGCTCACCTTTATAACATTTATAGTATTGGGTGTAACAGGGGCTCTTCTAATGTTCTACTATAGACCGTCACTTACAGGAGCCTATGATAGTGTTAAGATGATAAATGACGAGATAGATTTCGGAATTGTTATAAGAAATATACACTACCATGCATCCAACTTAATGATCTTCTTAGCGATATATCATCTCTTTTATCAGTTGTTTTCATCAAGGTATAAGATTAGGAATGAGATCATATGGGTTACTGGTGTAATTCTGGGTACTCTTACTATTGTTGAGGCCTATATTGGATATGATCTCATTATGAATATCAGAGCAGTATTGGCTATCAACATAGGAGCGGCATTAACCTATTCAACACCCTTTATAGGTCCAGTGATAGCGGATATCGTTATAGGAACAGGTTTTGATGACTTAATACTAAGGATATACACACTCCATGTACTCATATTCCCGATGATAATGATAATTCTGTTTACATTGCACTTCCCAAGAAATTTGGTTTTTGACCCTGGAATGGTTGGTATAATTATTGGCGCATTATTCATCACATCCGCACTCTTCCCAGTTCCATTAGGCGACAAATATACTCCTGACCTGCCTGCTCAGGTAACTGTACCTGAATGGTATATAAATCCGTTATATGCACTTTTAAGAACCGAGTTAGACAAGTTTGTAATGGGTGTTCTGCTTCCGACTCTATTCATAATGATGTTTATGGTTGTTCCATTTATAGATAGAAGTAAAAGTATGAAGATAACCGAGAGACCCCTCGCACTAGGAATAGGTATTTCAGGTGTTCTACAGAGTATTGTAACCACGGTATGGGGATTCTATGTAGATCCGGATCCTAGGAAGAGCTATGTAGAGAGACTCGCAATAGATCCATATCTATTCTTCGGTGTCCTAATACTTATAAATATTGTATCATTTGGTGGGGCTTATCTATACTCCAAATATAGTAAAAAGTCACCGACTCCTCCAAGGAGAACAAGGAGCGAGCCTATAAACATCAGTAAGGAGACTATAGAAGGTATAGTATATGCAATGGTAATCACCGAATTCTTCGTAGTCGGTGTATCACTATATATGTACTTATTAGGTAATCTGACTTTTGGCTTAATAGCTACAGGTCTTTCTCTAATAATATTTGGATTCATATCATATGGTATTAGATTGATAACTACGAGGTGATAAATATGGATAAGGGATTGTATATTGCGAGTGTCTTCTTCATCTTCATGGGAATAATAGGCACATGGCTTGGATTGTTTGCAGAAATTAGTGAGACTTTCTATGAGATGACTGGTATTGCTTTAGTTATTCTTATACTAGGTATTGCTATGTTGCCGATCGCCCTGTTTAAAGGTGGTAAACCACCAGTAGAAAGCTTTATCCCAATCTTCGCTTTACTTGTAGTTGGATTCTTTACGATTGGATGGAATTTTGTAGTTCCCGCTGAAGAAGCAGGTCCCACAACAGGTGTCGTTGAAAGAATATACTTGTTAGCTGGAGAATATTGGTTTAACGAGACTAACCCCGATATTGTTGTAAGTGAGGGGTCGCTAGTAGAGGTTACCGTTGATAATGTCGGAGTTGTTGTACATTCATTTAGAGTCTTTGGCGTTTCAGAAGACTCTGGAAATATATTACCTGGTGAGAAAGTTACAGTGTCCTTCGTGGCTGGGAAAGCAGGAGTATATGACTATATATGTACAATACCTGGACATGTGGAACTAGGAATGAAAGGTACTTTCATAATTGAACAAAGTAATCAAACAGCTACGTCAGAATAAATAATATGGCTGATGGGGCCGCCCGGATTTGAACCGGGGACCACGGGCTCCCGAGGCCCGCATGCTAGCCAAGCTACACCACGGCCCCAAAACTCATTTCTTTTTAGATATTCATTCTAGTTTTTAGTTTTGACTAATGTCTTCTTAAGATATAGATTTAGATATATAGTTCCTCCTATTGATAGTGTCAACTATTGATTGGATAGTCCTCCCTCCTTAAGAACTATTATTGCTTCTGCTATGTCTCCATCTGTAAGCTCTAAAGCTTTTATAGCTAGGTCCCGATCTACATTTGCCTGTTCCATGACAATTTTTATATCCTCTTCTGGAAATGTCTTCGTCTCTTCTTCCTCTACCTCCTCTTCTTCACCGATTATCTGATATGTGGTACTACCTGCTACAACTATCTTACTTACATTTGGTTCATATATCCTAGTTATCCTACCGTCTCTATAATGAAATTCTACATATTCTATGTCTAGCTGTTCTACATTTTCAATACCCATCCTCTTCATCATTCGCCTCAGTTCTCTTGAAGATATTTTTTTCATTTTCCTCACCTAAACTTTGAACTAATATTCTGTTTCTAAATACTATATAGGTGGGAATTGATGTATAAATATAAGGAATAAATGCCTGTGAACCTTCTTTAAAATATGGAAAGGGAATGAACTGTGAAATATGTGGTAGAGACTCCGAAGTATTGTATGTAGTCATATATCTCGGTGCTAGAACATATGCATGTCCAAAATGTGTAGATGAACATGGACTGACGGTTATTAAACGGCTTGGAGAACGTGTCAAACGAGGTGTCGAACCTAAAAAATCTCTCCCCGTTAGGAGTAAAACAATCGCAAGAAGTAAACCAGCACCTGATTTCGAATTAATTGAAGACTATGGTTTGGTGATTAAAAAAAGAAGGGAAGAGATGGGTTTGACTCAAGAAGATCTGGCGAGGAGGTTAAAGGTTAAACTTAGTTATATAAAGAAGGTGGAGGCCGGTAAAATAATCCCCGATTATAATACTGTACTTAAGCTGGAGAAGATTCTGGGTGTGAAGCTTATTGAAACGTCAAATTTGGAGGATGAAAGAGTTAAATATATCTATGATGAAGATGTTGAGGAGGGGCCTACATTAGGTGATATAATATTTAGAGGAAATAGAGGGGGTGGTGAAGAGCTATAATCCCCGCAGTTATATGTATCCATAAGAAGAGTTTGATGGATGAGTTTAAAGTGTTGGTAGAGGAGGCTGGATATATTCCCGTTAGAACCGTGTATATACGTAGGTTTACCTCTAAAGGCTTAAGTGATGCAAAAATTGATGAGATAAGGAAGGCACTTGAAGAGAGCGGCTGTGAAACTGTCATATTTGATGTTGAGCTGAAGCCTAGACATATGTATCAAATTACTAAGGAGTTGCATGTTATGGTCAAGGACCGTATAGAAATTATATTAGAGATATTTAGGAGACATAGCCCATCTAAAGAGGCTGATCTTCAGATTAGACTTGCTAGTCTCCAGTATGAATTGGCTAGAGCTCGGGAGCGGGTCATGCTTGTGAGGTCTGGAGAACAGCCTCCATTGACTATGGGGCCTGGTCAGTACGAGGTAGATAAGTATTATCTTGAGATTAAGAGGAGAATACAGAATATAAAGAAAAAACTGGAGGAGATACGTAGAAAGAGACATGTTCATAGGTTTATGAGGAGGAAGAGAGGTTATAAGACAATTACTATAGTGGGTTATACATGTTCTGGGAAGACAACTCTGTTCAATTCCTTAACCAATCTTAATATGAAAGTGGGCGATGAACCATTTACAACCCTTTCTACTAAATATGCACTTCTAAAAATAGGTTTATGGAAGGTATATCTAGTTGATACAATTGGTTTTATAAGGGATCTCCCACCGTTCGTCATCGAAGCGTTCTACTCTACATTAGAGGATATACAATATTCAGATGTGGTTTATTTAGTTGTAGATGTTACAGAGTCTCTAGATTATATTGAGGAGAAATTGAAGACTTCATTCGAGATTTTAAATAAACTGGGCTATAAAGGTGAAGTGATAATTGTTGGTAATAAACTGGATCTAATTAATAATATAGAGGCTTTAAAACCTGTCAGAGATTTATTTGAGAGTTATGGAAAGGAATATGTGTTTTTATCCGCATATACAGGAGAAAATATTGATGTTTTACTGGAGAAGACGGAGAGACTCCTCGGCTCCGGCTCTTATATAGAGCTTTTTATACCCTATTCAAATAAGGATATGTACAGATTGATTGGACTCTTGAGGGAAGGCGGCGAAGGAGAACTGGCTTTTAAAGAGACAGGGGTCTTTTTCAAGGGATTCATAAGGAACGATGTGTTGGAGAACATGCTAAAGAATGATGGTATCGAGGTGAGACGGCTTGAGAGAAATTTGGATATTGAGGCTGGGTCATAGAGTCCCAAGAGACCAAAGGGTATCTACCCATCTTGCATTAGCTGCTAGGGCATTAGGAGCGTCAAAAATGTTCTATACTGGTGTACGTGACCCAGAGTTTGAAGGGTCTATAGATAGGGTTAGACGAAATTGGGGTGGAGAATTTAGACTAGAGTATATCGAGGATCCAATCGATTTTATAATGAATGTCCGGTCTATGGGGTTCATAATTATCCATCTTACAATGTATGGCATCCCATTAAACTATATACTTGATGAGCTGTTGAAACATGAAAAGTTTCTCGTTATTGTGGGTGGTGAGAAGGTTCCAAGTGAATATTTCCATATCTCCGACTTTAACGTGGCTATAGGAGGGCAACCACATTCAGAAATTTCAGCTCTAGCCATATTCCTAGATAGAATCTTCCAAGGTGCAGAATTAGACCTCCATTTTTCAGGAGGCATATATAGGGTAGTAAGTTCGAAGAAGGGTAAGTATCCCATTAATATAAAGGATTAGATGTCTACCGAGCATTTTATTAGAAAAACCTGTCTAAATATATATGGGTTTAAATGAGCAGGGGAGAAGAGTCAAAAAATAAGATGGATGATAAAGAGTCAGCCATATATGCTTTTAAGAAGATTGTAGAAGCATATAAAGGTCCTTTAGCTGGTAAAATAGTTGAGGCTCTTGCTAGGTACGGCGAGTTAACAGATAATGAAATAGCAGAGAGGGTTGACGCGGATGACGCGGAGGTTAGACGTATAATATGGGTGTTAGCCAGTGAGGGGCTCCTCATATCTAAGAAAGTAGTTAACGATACCGGTTGGATAACTTTTTTCTGGAAGCTACCGTTGGACCAGGTGGATGGGCTTATACTTTCTCTCTATAGGAGAATAATTGATAGGCTTGAGAAAAAGCTTGAATATGAAACTTCAAATATCTTCTATTGGTGTATGGATAAGAATCATGAGAGACTTACATTCTCGGAAGCTGTTGATAACATGTTTAAATGTCCTTTATGTAACAAAACTTTAATGCCATATGACAATAGCGAGTTAATCGCGGCTATAAAATACTCGATTAGTGAGATGAAACGTATAATGAATGAATATTTCAAGGAGGTTGAAGAAGAGGTATCTAACTCTCAGGATTAGCCATTATAATTTCTTCTCCAGCGGTTTATTAGCCTTATATATCCAGTGAATCTTTAAATAGAAATAGATAGAATAGGTGATATTATGCCAACTTGGAGATATAGTATTAAAATTCCAGAGGATGAGAAAGAAAAATATGTTAAAGCTAGTTTAAGGGAGGTCTCTATATCACCTAAACATGCTGTTGAGATTGCCCGTGAAATTAGGGGTATGTATGTTGAGGATGCCCGTAAATATCTCGAAGAGGTTATTAGCCTTAAGCGGGCGGTCCCATTTAAGAGATATAAGAAGAAGGTCCCCCATAGGAGGGGGTTGAATAAATGGTATGCAGGTAGATATCCCGTTAAAGCAGCCAAATATTTCTTGCGTCTCCTCGATAACCTTATAAATAATGCTGAGGATAGAGAGTTAGATGTCGAACGTTTAAAAATTGTTCATTGTGCCGCTCATAGAGGCCGGAAGATTAGAAACTATATTCCTCGAGCGTTTGGGAGGTCTACCCCCTTCTTTGACACTCTCGTCCATGTTGAGGTGGTTGCTAAGGAGGTGTAACAATGGCCGAGGAGAAGCGTGTCTCAGGGGTTAAGGCTATAATATCGTCGAATAGGAAGAAGATAATGCTCGATGAATGGCTCGCTAAAGAGCTTGTTAATGCAGGCTATTCTGGAGTGAAGGTCTCATCTACACCTAAGGAGGCATTGGGAACGAAAATCATAATATATGCGGCTAGACCAAGTCTAGTCATTGGTAGGCGAGGGTCCAGAGTTAGGGAACTTGCTAAGAAGATAGAGGAGTTATT
This sequence comes from Candidatus Geothermarchaeota archaeon, assembly GCA_015523605.1. Lineage (GTDB taxonomy): Archaea > Thermoproteota > Nitrososphaeria > Geothermarchaeales > JDFR-13 > SZUA-1514. The sequence goes on from WAKC01000009.1 coordinate 28,079, forward strand.
TGGTTATCAAAATGTCAACATTACAGTCTTGGATATAGATGTTCCTGAGCTTGATCCCAGGATTATGGCTTGGCAGATAGAGCGGCAGCTCGTTCGTGGGGTAAGGTATAGAAGAGTTGGATTCTGGGCTATAAACGTAATTAAAAATGCTGGTGCCGCCGCTGCAGAGATAGTTATAAGTGGTAAGCTTAGAACTGTGAGAGCCGCATATCAAAAGTTTAAATATGGTGATATTTTGAAGAGCGGTGAATTAGCTGAGAGGTTGGTGGATACCGCACATAGACCAGTTTTAACTAAGTATGGTATTATAGGTGTGAAGGTATCCATAATGAAGACATCATTAAATGAATATCTAGCCTCTCTAGCTGGAGAGGGAGGTGAGCAGGTTGAGGAAGGTACAGGAGCTTAGAGAGAAAAGCAATGAAGAATTGATCGAGATACTTAATGAGTTGGAGGCCGAGCTTTTCAACATCAGAAAGACTATAAAATCTGGCGGTCAAGTGGATAAGCCGGGTAGGGTTAGGCATATAAGAAAGATGAGGGCCAGGATACTTACGATTCTTAGAGAGAGGGGTATAAAGCTATGAAGAAACATACTAAGAATCTCTTTGTTAATCTAATCGGTAGAAGGGTTGAGGTTATATCTCATTCAAACAACTCATTTAAGGGGTTTTCAGGTATCGTTCTTTTTGAATCTGAAAACATGCTCGAAGTAAAACGTGACGATGGCAAAATCGTTAAAATTCCGAAGGATGATATTATATTGAAAGTCTTTTATAATGGGGAGGAGAAGTATAAGATATTTTCGTATAGAGATATTAAAGGTAGTATTATTAGGAGGTTGGGTAAAATATGAGTAGGAAGAATAAAGTTAGAGATCCCGGCTTAGGATTTCCATTACCCGAAAAGTCATGTGATGATCCAAATTGTCCATTCCATGGGCATCTTAAGGTTAGGGGTATCCTGATCGAGGGTAAACTGGTTAGTAAGAAGATGTCAAAAGCTGGAGTCTTGATGAGGGAGTATCTCCATTATGTTAAGAAATATAAAAGATATGAGAGACGGAGAAGTAGAATCAGTGTTTATATCCCTCCATGTATAGATGTTTCGGAAGGTGATGTAGTCGTGGCTGGTGAATGTAGGCCAATTAGTAAAACAATTTCTTTTGTGGTTGTTTATAATAAGTCTAGAGGTGGTTAGAGATGGGAAAGAGAATATTATCAGGTGTATTGGTTAGGAGACAAAAGATTACACGTGCCGTTCCAGTGGGTAGCATCGTTAACTGTGCTGATAATAGTGGCGCTAAAAAACTTAAGGTTATCCAGGTTGTTGGTTATAAGGGTAGGTTGAAGAGGCGACCAGCCGCCTGTGTGGGTGACCACATAAAGGTAAGCGTGTATTCTGGACCATATAGGCTTAGGAAACAGGTTTTAGATGCCGTCCTTGTCAGGCAGAAATTCCCGATTAGGAGGCCTGATGGGACAAGAGTGATGTTTGAAGATAATGCCGCGGTTCTGATCACTCCTGAGGGTAATCCGATGGGGACTGAAATTAAAGGGCCTATTGCTAAGGAGGCTGCGGATCTATGGTCTAGAATAGCCAGTATGGCTACATTGATAATATAGAGTGGTGGGTGGATATGGTGAAGACTAAGAGTAAGAAGCCCTCTAAACAGAGGAAGCGTTTCTTTAACGCTCCTCTACATAGGAGAAGTAAGATTATGTCTGTCCATCTATCTAGAGAGTTAAGAGAGAAGTATGGAAGACGTGCTATTCCGATACGTGTCGGTGATACTGTGCGTGTATTGAGGGGTGATCATAAGGATACTGAGGGTAAGGTTATCAGAGTCGATAGGAAGAAGTATAGAGTTTACATTGAAAATATTTATAGGGAGAATAGTAGAGGGGATAGAGTATACATCCCCATCCATTATTCAAACCTTATGATAGTTGATTTAGATTTATCGGATGAATGGAGGCGTCGTAAGTTAGAAGGTTCTGAGGAGGGTGGTAGTTAAAATGGCGAGGAAAGGTGGTAGGACAAGGCTTAAGAGGTTGGCGGCGCCGATAACATATAGAGTACCTAGAAAGACTGGTAAATGGGTTATCAAGGCTAGTCCAGGCCCCCATCCAAGTTGGAGATCTATACCTATCGGTGTACTCTTGAGAGATGTTCTAGGTATCGCGAAAACATTACGTGAAGTTAAATATATGTTGAGGAAGGGATATGTACTTGTCGATGCTAGGCCTATAACAACTTATAAGTTTCCAGTCGGATTGATGGATGTAATCGAGTTGACGCCTACTAATGAGGTATATCGGGTTCTACCAGCTAAGAAACACCTGATATATCCTTATAAGATTGAGGATGGAGGAGATAAGAATATTAAGCCTTTGAGGATTGAGCGGAAGACGATGATTAAAGGTGGGATACTACAATTTACTACTCATGACGGTAGGAACTTCTTGTTTAAACCTGATGATGAACTTTCTAAGTTGAAACCCGGTGATACTCTTGTATACGACTTAGTTGAAAAGAAGGTCATTGATTCTATACGTCTGGAGGAGAATGTGCTTGCATTGATCACAGGTGGTAGTAAGATAGCCACGATAGGTAAGGTCTTGGAGATTAGAAAGCCGGATCCTCTCAAGCCACGGCTAGTACGTCTACATACGGATGTATATGGCGAATTCGAGACGATCTTTGATTACGTATTTCCGATAGGTAGAGAAGAGTCTGTTATTAAGCTTTATCATTAGCTTCTAAGATTAATAATTAAATATTTTAACCCGAATACCTATGAAATAGTAGTGTAGTGGTGGGTGTATATAATAATGTCTGAAGAAACCACTTTACAAGACAAGTTGATAGAATCGATAAGGATAGAAAAGGTAGTTGTCCATATCTCTGTAGGAAGTGATTGGGAGAGGCTTCAGAAGGCGGTGAAACTTCTCGAATATCTAACTGGTCAGAAGCCTGTTATTAGGAGGGCTAAGAAGACGATAAAGGCTTTTGGAATTAGTAGGAAACAGCCGATATCAACGATGGTTACTCTCAGGGGGGAACGTGCTGTAGAGTTTTTGAAGAGGGCTCTTCAGGCTGTTGATATGAAGCTTAAGAGTAGCTCGTTTGATGAACTAGGAAATATCTCATTTGGTATTAAGGAACATCTTATGATACCGGGAGTGAAGTATGACCCTAATATAGGTGTTTTTGGTATGGATGTGAATGTCCATCTAGTTAAACCGGGATATCGTGTTAAGCTTAGGAGGTATCGTAGAAGTAAACTTGGTAAGAAGAATCTCGTAACGAAAGATGAGGCTATTGAGTTTATGAGGCGTAGGTTTAATGTGGAGGTGGTGTGATGGGGGTTAAGGATATGGTTCGACGTGTGGGTAAGGGTAGTAGGCGGTGTATGCGCTGTGGCACTCATGTTGCTGTAATACAGAAGTATGATCTTATGCTCTGTAGACGTTGTTTTCGTGAGGTAGCCCCTAAGATGGGGTTTAAAAAGTATATGTGAGGTGGTTATGGATGGTGCAGATAGACATTATAAGTAATATGATGTCGGCTATTAGAAATGCTGAAGCTGTTAGAAAGAAGGAGGTTGTAATATACCCATCTTCAAAATTTGCTATAGAGATTTTGAAGCTCTTGAAGAGGGAGGGTTATATCGAGGATTTCCAGGTTATTAATGATGGGCGTGGAAATAAACTCCGTATAATATTGAATGGATCGATAAATGATTGTAAAGCTATTAAGCCTAGATTCCCGGTAAATAAGAATAATTTGACTGAATATGTTAAGCAGTATCTCCCTTCTCGTGAAATAGGAATTTTAATTATATCTACATCTAAAGGTGTTAAGACTCACAGAGAGTGTCTTGAAGAGAATGTTGGTGGAGTGTTAGTTGCATATGTATATTGAAGGTGGTTGATATGGCTGTAAGGATTCATGTGGATGAGGTTGAGATTCCGGAAGGGATAGATGTAGAAATTATCGATAACCGTATTGTTAAAGTATCTGGCCCGAAAGGGACTGTGGAGAAGAGTTTTGTTAAGGCACCTGTATATTTATCGAAAGAGGATGGTAAGATAAAGATTGAAGTTAGGTGGAAAGGTAGGCGTGGCTATGCCCTGTTAAACACTATAAAGGGGCATCTTAAGAATATGTTTACAGGCGTTACAAAGGGTTATGTATATAAGCTAAAGGCATATTACATACACTTCCCGATGGATGTATATGTAGAAGGGGACTACCTAATTATTAAGAATTTTGTTGGTGAGAGGGGAGTTAGAAAGGCTAAGATCATAGAGGGAGTTAAAGTTGATGTGGTTAAGAAGGGTGGTGATATAGACATTATCGTAACAGGGATTGATAAGGAGGCTGTAGGGCAGACTGCGGCTAATATCATGAATGCTACGAAGGTTAAGAGTAAGGACCCACGTGTATTTCTAGACGGTATATATCTATATGATAAAGGTGTTGGAAATGGTTAAGAAGAAGCCTAAGCTTTCAGAGGAGGAGATTAGACTACTTAAGCTTAGGGAGGAGATGAATCGTAGGAGACCAGAATTTATTAGACAGGAGAGTTGGAGGTATGTACGTGTTAAGGAGAGTTGGAGAAGACCAAGGGGTATCGACAGTAAAATGCGTCTAAAGAAGAAGGGTAAGCCTCCGCTTGTGTCTATTGGGTATAGGAATCCAAGGCTTGTTAGGGGGCTTCATCCTACAGGCTTTAGAGAGGTTATAGTCTATAATGTCAAGGATCTTGAGAAGGTCGACCCTGATAAGGAGGCTATCCGTATAGCAGGATCTGTAGGCAGGCGTAAAAGGATTGAAATAATTGAAAAGGCTGATGAGTTAGGTATAGTTGTGTTGAATCGGAGGTTATAGAGATGGTGAATGTAAAGAATAAGAGGAGGTTGATAGCTAGATATTTAGGGGTTGGTGTTGATAGGGTATGGATCGACCCTGAGGCTGTAGATGAAGTTATGGATGTAGATACGAGAGAAGATGTACTAATCCTCCTTAGAAGGGGGGTTGTAAAGGTTAAGAAGGTTAAGGGCCAGAAGCATGAGGTTAGAAAGAAGAAGAGGGGTCCAGGAAGTAGAAAAGGCCCTAAAACCAGTAGAATGTCTAAGAAGGAGAGGTGGATGCAGAGAGTTAGAGCTCAGAGGAAGCTACTTAGATATTTAAGGGATAAGGGGTTGATAACTAGGAAGCAATATAGAGTCTTGTATATGCGTGTAAAGGGTGGGATGTTTAGGAGTAAGGCCCACCTTCTAGACTATATTAAAGAGAATATATGGAGGTAGATTGATATGGCTAAGGGACCTAAATATGTAGTTAAATTTAGGAGGCTTAGGGAGAGGAGGACAAATTACAAGCTTAGATATAAATTGCTGAAGAGTGGGAAGCCATTATTTACGGTGAGGCGTTCACTCAGATATGTATATGTCTCGATATCTAGACCTAAAATCGGTGGTGATGAGACCATATTAACCGTAAGTTCAAAGATACTGTCTAAATACAACTTTTATGGTCTTAAAAATACTTCTGCAGCTTATCTCACAGGATATATTGCCGGTAGGCTGGCTCTCCAAAAGGGGATTGATGAGGCTATTGTAAATCTCGGTTATGCATGGACGAAGAAGGCCTCCATTCCATTTGCTGCAGCCATGGGTGCTAGAGATGCAGGTCTTAATGTTCCACTAGGAGAGGAGAAAGAGGTAGATTTTTCAAGGATTAGAGGTGAGCATATTGCCGAATATGCAAAGCTCCTAAAAGAGAGCGATCCAGAGTTATATAAACGTAGGTTTTCAAAATATATTGAGAAGGGGATTGACCCTGAAAAATTGCCGGAATTGTTTGATAAAGTATTAGAAGATATTAAAAAGGATTATGGAGGTGTAGAGGATGGCGAATAGAGTCGAACCACCCCCTGAAGATTGGGTTCCAAAGACTAAACTTGGGATGATGGTTAAGCAAGGATTAATCTTTTCATATGCAGATATACTTAAAAACAATTATGTTGTTAAGGAACCCGAGATTGTTAAGGCACTCGTACCTAATCTAGAATATGAGGTTTTGGAGGTTAGACTAGTTCAGAAGATGACCGATTCTGGTAGAAGGACAAAATTTAGAGCATTGGTTGTGGTTGGTAATAGGGATGGCTTAATCGGTGTAGGCACTGGTAAGGCTAAGGAGGTTCCCAGCGCTATAAACAAGGCGTTGAATAATGCACTTCTAAACTTGGCTCCTGTTAAGAGGGGATGTGGTAGTTGGGAGTGTGGATGTGGTACAAACCATTCGATAGCCCATGTTTCCAAGGGTTCATGGGGCAGTGTAGAAGTAACTCTAAAACCTGGTCCAAGGGGGTTGGGTATAGTGGCTGGTGAAACGGCTAAGAAGGTGATTGAACTTGCAGGTGTGGAGGATGTATGGGCTATAGCGTTTGGCGAGACTAGGACACCTATATCTTTTGCGATGGCTACCTATGATGCCCTAAGGAATACATATTCCCTAGTGTATAAAGAGAAGAAAGAGGGTGTTTAATAGATGAGTGAGAATGTGGTGATGGATATGACCTGCTATCTAGTTGTTAGGATAAGGGGGATTCCAGATGTTAGGTATGATATAAGGGAGACTTTAAAGAGACTCCATCTTGTTAGAAAGTTTCATGCTACAATAGTTCCAGATACTCCAGAATATAGGGGGATGCTCAAAAAGGTTGAGAATTTCGTTATGTATGGACCCATTGATAAAGATTTACTGAGAGAGTTGATCCTTAAGAGAGGTAGGTTAGTGGGTAACAAGCCTGTTACACCGGAGTATCTGGAGGAGGTTACGGGAGTCGGTTTTGATGAACTGTTGGATAAGATATTGTCTGGAGAGATTAGGTTGAAGGATATAAAGGGGCTTAAGCCGGTTTTTCGTCTCCATCCCCCTCGAGGAGGATTTAAAAAGTCTATTAAGAAGCATGTGAGGGATGGAGGGGAGCTGGGGTATAGAGAAGATATAGCTTCAGTAGTGTCTAGAATGCTTTAGATTTTAGTAGTGTAATATTGACTTGGTATATCTGGCAAATCAAATTTTTATTTTATAAACAGATTATGAATTTATACAATTAGTAATCTTACATGGGTGGTAGACAGTGCCTCATAGACTTAGAAAGACGAGATGGCATAGGGGGAGTAGAACCCATGGATATGGTAGAGTAGGGCAACATAGGAAGTCTGGAGATAGAGGTGGATATGGTCTGGCAGGCCTTAGAAAGCATAAACGTTTTCATATGATGAAGTATATGCCAGACCATTTCGGTAAACATGGGTTTGTGTCTAGGTTTAGAAGGAAGAAGGCTATTTCAGTTTCTGACTTGGAGCAGTTTGTAAATAGGGGCATAACTAAGATAAATCTTGTAGAGCTTGGCTATGATAAGCTCGTCTCTAAAGGTGTTATAAATGTCCCTGTGGAAGTGATTACTAAGGAGGCGACGGAAAAGGCTATTGAGAAGATTGAGAGTGTAGGTGGAAAGGTTATTATAGTTGAAGAGGGGTCGTAGGTTGAGCCCTGCAAAAGAATTTTTTAGAAAGATTGGCACGATCCTTCCTGAGATAAAAAAGCCTGATAAAAAGGTTCCTCTTAGAAATAGATTGATTTGGTCTCTCGTAATTCTTATTTTGTATTTTGTTATGGGTGGTATCCCCTTATATGGTGTATCAACCTCTCCAACAGATCCCTTCGCAACTTTTAGAATTATATTTGCATCGTCTACTGGAACTCTTCTCGAGCTTGGTATAGGCCCGATTGTTACTGCTGGGCTGATAATGCAACTCCTTAAGGGTGCTGAGATAATTAAATTTGATTTTACTGATCCTGAGGAGAGGGCTGTCTTTACAGCTGCTACCAAGTTCTTAACGATTATCGTCACCGTTATACAGGCCACCGCACTGGTTCTTAGTAATTATTTAAGATTTATCGAAGCTAGTATAAGCGTAGTCGTAATAACATATCTCCAGCTAGTCATAGCCACTATAATAGTTATGTTGATGGATGAGTTGATTCAGAAGGGGTGGGGTATAGGCAGTGGAATAAGTCTTTTTATAGCAGCAGGTGTAGCTAAAACGATATTCATAAGTCTATTCAGCCCAGTTATGATACAGTTTGATAATGTTGCTGAACCCTTTGGACTCGTGCCCCTTTTCTTCTCAAAGTTGTTTACTGGTGATTTCTCTAGAGTGCTTATCCGTGAGGGTGCTTATCCAAGTCTACTCAGCTTTCTAATGACCCTGGCTACTATATTCATCATATTATATGCTGAGGGTGTAAGGATAGAGCTACCTATTTCACATGCTAGATATAGGGGTATACGGAGTGTCTATCCAGTTAAACTTCTATATGTCTCTAACATACCTATTATCCTTGCATCCACATTGATCGGCGATCTACATATACTAGGTAATGTGATATGGAATACACTTAATCCTGAAGGTAAAGATCCGCTTCTAAACATGATTATATATATAGAGACTGCTGAAGATGGAACCCAAACTATAAAGGGAGGTCTTCTATACTATTTGATAGGTCCTAGTGATATTTATCAAGCTATTGAAGACCCTCTGAGGACGATTATATTTATAATCTCTATGACGCTTCTTGCGGTGATGTTTGCCTATCTATGGGTTGAGGTAGGTGGTCTTTCATCCGCATCTGTATCTCAACAGCTTATCGATAGTGGTATGCAGGTCCCAGGTTTTAGGAGGAGGGCTTATTCAGTTAACATCATCTTGAGTAAGTATATCCCAACCGTCACGATCATAGGTGGTATATTTGTTGGTATAATTGCCGCTGTGTCTCAAATTCTAGGTGTATTCGGCGGGGGTATGGGCATCCTCCTTATGATAGATATCTTGATGAATCTTTACCAGCTACTCCTTAGAGAGCAGATTGAGGAATACTATCCAATCGTTACTAAGTTGATAAAGGTATAGGTGGTGTTTAAATGGCCGCTATAGCTATAGTCGTTGGTGTCCCAGGCGTAGGTAAGACTACGGTTATTTCTAGAGTGGTTGATAGATTAGGAGCCCTAGGATACAATGCTGAGATTATTAACTATGGAGATATAATGTTGAAGAAGGCCTTAGAATTGGGTCTCGTGGAGAATAGAGATGAGATGAGGAAACTTCCTGTGACTAAACAGTTGTATCTACAGAGAGTAGCTGCTGAATGGATAAGTAAGAGGTCGGAAGAGGTTGATTTGATATTGCTCGATACTCACCTGTTTATTAGGACTCCTAGGGGGCGGTGGCCCGGAATAAGTGAGAATAATATTCCATATTTGAAGGGTGTTGTTCAGCTGGTTCTTATAGAAGCGGATCCCGAGGATATAAGTAGAAGGAGGATGAGGGACAAATCTAGAATTAGGAGTGATTATGGAAGTGTCTCTGAGATAGAGGCTGATCAACTATATAACCGGTATATGTCAACATCTATTTCAATTAGATATGGATGCCCGGTATATATTTTGAAGAATGAGGAGGGTAAAGTGGATGAAGCTGTTGAGGAGCTTGTAAAGGTACTAGAGAGGGTTATAACCGACTCGAGGGTGGATTAGAATGTTGGACTCACCAATTGTAGCGATATTTATAATAATCCTATCAGCAGTTGTAACTAATGCGATAAATACGGTTGTTAACCTCAAATTTGTCTATACCCAAGAATATATTGAGAAGAGGAGGAAGATAGCGAGACTGAGAGAGGAGTATAAGGCTGCACAGGCTTCACGTGATGAGAAGCAGATGAAGAAGATGGAGCAGAAGATGAAGGCTATACAGAAGATGGAGATGGAGTTAATGTTTAAGACGTTTAGGGTATTCGGTATTACTATAGTTGTATTCTATGTGATCTACTGGCTGTTAGGCAATCTGTATGAAGGATTTGGAAACTTTATATATCTTCCATATATCCTTCCCTTCGTAGGATCGACGATGAATTTCCTAAGCTGGTACATATTCTCATCCCTTGTTATAGGTATTGTGATTAGGAAGTTCCTTTATCCACCTTTACAGTAGGGTAGATAGGCGCGGTTTATTTATAATATCCGAGCTTGTAAATCAATATTACTATGAAACAAATCATTATTACCATTTCGGGTTTTCATGGTGTGGGTAAATCGACTCTATCTAAATATATTTCTGAGAAGTATGGTCTGAAAAGGGTTTCCTCAGGCGAATTATTTAGGAGGATTGCTTCCGAGAGAGGGATATCCCTCGAGGAGCTATCTAAGATAGCTGAGAATGATTATAGTATTGACAGGTATATCGATGAGTTGATGAGGAAGGAATGTTCTGCCGGTGGATGTGTAGGTGATGGCTTGTTATCCGGTTGGATGTTAAAAGATGTAGCTGATATAAAAATATGGCTTAAGAGCCCCCTCTCACTAAGGGTTAAGAGGATAGCGGATAGGGAAGGTCGCGACTATGACGAAGTTTATAGAGAGACTGTCTTGAGGGAGGAGAGTGAGGTTAAACGATTTAAGGAAATTTATGGAATAGATGTTCTGGATTTGAGTATATACGACTATGTTATTGATACATCCAAGATTTCTTTGGATGGTCTATATAGACTGGCTGATCTAATCATTAACGAATATTTGACTCTCAGGGGTTGATGTTATGCATAAAAAGGAGCTAGAAAAGAATTTTGAGTGGATGGATTCAGAAGATATATTTGAAGTTATTGATGAGGATCTCGATTTAGATGCCGGAGTACATCCTCTTGAAAGAGATATTGAGTATTACATTAGATATGGAGTTGTTAATCTAGATAAGCCTAGGGGGCCTACAAGTCATCAAGTAGCTACTTGGGTTAAAAGGATCTTGGATGTTGGTAAGGCCGGTCATGGAGGGACATTGGATCCCGGTGTATCAGGCGTCCTCCCCATAGGGGTTGAGAGGGCAACACCAGCTATGAGGTATATCGTAGGGTCTGCTAAGGAATATGTAGGTATTATCAGACTTCATGGCGACGTTCCTGTCGAGGATCTGGAGAAGGTTCTCAAGCTTTTTAGAAGAGGTAGAATATATCAGAAACCACCTTTTAGAAGCTCTGTCAGGAGGAAACTACGTACACGAGAAATATATTCATTTACAGTTATTGAGAGGGATGGTAGGGACCTCCTCTTCAGGATTAGATGTGAATCGGGCTTTTATGTGAGGAAGCTTGCCCATGATATAGGTTTGCTACTAGGTGTTGGGGCGCATCTGGATGAACTGAGACGCGTTGCAGCTGGGCCATTCCATGAGGATAAGCACTTGGTCTCCTTATATGACCTATATGCAGCCAAATACTATTTAGATCGGGGTGACGAGTCTCTCGTTAGGGATGTTATACTCCCTGTTGAGTATGTCTTTAAAGATTTTCCAAAGATTATCGTTAAGGACTCTGCTGTTGCCTCAATAGCTTATGGTGCACAGTTGAAGAGGCCAGGGATATTAGCATATAGCAGGTCTTTTAGAGAAGGTGATATAGTAGCTGTATTTACTAAGAAGAGTGAGTTAGTCGCGGTTGTTAAAACGTTGTATTCTTTAGATGAGATGTTGAAGATGGAAAAGGGTGTGGTTGCAGAAACATTAAGAGTATTTATGGAGCGAGATCTATATCCTAGGATGTGGATTAAAAAATCCTGACCATATGAATATTTAAAACAATGTAATTAGAGGTGTTTTTGATTTAATAATTCCCGGTTTTAAATATATGAATTGAGTCTTTCACTAGAACTATGTGCCGGGATGCCCGAGAGGACTAAGGGGTCGAGGTTCATCCGCCCAGGCCTGGAGCCCCTTCAGATAGCCGATGGGGCTCTGCCCCGCGTGGGTTCGAATCCCACTCCCGGCGCCACCTCTAAATAATTTAAATTATTATGGGGTTCTTCAGGGTCTTCTCTATAGATCTGATATATTCTGAGGGTCTGCCGACGTCAATTCTATATTGATTATCTATTTTTATAGCTACTGCTTTATACCCCTTATCCAATAGATTTTTAACTGCATCAACTAGCTCCCATTTCTTACCAGATGTTTTCAGATTATCCATCTCATCGAGTATATCTTTTTTAGTGAGGTAGATAGCTGTTATTGCCAAGTTGGATGGAGGCTTATCTGGTTTCTCTATTAAATCTTCCACATAGTATATGTCTATATCGATTTGATATCCTCTTATTACTCCATAATGTCTCGGATCTTCCACCTCCTCAATATATACAGCAATATCAGCATCATACCTCTCTCTTACATTGAAGAGTCTATCTATATAATTTTCGCTAGAGGTGTCTATAATAAAGTCGTCTCCAGGATGTATTATAAAATCATCCTCGATATATTCTCGTGCATGGTAAACTGCGTCTCCGAATCCCCTAGGCTCTCCTTGGTATACATATGTAATTTCTACTCCATCTAATAATCTATAGAATTTCTCCAGTAACTCAGCCTCAAAACTCTTTTCCTCTACTTCCTTCAAGTATCTGACATATTCATAGTCTGTGGTAAGGTAGTTCTTAATAGGTTCCTTTTCTTTTGAAAGTACAATTATATATCTTTTAACACCGGATTGGTGAAGTTTCAGAATGATGAGATGGAGCAGTGGGACTAATACGGTCCTGCTTTTATATAATACAGGTAGTGGGAGCATTTCTTTTGGAAGGGCTTTCGTGAGGGGTAACATCCTGGTTCCTAGTCCAGCTACTGGGATGACCGCTGATAATGGGCTCTTCATATACAACACATATCATTAGAAAACACTTTTATAGTTGTTTCGGTTTTTATGTAGAGCCCCGGGCGGGATTTGAACCCGCGTCCTCCGGCTCTTTGGATAACTCTTTACCAAGCCGGCGCTCTACCGCTAAGCTACCGGGGCATTCATAAATTGCATATTATTCTTACAAATTAAATTCTTTATGTTCTTGAACTGGCGCTTTAACCATTTTTCCTGGCGCTCTTCATAAGGTATCTATAGATCGTACCCCATATATATCCATCATCCCTCATCTTATTCTCGAAGTTATTTATCCCCACCCATCTTTCAAATGCTTTATGTAGTGCATCGTCGTCGGGACCATTAACCTCCTTATTTAGATATCCAAGTTTCTGTAGTGCCTCGGATATCTCATTCCAGACGTCATCCCATTTAACTATATCTGAGGGGTCTTCCCTTTCTAAAAGTAGGAGCTCCCAAATCTCGAATATCCTTAGAAGTTCCTCGACAGGCTCGGGATGGTCATCCACCCTAATATCGACATATCTCCCAACTCCTTCTTCACACCCTCCATATCCCCCACATCTTCTAACTACGTATACTGCCGCAGACTGTTTACCTCTCCTATCTCCCCCCGCACTATCTCCAGCATGTAGAGCTGCTAATAACTTGTCAACCAATTCTCCACCCGTTTCTTCAAATGCTTTGGCCATTGCCTCCACTACTTCAGGGCCGGTCAGTAGATTTCCTTGTACTGCATAGTAATCACCTATTATATGGCCTGCCCATTCAATACATCTACTTCCCGTATATGCATATGCACCATCTTTAGAGACTATCCCCACTTGTCTCCTATCTGAGAGCCTATCGTCGGATAGAAGCTTATCTAGAGCTTCTTTGGGATGTAGTCCCTCCTTCAGAAGCTTTAAGCCTCTAGGTCCGAAGCTCGCGTTTGCATACGACTGTGTAGCCACAGCTCCTATATCTACCTCCGCCCAGGGAACTATATGTCCTACTGCTATAAACTTTGAGGCTACTGCAACCCCGAAATCACCCTTCTCAGGATCGTGTGCCACTATAGAAAATGTTGCTACAACGGGATACTCCATAAGAAATATTATTCTATATAGACACATTATAACTTAGATTCGTTCTAAGAGAGTTAATGAAGGTTATAGTAGATTATATGGGAAGTTTCCTAACCTTCTTCCAGAATTTATCGCCCTTATAGTGCAATATCTTTATAGCCTTGCCCTTCTCCATCTCAGATAATCTATTACTTGATTCGATGGCTTCCCCAATGGCTATATGTGAATTGCCATACCTTACTACTACTGGTTCACCTTGGTCAAACTCTGTATACCTCTCTATGCCGGGAGCCATTAAATCAGCTCCTCTTAGAATAGCTTTAGCCGCGCCCTCGTCAACCTCTACCCAGGGATAATCTTTAAACATATTCATATGATCTATGAAGGGTATGTAAAACCTCTCTACGGGAAGTACGATGAAAGACCCATCCTCTGTATGATACATGTAAACCTTTAGACCCCTCTCTCTATCAACATAGATAAATGCCTCTCTAAAATCTCTATTAACCGGTTTAAATCCATGTTTCTCTACGAATGAAAGTATCTTCCTCGCTTTCTTCAAATTCACAGGCTGCTTAACAAACTCCATTCTAACTACACCAGCAACTCATACAAACATCAACAAACAATAAAACAAAAATAAAAATAAAATCCAAATAGAAAATACATCCACCAAACACTACCCCCTTAAAAACAATTCTATACCTGATTTAGTGGATGAACCTACATAGCGAGAAGAAGATGCTATGTAGGGGATGTCTAGGCCGTAGCGGATGCAAGCTATCCATATGGCCAAACCCCCATATGATGCCTGGCATCACATGGGGGAAATGGGAGGGGGCTTAAAGAAGCCCTCCACAAGGTGGGGAGAGGATGGATTGGGGACCGTGTGGAGGGCACAGCACAACCCACCCACCAACCCCATAGCCCCCCAGAAATGGTGGGTGGAGAGGGATACACCAAGTATGACTATGAAACAGCATGGAGATTATATCGAGAAGGCTATAAACCAAGTGAGATAAGCAGGATACTCGACATCCCAATAGGAACAATAATCCACTGGATAAAATACCAAGCCAGCCAAAAGAAATATAGAGGCAGAGAAGAGAAGTACACACTCACCCAATACTATAGAGCGTTACAACTCTACAGAGAAGGATACACAGTAACCGAGATACATAGAATCCTAAATATACCGAGAGACCCAGTCAGAGAATGGCTAAAACGTGGGAAAAGACCTAGAGATATTGAAGCAGAAACAATCGGGAGATACACCAAATGGATAGAGAAACACCACCCCTACAGAGACGAATACCACAGACTACTCCACAACCCAGAAAAATGGAGATACATAGCATATCTATACGGAGCAACCCTCACAGACGGAACAACATTCCAAAACATAGAAAAAGGAACCTACACAGTAAGAATAACAGGCGAGAAAATATTCCTAGAAAGAGTAAACCTAGTAGTAAACAAACTAATAGGAAGAAAATACAGCATATATCCTGACCGTTATAAAGACATGTACATCATAGATGTAACAAGAAAATCGGTATACCAGTTGATGAAGCTACCATTCAATACAATTAGAAGGATGGTTGAGTATAGTGAAAGGAATATGAAAGCATTTATACTTGGAGTGGCGGATGGAGATGGAGGCTACGATAAGCGTAGGAATAGAATTTTTGTTAAGAAGTCTAGGCGATATTGGATAATATCTTATACCGCACACCTACTCAGAAGGTTCGGAATAGATTTTAAGTGGATAAGAGAATGGGAGAAGGGAAGGACGCATATATCAAAGTCAAGAGGCATTATAACGTCACGAAGAAACAGATTCGGATGGTACTGCTCAGCAAGAGACTTCATAACCAGGATAGGGCCGACAATCAAAATCTTAAAGAGGACCGACATCCCAGAGGAAACCATTAAAGCTGTCAAAACTTCAGAAGATCCATTAATTTAACCCCTCCCTTTTTATACCGTCTTAAAACACATATAGATTTAAAAAAATGAAAATATCGACTTTTTCATAGAAAATAAAAGAAAAAATCGAGTAGGTGGGGCCGGTGGGATTTGAACCCACGAC
This sequence comes from Candidatus Geothermarchaeota archaeon, assembly GCA_015523605.1. GTDB lineage: Archaea > Thermoproteota > Nitrososphaeria > Geothermarchaeales > JDFR-13 > SZUA-1514. The sequence continues at coordinate 44,012 of WAKC01000009.1, forward strand.
TCCCCGCTCGGCTAACCCCCTTATATATGGGGGTTATGTATCGGAGGGTTCTTCAGCCGGGTGCTCTCCCAGGCTGAGCTACGGCCCCTTCTATAAGTTTTTTGGGGTTTGTTATTTATAAGGTTTGTTTTGTGTTTTTTGGTTTTGTTTTTTGTGGGTGGTGCCGCCGCGGGGGTTCGA
>WAKC01000010.1 GCA_015523605.1 Candidatus Geothermarchaeota archaeon
ACTTATCCGGTATAGAGGCTAGATCAACATATCCATCATATGATTTTATTCTACCCTTGGAATAGCTATCCAGCTTCCTCAAAGTCTCTTCATCAGGCTTAAAAAATATGTGTCCCCCAGTAGGTTCATAGAGTCTAACCAGTGTCATGCCAGTGGTGGTCTTACCACATCCAGATTCTCCAACCAACGAGAATATAACTCCTTTCTTGATATCAAAGCTGATATGGTCAACAGCATGGACGTACTTCTTTCTAGTCCTGAATATAGCGTCTCTAAATCCACGTCTAACTGGGAAGTATTTAACTAGATCTCTAACCCCAATTACAACATCTTCATCCAACTCTTTAACATATTCCTCTGGCTTCAAACCATTCTTCATATTACACACCTACTCATAGAGCCAACAAGATACATATCTATTATTCTCAAGCTTGATCATCGGAGGCTCCTCCCTCCTACACTTATCAAAGACGAAGGGACATCTATCAGCGAATCTACATCCCGCAGGTGGATTCCTAAGATCTGGAGGCTGTCCGGGGATATAGTGGAGGCCCTTCTCAGTCAGCTTCGGGATACTCTTGATCAGACCCTGTGTATATGGATGTTTAGGATCTCTGAATACATCATCACTATATCCATATTCGGCAAATTTACCTGCATACATTATAGCAATCTTCTCAACAACTTCAGCCATGATACTGAGGTCGTGAGAGATGAGTATAAGACTTATACCAAATTCTTTCCTAAGCGTTTTCAATAGATTCAGTATCTGAGCCTGCACAATAACGTCTAATGCCGTCGTGGGCTCATCGGCGATAACAACATCTGGATTTAGAAGGAGGGCCATAGCAATCATAACCCTCTGCTTCATACCCCCACTAAGCTCATGTGGATAGCGGTTCACGATGACAGGATCCAATCCAACCTTTGGAAGTATCTCCTTAACCTTCTCAATAGCCTCCTTATATGTCATGCCATTATGTATCATAAGGGGCTCCGCCATCTGCTTACCTATTGTATAGACGGGTGTCAAGGCATTCATAGCGCCTTGGAAGACCATACTAATCTTTTTCCACCTTACCTTCCTCCTAAGCTCACCCTCGCTCATATTAGCTATGTCTAAACCGTCAACATAGATATGCCCACCTGCGATTCTACCTGGGGGTGGAATGAGGTTTAAAAGTGAGTATCCAAGTGTACTCTTACCACATCCAGACTCGCCCGCAAGGCCCATCGTCTCTCCTTTCTTTAGATCGAAGGAGACATTATCCACAGCCTTCACAACACCTGCGAATGTATAGTAGTAGACCCTCAGATCTTCAACCTTTAAGACTGTATCATTAGTCATTAGATTAGTCACCTCAACAACCTTGGATTCAATACCCTATCCAAAGCAGTTCCTATGAATACGAATGCCAATCCAGAGATGGCGATCATAATCCCAGGCGGTATAACCCACCACCACATACCAGTAAGGACAGCCGAGTATCTCTCGGCGTCACTCAAGATCCTACCCCAGGTGATCTCAAGTGTTCCCTGGGCACCGAGGAGGAAGCTCACACCCGCCTCGGTAAGTATGGCTCCAGGCACGCTAAACGCGACCAACGCGAATGTATATGGAAGTATCTGTGGTAGGATGTATCTAAGGACTATCCTGGATGTAGAGGCTCCTATCGCCTTTGCCGCAGTAATATACAGTTGCTCTCTAATCTGGAGAGCCATACTTCTAATAGTCTTTACAGGGCCAGGCCATGAGAATACAATCAAGAGTATAATCAGATTCCAGATGGTCGGCTGGAATGTATAGGCTAGGATTAGGAGGAGTGGCAGGAGAGGAATTGATATCACAAATTCTTGTATACGCTGTAGTATCTCGTCGGTCCATCCACCTACATATGCACTCACAGTTCCATATACAACGCCGATCAAGACACTGACTATAGCCACAACAAGCCCCAATATAAGGGCTACTCTAGCTCCCCATACAATGCCGACGAATATATCACGACCAAGAACATCAGTTCCGAAGACACCATATGAGGCGCCATTAACAATGAATATAATTTCGTTGATAGTGTCTTGAGGTGATGTCGTATAGATTGTGAACTGGAAGGTATATTTACCCTTGAGCACAGGCGTCTTCTCAAGCATCATACCCTCTCCAGTCTGGGAGAACATTATCCTAATAATATTTACTACTTTCTCAAGACCCCCTCCAAACACTTTATTAATATTCACCTCACTCTCAAACTCCTTAGCGAAAGATAAGATCCTAGACCTAGCACCATCATCCGCCTTAACCGACAACCTATACTCAGGGTTATTCGTCTGCTTATCCACAAGCCTCTCAATAACAAGTCCATCCGGCCTAATAAGATCAACAGTCATCAGATACCTCTTCGAAACATTTCCATATACTCTAATAATGATGTTAGTCGGTGGAACATCATAATTAAAATCATATGTAATGTTGAACTGATAGAATCCAAACTGGTTCTTCTCAGGATAAATCACGTCCCTCTCAGTAGGCGAGTAGGAAACACCTGTTAAGAGTCCAACCCACTGTGGTGGGACACCCTTAGGAAGATCTAATTCCGTCCAGTACTCAATATCATACCATCTATATCCAGCCTCTTCACTAGAGATTATAGGGGCTCCCACAGCCATACCGACTATGATGAATAAGAGGAACAACCCGAACAATCCACTCTTGAAACGGAAAAATTCCTGAATAATATCTTTAATACCCATTCCATACATTTCCGCTACTACCTCCTTATACCAACCCTCACCCTAGGATCCAGTATCATGTATACAAAGTCTAGGATCAGAACCGCAAATACATAGAGGAAGGTAGATATGTATGTAAGGCCTAGGACGACTGGCATATCACCATTCAAAATAGCTACGTAGAATAGCCTACCTAGACCCGGCCAGTTAAATACAGCTTCTGTAATTATGGCACCGCCTATGGAACCTAGGATGGCGAGTGTAGTCGATGTCACGATAGGCGGGCTTGCACTCCTGAGGACATGTCCATATAGGATCTTCCTCTCAGGCAATCCCTTAGCCCTAGCAGTATTCACAAAGTCTTCGGTCAATACATTCAAGACGATTGACCTGGTGGCATAGCTCCAGCCACCAAAATTGACGAATACGAATGTGATGAGTGGGAGGGCTAGGTGATACATTACATCCAGTGCATATTGAACCGGGTCCTCAGGAGGTGGGATACTAACCATACCCCCTGAAGGGAAGATTTCAAATACGTAGGAGAAGTAGAAGATGAAGAGCATGCCAACCCACCACATCGGCAGTGCATATGTGAACATCGCAAAGGTAGATATAGCCCTGTCAAGCAGTGAAGCAACATTTGTAGCCGCTTTAAGACCTAGTAGTATACCGACTATAATAGTGATAATTGTACCCGTAGTGAATAGGAGAACCGTTCTAGGAAGGGCTTCCAAAACTATATCTGCTACATTTGTAGATCCAGAGGCGCTCTTTATAGTCTGGGCATTACCGAAATTAAGGGTCATGGCATCCACAGCACGGTACAAGACACGTATGACATACGGTTGGTCAAGCCCTCGCAGCCTAATATAGTATTGAGTAAGATTCTCAGCAAGCTCCTGCTTCTCCTCAGGAGACAGGTTTATATATTTCGGGTTTCGGAAGACCTCGTTGGCGACCCTCTCACGGATCTCAGCGAGGATCGTGTCTTCCATGTATTTATTCATTATCACAGCTGTAATCAGGATGACGAGGAATAGAATAACGATCGCGTTTGCGACACGGAATACCGCATAGCTAGCCGCACCCATCTAACCACCCACGCTCACTAAAATAAAAATCTGTTTAGTTTATATAATGTTTCCTAATATCTAAAGGGCACTACATTTAATAAAAGGTGGGATACAGATGAAAAGGAGGAATGTATATATCATCGTAATACTGATTATAGTTTTAAGTTTTATGCTTGTAAATGCACAAAATTTAGCTAACATCATATTCACACAAAAGATTATACTTAAACCCACACCCACAACCCCTGATGCCGCCATATTCAGACTCGAACAGGGAGATATTGTAAAGATAAAGATATCACCAGAGACTCCTACTGAGGAGCTGGTCTTCTATATTAGAGCCTATAGCCTCAAATTAAACCCGGGAAGCGAATTCAATCCTATACTCGTCAGATATATACCGATCGCGGGGCCTGAGACACTAGTAAAGACCTATAACTATACTATCGAGGCAAAAAGAGCTGGAAACTATGCGGTTGAGGTATACAATGAGGGAGATCAGACATATGAAGTCATAGTAGAGTTCACACCTGTAAAACTCGATGTATGGACAACGAGGATCAGATTCGTGATAGCCGCTCCACTAGCACTGATCACCCTATTCTTCATAGCAAAGCTATTTGAGAGGGAGGATGAAGGGATAACCAGTTAAAGATCGTATTGAATTTATCAAATAAAAGGGTGTATAACATATTTTTGGACGGTGAAGTAGATATGGCTGCTGCACCCACATTCCCAATTACACAGGAGGCACTCCTAAACTTCCTATATGCAATATACTATTTCATGCGGGACATAATAAGATTCATACTGGAAAATACATTGTTCAAGGAGTTCCCCGAATACGCGGCATTATATGGAGATGTAATCACATTCCTTATAAGCATAACAGCAATATACCTAGTACTGGTCATGTTCGAGGCCGTCAAGAAATATGTCAAGATAATATTAATCCTAGGATGGGGACTCTTAATATTAAGTATTGCCCTGACAGTATTGAAAGGCGCATAAAAATGAATAGAAGTGGGAGCTTCTTTAAGAGACTTTTTATACTCTTCATCGCCGTAATAGCTATTTATTTCTTGACAATAGTATCTTTCCAGGTGGCCTTTGGGACACAGACACCCTTCATGGTCGTAGTTTCCAACAGCATGTATCCAACCCTCAAGATAAACGATATAATAATCGTTAAGAACGTACCCATAGATGATATCCAAGTAGGTGATATAATCGTATTCAAATCACCTTTAAACCCTCAGACACCCATAGTACATAGAGTAATAAACATCATCGAGGATGTAGGCGGATCCAAAATCTTTATCACGAAAGGCGATAATAACCCAACCCCAGATCCATGGACAGTCTCTGAAGACCTCATACTTGGCAAAGTCATATATGTTGTTCCCCAGATAGGGGTAATACCCAAGATCCTAAATGCATATCCAACACTAAAATATGCATTAGCCGCTTTGATCATAGCCATCATAATAGTCTCCGAGTACATTGATTATGTGAAGAGCCGCAATGAGGAGATTGGGATAGACGAGGAGCCCGAGGAGACTCTTGAAGGGGGAGAGACGGAAGTATAGAGACATTATTATATTAACATATTTAGACTATATGGTTTATATATAGGTGTTTTTAAATGTCGCCGGATAAAGTAAAACCAGATGTCTCCATAGTAAATGTAGTAGCAACAGTGAAATTGGGTAGAGACATCAACCTCCGTAGAATCCTCGAGAAGATACCACAGGCCGAATATGACCCCCGTAGATTCCCCGGGCTCGTATATAGGCTTGAGAAGCCTAAGACTGCAATCCTAATCTTCGGATCAGGTAATATGGTTATCACCGGCGCTAAGACAGAAAGCGCTGTAAAGACGGCGGTCAAGAAGCTGATCCAGCAGTTCGAGGAGAAGGGGATAATATCAGGTGTTAAGCCCCAGGTGGAGATAGAGAACGTTGTTGCCTCTGGAAATCTAAAGGGATATATAGATCTTGAGGGAGCAGCCTACGAACTAGAGTTTACAATATATGAGCCAGAGGAATTCCCAGGATTAATATATAGAATGGACGATCCTAAAGTCGTGATCCTCCTATTCTCCAGTGGAAAAATAGTATGTACCGGCGCTAGGAGTGAGAATGAGGTATACGCGGCTGTTGAGAAGCTCCAGAGGAAGTTGGAGGAATCCGGTTTGATAGAGTATCTCTAACCCCTCTTTTTTAACACTTGACTCCAATTATCACCCAATCTAATACATCAACTCCCTAATCTTACCCCTCAAGAGGACAACACCTAGTGTAAAGAATAGGTTTGTAAAGAGTATCACTCCTGAGGTCAACTGAAGGATAAAGTTTATAGCAGCATCAATGTCGGGAGGTAGGACACCTCCATAGATATTTAGAAACTCGTTAAATGCTGTGACAGCCATTACAGCCGCGGCCAACCCCCTAGCATATGAGACTGATAAGATACCGGCTGCCAGACCAGCATTAGAAGAGTAGTGTAGGCTATTCGCAACATAATATGCTACTGGGAATCTAATTAGGAGTAGGAGGAGACTCACTATCAATGAGAGGGAGATAACCGATATATCCTGGATATTCATGATAATGCCTACCTCTACAAAGAAGAATATCTTTAGCAGTAGGGTCAACTCACTATGCATGCTCTCGAGGGAGTATAGCTGGTAGGTGAGACTCTCACTCGATCTATTTGAGAATATAAAGGGAATGTGCTTGGAATTAGTGAGGACTATTCCACAGGTTAATACTGTAATGGCTCCACTACCATTTAGAGACTGTGCAATTACATATAAGAGGATTAAATAGGCAATGGTCATTGTATAGACATGCTTCTCCTTCTTAAACTTGTCCAATAGATTGGCCAGTATAGCACCAGCTATAACACCCGCAACAATACTTATGGAGAAACTGGCGGCTATATTACCACCTATACTCCTAATATCTAGGGGTGTAGCTGGGGCGAGAGACTGTAGCCTCATTAGATACAGTATAGTCTCGGCGATGATAATGACAAGAACATCAGTTAAGACAGACTCGAGGCTAAGCGTTACCTGAATATTTGTAGGTACATTAATCCGCTGAATAACACTCACTATAATAGCTCCACTACCACCTCCAATGATAGCTCCAACCAAGAGACTCATCAACCAATTCTCAGGATAGAACCCAACCACATAATATAGGAAAGCAGCGGATCCAATCATAGACAGGAGGAATCCAGTAGTCGCAAGTATCAATGAGGGTTTAGCTGAGACTACAAGCTCACGGAGGTTGATACCAAAACTACTTTCAAACATTATAGATATAAGGGCTACGGCACCGATATATGGCGCGGCACCTCTAAGAATATCAACATCCAAGATATTTGTACCTGGGCCCAGGATATATCCCAAAAGTATAAGGAAGATCGCATCGGGGATATTATGTCTATTTAGGAGGACAGAACCTATAAATCCGATGAATATTATGAGAGAAGCTATCATCAAGCCGGTTTCAAGCTCCAGTACAGCCATTCAACACCCCTCCCATTTTAAAATTAAATTGTATCCCCGTGCTAGATAAAAAGGGTTTGAAACAAGGCTAACATAAATAGATATATTATTCAGATACAAAAAGCATTTTTAATTATGGGTTGAAGATGAAGTTCGAGGAGATAGCTAAATATCTCGAGAGGGTTGAGATCACAACTGGAAGAATCGAGATGATAAATATCCTAACCGAGTTATATAGGAAGATTGAAGATCCACAAGACGCTGCAATACTCTCATATATAATACTTGGGGAGATACACCCCCCATACAAGGGATATGAACTTGGTATGAGTGAAAAATTGATTACAAGGGCCATCGCATTCGCAAGTGGGTATGACTCGAGCGAGGTAGAGAAGAGACTCAATGTATTAGGGGATATAGGGAGGGTGGCAGAGGAATTTATATCTAAAAAGAAGCAGAAGACCCTATTTACAGAGGTCTTAACACTAAGAAAGATTTATAACACTTTCAACAAGATAGCTCAGACAACGGGAGAAGGCTCTGTGGATATGAAGATAAAACTCCTGACCGGCCTACTTATAAACGCATCTCCACTAGAGGCTAAGTACATAGCTAGATTAGCCGATGGAAATATGAGGTTGGGAGTAGCGGATATGACCATACTAGAGGCATTAGCCAATGCGAAGGGAAGTAGGGAGAGGAAACCGATATTGGAGGAGGCATATAACAAATACCCAGACATTGGGGAGATAGCCAAGATACTATATTCAGAGGGTTGGGAGGGAATCCAGAAGGTAGATGTCACGCCAGGCATACCATTAAGGCCTATGCTCGCCGAGAGAGTCAGAAGCCCAGAGGAGGCCTGGGAAAAGCTGAAAGGGAGATTAGCCGCCGAATTCAAGTATGACGGTGAGAGGATGCAGATACATATACTTGGTAATGGAGAGGTCCAGATTTTCAGTAGGAGATTAGAGAATATAACCCATCAATTCCCTGATGTAGTAGAGGCCGTCAAGAAACATGTCAAGCTAGAGAGAGGAATTATAGAGGGTGAAGCCCTAGCTTTCGACCCAGACACGGGAGACTTCAGACCTTTCCAAGAACTTATGAGGAGGAAGAGGAAACACGACATACATGAAACAGCAAAACAGATTCCAGTAACCCTTAGGCTATTCGACCTAATATATGACGGCCAATCATATCTAAAGAAGACCTTCCCAGAGAGGAGGAGGAGACTTGAAGAAATTATAGATGAGAATGAATTGATAAAAGTATCTGAATTGATATACCCCAAGACATTAGAGGAACTCAAGAAATTCTTCCTACTCTCTGTAGAACAGGGATTTGAAGGGTTGATGATTAAGTCGACAGGGCCAGACTCGATCTACCAAGCTGGAAATAGAGGCTGGCTCTGGATAAAGCTGAAGAGAGACTATAGAGCCGAACTAACAGATACATTAGACTTGGTAGTCGTAGGTGCGTTATATGGGAGAGGTAGAAAGGCCGGCCTACTAAGTAGCTATTTAATGGCTGTCTATGACCCTGAGAACGATGTCTTCAAAACAGTATGTAAAGTGGGAACTGGATTCAAAGACGAGGATATAATGGAGATGAATAGACTTTTGAAGCCTTATATAAGGGATAGGAAGCCGGCTAGGGTAGTCTCACAGATGGAGCCTGATGTATGGGTAGAGCCCGCCATAGTACTGGAGATAACAGCTGCAGAGATAACCCTAAGCCCGATACACACATGTGCATATAACCAGATAGAGAAGAACGTTGGATTAGCACTTAGATTCCCTAGATTCACAGGTAGATATAGAATGGATAAATCACCTGAAGATGCTACAACCGAGAAAGAAGTCATTGAAATGTATCAGAGACAGAAGAAGATAGTTGTTGAAGGAGAGTAATTGATACAACGAAGGAGAAAAGTTTATAAACATCCCCCTTCCTTAGATAGGGGGTATATATACTATATGGAGGTGAAGAGATATGAGACACATAGCCAGAATGGAGATGGCAATGGCATTTATAAATGTATCCATGCCGATTAGGATGAAGCCGGAGTTCAAGTAAAATCTTTTTACAAATCAGATTCCTTCCATTATAATAGACCCGAATCATATTTATCTTAGGGATGTCATTGTATAATAAGGGTGGTTTTAATGGGAGGACAGAAAAAACCCACAATATCCAAGTTAAAGAAGATGCTACAGGGAAAGGGTAGAGACACTGGTAAAGAGGAGAAGAGGAAGGTAGAGTATGGTGTTGTGATAGACAGCAATTTAGAGAAGGAGTTGAGGAACTACGTCTTAAAACAGAAGTATGTAACACCTGCACAGCTATCTAGAAAGGGAGAGATAAAGATCAGTGAGGCCAGAAGATTCTTGAGAAGGTTGATGGAAGAGGGAGTCATAACGCTTGAGATTAAGAATAGAGATTTAGAGGTATACGTTCCAGTCAAGGCAAGCTAATCCTAAGTTTAACGACACCCTTAATTTTTTCAAACTTTTCTAGACCCTCCTCTACATAGCCAATCTCAATGTAATTATGTTCACGGCTCTCAAAATCTCTTAAAACAACTACAAGTGCATCATATATAGGGCTATATAATACACTACCTCTCTTGAAAACCCCTGGGATACCTCTTATACCCTTCCTAAAGTTAACGGATACAATCACCACATCTTTATATGGCATTGCAATACCGTGTACAACCCCCCTCTTCCTAAATTCAGATAATATGGAGAATCCTTTATCATTATCAATAACTAGTTTAGCCTCTCCCTGACCTAGTATCCTGACATTCAGCACTGTAACATTCATGGACATCTAGCAACACCGGAGACCGTATCACCAAAACATTTTTAAAAGGTGGTTATATAAATATTGAATACATAGCCATGAAGAAGAAGAAGAAAATGAGATATAAAGATTTGATTACTATTGGACCGCCCAGGCTGACTCAATATGAGAGGGCAAGGATAATTGGTATTAGAGCCCTCCAAATCGACTATGGAGCAGAACCCTTCATAAAAGTCGAAGATGGATATGTAAGCAGCATCCAGATAGCTGAGAAAGAGTTAGAAGCCGGTGTACTCCCACTATCGATCAAGAGAAGGCTGATATATAGAGACGACTTCGATCCCATACCCTTGAAATGGCTTATAGTAGCTAGTCAAGAAGATAAGATAGTCGATTTAGACTGATTCACAACCCCAAATTTTTATTAACATTTATATATTTGTGATATCAATCTAAATTCATAACCCTTTTACGGTGATAACCATGAGCGCAGAGGCAGCGGGTGAGAATGTCATCTTCATCGGTAAGAAGTCAGTGATGAACTACGTCCTTGCAGTACTGCTACAGTTCGACGTAGGCAACAAGGTCGTCGTCCTCAGGGCTAGGGGCAGAGCCATCTCAAAGGCTGTTGACGTAGCCCAGATAGTGAAGAGGAGGCTACTAGGCGGTAAGGTAGAGGTTACCAGCTGTAAGATCGATACTGAGGATGTAGGCGACCCACCAAGGAAGGTCTCAACTATAGAGATTGTCCTAGAGCAGGTCGAGTAAACCACAAACCTTCTTTATTAATTTTTTAATTTTCCTTTTCTGCATACCATCATAACCTCCATTTTTAAGTAGTTTAATATTTAGGGCTATATACTCTAGGTGAATATACTCTGACTTAAAACAGCTTATAAGCTAATATTTCACCTATGAAGAGGAAGAGAGTCATTATAATGGGTGCTGGAGGTCGGGACTTCCACAATTTTAACATGGTATATAGGGATAACCCCGAATATGAGGTTGTAGCATTCACCGCAACACAAATCCCCTACCAAGAAGATAGGATATATCCTCCCGAACTGGCTGGAAAGCTATATCCAAATGGGATACCCATATATTCTGAGGAGCTCCTCCCAAAACTGATAAAAGAGTATAATGTGGATGAAGTTGTATTTAGCTACAGCGATGTATCACATGTATACGTGATGAATAGAGCGTCTATAGTAAACTCTGCTGGAGCCACATTCAAGTTATTAGGGCCTAATGAGACATTCCTAAAATCATCTAAACCTGTTGTGTCAGTAACAGCAATAAGGACCGGCTCTGGAAAGAGTCCAGTGTCGAGATATATAGCAAAGATATTGAGTGAAGAAGGCTTTAAAGTAGGAGTTATAAGGCATCCAATGGCATATGGCGACCTCATAATAAGAAGGTCTATGGTATTCAGGGAGGTTGAAGACCTCGATAAATATGATTTAACTATAGAGGAGAAGGAGGATATAGAGCCACATCTTCTAAAGGGATTCACGGTATACATAGGGGTAGACTATGCAGACGTATTAGAGGAGGCTGAGAAGGGGTCGGACGTTATACTATGGGATGGAGGTAACAACGACTATCCATTTATAGAGCCAGATATAGCCTTTGTAGTGGTCGACCCATATAGATGGAGACATATAGACACCTACTATCCAGGCGAGATAAACGTGAGAATGGCCGATGCAGCAATAATCACAAAGATAAATACAGCTCCCAAAGAGGATATCGAGAATGCCATTGCCAAGGTTAAAGAGGTAAATCCAGATGTAGAGATATTTAAAGCAGGAATAAGATATGCACCTGAGAAGGAGGTAGATATAAGGGGTAAGAAGGTAGTTGTGATAGAGGATGGCCCAACAACTACACACGGCGACATGGGATTCGGAGCTGCATACCTCTATGCAAAGGAGAATGGAGCCGAGATAATAGATCCGAAGCCCTATGCAGTAGGCTCATACAAAGAGGTCTATAGAAAATATGGACATCTAAAGGAGGTTATACCAGCACTCGGCTACAGCAAGGAACAGATGGAGGAACTCACCCGATTCCTAAATAACATACCCGATATAGACTTGATATTATCGGCCTCCCCGACCAAGATATCTAGATACCTCAATATAGAGAAGGAGATTATACAGATATACTATGAACTGGAGGATCCAGAAGGTGCCATTAAAAACTATTTATTGGATAGAATAAGAAGGGTTTTAGAGGTAAAGACATAACCCCAATTATTTATCTACAAATCCATTTTATAGATGGATGGATATGGAGGAATATTTAAAAGAATTGGAGGCACTAAGAAGAGAGCTTGAGAAGAAGAAGGAGGAGCTACAGAAAGAGATTGAGAAGATAGACTCATATATAAAAGCCATTGAAAACCTGATTACAGAGAAATCCTTCGTAACTGCAGATAAGATTGTAGAGACACCTCCTCCTACAAAGAGAGAGCCGGAGCCATCACCACCAGACATATCTAGAGAACCCGTTGAGAAGGTAAAGCCAGCACCTATTGAGGAGAAGCCTATGAGGAAGGATGTACTATTCATCTTTAGGGGACGGCCAATAGCATGGGTAGAACTATACAGAAACAAATCAATCGTATTGATAGATAGGGATTTTGGATTACCCATCAACGACACACTAATCACAAAGTTTCTAGAGCCAAGGTTTAGAGATGAGATGGCTAAAGATATGCGGGAGATAGAGGAGGGGAAGAGACCTCCAGACAAGAGATTCACCTATGTAATACATGATGAAGACGGTATAGTGACTAAGATCGAGATGCTAGACTTTGGTGAGGAGATGAGGAGGAGGGACAACCTATCAAAGATTAGATGGGTCCTAAAAAAATATATTGAGAAGAGGGAGTCTAACCAAGGACCGGCCTAAACTTCACACCATAGATTATTTTGCCATGCTCGCCATATGTATAGAGCTTCCTCAGTACAGCCTCAACCTCCATACCCTTCTCCGGATTGTCAACATCAGTCAACAACCCGAATATCCTAGTTCCATCTTCAAGCTCCACAATAGCCACTGGATACGCACCATACCTGTTATACCTCTCTGGAAGGCTCTTAACAACTGTATAATATAATATCTTACCCCTTCTCGGGAGCTGATAATCAGCCATCTTACCCCCACATTTATAGCAGGTAAGCCTAGGTGGATATGCAACCTCCCCACATTCTACACATTTAGAGCCTATCAACCGATACCTACTAATCCTATATATCCAGTCTGAAATCTCAGTCATCTAACCACCTCCCAATATAAACACATATGATGAAATGTCAAACCCAACCATCGAATGTATAAGTGAATACTTCACATCTCCAATCTGATTATCACCCGCCATATTCATATGCTGGAGAAAAGCCTCAACAAATTGGTAGGCGGTGACTGCACCCTTAGGATCGCCCCTAGCCTTCGCACCACCAAAAGTATTGACTGGAGCCCTACCTTCCAAAGAGAAATATCCATCCCCAACCAGTTTAGCGGATTCACCCCGTTTACAAAGGCCAAGTGAATCTAGAACAAGGAGACCCGCTATAGAGGTCGGGTTATAAATCTCTAGATGATTTACATCCTCAATGGTTATACCCGCACCCGACAAAGCCTTCTCAAGAGCTCTTGAGGTGGCCTCAAACATATATGGAGAAGCCCTCTCAAGAGGATTAGCCGGTTGAGAGGCTGAACCCATACCAAGTATCTTTACATATTTAAAGCCATTCTTCCTCGCATAATCCTCATCCATGACAGCTATGAAAGCCGCACCATCTCCTGGTGCACTCACATCAAATATGGTGAGAGGTTCAGCAACAGGAGGCGCATTCAAAACCATCTCTATCGAGATCCTATTCCTAAACTGTGAATGTTTAGACTTAGATGAATTTTCATGCTCCAAAACCGGGAGTAAGGAGAGATCCTCCCTCTTCAACCCAAACTCCTCCATATACATCTGAGCAATCAAGGCCTGCAAGGAGAAACTGGTTAAACCGTTATAATCAACTAGGAAGCTATTCTCAACTAGAGAAGTTCCCCTCACGACTTTAGCGGGTAGCTCCTCACTCATCTTCTCAACACCACCCACAATAACCGATTTAAACTGGCCAGATGCAACACCCAATACTGCGTTATATATCGCCTGGGCCGAGGAGGCTCCTCCACTAGAGAATGTTGAGACCGCTGTATCATATAGACTCAAGGCATCCGCCACGTGAGAAGCCAGGGCCAACTGCCTATCGTAATATCCTGCCAATGCATTACCCACGTAGAGCGCATCCACATCATCCACGCCATATTCATCCATCAAATTCTTTATAGCGGTATAGGCGAGTTGGAACACATCCTTATCCCAATACTCACCCACCTTGGTATATCCAACACCTACTATAACGGGACGCCCCATATCTAATCACCTCTTGAGCATATCACGGTATAGGGCATATGTAGAATAGTCTCCAGGGGACATCCTACTAATCATCTTGGATACAGGTGGGACCATCCTCCTCTCCTCGATAAGCTCTGTAACCTCAAAGACCATGGCATCACTACCAGCTCCAGAGCCGAATGAAGCAAGTAGAATCTTATCACCTGGCTTAGCCACATCAAGAGTCGCGGCCAAGCCTAATAGGCTAGAGCCGGAGTATGTATTCCCAACCAGTGGAACTACAAGCCCGGGTTTAATCTGCTCCCTAGTAAAACCTAGTTTAGCCGCCACCCTAGTAGGGAATTTATAGTTTGGCTGGTGAAAGACAGCATATGCAAAGTCTGAAGGCTGATAGCCATACTTCTCAAACAAGCCCTTGACAGAAGACATTATATGATGGAAATAAGCGGGCTCACCAGTAAACCTATATAGATGGCGGGGATAATCCTCTCCAGAACGTCTCCAGAAATCGGGTGTATCACTAACATAGGAGTAGGATGCCTCAAGCCTAGCTAATACCCCCATATCCACACGGGAGATTATATAGGCAGCACCACCCGCCGCAGCTGTATATTCAAGTTCATCACCAGGACGGCCCTGTGCAGTATCCGCCCCAATCGCAATACCCATCTCAATCATCCCAGAAGAGACAAGCCCAAAAACTGTCTGCATAGCCTCGGTACCAGCTTTACACGCGAATTCATAGTCAGCGGATAATATACTTCTCGGTAGGCCTAGTGCATCGACTAAAACCGTGCCTGAAGGCTTCACCGCATAGGGTTTCGACTCACTCCCTATAAATATCGCCCCTATCTTCTCTATAGGAGCCTTGGAAGACTCGATAGCCCTTAAAGCGGCTTCATATGAGATGGTAATCGTGTCCTCATCATAGTTTGGGAAGCTCTTACTCTGGATTGGCTGTGCATCCCTCTTCCAGAGAGAGGATATAATCTTATTTTCAATGAAGTATCTGGGGATATACGCTCCATATCCATATATACCTACATCATTACCCGGCTTCACAATACATACCCCCTAACCATTTTTAACTCAATAATTATCCCACACCCTAAATAAAAGAGGTGGTAAAGACGAGTCTAAAAATTAAGAAACTAGTTAAACTATAGGAAAGACCTTAGAACCTCAAGGGGTGGAAGCTCCTTAACAACCTCTCCAGGGACGATGGCATATGGTTTAAACTTGCCTAGGTCAACATTACGGAGTAGGGGGGATAGAGGCTCGACATACTCATACATGTTGAATGAAGTCCCTGTTGATATCTCGGAGACCGGTGGTAGGACAAGTATCTTCTTCTCGCCTAAGTCCCCCCAAAGGAAACATTTAAACCTGTATTTACCGCCAGCCTCATCCTTTATAACAATCGATGGATGCTCATGACCTATTATAACCACCTCTCGAAACTCGTCCAGACTCTCCTCTCTATGGCCATGGACGATAGTCACATAGTCCACATCATACCTATCAACCATCTCATATCCAAACTTATCCAGTAGGACCCCCAGATAATTATCATGGTTACCCCTAACGACATATACCTCCAACCTATACTCCTCCTTCAACCTCTTGAAGAAGTTGGTCAACTCCCTCCACTCAGAAGTCTTCAGAAGACCGAAGGAATGCTTCAGATCACCATTGAAGACCACAGTCTCAGGCATATAATCCTCAATAGCATTGTATACAATCTCTGCGGTAGACCTACTGACACCTCTAGGTAGGAAGATACCCTCATCCTCTAGATAACCCTCTATACCAAGGTGTAGATCAGACATTACAAGTAGATTAGCATCTTCAATATATGCTGCGGGCCATGGAGAGGCTATATAGAGAGATTTATAAAGTTTTACCCTCATCCCCACCCAACCTAACCATCAACTTATTATAAAACTCCTGAAGAACTTTAACCCTATCCTCCATCAAAACAACATCCTCCATACCCCGTAGCAAAACTCCATATGCAAATGGCGAGGGGACATCAGAATCTCTAAGGACTATCCACCTCCTCCTACCACTCTCGATATCCCTCAAGACTTTAACAGCATTCTGGACATCCATCTTATCCTCAATAACCTCCCTAATACTCTCCTTCAACAGAGGAAAGTCCCTCATACCCTTGACGAATTCAAATATCTTCTCACTACTAACCTGCTGCCTAGAGAGGCGTGTCTTCTTACCCTTGTAATACCTTAGAATCATGAAACCCCTATTAGCCACATGCCTAAAAATCCTCCTTATATACTGGCTTGTTAATACAGCCTCGGAGATTACATCCCTCAGATTCTCACTATTTAGTAAGCCAAGGATCTCCTCCACATCTAAGGAGTATCTGAGTGGAAAGCCTAGGGCGAAGGAGTGGTCGCTAATCAAAACCTTAACACTCACACCCAACCTATTCCTAATTAGATATGCATATGCCCTCGCCAAGACACTATTTACACGCCTCCCAAACACTGTATGGAAGATGACGTATCTAACCCTCTCAGAATAGTCGACATAATTTTCGATGATTAGATTGGAGTTGGAGTGGAAGGATGGGAAACCATTACTCTTCAAGAAGGATATTTGGGACTCGATATAACGGACTAGATTCTCAGCTGCATATTCACTCGCCCTCATAAACCTCTTGACAAACCTCTTAGCATGATCCCTATAACCATGAGAAACCATTTTATAGAGTATCCATCTATACCTGGATATAGCCTCACCCAAGTCAAAGGAGAGGGGGAGGAGCTCCGATATCCATGTCGGTACAGTTGGCTTAAGCCCATCAGCCGGCTCAACATACACCTTATTCCCCTTAGCCCTCAGGAAGCGGAACGTCCTCCCAGCCAATACGAAGATATCACCTACATCAAGATGCTCGACAAACTCCTCCTCAAGCCTCCCGATCCTACGCCTCCCACTATATACGATAAGACTCATATCCTCTGGTATAGTCCCGACATTCATGAAGTATATTGGCCTAAGGAGTCTACCACGCCTACCAAACTCCATACTCTCCTCATCAAACCATATCTTACCATATACACGATAGTCTTCAAGCCCATACTTACCACTCAAGTATCTAAGGAGGTTTATAAACTCGTCCCAGCTAAGCCCTCTATATGGATATGCCCTACGTATAACCCTATATGCATCCTCAACCTTCCAACGCCTCTCAAGAGCCATTCCAACAATATGCTGGGCCAAGACATCCAATGCATTCCTAGGTATATAGGCCTTATCAAGCCTACCCATATATGCCTCAGCAATCAAAACACCATCCTCAATAAGGTCATCTAGATCCAAAACAACGAAGTAGCCTTTGGACACCCTACCTATGCTATGCCCACTCCTACCAATCCTCTGGAGACCACGGTTTATACTCTTTGGAGAACCAATCTGTACAACCGCATCTATATAGCCAATGTCAATACCCAGCTCAAGACTAGTACTCGTAACAACACACTTTACAAGACCCTTCTTAAGCTGGTCCTCAATATCCCACCTAACCTCCCTAGAGAGGGAGCTATGGTGGACACCAATCTTATCCTCATCGACAATACCATATTTAATGAGGTGATAGGCAACCCTCTCAGCACCACTCCTCGTATTAGTGAATATCAGGGTAGTCCTATGAGAATCTATTATCTCCTTAAGATATCTATAGAGAGCCAGGTTCCTCTCCTCAGACGAGCTATAGATAAGGTCTTTAACAGGGGTATCCAGCCTAAGATCCTTATCCTTAACAAACCTAGCATCAACAATTACACAATCCCTGGGACTCCCATCATCATTATAACCCACGAGGAACTGGGCCACCTCCTCAAGAGGATGTATAGTGGCGGAGAGACCAATCCTAACAAAATCTCTACCCACAATCTCCCTAAGCCTCTCTAGAGAGACAGAGAGATGGACACCCCTCTTATTCTCACAGAGGCTATGCACCTCATCAACAATCACCCATTTAATATTCTTAAGCCGCTCCCTAAACTTAGGAGCAGTTATCATTAGAGAGAGGGACTCAGGCGTGGTAACCAGGATATGAGGTGGCTTACGAAGCATACGGCTCCTCTCACTCTGGGAGGTATCACCAGTACGGACGGCAATCCTAATATCTGGAGCCTCCTCCCCCCTCGCAAGAATAATCTTCTTCACATCATCCAGGGGAATCCTCAAATTCTTATAGATATCATTGTTTAGAGAGCGGAGTGGGGAGATATAGATCACGTATACATAGTCTCCAAGCTCCCCCCTCTTAGCCATCTTAAAAAGCTCACTGATGATATAGATGAAGGCGGTCAAGGTCTTACCAGAGCCGGTTGGAGAGGTTATCAGGGTATTATACCCCTTCATAATAGGGGGGACCCCATATTTCTGGGGTGGAGTCAAGTCTGGGAAACGGCTAAACCATTTAGCTACATCTTCATCTAAAGCCTTCAATAGATCCTCTCTAGTTATAGCCTCACTCCAGTATCTAATCATCCCCCTCAAAACAATACATTATATACTTCTTAAAAAGGAAATGGAGGGGTTATTCAAAACTATCGCCTTCCCCAGCGGATCCATAGCCTAGAGCCTTTAGAGATAGATATGTAAAGGCGCCTAGTATCAATATGTTTACAAACGTCGAAAGAGGTCTGAATACCACCACACCAAAGAAGAATGGACTCGCTGACAACATACCTACGACAAAGCTTAGTATAATCGATATCAGGGATAGAAGTATAACAGGAACGAGGTTCTTAGAGAGGATATCCACTGATAATGAGAAGCTTCTCCCTATATCCCCGGCTCCAATCACCACCGATACAGTAATCAATAGGAGGGCTAGGGGAATCGTGATTATGAATATGCTAAGGATAGCTGCTAATATACCTATGATCAAATATCCACCGGCATTACCTAAGATCTCATCCTTCGCACTCTCAAAATCCACTGAACCACCTTCATAAACCTGTATAAACATCTTGACACTCATCAAGGTCAAGAAGAAGACTATGATAAGCAACGCGATACCAATAAGGAACTGGAACATACCGAGTAGTGGCATTAGAAAGAGGCCTGGGAAACCCATCCAGAACATATACCAAGTCATCCCTGCAGATATAAGCCCATCAATCAGTGATACCGCAACAGGGTAGAGCCAGACCTTCGAATTGGAGAACATTATATCCATACTCCACTTAAACATAACGGTAAAATCCTCATCAACCGACTGGACACCCATACTCATCAATTAACACCAATAAGATACAAGCCATAATACTATAGGCCTATATTACATTATAAAGGGTAAGTTAATTAAGTGGGCAAGCCCCATATAAAATAGGGTTGAGAGTGAGGCAAGATGGTGTTGAGAGTAGCGGTTATAGACAGGGATATATGTAATCCCGATAAATGTAACCATGAATGTCAGAGGTTCTGCCCCCCTGTAAAGATGGGTATAATGGCTGTAGAGTTTAGAGAGGGGGAGCCATATATAAACGAGCCCCTCTGCATAGGATGTGGAATATGTGTAAATAAATGCCCCTTCAACGCGATAACAATTGTAAACCTCCCACAGGAACTCGAGACTGAGATGGTCCATAGATACGATATAAACGGGTTTAGACTCTTCCGACTACCCACCCCAATTAAAAACCAAGTACTCGGCATAGTAGGTAGGAATGGAACTGGAAAGTCCACCGCCATCAAGATACTAGCAGGCAAGATAATACCAAATCTAGGGAACTATGAGGAGGAGGGAGACAAGGATAAAGTACTTGAATATTTCTCTGGTACACAGCTATATTACTACTTCAAAGACCTTTATAACGGTAGAA
The DNA here is from genome assembly GCA_015523605.1 of Candidatus Geothermarchaeota archaeon. Taxonomy (GTDB): domain Archaea; phylum Thermoproteota; class Nitrososphaeria; order Geothermarchaeales; family JDFR-13; genus SZUA-1514. The sequence goes on from WAKC01000010.1 coordinate 20,413, forward strand.
TAAGAATATCATATAAGCCGCAGGAAGTATATTTAACGCCAAAGGTAGTCAAGGGTAGGGTTAAAGACCTACTTAAAAAGGTGGATGAGACTGGAGACCTAGACCTAATAGTTGAGAGGCTAAACCTGATAAACTCACTAGATAAGGATGTAAAACAGCTCTCCGGCGGGGAGATACAGAGAATGGTTGTAGCAGCCTCCCTATTAAAAGATGCAGATATATATCTACTCGACGAGCCGAGTAGCTTCAACGACATATTTGAGAGGATGGCCCTCGCAAAAATCATCTCAGAATACTCGAGAAAGAATAAATATGTTATACTTGTAGACCACGACCTAGCCTTCCTAGATTATGTAAGTGACCAGATCTCCGTAGTATATGGAGAGCCCGGTACATACGGTATATTCACGAGGAATGAGAGTGTAAGGACCGGGATAAATATATTCCTAGATGGGTATATCCCTGCGGATAACATCAGATTTAGAGAGAAGAGGATAGTATTTGATAAACCCCTCCCAAGCCACAAGGTAGAGGCCATCCCCATCCTAAAATATACAAGACTGAAAAAGACGCTTAACGGATTCACATTAGAAGTCGATGAAGGAGAGTTTTACAATGGAGAGGTCGTAGGAATAGTAGGTCCGAATTCGATAGGAAAGACCACCTTCTTTAGAATACTTGTGGGCGAGCTATCCCCAGATGAGGGGGAGATACTCGTTGGACCCAGTAAGATCGCCTATAAGCCACAGTATATCTCACCCGATTATGAAGGGACTGTACAGGACTTCCTAATAGAGAAGGCTGGATCCAAGGCATTATCTGGACAGGCGGTCGACGGACTCCTCAAACCACTAAACCTCTATAAACTTTTGGAGAGGAGGGTGAAGGAGTTATCAGGAGGTGAACTCCAGAAACTCTTTGTGACAGCGACACTCCTAATGGATGCCGATATGTATCTCCTCGATGAGCCTTCAGCCTTCATAGATGTTGAGGATAGACTCACACTAGCCAACGCCATAAACCGCTTCATAAAACTCAGTGGAAAGCCTGCGGCTGTGATCGACCATGACCTCATAATGATAGATGCAGTAGCCGATAGGATAGTGGTATTCAAGGGAGAACCATCTATACATGGACATGCCCTCGAGCCTAAATCCAAGGTAGAGGCGATGAATATATTCCTGAGAGAGATAGGTATAACCCTTAGAAGAGATAGGCATAGTGGGAGACCTAGGATAAATAAGTTGAATAGTAGACTCGATAGACACCAGAAGGAGATAGGTGAATATTATTTCCTAGAGACATAAATATTTTACGGAAGAGGAGAATGAAAATGAAGAAATTCTACATCGCAGACGAAGACGATATTAAGAAGGGAGAGACAACCGATATATACTTCCTAAGAACCCTTAAAATCCTCGAAAAGGATGGACTCGACAAGACAGATGTTGTAATGGAGATATCCCCCGGGGAACTACCCTATGGATTCACATGGGGCGTATTCAGCGGTGGATATGAGCTCCTCAACCTCCTCGAAGGATTAGACCTAGACCTATATATCCTTGAAGAGGGAACAGTATTCAAACCATTCGATAGGAAGGGTGTAAGGGCACCAGTGGGATTTATACATGGGCCATACGGTGCATACGCGATTTATGAGACGCCCCTCCTCGGAATACTCTGTCAATACTCGGGTGTAGCCACTTATGCAGCTCATATCAGATATAATGCATGGGATAAAGTACTCCTCTCATTCGGTGCTAGAAGGATGCATCCGGCTGTCACACCAGTCATAGACTATGCAGCCTATATAGGTGGATTCGACGGTGTATCTGCAATCCTCAGCGCTAAACTCCTAGGGCTAAAACCAACGGGAACCATGCCACATGCCCTAATAATAATTTATGGAGACCAGATAGAGGCTTGGAAGGCCTTCGACAAGTATATTGAGGAGGACGTCCCAAGAATAGCATTGATAGATACATTCTACGATGAAAAGATAGAGGCTATAAAGGCTGCAGAGACCTTAAAAGATAGGTTATACGGTGTAAGGCTTGATACACCAGGGAGTAGAAGAGGCGATATAAGGAAGATCATAAATGAGGTTAGATGGGAACTCGATATAAGAGGCTATAAACATGTAAAGATCTTCCTATCGGGGGGTATAGACCTCAACCTAATCAAGGAGTTATCCGATACCCCTGTAGACGGATTTGGAGTAGGAAGTAGCCTCTCAAACTCAAAGATTGTAGATTATGCACTGGATATAGTTGAGAAGGAGGGTAGACCACTTGCCAAACGTGGAAAGTTTGGAGGGACAAAACTCTTATTTAGATGCCCCGAGTGTTATACATATGAAACTGTTAGATGGAAGATAGACGGGGAAATTCCAAAAGTAAAATGTGTTAAATGTGGATCTGAGATGGAGAATCTCATGAAGAAGGCTATCTCGAAGGGAGAGGTTATACTAGATAGGCTAAAGCCAGGCGAAGTTAGAGATTACGTCTTGACCCAATTGAGAAAGATGAGGGAGTTGGGTTGGAGTGACTAGGGATATAAACATCGAATTTAGAAGTGCATATACAAAGAGGAATATAAGGTCTATAATATCCACCATCCAATATGAACTAGAAGATTTTATAGAGTCATATGAGGTAAAGAGGATCGTCCTCCCAATATCAAATACAATCGAGACCATATCCCTCGTAGCCACATTAAAACCCCTTATATCCAAGGGAGTTGTAGACCTTGTATTCCTGTCAGACTCCCGGTCTAAAAGGCTTATACCAAAGAATCTAGAGGGATTTCTAAGGCTGGTGAGGGCGACACCCACAATCCTAAGCTTCGACGGCGACCTCCTAAAGACATTAAAGGCATATCTACCACGAACATCCAAAGAGAGTATACAACAGTCTCTAAACGCCCTACTCCTCAGAAAATATGCGGACAGCAGAGACGCCATTATAGTCAGGCCATTCACATATACACATTGGATACTCGGAGCATTCGAGGATATAGAGTTCAAAACAACAGACTACCTCCCATTCATAAGGATATACTATAGCAATATCAAGAAGATATCCCATCTATATGGGCTTGATAGATACTTTAGCAAGGCCCAGATAGACCCCAAGATAAAGAAGATTATGAATGAACTGAATATCCCGACAATAGAGAAGCTAGACACCATATTAGATACGATAACATCCGAGGTAATCGAGTTAGATGAAGAGGGAGAATATAAAGAGGTTAACATACCGGCGGAAACTATTAAGAAGCTGACTGAGATAATCAGGAAGAACACTCTAAAAAAAGTAACGCCCACACCAATCCCGTAGCTACACAAGTTTCAACCCAAGTAAACCCTCCGCAGAGGGTGAGGACCAGACAACCTTAGATCCAATCCTAAACTCCACAAACCTATGGGAGGGAGGAGGGGGATAATCCTCAAACCCTATATTGACAAGGTATTTCCTGCCTGAGAACTTGACGAAGCTCCTAAACCTCTTAAAAGAGAGAGAAGGCTTCACACCATCCAACTCCCAAGCTAGGTCAATAGTCAACCTATCAAGCTCTAGACGGAGGTCATCATGATATCTAGGCTTACCATCAAGAACTATATATCCACCTTTGAAAGACAAGCCCTCATTAAACATCAAGGGGAAAACGTGGATACCCCTACCGTTAAAGCCCCTCAGAACTTCTAGATACCATTTTATATATTCATCACCCCTATCAAGAACCTCGAAGGACTCGCTAAACTCGGGAAAGAAGAGACTTGGATCTACACGGCCACCAAGGAGGTTAGGGGGGTATAGATAGACATCAAAATCCCCACCCATCTCCAACTGGATAGAGACCTTCCTATCTATACTTCCTAGGATGTTGTTGTAGGCGAGGTACCCATCATCAAAGAATTTAAAATCCGGATGCCTATATTCAGGTCTAAATCTGGAGGGGTAATGACTTGAGAAACTATATATAAAGTCTAGTATACAGTCATCCCCATCCTCGAAGAGATACTCGAAAGGCTGTGACTCGGAAGTAAATATAGTTATCCTGCCTCGAAGGAGCTCCCTAAAATCCTCCACCTCCGAAAAGAGGGTTATCAAGCCATACGCCCTACCCCTAAAACCGAAAAAGTCATCCAAAACTATCTTCTCAACACTAGAGACATACCTCTCGAGACTCTCAGGAACTATAAAATCTATCCACTCGAGGAGGCTTGTGAAGTTCTCTGGGAGCTCAAAGACAAGCCTAGCAAATAAACCCCCATAATCCTCCAACCTATATAGTATTTTGTCTCCGAGTTTAGGTAGACCCACTAGAGTACACTTCATAGCATACCACACAACTCCTCAACCAGTCTAACCCAAACATCTCCAAAGACCTCAGGCTGATAACCTCCCCCACCAAGTAGGGTAACACCTACGCCCCTATCAAGAGCTATAGAGACGAAATACTTCACAGCCTCAACAAATGAATCTACGTCATACTCGAGATGGGTGAGAGGATCCCCCTTCAAACCATCCGTCCCAGCCTGTATAATCACATATCCAAACTCCTTATCCCCTATAAACTCATCTATCTTCTTCACAGCCTCCAACAACTGACTACCATCTGCACCAGGCATCATCTCAATATTCAACTTAGTCCCGACAGCATTACCACTCCCAATTTCATAGGAGAAGCCGGTCCCAGGAAATAGAAACTGTGGCGACTCATGAATATCAAAGATATAGATATTAGGGTCCGACTCATATGGATAGTATACACCGTCACCATGGTGTGCATCAATATCTATATAGAGGATTTTAATGGCTCTATCCCTAATAGACTCTATAGCAACACCAATATCATTGAATACACAGAAGCCTGAGGCCCGGTCTCTAAATGCATGGTGCCATCCACCAGCTAGGTTAACGGCTATACCACCATCCAAAGTCCTAAGAACACCATCCCTAGTTGCACATACACTGGTGAGGGAGACCTCATACACACCTTTATAGGCTGGTGTATCTCCATAGTCTAGAAAGCCTGAGCCAAGCTCAGACATCCTCTTAACAAACTCTATATAACCCTTTGAATGGAATAGCTCGAGATAGGACTCGCTACACTCAAAATCATATACCTCAACGACACACTCTAAAAATCTATCCTTAACCCTAGAATACCTCTCAAGAAAATATTCATACCTCTTAGTGGTTAGGGGATGATTAGGAAATCCATATCTAAAGAGGGTTGGATTGAGATATAGATATAACTTTTTAGACATCCCAATAATGCCAATATACATTTAAAAATATATTATGGAGAGGGTCAACGCCTCCTCCTAGCTAGGACGAGGTGGATAACATCCCTATCATGCAATACATAATCCTTAGGAAGCCTTATACCAGTCCTCACATCAATACCATGAAGTAGATACTTGGGAAACTCACTATGGATATATGCAGCTAGATCCATCAACGTGGCATGACGTGGAAGTAGGAATACATCGGGTAAGACACGGCCCCTCCTATCAGACAGCTTCTCCACATCCTCAACTGGATACACGAATTTATAGCCCATAACCTTGAATACAAGCGTGTTCAACGCGAATTGGACGCCCGTCCTCATAATCTTTGAGAAGACGAAACGCTCCATATACTCAAGAGCCCTCCTCTGCTTCTCGTTAAGTGCCTCCGGCCTCACAACCTTAAACTCCTCTGAACCAGGGATATACTCGACCAGACCCTTCTGCTGAGCCCTCCTCAAAGCCAGCTCAGAATCGGCAGACGCAGGAATAACCACCACATCCTTCAAGGTATTACTAAGCCTTAGATAGTTCTTCTCAGCACCCTCCAAGTCAATCTTGTTAGCGACGACCACAGTAGGCTTAGATACATCCCTAATTACATAAGCAAAATTCCTAGTCTCCTCAAGAGTCCAATCCTTGAAGGGCTTATCCGTCAATCCAGTGAGAGCCAACGCGGTCTCGATATGCTCATGAACAACCTTTATACCACTTAAAACGGTATATAAAGCATCTACAAGGCCCAACGTCTTCTCATACTTCTCAATAGTCGTCCGATTCCCCTCAATAATCTTATGATACCATAGGACAAGCTCCTCCTCAATATCGTAATAGTCGGATAGGGGATCCCCATATCCAGGCTCTACAATATTACCCTCCGCATCTATACTCCCAGAGGCGTCAACCACATGTAGCAGAGCATCTGACTGGGCAGCCACCGTCAAGAACTGGTTACCAAGCCCCTTACCCTGATGAGCCCCCTTAATCAGACCGGGCAGATCTATCAATGTAATGGGATAGAAACGGACACGGTTAATACATAGGCTATTCCTAGGCTCATCCTTAACATTAAACTCCCCACATACACATGGAGAGGATACATGGGCCACCCCAATATTAGGCTCTTTAGTTGTAAATGGATATGGCTGTATCTCAGCATCCAAAAGAGTGGCTGCATTAAAAAATGTGGTCTTACCAGTATTTGTCTTCCCAATTATACCTATACGGATACTAGTCAAACAGAGTCCACCTCCCGACCAATCACATAAAAATAGACCCCCAATAAAATAAAATTTAGGTAGAGGTATAGCCTAAGGTTTATATTAAAGTATATAGAGTGAGGAATAGGATGACGAAGATAGAGATTAGAAGGTCTGGATACGGCGTCTACCTAAGAATTGGAGATAGGAGGTATGGACTTGATAGAATAGACTCTAAATTAGATGTCGATTATAACCTCATATCCCACGCCCACTATGACCACCTACCCACCAAGGCCAGGGGGAGGGTGATAGCCTCACCAGAAACCCTAAAACTAGCCGAGCTTAGGGGGAGGAGATACTACAATATTTTAAATGAATATAAAGACGTCGAACTGTATGAGACGGGGCATATACTCGGTTCGACCGCCTTCCTAATAGAGGGGAAAGTCCTTTATACCGGGGATGTAAATGACAATGATAGGATTATACTGAGGGGGTTCAACCCTCCTCAGGCCGACATCCTAATTATAGAGGCTACATACGGCTCTCCAGAATATATCTTCGGAGAGTTTAAGAGACAGGTGAATATGCTATTGAGATTCATCTCTAGAAATATTATTCAAGGTAGGAACATCATTCTAAGAGCCTATCCACTGGGTAAGCCCCAGATCCTCTCAATTATATTAAAGAAGCTTAGGAATGTATACTCAACAAAGCGTGTAGAGAGGTATAACAATGCCTATAGGAGGATAGCCGGATTAAAACTTCCTGAGAAGATTGTGAATGAAGGACTTGAAGAACCTTTTGTAATCCTAGCCGCTTCAAACGAGGATCTAACCTATCTAGAGAGGTACAACCCCATCGAAGCCAGGCTCTCCGGATGGACGTTAAAGTTTGGAGGGGGCCTACCAATAAGCGACCATTCAGACTATAAAGGATTAATGAACATAATCGATAAGGTATCCCCAAAAAAGATTTATACGATATATGGCTATGCCGAGAAGCTTGCTTCTATACTCAGGGAGAATGGATATGACGCTGAACCCCTTAAATAAATACATCCTGTTAAAACCGATTACGTAGAAATTCAATTCCTGGGATGACTCTAGTAAGGGCTTACGTACGGGTGTATGGGAGGGTCCAGGGAGTATTCTTCAGAGCCAACACCGTAGACAAGGCTAGGGAACTTGGTGTAACCGGGTATGTAAGGAATATGCCCGATGGGAGTGTAGAGGCAGTTATAGAGGGTGATAAGGAGAAGGTGGAGAAACTTATAAGCTGGATGCATGTAGGCCCTCCACTAGCCCGTGTAGATAGGGTTGAAGTAGAGTATCAAGAGTATAAAGGGGAATTCACAGATTTTAGAATTAGATATTAAGGGCTATCTAACCTGTTTAACACCCTCTTTAACCAGCTTAAACCTCTCCTGGGGATCTGTACCCCCACCCTCAAGGATATATGAGGTATATGCAGATGCATAGCACGATGCCTCGACAGGATCTGAATACTTCATGAGACCATGGAGAAATAGATATGTAAATATATCTCCAGAGCCGGTCTCATCAACCCCCGATAATGGATAGGCAGGGATATAAAAGCCTGAATCACCTAGAATCAGTGTGGCACCCTCCCTCCCATTAGTCAAAACTATATACTCTGCATCCACCTTATCCAGATCAATATATTCAGATTCCTCACTCGAGAGTTTAAATAGATAATAGGATATGCTATAGAGCTCATCAGGGAGCCCCCTATGAATTATAGTGCCGTTGTCACCCACCTCTCTAATGAAGCCTTGTATATCAATCGAGAGTTTAAACAGTGTCGATAGACTCTGGACGAGCTTCAGAGGAACCTCATTATATACGGGAGATACAACTACATGCTCTGGAAAAAGCCTCTCTAGAAAATCGATTGTATTTACGATTGAGAGTTGATACCCACCACCTGATACCCTCTGCCTCCTACCACTAGCTGTATATTCATTGGTGAACCGGAGCGTCTCACATCCATAGAAGACCTCGAGGAAACGTGTATAATCTCTGTTATAATCCCTCCATATATCGAAGTCCTCACCTACAGGAGAGACTACCGAGTATTCACCGCCTACAGTCTTATATGCCCTATACATGTGGTATGGAGGGCCACCTATAGACTCGACAACCCTTCCATCCTCCAAAATATTTCTATCGAAGGTATAGCCCCCCACAACCGAGATAATACCTCTTCACCACCATTAGAGATCAAGGAGGTTCAACTTTACATCCTCGAAATACTTTTTATATACCTCCCGGTCCAACTCTAAAATACTGAACTCGACTGTAGGGCCTACTATACACCCCTCTAGAACATGCCCACCAAATACCTCCTCCTCATCCGATACAACCATATGTATATGAACCACAGGCTTACCATCCATCCATGAGACATTACCTACACACGAGACCAACTCATAGAGACCCTCCCGCTCAACCACCTCATAACCTCCAGTCTCAGGGACGAAAAAACCCAGCCTAAACTTTGACAGGGCTCCAATCAGAGATATAACACCAGATTTAACCTTCTCCCTAGCCACTACCTCAGAGAGACCCTTCAAGAGGTCCTCACCAGTCTCCAACCGACCGAAGATTACCCTTTCAACCTTGAAGGATGAATATCTCATAATATACGTAATAAACAATATACATTTTTAAGTCCCTATCAAAACGGTGTCACCCGAGATGATGCCCATTAGAGATATAAACCCAACCCATACCAGACCTATAGTCACCAAGACCTTGGTAGCCATAAACGTCATAGTATTCATAATAACCTTCTTCAACCCCAGATTCCCACAGATAGTCGATACATGGGGATTCAAACCAATCTACCTCTTCCTAGGAGTCAGACTCGAGACAATATTCACATCCATGTTCCTACATGCAGATATACAACACATATTCGGAAATATGCTCTACCTATGGATATTCGGGGACAACGTAGAAGATGCACTTGGACATGGAAGATTCCTAGCCACATATATAGCATCTGGCGTAGCAGCAGCTATAATCCAGAGCCTATTCACCCCATTATCAATAGTACCCATGATAGGGGCTTCAGGAGCAATAAGCGGGGTACTAGGGATGTACCTAGTATTCTACCCCAGGGCTAGGATAGTCACATTATTATTCCTTGGATACTTCATAACGACCGCCGTTCTACCCGCATATCACTATATATGGTTCTGGTTCATAATGCAGTTCATACTGGGATCGATAACCGTTCTAAATCCGGTGCCAGCTGGAGTCGCATACTGGGCCCATATAGGTGGATTCCTAGCTGGTATGCTAATAGGGAGAATGTTCATCAACAGTGATAGGGTGAGGATGAAGAGGAGGGAATATATAGAGCTTCTATATCCCTAGATAAAAAGGTTGATGGATAGATGGTCCCAGGGAGGATATAGAGATATATGGCTGATACCCTTTAGCATTGACGTATCCTCTAAAA
>WAKC01000011.1 GCA_015523605.1 Candidatus Geothermarchaeota archaeon
GGCCTGATTTTCTCAGCTTCTATGGGCTGTAATATTTTTAGGGCTTCATGAGCCGCTATCTGGATATACGGTAGTATCGCCCATGGATTTTGGGATAGTTCGAGGGCTAATGTACTATCATGTATTACGATATCTACAAACTCAACATTTAGATGCTTAAAAGCCCTTGGCTGATTGATTATTTGCATGAGCCTCTCTCTATACTTCCTCTCACCTGTACGTAAATCTTTGAATTCGAGGAAGAATTGATAAAATTTATTTATAATCTCCTCTGTTCTGCTATCCTGTTCCATATCAGTTTACCCTATATAGTATCTGTATCCTTTAAACTAAAAAACAAGGAGTATCTCTTCCCACCATTTCCGAAGCTAAAAATCATTTATATGTAATTTTTCCATCCACGTTTCAACAACTCCTTTTACAATTCTGAGGAGTAGATCTTCTTCAGGCGCTGTATTTTTAATTATTGATTTGGTGTCTCCAGCAACTTTTGAAAGGAGTATTGTAAGTCTCTTTTTAAGTGCTTGGATGACGAGTTGGGTAATGTGTTCTCTTAGTTCTTCCTCCAGTTTTAGTCCTTTCTTGTCGTGGTTTATTGCGTAGAGGGTTATAATCAGTTTTTCGTAGAAGTCATCCTCATGTTTAGCTAGCATATCGATTCGGCTTCTAGACTTCTCCTTCCATATAATCTTCTTAATCCAGTTAATATTCTCCTCAGGGACTGTGGCAGCCCCCTCCCTAACCAGCTTAAGAGCCACCGACAACGGAACATTAAACTTCGTATTCCTCTTGATTAGATGGTCAACTACATTTTCTACCCTTTCAGGATTTATATCTTCTAATGCTACAATACTTACACGTTTGCTCATAAATAGTTTGTCTAGATTTTCTAGGATGTCTATATCCTCTTGTAAACCCATTTTTATCCGTCCTCAAAAATAATTCTACCTCATATACCGTTTTTATTTGAGATTTAAAATGCTATTTGAATTAGATGGATAATATAGTAGATGCATGGCTTTCTTTTATTCGGAGGTGTGACGATGTCAACTCTTTTATGGATTGAGAAGTATCGGCCTAAAAAACTAGATGAGATTATAAATCAGGAGGAGGTTATTGAAGGTCTTAAAAATCTATTAGCTAGTAATGTTGCGGAGATGCCTCACCTATTATTTGCTGGGCCTCCGGGCACTGGTAAGACAACAGCGGCCCTAGCCTTTGCTAGGGAATTATATGGTGAACATTGGCGAGAATATGTCCTTGAATTGAATGCGAGTGATGAGAGGGGTATCAATGTCATTAGAGAGAAGGTTAAGATCTTTGCCCAATATTTCACCCCTTCTGAGGAGGCTCCCTTCAAAATAGTTATTCTGGATGAGGCTGATATGATGACTTCTGAGGCTCAAACCGCTCTTAGAAGGATAATGGAGGTTAATGCTAGAGTTACCAGGTTCATATTGATTTGTAACTATCTCAATAGAATAATATCCCCCATACAAAGTAGAACTGCAATATTTAGGTTCAAACGTCTCTCTTTTGAAGATGTTAAGTCTTATCTTCAGATGATCTGTCAAAAAGAGGGTTTGAAGTGTGATGAGGCTGTGCTCAAGAAGATATATGATGTCTCACTTGGGGATATGCGTCGTGCTTTGAATCTATTGCAGTCGGCAGCCACAGTCTCGATGGGTAACATCACTGTAGATGTTGTGGAGAATATCGTTGGAAAAGCTTCTCCTGAGACCATAACAAGGGTAGTTGATATGCTCCGTATGGGTGACTTTAACAATGCTAAATCTACGCTTTATGATTTTATGAGTGTAAGTGGTATAGATGCTGGAGAGGTTATTCGACTCCTGTATTCTGAGTTGATGGCTAGGAATTTGTTGAATGCAGAGGTTGCTGAAGCAATGGCCGAGATAGAGTATAGGCTACAGTTTAGCGCGAATCCCGAGATACAGGTGACAGCTCTACTGGCTAAGCTTTCTCTCCTCTTAAGTGGTGGTAAATGAATTGGACAGAGAAATATCGGCCTAAAACACTTTCCGAGGTTATTGGTAACGAAGATTCTAAAGAGAAGTTGGTTAGATGGTTTATCAATTGGAGGTCTTCAGATAAATATGGTGTTCTTTTGACGGGCCCGCCAGGTACGGGTAAAACAGCAACTGTATACGCGTTAGCTAGAGATTTTGGTTACCATGTTATTGAGTTAAACGCTAGTGACTATAGAACCGCCGAGAAGATTATGGAGAAACTCGGATTTATAGCATATGGCAACACATTAGAAACTTATATCTCCGGTAGACCTAAGAAATTACTGATCTTTTTTGATGAGATAGATGGAATTGACCCAAAGGAGGATAGGGGTGGATTAGATGCTGTCTTGAAAATTGCTTCTAAAAAGAGTGTCCCTGTCATTGCATCCGCTAATTTTATTGATCCGGTGAAGCATAAGGCTCTGCTAGATAATTTTGAGGTGATTGAGTATAAGAGACTTACTCCTAAACAGATATATATTGTTATAAAGAGGATCTCTGAACTTGAGGATCTAGATGTTGAGAAAGATACACTTCTTGAAATTTCTAGGAGGGCTCGGGGTGATGCACGGCTAGCTATAAACATGCTATATGCAGTGAGTGTAGGTGGTGATATTGATGTTGTGTCGAATCCATTGGAGAATATGCCTCTAGATATGCTTCTTCGGAGAATCTCTTCCTCATCTAGTCAGTTAGAAATAAAGACGTTACTAGATTCGAATTCTAATCATTGGGAGGATGTTCTATACACCTATTTCGATATCATTTCTAGATCACCTGTTATGAAGATGGAGAGACGAGCGGCTCTTTTAGAACATATATCGATTTTAGATGTGATCCTCGGTAGGATGAAGAGGGAAAGGGCCTTCTATCTAATGAAGTATTTTACAGCGATCTTGTCATGGATAGTTAACCAATCTAATAGATGGGGTGCAGTATATGATGGGAGGATACCTGAGTATAGACTTTATGTCTTCGTCCTTAATAGGGATGTTAGGGCTGAGTTAGATGAATTATTAAGTAGATATGGTAGAAGGCTACATGAATCCAGAAGAAAGTTTATCTTTGATAGTGTATTAGCGGCTTCTCTAGCTAACCCAGAGTATAAAAAGTTGCTTGAATGGGTGGGGAAGGTCTATGGAATAGAGGATGTTCTTAGGAGGGTGAAACAGTATGGAGTATCAAAGAATTAAATATGGAGAGCCCTTCCAGATTAGAAGGCGTTTAGGTGATTTATTTAGAGATATTGTACGGATAAAGGGGGTTGAATATGAACGTGGAAAGGGGTTTATAGTCAGGGATTATTATGCATTAGCTAATCTCAATAAGATTTTGATAAGGATGGGCTTGATCCTCACCCCTATGGTGGAATGTGCGGTGTGTCGTAGGTCCGTAGATTGTGAGAAATGTAATTTTACTGATGTCTGTTTGAAGGATGTCTCGATATGCCTGTGTGACGAGTGTGTCTCTAGAGAGGATATTGTAAAAAAGTATCTTACAGTATCTAAGGAGTCTCTCCATAGGTATTTGAAGTAGTCTGTGAGGCCCATTTCATAATAAATTCTTTAATTAGGATGGCTTCCCTACTCCTCTCCTCTAGGGTGTAAAGAGTTATTTTAAATGATTTTATAGACCTTACTATTCCTCTTTTTTCCAGCTCATCTAGGTATCGAGTTATTATGTCATGTCTAGATCTTAACCTGCGTATCAAATATGTTTTGGTGACATAGTTGTTAAATGTAATCTCCTCTAGGATCCTAAGGATTGTAACCTTCTTTATTACGTCGCTAGGCCTACTACTCAAGGCTCTTAATGATCTCATCTTCGATCATCTCTTGTAGCTTGGTTAGAAGGACCGTTGCTGAGAATGATGGCAGACCTATTAGGGTAGTTCTCCCCCTAAACTTCTTTGAAGACGGTCTTTTTGATATTATTCCAAATGCATGTAATGTATCCAGCATTTTCCAGAACCATGTATGCCCCACTGGTGATACCTCGAAATACTTAGCTACTTCCTTATATTTACGCTCTAATTCTCCAGTAGTTGTAAAAGATTTTTCTCCATCTGCCAATATCTCGGATAATGCATATAAAACTATCTTTTCATGTAGTGTTAGAGCCTTCATATCTTCGTATGTGAAGGACGGTGGGACTTCAAATCTAGCTAGTCTAATATGCTCGGCCGTAACGATCTTTTCCCTCTTTTTATCAGCTATCATACCAGCCTTTAGTAGGAGTTCTATCGCATATCTAGCGTTATAATTGTATGTTGCCGCAATATCTGCAGCTGTTTCGATAGCCCCCTCATCTATAGCGCCATTTTTAAATGCTTGTGACGCTCTATAATCCAGTATATCGACCAGCTCTTCATATCCATAGTCTTCAAAATATACAATATTTTTTCTAAGCCCACCTATAGCCCATAAGTCAGCCTTGTTTATAGAGACGTTGCTACGTAGTATAAATAGAATAGATAATCTATTTATAAGACCTATTTCATGTACCCTACCAAGTTTATAGATGAACTCGGCGTATTTCTCGAAGAGATGGTCTGAATCGTCAAGGATTAGTAGGACTCTATGGTCATTCTTATCAAGTATCTCGAGGAAGTATCTGTAGATATCCTCTACAGAATATCCTCTATCAGGGGCGAATGGATTAACTGATTTCAACAGTTTTCTCACTATATTGCCCGGTATCCTCTCAAATCGTGCATTGACGTATATGACATCCGCCCTTCTATTTTTCAAAGCTTTTATATGTCTCTCTAGATATCTTGCAACTAGAGTCTTCCCAGTCCCAGTATTGCCTATTATAAAAACATGTTCAAAGTATGTTTCCCCGTTTATGACAGGTTTAAAATATTCTAGGATTTCAAGGAATTTTTCATGCCTATGTGGTATTTCTGGGGGTATATAATCAGGCATTAATGTAGCTTTATTTTTAAATACACTCATATTCCTCCCAATACTATTTTGTCTGGAAAAAGTATATTATAGAGCTGTATCTAATGGGGAGGGGGTGTTTAGTGAAAGTAATCCTACTTGTCCCTCTGCCTTGTAACTTCCCCTCCACATAGAGGACATATTCGGATGTCATATCGATATTTCTCGCCACATTTTCTGCATCGGAATCTCCATCTTCTGATTATATTTTTAATCCTCCGTCTTATAGGGCGGTATTCTATACCCAGGTTTTCTAGTATATTTTGTATTGAGTAATCATCTGTAAAAACTATTACCTTGTGTCTCCTGTTATACTCAAGTGCTAGAGCTAGAATATCAATGTCTGCTGGGGATAATTTATTTAGTTCTCCCATCTCCCTTGCTATATTTATAGCTTCTTTTAGAAACTTCTCCCCAGCCTCTCTGACTATCAATCTGTTATTAGCAACATATCCTTTGATAATCTCTCTTTTTAATTCATTTTTATATATCTCTTCTACAATCTTTGGTGAAGTAATGTATTCTATCTCGTCTCTCGGGATTAGAGTGCCAAAAAGTAGTAGTGAAGTATCAACTATACATATAATCTTATTCCCTGACTCCACCATATCTCTCAGCTACTCTCTTCATTCTAATCAAATTCGTGTTTTTATGAAATGTTATGATGTTCGCAGGTTTTGATGATCTTCTTATCTCAACTTCTTGATCCCAATCTAGATTAATTATAATTTGTCCATCGAGTACTATACAGGGATTACTCCTCGATCTATCCGCTCTAAGTATTATTTTTGACTCTGGACTTACTACGTATGATGGTATCTTTGTTGTCGGTATCAGGGGTGTTATTATTATGGCCTCTAGGTCTGTATCTACTATAGGCCCTCCAGCTGCATAGGAATATGCCGTACTTCCTATTGGAGTCGAAATTAGAACACCATCTGACTTTACACTCCATAATGTTTCTCTATAGTTTTGGACCTTTACTTCAACGATTGGAAGTAGGGTCTTCCCTATCTTTGATGAGTGGTAGAGAACTTCATTAAGAACAGGCGGGAGAGTCAGGTTAGAATTGGATATCTCTACGTCCAGTCTCATCTCATTCCTTATATAAAACCTACCTTCAAAGAGTTTGTTTACATCCTCTATATATCGATTTCTATCTGTAGATGCAATGAAGTTGAGCTCCCCTAGACCTATGCTTAAGATTGGTATATTTTTATTCTTTGCTATAAGGAGTGTCTTAAGGACGGTGCCGTCTCCCCCGATAGTTATAATAATATCTCCTTTTACATCTATCTGTGGTATATCGTCTCTTGGGATGTTTAGACCGTCGAATATCTGATTTATTGTTATTATTTTATGAGCTTTTACACCTCTCATATCTAGGATTTTGAGAAGCTGTTTTAGAACTGTTTGGATCTCTTGTGTATATTCTGGTATGAAGACTGTGATGTCTTTTATCTTATTTGGTTTGTTATTCATCCGTCTCTACCTTACGTATATAATAATGTGTTTTTGTGTAGTATTAACGGATTCTATTGTTTGGCTTTATTTACGTAGTATTAAGATAGTAATTATCATGAGTATTGATTATAAAGATTTGGGAGAATTGAAGAGGGGAAGCTACGTAATTATTGATGGTGAGCCGTGTAAAGTCGTTGAGATTACTAAAAGTAAGAAGGGTAAACATGGGAGTGCTCAGGCTAGGGTTGTGGCGATAGGTTTGTTTGATGGTGTGAAGAGAAGTATTGTGGGGCCTGTCGATAGTAGGATTGAAGTACCAATTATTAAGAAGGGCCGTGCACAGGTAGTCGCTGTCACCGATTCTATCCAGTTGATGGATCTCGAGACATATGAAGTTTTCGAGGCTCCTTTCCCGGATGATGAAGAGTTAAAGGGTAAGTTGGATTCAGGTGTGATAGTTGAGTACTGGGACTTTATGGGTAAGAAAAAAATAGTTAGGATTAGACCGGAGTAGTCTCTAACCTTATCATTTACTTTTGGAATCTTTGGTATTGGGTATGTATGCCGTAACTGTGGATGGGTCATATGGTGAAGGTGGAGGGCAGATTCTTAGATATTCCGCTTTATACTCCCTTATTTCGGGTAGGGAGGCCTATGTAGTTAAGATAAGGGCTAATAGGCCTAATCCAGGTCTACGTCCCCAGCATTATACACTTCTCAGGATTATGAGAGATGCTTTCGGAGGATATGTAGAGGGCTTAAAGGTTGGCTCGACAAATGTTAGGATGAAATTCCGCTCTCCCCGTCCTGTTAATGGAAGGTTTGATATAGGCACTGCAGGGTCTATATCGCTTTTATTACAGTCCCTTATACCTCCCCTATTGAATGTGGATTCTCCATCTGAGATTGAGGTTGTAGGTGGGACGGATGTAAAATGGAGCCCTCCAATATCATATATGGAGCTGGTATATTCGAGGCTTGTGGAGGCATTTGGTGGTAGGGTTGAAATAAAAGTTTTGCGTAGAGGCTTTTATCCTAGGGGTGGGGGGAGAGTAAAAGTTTATGTTGAGCCTGCTAATTGGAGAGGACTTAATAGACTTTATAGGGCTGATATTAAACATGTCCTTGTTAAGAATGTTGTATGTAGATTGCCTAGGCACGTTCTTGATAGACAGAGAAACACGGTTATCGAGCATTTAAGAAATAGGTTTGGAGATAAGATTCGAGTTGAGGTTATAGATGAACATTGTAGTGATAGTCTCGATCCAGGTACTTCAGTGGTAGTTGCTGGATATGACGATTTACTGGCGGGTGGAGGAGATTCTCTAGGGGAGCGTGGAAAACCTGCTGAGAAGGTTGCTGAGGATGCTGTCTATAGATTCCTATCCTGGTTCGATGTCGGAGCGGCTTTAGATAAGCATCTTGCAGATATGGTGATACCTTTAGCAATTTTATCCGGTAGGGATGTAGAAGTGGGGATTGAGGAATATACTAAGCACGTTGACTCCGCATTATATGTATCTAGACTTTTCTTTGAAGATGTAAAGACATCTATAGATAAATATGACAGATTTTATCGGCTCAGCTTTTCGAGGTAAAACTTCTCTATTCTGTTGAGGAGAAGCTCTCTTAACTTATTTATCCCTATTCCCTTGAGACATGAAATTTCAATAAGCCGTTCTCCGAATACTTCCTTCAACTCTTTATACTTGCCTTCATCTGGAGAGTCTATCTTATTAGCTATTGGAATCAACTCTCTATTTTCAAACTCTTTACTGATCTCTCTATAGATGTTTATCTGATTTGATATTGGGTAGTATGCCTCGGGTGATATGTCGAAGAGATAGAGAATATCCCCTCTCAAGTTTTTCAACGCGTATATCGCCTTTAACTCAATCTCGTTTCTCTCACTTAGACTACGGTCTAAGAGACCGGGTGTATCAATAATCTGGGCTTTAAAATATCTATGTTCTATATGTCCAACGAATATATCTTTGGTGGTAAATGGATATGATGCTGTTTTAGTTTTAGCAGTTGAAAGGATATTTACCAAAGTCGATTTTCCAGTATTGGGAGGTCCTGCTACAAGAAATGTCACTCCCTCTGGATCTATAGATGGGAGTCTTCGAGCATATCTATAGAGTTTCAATACAAACTCCATGTCTTCTTTAATCCTATGTAGGAAAGTAGCGAACTTTCCTTGTGCGACACGTCTATATTTTCGCATCTCGTCAGGAGAATTTGAAGAATTTATCTTCTCGAGATATTCATTCTTTATGTCTTCAAGTGCAGAGACAAGCTTTAGAAATCTTTTATGGATTCTTTTTATCTCGTTTTCTGGGTAATATAAATTAATCAGATCTCTATAGAATTGATGGGTCTCGAAATATACATCAAGGATCTTTAATGCCCTTAGAAGATTTGTATTGATAAATCGATAGAGAACCCGTACACGGGTCATCTCCCTCTTCCTAGCAGTCTCTACTTTTGATTTATAAGGTATTTTATTTGCTTCTCTAGAAGCCTTTTGAAAACCAATTTCTTCTATATCCTCTATTTTAAGCGGAGGTTTGAGTCTCTCCCACGGATTCATCTCTACATATATACATTTAGATATTATATTTAGGATGTTCTTTGGGAATCTGGATACTTAATAGGTGGGTTCTAATTATTTTTGATGAAGAAGGTGGTTAGATGTCATATGGCTATTTAGGTGGTACAGCTATAGGTATAAAAACAGATGAATATGTAGTGCTTGCCAGTGATAAAATGTATATTGCAGGCAATCTAGCCTTTAGCAATGAAGTTAGGAAACTTTATAAGATTGCGGATAAGACTTATCTCGCGGCGGCTGGCTTAATCGCGGATATGCAGGGTTTGGTCAGGAATATTAGATATGTTATTGGGACTAGGAAGATCGACTTGGGAAGGGAAGTAGGTATAAAACCGATTGCTAAGCTTGTATCGGTTATACTTTATAGTAGCAAAACACTTCCATACTACACTCAATTGTTAGTTGGTGGTGTGGATAATGGGCCTGAGCTCTACTCCTTAGATTCTCTAGGGTCTATAATGGCTGATAAATATGTAGCAATTGGCAGTGGCGCTGAGACGGCAATTGGAATAATTGAGTCTAGATATGACTCGATAACTGATTTATCATCGTTGGAGGAATTAGTTATTGATGTGTTTAAATCTGTAGCTAGAAGGGATGTTTTAACAGGATATTCGATTGATGCAGTATATATCTCTAAAGATGAAGCGATAGAGAAGACCTTAAACCTTATCTAAATCTGTATCCCCCTTTAGAAGGATGATATTAATGTCTGATGATGTTGGGGATGTTGAGAGAGAAATTCTAGAGGCTTTGAGGCATGCAATTACAGATCTACTATCTACTCAGGAGTCTTTGGAACCGATCCGAGATAGGGTTATTCAAGAAGCGAGAGAGGTTTATGTGTTGGTAAGAAATGGATTTAAGATGGCTTATCGTGGAGAGTTTGATGCTCTAAGGAATCTGATTAACGAAGTTGGTATAAAAGTCTCTGAATTACTTGATATAATCGGAGAGTATGATGATATACTTTTAAAAATAGCTTATGATCCATTGAAGGAGTTTATTGAACTGATTCTCCTCTATACCTTATCTTCTAGAGATACTTCCCTATTATATTACTTAAAGAGTATCGACTCCAGAATTGTCCTTGATGGTTTTGTTGATTTTGTGGGTGAGATTCTCAGACTTGTACAACAAGCCATATCTAATTCTAAATGTGAAGATGCGAAGAGACTGATTGACCTACTTGAAGAGATATACATTGAATTCTATACTTCACAGTTGAGCGGTTTTATCTTTAAGGATCATAAGAGGAAGTCTGATAGAATGCGTTCATTATTAGAGAGAGTTAAGAGTGATTATTTGTATGGGTGTGGTAAAAGATGAATATTAGGTTGATTAGGACATATTTAGTAGACCTTTATAAATTGGGTGCAGGGTCTAGGTATATTAAGTCTCCAACTAATGAATTGGCTATGTTTTTCGGTGTAAGCCAACAGAGCGCCTCCCGTATAATAAATGAATTGTATGATTTGGAGTATATAGATAAGAAGTATATTGATAGGACTCTCTGGATAAGGATTACGGAAAAGGGGCTTCAGGAGGTTGAGGAGTACATAAAATACATTAATGATGCGTATGAGCATCCTGGAGAATTTGTCTTTGAGGGGTATGTAGTTTCCGGCTTGGGTGAGGGAGCATATTATATGAGTAGACGTGGATATGTCCTTCAGTTTGAGAAGTATCTAGGGTTCACCCCATATCCAGGAACATTAAATATCAAGTTGAGGGATTCATACTATATTTCCCAAAATAGATTGTTAAGGAGGTTAAGCGGGTATCATATTAAGGGTTTCAGGACTAAAGAGAGGGTCTTCGGCGATGTAAGAGCGTTTAAAGCTAGGATAAATGATAAGATTGAAGGAGCCGTGATATATGCTGAGAGATCTATATATGGATTTGAGATGATGGAGGTAATTGCACCGGTATATCTAAGGGGGGAGCTGTCTCTATCGGATGGAGATATGGTCAGAGTGGTTGTATATCTTAATAAGTGAGTTATTCACAGAAGATCTAGTTTTTCAATAATTTTACTAGTCTTGACTCCTTCTATCTTGAAATTTAATTTTACAACTTCTTTATCTCTAATCTCCTCTCTTGATATTCCAGGGGGTATCTTCTGGTCGTAGCCTAGGAATATAACGTCTGGGTCTATTTTTACAAGGGGGATTCTAAATTCTTTCTCCTCTCCTATGATGGCTGCATCTACATATTTTAAGGAGTTAATAACCTCTCTTCTCCACTCTTGTTTATGGAGTGGTACTCTGTTCTTCATTTTTTTAACTGTTTCATCGGTAGCTATTATTGCAATTAGGATATCTACATGTTCCTTTGCTCTCTTTAGTATGTTTACATGCCCGATGTGAAGCAAGTCGAATACACCGCCTATCACCCCTACCTTAATATATTTTCTTCCTTTAGATGTGATGAGTCCATTCTCATCAAGGAGTCCCTCTCTAATCAGTTTTTCCATCTCTCTATCTAAATAGTCTTTTGGTATGGCTTCTAGACACCGGTCTATACTATAATTTTCAACTTTTAGATTAGGGACGGTTTTTAAGTATCCTCTAATAAGAAGGTATTTCTGTATCTTCGTCATTCCCTTACTCATCTACTGGCTACCCCTCAAAATCTTTTCTATATATTCCCTCTCCATAAAATGTAGTTTACCGGTAATGATTATAATGGCTGGGTATCCCCTTGGAAGGGAGGATATCTCCTCCACTTCGTTTAGCTTGTATGCGTATTTATATTCTCTATCAAATCCCAGAGCCATCATAACAATGATGTAAGACTGGTTACCTATGACCATATTCCACAGACCTTTATCTTTTTTAAGGATTTCTATCGCTTCAACTGGATGCATAACATAGTTCTCCTCTGCCGAGTATTCTAGTAGTATTGGGCTGTGGAAGCCATTTTTAATGTTATACCTAATTTTATCGAGTGTAGATTTGTTAATATCGGTTTCTCCTCTGACTAGTGTTCCAATCGGCCCTATTTTATATATATCTAATCCTGACTCGGTTATGGCATATAGGTAGGCAGAAACGTTATGGAAAACCTCGTATTTAACTCCTTTCTCATTTGATGTGATTATAAGTGTTTTATGGGTTGTGGCTATCAGAGGGTCTCCATATACAAGTATAGCTACATCATCCTCAGATGCTTTTGCGACTAGATCCTCAATCTTTAGTTCTAGGGTGTCTCGATCAATAGGTTTTATATCGTCTCTTTTGAAGTATGTTTTTAGGTATTCAATATCATATGGTGCGGGACTGGTATAACCTTCGAAGAATATATACGTACTCTCAACAATCTTTTTAAACCATTGTCCAGGTATAACTGGTTCTTTATAGACTCCTAGACCAACTAAATATAAAGTCATTAAGATGGAGATTAGCCGTATATAGGATTTAAATTTATTAAGCTATGAATAGATTTTAAAATTGGGTTGGGCCCGTAGCTCAGCCAGGCAGAGCGCCGACCACATAGGGCGCAAGGCTTTTATCTGCCACGATAAAAGCGATGACCTTTAGGGGGATGACTTGAGGAAGATACCCGGAGGTCGCGGGTTCGAATCCCGCCGGGCCCGCCATCTTTTAATTGACATGTTATTCTTTATCGGGTCATTATATGAAGATAAGATTTATATAGATGTAGCTAAGGTAAATATATTGACACTGGGGTATACAATATGTATATGTCGGGCCGGCCCATCCAATCTGTTTATATAGGAGTTATAGGTGAGGTGTTTATTTATGGTTGAAAGTGAGATTGATGAGAAACTTAGAGAGATTATCCTCTCTCATAAATTAGTTCCTAAACATGAGATTCTATCTAAGGAAGAGGCTAAGAAAATTATTGAAAAGTATGCTGGTGGTGATAGGTATAAACTTCCCTACATCAAGAGGACGGATCCCGTCGTTAAGGCGTTGGGTGCGAAACCAGGTGATGTTATTAAGATTACCCGTAAGAGTCCTACAGCTGGTGAGAGTGTCTATTATAGATTGGTGATTTAATATGAAGAGGTTGGATGTAAATAATTTCCTGATTTATAAGAAGTACGATTATGATACATGGCCTGTAATTAAGTCTATGCTGAAGGAATTTGGCTTATCTAAGCAACATATTGACTCTTATAATGAATTTATTGATAAGACGATTCATGAGATTGTAGAGGAGAATAAAGGTTTTAAGATTCAGACCCAGCATGGAGAAGTCATATTTGAGATTGTTAAGGTCTGGGTGGACCCCCCAA
>WAKC01000012.1 GCA_015523605.1 Candidatus Geothermarchaeota archaeon
AATACATTCCCCTCATATACACCTCTCCTGGTTATAACCGTATTTAATGAGAAGAGCATTGAAGAGGTTACCCCTGCGATCACTCCATATGTAAAGTCGTTCAAATTTTAATTCCCCTCCATCATGAGAGATTTGTATTGTAATCTGTTTTAAATCCGTTTTGGCAATAGATTCACATAGTAGAAGTATATGTCTTAAGGATGTCTTAAAATGTTAATTACATTCTAAAGGATATTATAGTCTTTATGGATAGACCACCCGACAAGACTTTATACCTAAAATTTACAACTCAAATCATATACACCCTATTCCTCTCAATACTATTGTTTATAGGGTGGATTACAAACCTTAACCTCCGTGAGATATCATCTTTCTTAACTCCCGATCCCTCGGCTTACATCCCATATTCCACCCTCCTAAACTTCATCATATACCCGATTCCCACTCCTGTATTGGCATATTATTCCCTACTCTTGATAGCTTCTATCTCAACATTATATATTGTAATTAGGCTTGGCCTGTATGTAGCTATTCCATATCTCATGTTATCATTTTATATTGGTGACTACCTATCACCTATCCTATATTCATTTTTCATCCTGTTTGGAGACCGGCACCTAAAGAGCCTATCTTATACATTATTAGTGATACATGAGCCTCTCTACATAATACCGGTGATAATGGGTAAAAAAGGGAAATGGCCTTTCAAATCAGTTCTTTACCTGGGTATAACGGGTTTCCTCCTATTCATTTACCAGGCCAGATACATCTCCTATATCAACCAGCTAATCACGAATCCGAAGATTCTCTCCATCCTATTCCTTGTTATTCTGTTTTCTCTAGTTGTTTTTCGAGTATATGGCTTATATTCTTTAACTCTAGTTATATCTCCATATGCCTCATTAGTTCAGTTACTCTATGGGAAATCTATTGATGTCAATTATAATATTGATAGGAAATACATTGGTCTAGTGTTTTTAATTGCCCTTCTATTTCTCGGCCTTCCATATCTGTCTAATAAACCAGTAATTAACTTAAATGGATCCCTAGACACTTTCCTCTCAGATTCATTAAGAGACGCTTCCACTGTGTTGAGCTTATCGAGAGATAGCTATGTAAATAGTTTATTGGCTTCGCAAGGGATATACGTGGTGGAGTATGGTGACTCCCTAGCCTGGAATTGGAGTAATAGAGAGGAGGTTAAAGATAGGTTGGAAGAGGCCTTGGAATATGCTGAGAACCATGGAATTAAATATATTTTAGTGGATAAACCTGAGGAGCTGGCCTATTGGGTGAGCCCAAAACATTATAGGGAATACAAATATCCTTTGAGGGAGCCTCTCGGTCGATACCTAATTATTTTGGAGAGAGTTGGTCTAGTCGAGACTTCAGAAAAGAATTTCTATATCAAAGATTTAGATGCTGATGAGAGCATATCCCTAGCAAGAAATTATAGTAGGTACTGGTCGAATATATCGATCGACGTTAATGTAGTCAATGGATATATAGATGTAATTGGAGACGATCCATATGAGATATACATTCATTTTGATGTTAGTAATTTGAGGGGTTACTACCTTTTTAAATTAGTGGGTTTAGACGATTATTACAGGAGTATAGAACTATATTCCTTTGATGGACAACTTGTTAGCTTATGGGAGACGTCCTATAAGAGGATATATAATCCTGTTATGGTTGAGATTGTATATGATGGGGACGGTGAGCTTGTATTTAAGATAGAGGATCGAAACCCGGTTAGACTTTATCTCTATAGGCTTGAGTCGCCAGAGTTATACGAGGTTGTAAAGAACGGCCTAAAGTTTATGATCATCTCTAAAAATCCAAATGTTAATATTATACTCTCAGACTTTAAAAACTCGATTACTCTAGACCTCAGATACGGAGAGGTAAACACATTTAAAGCTTATTACTTGGGTGTAGATGGTTTATGGATGTCATTAATAGCTTTAGTTGCTATCCCGACATATTTACTTTTGACTAAGGAAGAATTTAGATTTCGATTTAATCCGGAGGCTTATAAGATTCCTGTTGTGGCATTGTATCTATATCTTCTTGGATTCCCTATTTTAGCCTATTCAATACATCCTAGGTTATTAGAGATTAGCTGGATAGGGGGCGGAGCCTTCCTAATCGCATTCTCTATGGGTATATTCACCCTATTTCTTGACCATGACTATATTGAAATAGATAGGGTTGCCTGGGCTTTCATCACAGTCCCAATAATCATCTCTACATCATTCTTAACCAAGTATTTCTATGGCGATATATTTGATTTGCTGGGAGACTTCTGGAGAAATCAATCGCTATATTCGGCTATAGATGTATTGGTATATGGAGTTTTAGGTTTGATAGCTATAGTGATCTTGTTCGGATGGAGATCCATATTTTACCATATTCCCTTTATATACCTCATCGTAACTGGAACTAGCTTTATAACTGATTTGACTAGAATTCAGAACCCAATTCTACAGGGACTTATAGATTTAGCGACTTATCTAGTGGATTATACCATGGAGAGCATAGGATATAGAATTGAGTATGTTACTGTCCCAGCAGGAAACGCATTATACGTATACAATGAAAAATTATTGACCGTAGTGATATTAGGATGGCCATGTACTGGCATTACCGGATTATTTATATTCTTGTCATTCGCAGCCGTCTTGAATGTCTACTTCAAAAATGGATATGGATATTCGATTCCTAAGAAGGTTTTTATTATGGGTCTGATTGTTACATATCTCCTTAACATTTTGAGGATCGATTTCATCCTATACCTTGATATGTACTATGGAGTTGATGCCGCTGAGCTCTTCCATAGTGTAGGATATGAAATGGTTTTTCTTGTGTGGATAGCCATATTCTACATGTTTATACATAAAAGATATACTAAAATATCATCTTGAGAAGGTAGTACATTCCATAGAAGAATGCTATTGATGAGACCATAGATAATGCCAGTAGCATTGTGGGTGATAGATGTAGACTTGATATCCTGACGAATCTCTTCCTCTTCTTTATCTTTATATCTCTATATTCTCTACCCCAAGCTAGTTGGTTAGCCTGCTTAGACGGCTGTGGAATCTTGACTCTAAAAGGCTCTATACAGGGTGTATCCTCTAAAACCTTCTTTAAAGTGTTCAAGTGTCTATAGACATGTGGAAACCTACTTTTTGTAACGACAGAATCCAGATCATCCTTATGACAGGATACTCTATCCAACATACCCTCTTCCTTAAGCCTGTAGAAGAAGGCTTCAACCAGGGATTCATCTTCCTCGGCTACCAGGCCTATAGCTGTATCAAGCTTTATCATATAGCCATCAAGGCTATGGATAAAGTCATAGGCTTGCCTAAGATACCTAACTGCTTCTTCAATATTATTCATTCCATAGAATTAGGCACATGTTATCACATAAAAAGCTCTAATATATATTATACCTACACACTAGGGATATCTAAACTTGTGAACGTTATTTAAGACCTGGATTTAGGAGAAAGGGTCTAACGATATGGGTAGATTTATAAATATCTTTCATTAATTATAGTATTGTAAACTAATTTGAAGAATTTTTCGAATACCCTCCAATAACCCCATATTTCTTGGAGGTGGAATCTGATGAGGAAGGGTCAAATCACTATCCAGGCTATAGTGTTTCTGATAATAGGGCTTCTATTAGGTGCAGCTATTGGATATTTCATAGCCCCCAAGCCGACGGGGGATATAGATGCATTACAGAAGGAGCTTGAGGATAAGGAGGCACAGCTACAGCAGATTCAGGCACAACTTCAGGATGCTCTTAGCCAGCTTGAAAATCTAAAGCAGGGCAAGACAATAACAATTAAAGTCTGGGCTATAGGTCCAGACCCACCATCCGAATACAGATTCCTAAACTTCAAGTTGGCTGCTGAAGTCCTAAATGAGATGTTGAGAGATCTAGGTTCTAACGTTACTATAGAGATTGAGGGTCAGTTCTTCGCTAGACCTATTGAGTGGGAGCAGTATAGACAGAACTTCTACCAGTCATTCGCAGCTGGTGAGGCTCCAGACGTATATCTAACAGGTCATGAAGATATTGGCTACCTAGCTGAGAACAACTTCATAATCCCCTTGGACGACTACATCGATAAATACTGGGACCTGATATACTATGACATCTTCCCAACACTATGGAAGTCGGTAGAATATAAGGGTCAGAAGTGGGCGGTTCCACAGGATACAGAGGCTAGGCCTCTATACTTCAGGAAGGATGTTCTAAGACAGCTAGGTTGGAGTGAGGAGGAGATAAATGCTTTACCAGAGAAGATTAAGAATGGAGAGTTTACACTCCAGGATCTCCTAGAGGTTGCGAAACAGGCTGTAGACGCTGGACTCGTTGAGAGAGGTATTCTACACCGTGTCAAGGAGGGATATGACTATCTACAGTTCTACCTTGCATATGGAGGAAGCCTATGGAATCCACAGACAGGTAAGATGGTCTTCAACACCACAGCATGGGAGTTGACCCTCAACTGGTTCTATGACGCAGTCTACGAGTATGGAGTGATAAGTCCGAACCAGTTTAGTGGAGACTGGGACGCTGACTTCCACGGACCATTCACAGAGGGTAGAGCCCTATTCCTATCAGGAGGTACATGGCACAAGGGAGAATGGATTCAGAAAGGTCTACTAACTGAGGAAGAGTTTAAGGAAGTTGTTGGATATGCATTGCATCCAGCGGCAAGGCCGGGTGGAAAGCCGGTAACACTTAGCCATCCATTAGTCTACACGATAACTACACAGGCAAAGGAGAGAGGTCTAGATGAGATTGCGTTCGTACTAGTAACGCTAGTCACGTTACCGACCTTCAATAGTAAGCATGCAGTACAGAGTGCACACCTAGCAATAACAAGGAGCCAGGTAATGGAGACCCAGTATTCACAAGACTGGTTCCTACAAGATGTAGCATACATGCTAGAGTATACAACATTCATACCAAACCATCCAGACTGGGGTAAGTACAGTAGGATAGTATTCAATGCATTAAGAGCTGTTGAGACAGGTGACATGACACCTTCAGAGGCTCTCAACTACATGATTAATGAAATGCAGGCCCAGATTGGTGATTCAGTCGAATTTGTCGAGTAACCCCCTTCCTTTTTTACATCTTAACATGTTGAGCCGAGATGAGTGGAGAAAGTATATGGCAGAAGGAGATAACTGGTGAAGATATAAAAAGATTTTTCCAATTCCTATTTGGAGCTTTAAAAGACGTCTTTATAAATCTATATAACAAGTTTTATGACTATGGTTCACAAATTATCTCGAGATATGGCTCTAAAATGGCTATATTCTTCTTCTTAATACCCAGCCTAGGATTCATATCAATATTCTATTTCCTCCCATTTGTATTAACATTTCTGATAGGTCTGACCTCTATGGACTTCACTTTCCAATGGAATTGGGTGGGTATACAAAACTATATTAGAATAATTAATGATAGCTTTGCACCCAAGATACTGGGGAATACATTCTTCTATGTATTCACCACTCTATCATTCTTCAATGTTGGCATGGCATTGGTTGTGAGTCTAATTACCAACCATATCCCAGATGAAGTGGGCTCTGCTGTAAGAGGCATCTGGCTACTACCCAGGATTACACCCTCGACTGTCTATGCACTCCTATGGCTGTGGGCCGCACGGAGAGAGAGTAATGCACTTATAAACTGGTTTCTAGGATTACTTGGGATACCACCAATAGATTGGATGCTGAACCATCCATGGGTAATAGTAATCCTTGTAAACGGTTTTGTAGGGACAAGTTTTGGAATGATAGTGTTCACAGCCGCTCTAAAGAGTATACCGGAGGATTATTATCGTGCGGCAAGGGTGGATGGAGCATCCACATGGGAGATTATCAGGTATATAGAGATTCCCATGATTAAATGGCCCCTCCTATTCGTCACAGCATATCAGACACTCAGCCTATTGACAAGCTTCGAATACATCTTGATACTAACAGATGGAGGGCCAGGTCTATATACAACAGAGGTTTGGAGCCTATATAGCTACCACGTGGCCTTCAGGTCATATGGTGGAACTGTTGAGATTGGATATGGAGCCGCGTTAGCCACTGTCCTGGTGATCATAGGTATAATATTATCTATCATATACTGGAAAGTTTTCAAGTTTGAGGAGATGATGTCTGAGCCAAAGATAGAGGTGTAGTGATATGAAGGCGTTTGGTGAGAAGATAGGTATTGGATTGGCGGTTGCCATACTCACAATCCCAGTCCTAATCCTCTATGTATATCTATTCCTGATAAGCGTCTCTGAAGATATGATTGGTATTATACCCACTGGATTCACATGGGAAAATTGGATAGAGGTTTTAGATGGAGAGATACCTGTGGCCGGAGCCACATTCTATAAATACCCTAACATATACCAAGTCGCTCTCAACACATTCTTCCTAGCCGTTATGATCGCACTACTGGAGGTCATACTATCATCCCTCGCTGGATATAGCCTGTCAAGATTTAAATTTAGAGGGAGAAGCCAGCTACTCACAACAATCCTAATTCTACATGCATTCCCCGGAATAACGTTATTGATAGCCTTATTCTTCATCTTAGTGCAGATAGGTCTATATAATACATTGATAGGAGTTATACTTGTGAAGGTAGCTTTGGAACTTCCCCTTGGCATATGGATTATGAAGGGGTTCTTCGACGGTATATCATGGGATATGGAGATGTCAGCCTTGGTAGATGGATGTAGCAGATTAGGAGCTTGGTGGAGAGTTATAATGCCCAATGTAAGAAATGGCTTGATGGCGGTATTAATATTTGGCTTCCTAAGTGGATGGGCCGAATTCATCTATGCACAGACATTTATAGCTGAACAGAGCTTCTGGACATTCTCCATGTTAGTCTATGCCTTCACGATAGGTGAATACTCCTATATAAAACCCGGCATCACAGCTGCAATAGCACTCCTATATATGATCCCAGTTATTCTATTCTTCCTGTTTGCCCAGAAATATCTATTAAGGATACAATTGATAGGCAAGGGAGGTGCGTAAATACCTATCTATACAACCGAGATATCAGTATATATTAATATTAGATATTAGACCATATAATATTAATGAATAAATTTCTTGTCTTCAAATTAATAATTTCGATTCTCCTGTTGATTGTGTCATCCATTCCAGTAGTTAAAGGAGCTATATTATATGTTGACCAAAGTGGATCTTGCCCCGGAGCATATTTAGATGTTACATCGGCTATACAAATGGCTCCTCCTGGAAGCACTCTATACCTATGTTCCAATATATTGGAGACTAGGAATCTAGTAGATTTAAATGTAAGTGTTGTTATTGAGGGAAATGGATATAACTGGTTTATAGAGGATCAAGACGTTACAGATGTAGCTCTGAGAATATCTAATAATGCTGAGGTATCTATAGAAAATGTAAATCTAACGTTATACGATGCCACATCAGGTCTAATGGGTATGGGTATCGATATACTTCCAGGCGCCACACTCAACCTTTCCTCTTCGAATCTTACCATCTTTTTAGAACAGTCGAGTTCGAATAGCTATGGATTATTCTTTAGAGAATCCAGTAGAGGATATATAGAGGATTCCTCATTATATATTATAGGTCTACCAACCTACATCCAATCCACGAGTATCTCAGTTTTCAACTCTAACCTACGAGTTATAAGGAGTACAATTAATGGATTTCACCATGGTAGAGTGGTATACCTGGTTAGTAACCTCCCAGGTGTCGAATTTATATTTACAGGTTCAAAAATATCGTCTCCCTTTGGTATGGGGATATCGGCGGTCTCCTCTACAGTCCCCGTATTATCTAGCTTAGACATTACAATTGAGAATTCGACGATCGATACTTCTGGAGTAGCGTTTTCCGCCATATCCGACCAAGGAAGTTCGGTCGATGTGGAGATATCAAATTCATTGATATATTCAGATGTTGTAGGGATAGATGTAAGGGCCGGAGGACCATTCTCTGCTTTGCCATCCACTTTGAATATGGGTATTAAAAATGTGAGGGTGTATATCGTGTCTAACGAGGCTTATCAGCAAGGGATAAGCGTATACGGAATATCGGGCCTGGCATATGTTAATGCTAGGAACCTCTCAATCTACGTGGATACTCTGAATCCAGTCTATACACTTGGATTATCTTTCATTATCGGAGGGAGATTCATTGGAGGGCCTAGAGGTAATATACTCGGCGAGTTAAAGGGTGTTGATATTACAGGCCCGCTATATGGAGTCGGAGTATATCCGTATAGACCTTTCTCCTTCGGTGGAGGTGGAGGAATATCTATAGATGGAGAGGATATATACATATCCGATATTGAAACTGGAATTCTAATTGGATTTGACCAGTACACGTTAAATCAATTTGGAATCTCTTCGATATCATCCGACTCCTTATACGTCAATACAACATTCGAGAATGTAAGATTTGGATATGTAGAAAAAGGACTTTATATTGGAAGGGTGGAGGGTGAGTATGCGTTCTATGATATCTCCCTAGATACAATCTCTTTTGAGAGTCCTGCTAGAACTGCTGGTATAATTGTAAATAATACATCCTCTAGTAAGAATTCAATGAATGTAAGTATCTCCGGAGTGAGATACTCAGGTTCCTCACCATATAAAGGTAGTCCGGGACTAGTATCCCATGCAGACTATCCATATTCTCTGATGGTTAGTTATTCCGTAATTGGATATATGATGTTAGACGGGTTAGCTAACCATCCCATATCTATAATCGAATCTGTATATGACGAGGTGAACTCTCAAGTCTCTCCAATCCTCACACCCTACTCTACATGGACATTAGGGATAAATGTGGTTGATGGATTTTCAGTAAGACCTGTTAGAAATGCTTTTGTGCAGATAAATAATTCATCGAATATACTGGGGGTATCAAATACAAATACAAATGGATATACAGAGATACTTTTATCGTATATTTATAACTCTGTGAACCCCCAGACACCACAATTCGTCATAACTG
Source organism: Candidatus Geothermarchaeota archaeon (assembly GCA_015523605.1). Classification (GTDB taxonomy): domain Archaea; phylum Thermoproteota; class Nitrososphaeria; order Geothermarchaeales; family JDFR-13; genus SZUA-1514. The sequence continues at coordinate 9,064 of WAKC01000012.1, forward strand.
CGTCGAAAGCTGGGGTATCTAGAAGTTTAAACTATTCACAGGTCGTTAGATTCTATACCCTTCCCTCATGGTATAGAAACATAACAATAAACTTGTCACTTGGGATGGTTAATGCATATGTATATGGAGATCTGGGGGAGGGATATTTAAACATCGAAGGCTATACTGGTGAATTTAGAGTCGGTTCTCTACTATCTATGTGGTTATTCAAATATGATATCCAAGTTAAAAGCAGGGTATTATTTAACGATATTCTCATCATAAGCTCTACTCTTTCGTATAAAGGGGTATCTCTTGAGGGTTATATCTTCGTAAATCTAAGGTATGGATATCTCTACATAAGATATGGTGCCATTGAGATGTGGGGATATTTATTGTAACACTTAAAAATTTGGTTAATATCTAAGGTCTTAATTTGGAATTAGAATTTTAAGTTTTGATGGAGATGCATAGGTCAACCATCGTTCTTCCAGTAGCTATGGCTACGTTGGTAATAGGGTTGTTGATAGGTTGGATGCGCTACCTCGAAATATATGGATATACTCTCCTACCACTTCCAAAACTATATTATATACATCCGCATATCATGATATTCGGCTTTATATCGTTGGTCATCCTATTTGAGAGATACCGTGGGGTGGGTGTCTCAAAAAGCTATAAGAATATTCTGTTACTAGGTATCCTATCTAATATTCTCGCAATTCTATTCCTCCTAATAGGAAACCAAGTAAACATGGTTAATATTGTTAAACTTGGATATTACCTCCTAATAATTCCTCCATCCACATACATCATATTTCTACTTTTAAATAGGAGCTTGATCTATAGACCTGTCTTTACACTTCACCTGACATCCAAACTTCTCTATATCTTGGGATTATCAGTAGACGTAGTTGGATACTCATTGGATAGATATTCATACTCCCTACTCCTACTAAGCTACCCAACCCTCTTCATATTAGGTGAAAGACTAGAGTTAACGAGGTTTATAGCTCCTAAGAAGTGGATTGAAAAGTTAATATATCTCAATTCATTTCTTTATCTCCTTACAAGCTTATTTATACTCGTATACGGTGGCTACTCATATTATATAGGCTACCTACTCGGCCTTTCACTAATGGCACTAGTGTTGACGATAATCTCTCTAGATCCGACCTTAAAAATTAGAAGGAATGTGGATATTAGGATGGGTTATCTAAGCTTCCACCTTAAAATTGGATATGTATTGTTGATGCTTGGTATTCTAATCTATTATATTGGGAAGATAGGTATTCCAGGAGTCAATTTATATGACACTTATGTACATTTCTTCGCCCTCGGTTTTATAGGTATGATGCTAGTGGGCCATGGACCAATAATACTCTCAAGCCTATTGAATATCAAAGTACGTTTCAGATATATACCTACATACCTGCTACTTTCAGGCATAGTCGTTAGAGTCGCTCAAAATCTACTGTATACCTATCTACCTCTAATCCTGTCTATGCTATTCTCTCTACTCTCTGGGATATTAATATTCCTAGCCCTCATTACATTTATCTTTAACACTGTCTTGTATGGAGCAATCCTCTCGCGTAAAGGAAGGATGTGAAGAATCAAATTTTATATCTTATAATTCTAAATAAAGATTGATATGACCCTATCGAAGTTTGCCAAGCTAATTGTAGACTATTGTGTCTCCATCAAAGAAGGAGATGAAGTGCTTGTTAATGCCTCTTACGAAGCACTCCCACTATTAAGAGAGCTCTGGAAGGAGATTGTATCTCGAGGTGCATATCCAAGGTTGAATCTCGTCGAAGAATCCCTAACAGAAACCTTCTATAAATATGCCAAGGATAGTCTACTAGACTATAGATCAAAGATAGATAGGTATATAGTCGAGAATATTGATGTAAGAATCTCAATCATATCATCCACACATACGAAACCTCTGGTGGATGTCGATCCTGAGAAGGTTAAGAGGAGGAGTATGGCTAATAGAGAGTTGACAGAGATATTTATGAAGAGGGATGGAGAGGGTAGTCTGAGATGGGTTGTAACGGCCTATCCCACTAAGGCCTTGGCTCAGGAGGCTGGAATGTCACTCCTTAGCTTCGAAGAATTTGTATATAAAGCTCTTAAACTGGGTTATGAGGATCCTGTTGAGGCTTGGGAGAACCAGGCTGAGACCCAGAAAAAGATTGTTGAACTTCTATCCAATGTCTCTGAACTGAGGTATGTCTCTGATGATACAGACCTGACTGTCAAGGTTGATGGCCGGATATGGATTAACGATGAGGGAAGGAAGAATATGCCGGGTGGAGAGGTGTTCACAGCTCCTCATGAGGATGGAGTCGATGGTGTAATAGTATTTGACTTGCCCAGTGTCTGGAGGGGCATCGAGGTTAGGAATGTGAAGCTAAAGTTTAGAAATGGTGAGGTAGTGGAGGCCGATGCAGAGGTGGGAGGTGAATTCTTAAAGAAGGTTTTGGAGACGGATGAGGGTGCAAAGAGACTTGGTGAGCTTGCGTTTGGACTAAACTATGATATTACAAGGCCAATTAAACAAATACTTTTCGATGAGAAGATAGGAGGCACTGTACATATGGCTTTAGGAGCAGCTTATCCATCGACAGGTGGAAAGAATGTATCAGCAATTCATTGGGATATGATTAAGGATATGAAGAATGCGAAGGTGTACGGGGATGGAGAACTCATATACTCCGAGGGTAGATTCATTCTACCCTAATATTTTTAACATTTTTTGAGTTATACATCTATTGTTTCATCACAAAGATTCTATATGGAATGTAGAATAACAATCTCCATACTTCATCCTAAAATGGTTTAAGGAAAGATTTATAAATAATCAATCGAGATAGAAATATTCTTGTTTTATTTGCTTGCTTTAACTCTCGGAGGTGTCACGTATATGAGGGCACCTCATTTAATGTTTGCACTAACGGTTATGGTCTTAATGGTGGCCATCGTAATACCTATCGATGTATATTCAGCTTCGAATCAATGTACAGTTGGAGATGGAGGTGATTATCCAGATGTGTATACAGCATTGTCGAACGGATGTTTCAATCTGAGATTTGTGAGTGATGTGGAGGAAACCAATCAGATTGTCATCTCCTCTACTGGACCCGTGAATATATTGGGAGACGGCTATACTTGGAATCTCTCTATAGGAGCGAATCCAATGATATCAATATCGAATGTAGACAGTTTTATAATGAATAACCTAGATATGGTGGTTGACATCAATCCTCAAAACCATCAAAACATCTTTCTGACACGAGAGTCTAATGTTATAATTGAGAATGTTAGTGTTTATCAGGAGGAAGAAGGAAACTTCATAACTTTCTACTCCGATAATAAAACTCTATATGTTTATAACGTATTTGGAATATCGAGTGACAATCTGAATAAATTTGCATTTATAAATATAGCTTATGATGGACCTGGGACTGAATATGCGAATGTTGTGGTAAACAATCTTACATTGATAAACTTTGCATATAAGGGGATACATAGCTACGGGTGGGGTGTTACTGGGTCTATTCTCAATCTTAACATAACCAATTCAACGTTTATCGACCTTTATGGAGAAGCGATTCTAATTAGGATGTATAAAGAGTTGAACACTTATATCGATGGAGTACATGTTGAAAATTCATATGGAAATAGTATATTCTTCTTCACTATATTGGAGGGAAATATAGTCGTTAGGAATGGATATTTCGTAGGTCAGTATGGAGATGGGATAACCGCAATTACATACGGTCATCAAAACGTATTAATTGAAGATGTATATGTGAATGAAAGTATATGGGGATGGGATGGAATATTCCTCTTTAGCTATCAGGGAGGTACAGCCAATATATCAATTTCAGATGTTGAGGTTGAGAATGTTAATGTAGGTATAAATATATATACTGAAGGATCTCTAAACGTAGATATAGTTGATTATGGATCTTCTAGAACCGACTATGCCTCAATATATATTAGATATGGTGATACTTCCGAGATATACATATCTGACGTGGAGATGGAGAATACTAATGTATATGGCATATACATTGAGTCGATGAATGGTGCCGATGCCACTATTTATTTAGAGGATATAGAGGTTGAAGGAAGTGTAAATCATATACTTATTACAGGTGAAACAGGGTCAAACATAGATGTATATATCTCGAGGCTCTATTCACTTGGTGTACCATCTGATTCAAGCCTCAAATTCTATACAGAGGGGAGGGGAAGCCTATATATCGAGCATAGTTATATGGAAGACTTTATTTTAGATGGTGATATAGACGCCGTTTTTAATGAGACTGTTTATAATGAATTTACCTCCGACATATTAAACGGGGCATCGGCATATATGTATTGGACTCTATATGTCTATGTCGAGAGCTATATAACTAAGTATCCCATTCGCTATGTAACTGTAAACCTATATAACGGGTCAATACTCCTACAATCCAAGCCATCTAGAAGTGACGGTGTAGTAAGTTTCAAGTTGGAATATTGGTTTGACCCAGACAATCCATTCCTAGATGATTTGAATATTGAGGTTGTGGTTGAAAAGTATAACTACTACCTTGACTATGAGAAGGCTGAGAAAATCTTATTGGAGAGTCTGGAACATACCCCACAGGAGACATTACCATATTGGCTGGGAATCCTCGGACTAAAAGTTAAGATGATCTCACTAGATGCTATAGGAATCAGCCATAAAATGGGCTTCATATCAATATCTTTCTATGGAGATTTCGGAGTTATTACTAGCTACTACTCTAACAATCCATTCATCCCAAACATCGGAGATGTCGGTTTCCATAAGAAATACATTTTCTATATAACTTCGTCAAAGGACTATGGTTCATGGATATTAGTTGATACCAGAGTTTTGTTGGACGGTACCTGGTACATTGAAACATTCATCATAAATCTTAAGGAGGGATTTATATATAGCAATGGACCTCTAGACGTCAGAGGCTATATAATTGGTTATAGGTAACGTCCGTTATATAAGTAGTTCGCCGCTCTTTCCGTTGAAGATGTGTATCGATGAATAATCGAAGTCAAATTTAACAACGTCTCCCTCTTTAATATCATGGAATTCGGAGGTTAACGCCCTTATAACATATCCATTGACATCGATATGAACTATAGCATCCCTACCTAATGGCTCGATAATAATTACCTTTCCGGTATATGGACCTTCGCCAATCAATACATGCTCAGGTCTTATACCTATCACCACCTTCTCCCCATATGGTAGACTATCCACCCCATCCTGGAATTTACGCATAATATCGAGGGGTAGATATTCAGTCTCAACCTTTAAAGTGCCATTACTCTTGATCAACTCCCCCTCCAAGAAGTTTATTGGTACACTCCCTATGAAGCTTGCTACAAATATGTTTGCCGGCTTGTTATAAAGCTCTTCCGGAGATGCATATTGCTGTAGGACCCCTCTATTCATAACAGCTATTCTATCTGCCATAGTCATAGCCTCTAGCTGGTCATGAGTTACATATATGGTTGTGACGCCAAGCTCCCTCTGAATCCTCTTCAGCTCAGCCCTCATCTGAATCCTCAGTTTAGCATCCAGATTTGATAAGGGTTCATCCATCAAAAATACCTGCGGCTCCTTAACTAGGGCCCTTGCAAGAGCCACTCTCTGTTGCTGTCCACCACTTAACTGTGAAGGCTTCCTATCCAATAATTCCTCTATACCAAGTATCTTAGCAACTTCTACAACCCTCTCTCTAATCTCATTCTTCGGACGTCTCTGAAGTTTTAAAGGAAATGCTATATTATCAAATACAGACATGTGAGGGTATAGGGCATAGCTCTGGAATACCATACCAATATTTCTATCCTTGGGTGGAATATCGTTAACAACCTGATCGTCAAAATATATTTTGCCTGTAGTAGGTTTATAGATCCCGGCTATCATTAGGAGGGTTGTTGTCTTACCACATCCACTTGGACCTAAGAGAGCTATGAACTCCCCATCTTTTATCTCAAGATTTAGATTATCTACGGCCACAACCTTACCAAATTGTTTTGATACATTTTCCAGTCTAATCTCTACCATATTGCCACCCCACCATACAGATTAGATTGTATCCGTTTGGGGGAGATATAGAGAATATTTGGACTATACTCCTATACATTGATATTATATAATATCAAAAATAAATCTTTCACCTAATTGGAAATATCAATCGTAATAATTCTAGAAACGATATTTCAAACTAACCGATTTAATTATTTAATTTGATAAATTAGAAGGAAAATCTCCCTCTTCCATATTATATAATATTAATATATATTATTATATAACCGCCATTGAATGTAAAGACGAACTGATTTATTCTCATCTCACAGTGTTATTCTAGAGGGAGTCCCTTATGAGGAGACTCTCCCATGTTTTTATAGTTTCCCTGTTATTGATGGTATTAATCGTTATGAATCTACCTTATGCCCGTGCTCAGACTGTATACGTCCCTGATGATTATCCCTCTTTATCCGATGCGTTGATATCTGTACCAGATAATTCCGTAATTATTCTTAAGAAAATCGAGACCGTGAATAGTCCCATAAATATATTATATAAAAGAAATGTAACAGTCATTGGTGGTGGTATCAAAACACAGACAGATTATAAATTCCCAACAATCCTCTTCTTATTGGGGTCAAAGGTTAAATTAGTAAACTTTTCTATCGAAGGAAAGTTATTCCCAACCCCCTTTGCTTCCGATATATATTTGAGTGCTATTCGTGTTGTTCGATCTGATTTGGATCTAATTAATACTTCAGTCAAGTTAAATAACCTTACTTATTCTCTTACTTGGTATCGTACGGTTGGGTTAAGAGTAACTAGTTCGAATGTTTTAATGAAAAATGTAAATATTACAGGAGATATCGGCCTCTTCCTTAGAGATGCAGATATCTTTTTCAGAAGAGTGATTTTTGGACCCGTTAATTTGAAGTCTGAAGGGTTAAATGTAGAGGCTAGTCTTACTGGAGTCTTAATGGAGTTTTCAATCCCAAATAATTCAGTTTACATTAAAAATTATAAAATAAGGTATAATGAGTATATTGGTATACGTCTGCTTTCTGCTCCAGGTGTAGATTTCAGGGATATGCCTTTACCTGGAACTAATAGAATAATATTTGAAGGAGGCTCTGTAATAGGTAAACCCACGTTTTCCTCTACAGGAATAGTGGGTTTTGTAGTAAGGAGTACCACAGTGATATTTAGAGACCTATATATTGGTGGTGCGATTAATGGCGTTTCGTTTAGAATGAGTCTTGGTATGGGTAGGGGAAGCATTCCAATGGGGTTTGACATACTATTTAGATTTGAAAATGTAAGGATGAATGTGTTGGAGGACGGATTCTTCTTCGGGGAGGAGAGTCAGCTACTATTTAACAACAGTTTAATATTTAGAAATGTAATTATAACACCTATCTCCAGTCTAGGGAATGATGCATTTACATTTGTTCTTGATAGGTACCACTTCCTCTATATCGGTTATAAACAGATTTTCTTGTACCTCGAGAATATATCGATATATAACTTTACCCGGGGCTTTGTAGGTAGGATATCCTATCCGGGTGAAAAGAATATATGGGTCGAGAACTTCTTCTTTAACAACCGATTTGGTTATGGTCTTGATCTTAAAGTCTTCGAATCGATATTTGATAGATCACCCGATAATCCAGGATTAATAGTATCACTAAGTGATTTGAGGGGGAAGGAGGATTTATATTTTGCATATAGCATATTATGGAACTTCAGACTGGAATATATGAGTCAAGGACTGGGCCAGCTAAGTGAATCGATTGTACTATACGAAACTGTGTATGACGAGTTTAACTCTACTTCTCTCGGGTTTACAGTATATTCGATTTGGACTCTTGAGACTATAGTGTATAGTGAAGAACTTAGACTTCCACTTAATAGGATACAAGTGGAATATGATGTATCCCCATTTGAATATTCATTAGGTTATACAGATCCATCTGGTTCATATAGACATAGATTTGTATATGAATACAATGACAGTTATAGCTTCATAGGCTATATCTATGTAGAGGCTTCTTCAGGAGAGAATGTCGCTTCTACATGGTATATCCCATATATTAACGATACTTATACAATGCCATCGTGGTTTGGCAATATAATCCTGTATTTGGATGTAGTGGCCTTTAGGGCATTGGGATTTAGCCATAAAACCGGGACTTCGATCCTAATGATTAATGGTTATACAGGATATCTAAATGGATACTATAGCTTGAAACCGAATAACATAGATTTGAAAGATGGAAATGGTTATACAACTTATCCAATTAGGGTATTCAAAGTCATATATAGTCCTGCATATCTGATTATCTACTCTGAAATTTTATTCAGTGGATATTGGCAACCATATACAATTATGGTTAATCTCAGAACAAATATAGTCTATTCAACAGGGCCGATAGACTTTAGAGGGGTGATAATAGATTCTTAAAAGGCTTTATATAGATGTTGGAGTTAATAGGTTTTCTCATGAGAACTCATTTCAGAGGCCGTGACTTCCTAACTCTAATGGATTTCTCCCGGGAGGAGATTGAATTTGTCATTGAAACGGCGATGGAGTTTAAACGTCTATGGGCTTCTAAGATTCCACATCGTGGATTGGAGGGTAGAGTCGTAGGCCTCCTATTTGAGAAACCATCTACGAGGACTAGGGTATCATTCATGGCTGCTATAGCCCATCTAGGGGCGACTCCACTCCAGCTCAATCCAAATGTTATGCAGCTTAGCAGGGGTGAGCCGATCAAGGATACGGCACGTGTATTAGACCGGTATTTGGATGCGCTTGTTATCAGGACGTTTGGTCAGGAGATTGTTGAGGAATACGCAAAATACATGGTGAACCCAGTCATAAATGCATTAACCGATCTAACTCATCCCATGCAGGGATTGGCTGATTTAATGACTATATGGGAGTATAAGGGTAGGCATAGGAAGGTTAAAATCGGCTATGTAGGTGATATATGGAATGTATGTCATAGCCTAATGGTTGTCTCCAGCATCTTTGGATATGAGATGTTTATTGCACGTCCAAAGGGGTATGACGCTGATAAAAGGATATTAGATTTTGTGACTGAGATGTCGAGGAAGACCGGAGCAAATATACAGTTTACTGAGGATATCGAGGAAGCATTTAAAGATGCCGATGTAATCTATGCAAATACATGGCATAGTATGGGAGGGCCTGAGATGGAGAAGGAGAAGAGACTTAGGGATTGGAGTGGCTACCAAGCAAATACTGAGAATACTAAAGTGGCTAAGGAAGACTTTATATTCATGCACTGCCTCCCAGGATATCGTGGGGAGGAGATGACTGACGAGATTATAGAAGGAAGCCATAGCGTGGTATTCGAGCAGGCAGAGAATAGAATGCATACTGAAAAGGCGGTTTTAGCCCTTGTCATCCCCTAAACTCCTTTTTACATTTGAGGGTGGGTATTAGGAAGGTGAGTAGCCTAAGATTCTCCTTAATAGTCATATCCATATCTACATTTGCCTTCTGGCTCTCAAGCGCCATGCTTAGACCTGTCTTCCCATTATATCTAGATTATGTTGGGTTCTCCGCCTTCGAATTGGGAGTAGTATTAACCATCCCCCAGCTACTATCCATCTTTTTGAGGGTTCCCCTTGCTAGACAGGCTAAGAAGATAGGTCGGATAAAGTTCTTAATGCTGGCGATACTTCTAAATACACTCTCAATCTTCCTATACTTCCTATTCACCTATAAACCTATAATAGCTTTGATTAGGGTTCTCCATACCCTGCCTATAGCAGCATTCGGCCCAGTAGCCATGGCCTATGTATCAATCATAACTCCTGAGAGTAGGAGAGGCGGTCTAATGGGTCTATACCTCACCTCAGTAGGTCTTTCAATATTTCTCGGGCCTTTAATAACAGCTATACTCACATCCTTCATGGATATACAATACGTCTTTATATGGGCAGCTATCCCCAGTCTTCTAGCAACAATACTTTTGATCTCAACTTTAAACAGTGAGTTTACAGACGTAAAGTCAGACGTCTCAAACCTCCATGAACCCATTCTCCAAGGTTTCCGGCGTCTCCTTAGGAATAGAGGCTTTATATTGATATGCCTTGCAGCCCTATTATACAGCACCTCCATGGGCTTTATGAGAGCATTCTTACCATTATTCTTGAAGGAGGAATATCTTATTGGAGCCAGTATAATAAGTTTATTGTATTCGGTTAGGGGGTTGACGAACGTCCTTTCGAGACCTTTGGCAGGATATTTAACGGATAGAATTGGAGTAGGGATCTTAGTGGTTACAGGGCTTCTGATATCTTCATCCGTCTTATTTGGGTTATCCTTCAAACCCTCCCTAGAGTTTGTAGCGGTTCTACTAGCTCTCTTTGGACTGGCATGGGGTGTTAGAGCCGTCTCCAGTATAAACTTTATAGGCTTCTATCTCAATGAAGAGGATAGAGAGGTTGGAATGGCTATCTTCTATAACATGTTCGACATCGGTGTTTCTATAGGGGCTATGTTAACTGGATACCTTCTCGAACATTTCAACTTCACAGAGATACTTTATATGCTAGGTGGAGTCGTATTACTTGCTGCTTTGATAACTATGCCGCTAGCCCTTAAGAGGTATTAAGTTATATGAAGCCCTCATCCCTAAGCTCTTTAAAGGCATCATAGACCTTGCTTAATGAATCGTCAAGAATTTCTATGTCATGGGCTAGACTAACAAAGTATGGCTCGCCATCGATAGGCCCTCTAAGCAATACTTTCTTGATAAA
>WAKC01000013.1 GCA_015523605.1 Candidatus Geothermarchaeota archaeon
CAGTAATCAGCTGGGAGTAGCTTAATCGCTTCATCCCCCCAAATTCCAATACCTTTTGTCTTGGAGAATTTCTGTCCTTCGAATGTCAACCATTCAGTAGCTCCTATATGAAAGTTTAACGTGTAATTGTCGTGTGTGGCCATTAATAGAGATGGGAATATAATTGTGTGGAATGGAATATTGTCTTTCCCGATGAAGAAAGCGACATGTGTATTACCATCAAACCAGAATTCTTTCCATTTGTCCTTCTCACCTTTTTTCTCAAAATATTCTATTACGGCTGATACATATCCCAGGACTGCATCGAACCATACGTATATGGTTAGGTCTTTAGCGTCTGGGAAGGGGGCGGGTACCCCCCACTTATTGTTTCTAGTTATCGATCTAGGTTTTAATCCTTGTTTAATCATCTGTAGACTGAAGTTCTTCGAATTTTCGGATAGAGTATCAGATTCTCTAATCCATTTATATAGCTTTTCGGAGAATTTGGGTAGGTCGAAATAATAGTGTTTCACTTCCTTTATGACGGGTTTAGCTCCACAGACTGAACATCTAGGATTTATGAGATCTAGAGGGTCGAGAAGTTTACCACAGTTCTCACATTGGTCTCCTCTAGCACTATCATATCCACAGTGAGGACACTCCCCTGTTACAAACCTATCTGGGAGATATATACCGTCATTTGGACAATATAAGAGTTTATCGATTCTTGAGAATATATAGCCGTTATTATATATCTTCCTGAATACCTCCTGTACATATTTGATATGGGTTGGGTTGTGTGTTCTTGTATAGTTATCAAATTCGATATTAAACCCCTTTAGTATCTCTTTAATCTGTTGGTGGACTTTATCCGTCAATTCTTTTGGGTCTATACCCTGCTTTATTGCTTTTATCTCAATAGGCGACCCATGTTCATCTGAACCGGATACCATTATCGTTTCAAATCCCTTGAGTTTGAGGTATCTATTGAATACATCTGCAGATAATAATGAGGAGACTATATTTCCTAAATGAGGGGTTCCGTGTGCGTATGGCCATGCGGAAGTTACTATCCACTTCATCTCATAATATTATGACTATGAGCTTAATATTTTAGGTTAGAGTCTTTTAACTATATTTTTAACTATCTTATCCACGCCGGTGGAATATTGCATTGCTTTTTTCCTTCTCATGTAGGCTTCCTTTTGGGCGCCTAGTATTTTTAAGGCATGTCTAACTACCCATTTCCGATGATAGTCGTTATATCCCCTTACCTTATAATGGTTTGGTACCATTTTTCCTAATAATATTCCTAAGTATGTAAGGTATGGGTAGGTGACAGATACCATGTTTAACTCTCCTAACCAGTATTCTATCAACGTAGTTGCTCTATATAGAAGGGCTTGATCCATTAAGTTTTCATGTGTGAAGTTGTGGTAACCCCTCCTATATTTATCATAGCCTCCAAATAATTCATCGGCTCCCTGCCCCATGACAAGGACTTTTTTCTTTAGATTCTTCATCAGGAGATGCTCGACACAAGCTATTGAGAGTAAGATTTTATTCCTTATTTCAAGATGTTTGGTGATATAGTCAAGTGTTTCTGAGACGGCATTCACATCTACTTCTATTAATATAGAATCGCCCTTGTATCCAAGAGCCTTTAAATTGTTTTTTATCTCAAGTAAATCCTTAGAACCCTTCAAGCCTATAGTGACGGGAACTATATTTATACCATTTTCATATGCGATTTTCAAAAGTAATGAGCTGTCAACCCCTCCTGAAAACGATATGTAAAACTGTTTTACAACTCTGTTTTCAATGTATTCCAGCCGTGACCGTATTATGTGAATCAAAAGTGTGGAATATTCTTCTAAATCTGCTGAGGACTCAATACTAGTATTCCTGATTTCCATAAGTAAACTACCATCGATTTTCAAGTTTTGACGGAATATTGTAAAGAGGGTGGTAGGTGGTAATAGTATGTACCCAGAATCATATATCCCGTTTGTTATAGAAACATTACCGTCTTCTAGCTTTACATATGGTGGGATCTCTCCCGTTATTGTGGTTGACATTCTCTTCTTTGGAAGATCTAGTGTCATATAGGGATTACTGACTATGTTGTTGAGGTCGCTTATACTATCTAATCTCTCTAGTTCTCTTTTTTCAACTACTTTAAAAAACTCTATATTTAACGTCTCTACATATGACAAGAGTTCATCTATTGACTTAGCAGTGTCTTTAAAGTATCTTTTGAAAATAATAATATGTTCTCCTATATCGTGGTAAGAGAGTAAATTGGACTCTTTTTTCCCGGTGATTTTAAGTTGGTTGTCTTCAAATTTTATGTCTATCTTAAATTGGGTTTCATTCTCCATTTTCATGAAACTATTATGAGCACACCCTAATTTTTGTTTAACCTGTGAGAATAAAATTTGTATGATTCACCCTATCGAGTATAGATATGGCTCTGATGATATGAGAAGAATATTTCATAGGGATACCTGGGTTAAATATGCAGTTGATGTGGAGTTTGCTCTTTTGGAGTCTCTTGTGGAGATTGGCATATTCGAAGTTGATAAAGAAACGTTAAAATCTGCTTATAAAGAGGCTAGAAAAATCGATTATAGTTTAGTTAAGAAGTTTGAGGAGAAGTATAAACATGAGACGTTTGCCTTGGTATATGCAATTTATGAGAAGGTGGGTGGTGAGGTAGGTAGGATTCTCCATGTGGGTATGACCTCTAATGATGTCTTAGATAATGTTTTGATGATGCAAGTTAGAGATGCCCTGAAACTTATATTAAGACGTTTAAAAGATGTCGTAGAGTCTTTGGCGGATTTTATAAATAAGTATAGAAACCAGGTTGTGGTAGGTAGGACGCATGGTAGGAACGCTGTTCCGATTACTCTGGGATTTAGGTTCATGCTTTATCTTGATGAGCTTACAAGGATCAGAGATGAACTGGAATATGTCCTGAAGAACTACATAGTAGGTAAGCTTGGGGGTGCTGTAGGATCTCAAGTTGAGCTTTATCCCCATGGAGAGCTTGTTGAGAAGCTTATGCTCCAGAAGCTTGGGTTGAAGAGGGCTCGTGCATATCTACAAATTTTACCGAGAGATTTATTGGCACATATTGTTCTAAGGCTTATACTACTCTCCTCTATATTGGGTCAGGTTGCAAATGAGATTAGGGTGTTAAGTAGGAGTGGTATTGATGAGGTGTCGGAAGGATTTGGTGAGTCTCAAGTTGGGTCTTCAGTAATGCCTCATAAGCGGAATCCCATATTGAGTGAGAAGGTGTGTGGTCTATCTAGATATCTTAGGGGGTTGGCTCCGGCGATTTTGGAAAATATTGTTTTTGAGGATGAGAGGGACTTGAGGAATAGTAGTCTTGAAAGAACGCTTATACCTGAGGTCTTCCTAATTTTAGATGAACAGTTAATATCTATGAAGAGAATCTTAGGTGGATTGGTCGTTGATGAGGAGCGATGTATGAAGAATTTGAAGGATGCTGGGTTTGAAATATACAGTTCTGTTTTACTTCATATTGGTGTAATGAAGGGTGGTGATAGGCAAAAGCTTCATGAGAAGCTGAGATCGCTCTTCTCTAGAAGGTATTCCTCGCTTGAGGAGCTTTATGAAGCGGTTAAATCAGATGCCTTCCTATCGAGTTATTATACATTTGACGATCTTAAGAGGGCGTCGGATCTTGGTCTATATATATCTGCATGTGAAGCGAAGGTTAAGAGGTTCATGGATGAATTAGAGTAGTTTAGAAGCTTCTTCTATTATCTTTTTTGCGAGTTTGGGACCGATTCCAGGTATGGATATGAGGTCATGTAGTTCTGCCTTTTTAAGGTCTAGGATTGTTTTGAAGCCATGGTTGTATAGGGCTCTAGCCCTCTTCCTACCTACTTCTGGGATTAAGGTGAGGGGGACCAACTCTTCCTTAACTCCATATCTGAGTCTATATGATAGTATGAGATACTTGTTGGCCAGTTTCTTGTTTTTTGCTATCTTAGCTATTTCTGAGGCTGAATAAGTTAGCCATTCCCCAGTAGTATATATCGCGTATAAATCTCCAGGTTCAACCCCCCAGTTCTCTCTGATGTATTCCTCTGATTTCTCGTTTATCCAGTCTTCCATTACAAATGTAGTTTTTATTACAGCCATCTCATCCTCATCGAATAATGCATTTGAGAATGGGGAATAAACTATTTCTAGGAATTTATGTAGGTTCTCTTCAATCTCCAACAGTTCAATAATCCTAGATACATCCTTCTTTCTGACACCAACCTTTATCATATCTTTTGTTTTGGATATGTGATATAGGAGTTCGAATTCGGAGAGATCATCAGATCTAGATATCACTCTATAAAGATATGCACCTGTACTTGGTAGGATATATAACTCTGAGACCCTTTTTCCTAGGGGGGTGGGGGTATAATAATTACGGGTTCTAGATTCAATTATATCTATCATGCCATATGACTTAAGCCTATTCAGGACAAGTCTACTACGTTTTAATAGCTTCTCTTCTGAGTATTGTATCTTAGCTAGGGATTTAGATAGGTAAAAGTGGATCTTCTCATCATCTACTCCATGTGCTGAAGATATGAATGATAAGAGGACGGTGTCTAAGTTTTCACCCTCCAATAACTTACTCGTTATAGGCTCTATATCCCCTAAGATATAGTTAGATATTAGATAATCGATATTCCATTGATTTCTAGTATATAGTAAGGCTTCTCCATACTCGTCGTATCTGGGTCTGCCAGCTCTACCGGCCATCTGTTTATAATCAAATACATTTATCATCTCTTCGTATCCAGCGAATCTGCGGGATGTGTATGTTATTATTACGGTTCTACTTGGAAGGTTTACCCCAGCTGCTAGAGTTGGTGTGGCGGTTATGACTTTAAGAAGCTTCTCTCTAAATAGGTTTTCGATAAGGCTTCTATGCTGTAGGCCTAGCCCTGCGTGATGGAAGGCTACCCCATATTTGACAACCTTGGAAAGCTCTTCACTAAGTTTGGTTTGTTCTCCTATATTTAGGATGGTCTGGGAATATTCCATTAACAACCTCTTTTCCTCTTGTGTAAATAGTTTATCCATATACTTTTTGAGGATATTGGCTATTCTCTTCGCCCTTCTTTTTGCTTCGTTCCTTGATTGAGTAAATATGAGAACCTGTCCTTTCTCTTCCAATGTCTGTATGGTCTTATCAATCACCGGGTCTCCCGTGATATCGTTTATCCTTTTTATGTTTCCATTGGGGAAGTATTCCTCGTGGTTATATAAAACAGCCTCTACTAATGGTACGGGTCTCCAGTTAACCTTCACCTCCTCTCCATCAATCCATTTACTGAAGTGGTCGATATTGGTTATGGTGGCACTTAACATTAGAATTTGTATCGGTGTTCCCTCTGATTTGTATCTCATAATTATATTTTCTATTACAAAGCCCCTGTCTACAGATCCAATAAGGTGAACTTCGTCGACTACTAATGTCCTCACACTCCTTATCCATGTGGGGTTGTGTCTCATTAGTGAATCCATCTTTTCATATGTCGCTATTATTATGTGTGCCTTTCTAAGCTCTTCTCCGCTGCTGTCGTAGTCTCCTGTTGAAATCATAATATTAACTTTTCCTATGGGTATCTTGCTAAATACCTCTTTAAATTCTTGGTATTTTTCGTTTGCAAGTGCTTTTAGAGGGACTAGATAAACTATCTTTCCATCTTTCTCTCTAAGGAGTTTGTGAATCATTAGCAAAATCGCTATAAAAGTCTTTCCACTTGCCGTTGGAGTTGCTACAATTAGGTTTTTTCCTTCGAATAGACCTTTTTTTATTGCTTCTTCTTGAGGTGGATATAGTTTTTCATAACCTAATTTCTTTAAAGCATTTATAATGTCTCTTGGTAGGGGGACTTCATCAATGTACATTTTACTTCTTCTCTGATCTCTTGACGAGTTTTATAGTGTTGGGATGTGGCTTATAAAGTACCCCCTCATCTGCAAGACGGTTGATAATGTTTTCAACCTCAACAGGGTCTTTAATACGTGTTCTCTGTACGACTCTCTGTACGACCTCCTCTATATACAGTTGTTGACCTTCACTTTCTCTATCCATCTCCCTTATAATGCTCAGTATGGTTTCAGTCTTTGAAGCTCTTTTTCCAGCGGTTCCTGTGGTTAACAATGTCACGTCTATCTTACCAGTCTCTACATCTGTGGCTACCTCTCTGAGTATCATTGAAACCTGATTTATAGCGATCTCAGCGTCTTCCTCAGTGATTTCCTCTCTTAAATGTGCCTTTGCACTTGCCTCTGCTATTCGGAGAAGCGCCTCAAACTGTCTTGGTGTTATAGGCATTGCCTCATACTCTTCATCGTATTGGAGCCTCATTCTTCTATAGAAGTCCATTAGTCTCTTAGACGCTTCTTCAGTTAGTTTCGGCTTTATCGTCCTAGCATATAAAATATATTTTTTAAGGAAGAGTGGATCGAATATTCCTTCATAAGGTCTTTGACTAGTCCTCGCCTCAACCATATGTTCAATTAGCCGTCTATCTCTATCTGGATCTGGTTTATCTCTCAATAGATGAATAATATCGAATCTCGATATCAATGTGGATGGAAGATTTATATTTTCAATGAATGAGATGTTAGGATTATATCTACCGTGTTTTGGATTTGCAGCGGCTAAGATCGTAGTTCTTGCGTTTAAAGTAGCTATTATACCTCCTTTTGATACGGATACGGTCATCTGCTCCATAGCTTCATGTATTGCCACTCTATCTTCTGGTCTCATCTTGTCTATCTCATCTATTGCACAGACTCCCATATCAGCTAATACTACGGCACCTGCCTCTAGACTCATCCCTCCTCCCTGGTCTTTGATTACCGCTGCTGTGAGTCCGGCTGCGGTTGATCCTCTACCGCTGGTATAGATACCCTTTGGGGCGATCGAAGCTGCATATTTCAGTAATTGACTCTTGGCGACTCCTGGATCTCCCAGTAGGAGGACGTGGATCTTTCCTCTTATCTTTGTCCCATCAGGTAGTTCTCTACTCGATGCACCTATAATGGCTAGAAGTAGAGCCTCTTTGATATGTTTATATCCATATATGCTGGGGCTAAAGCTATCCAATATCCTATCGTAAAACCCTTCATCCTTACTTAGTTCTTTCAACTTCTCTATATCGCTCTCGGTCAGCTCAACCTCTACAGCTTCTTTTCCAAGACTTTCCATACTTAAGGCAACGATTTTAAACTGATACCTTCCATCTCCACTTTTAGATGGCTCCAGATCTAGGATACCAACTATTCTGACATAATCCCCTGGAAATGCCACATCGATAAGTGGTTCCTCCAGAATTATATCTATAAACCTTGGTATCTGACCTGGAGGCAGTTCCTCCGGTCTCTCTTGAATTCTTGCGAATTGTACATCTTTAAACCTACTCTTCTCACTCACTATCTCAAATCTTCTCCGTTTATTATTCTCGTTGGGACAGTATTGTGGTGGTCTTGGTGTATCCCCCATCCTCTCGGATTTAATTGTAACTTCTTCTCCACAGTTTGTACATCGATACGTACCTTCGAATATACGTGTATAGACTTGTGAGAGTTTCACGAGGAGACCTTGGACGGATATAAGTTTCCCTATGTATGCAGATGATACTTCTCTAAGTTTTAGCTCCTCTCCTGCACCCTCTCCTCTAATAGCTATGTGTATCTCGTCAGGCCTGATTTTCTCAGCTTCTATGGGCTGTAATATTTTTAGGGCTTCATGAGCCGCTATCTGGATATACGGTAGTATCGCCCATGGATTTTGGGATAGTTCGAGGGCTAATGTACTATCATGTATTACGATATCTACAAACTCAACATTTA
>WAKC01000014.1 GCA_015523605.1 Candidatus Geothermarchaeota archaeon
AACTATTCTAATTTCAGGATTTCCATATGACTCGTCATTAGTCCTTTTGTCAATCAGAGAAAATTCTATCTTCTTTCCCCTCACATTACGTGCACTATCTACGTATGATTCAATTCTTGTTACGATGACATATGTCTCATGCTTTATCACTCTCTTCACCCTCCTTCAAAACCCTTATGTCTCTTATACCTACTTCATACAAATTAACTAGTGTATTACCACTTGCCTTTCCATATAACTTACCAAAATTCTTATATAGTTGTCTCCATTTCAAATGCGTCCTACCGCTTTTAGATTTGTATTCAACACCTAAGACATTATTAACTTTAACTATAACTATATCTTCAACCTCTTCCAAGTCTTCTTTTTCTTCAGCCTCTATATAAACCTTCCCTATTTCATTTCTTCTTTCAAACATTATAGAGGGGTCATCTTTATACTTACTTGGAAATTTCCTTTTTCCTGTACTCTCGATAAGAAAGTTTTTTAGCTCTTCTAACGTACAGTATACTTCTATCTCCATTTTCCCATAGAAGAATTTTTGTCGTTATTAATAAATATCTCTCCCTTGTAAGGTTGGGGGAAGAATTATGCAAAATATAGTTAAAGAAAGTTTTATCATATCTTGGCATAATACAATATACTGGGCGATGAGCGGGTTGGCCGCTGAGACCCTTTAGTGGGATGACCGAGATCTTGAGTTGCGAGCCTCCTCTTATAATGAAAATTTTTTATATTGGTCTGCGATGTTAAGATAATTATAAAGTTGAAGCTAGGTGTGTAATTGAGATGCAAAAAATTAGAGATTTTATTAAAACATTGTCTAGATATAGATCCACCAAGCTGGTACTTGACGTTAGAGACACTACGTTTTACATTGCCTTATCACTTGTACTTACAGTTGCCTTCCTTGTTAGGATCTTTTCAGCTAGGTATGGAGTTTTCATAGATGAATTCGATCCTTATTTCCAGTATTACGCGACAAAAGTTATAGTCGATGGTATATCAAAGGATGGCTTACAAGGGTTATTTTCATTCTTTAATCACCACATAGATCTGACATGGTATCCCTATGGAGTAGATATGGGGTCAACATATTTTCCAGGAGTCCCGTATATTGGAGCATTTACATACTTATTTCTAAAGGCTATAGGTTTGAATGTTAGTCTATATATGGTTGCTGTATACCTACCAGTTTTATTTGGCATATTTTCCACTTTATTGGTTTATAAAATTGCACTAAGAATTACTGGCTCGAGATATATCGGTTTATTTTCAGCTCTCTTCTATACATTAGCTCCAAGCACTATCTTAAGAAGTGACCTTGGGTGGTATGATACGGATGGTTTGGGCATGCCATTTCTACTTTTATCAATATATTTATTCATGAAGAGTATAGACTCACCGAGAGTATATAATAAAGCCATTTATGCCTTCTTTGGCGGCATCTCTGCAGGCATTCTCGGTGCAACTTGGGGGATCCACCAGTATATCTATATCCTTGTTGCTGTATTCACAATTATGATTATTATTCTAAACATAGAAATCCCTAATTATGAAGCGACTTATTTCCCGTTTGTAACCGCAGCTTTCATTATACTAACATCAGTTCCTGTAAATGATTATAGCTATATATTTGGTGTACCTGGACTGGCCCAATATCTGGCCATGACCCTATTAATATTAAGAAACTTTGTGGATCTATCGTTATTCACGAAACATGTGTCAAGAATCATGGGGATCGGTAGCTTTCTCGGTGTGCTTGCCTTAATATCTATATCTGTACTACCAGATCTTGGTTTGCCTCCGAGGCAGTTAATTGTTTTGTTACCATTTATGAGAGAAGCTTTTGTTGTTGCAACTACTGTTCAAGAGCAGTTGAGAGCTTCGTTCTTTACATATTTTAGAGATCTCCACATCCTAACACCTTTTGTAATAGGCGGATTCTATCTAGTACTTAAGAAGTGGAGAGAACCTAAGTATCTACTTTTACTTTTAATAGTTACTACTTCACTTTATGCATCATCGACGTTCGTAAGGCTAACGATTTTATTCAATGCCTTCGCTATAATTATGGCTGCATTAGCTTTCTCCAGACTTACGAACTTCTTCATAGATAGAATTGACGTTGAGAAATCTCAATTTAGAATGTATACATTCAGTTTTATTGCTATATTCATCGTGTTATCATCATCTCTACTCTATATGTATTCAATATTTCCTCTATCAAGAACAACAGTAGCTCTTCTTTCTCATGGGACTCAGTTTAGCCAGTCTCCAGTCTCTTATGACTGGCTTCAGGCATTGGAATGGATTAAGAACAATGTAGGAGATGACGAGGTAATTGCTAGCTGGTGGGACTATGGATATTGGATAAGTTTCATTGCTGGCAAGCGTTCATTAGCTGATAATGGAACTCTAAACGGTACAAGGATCCAAGAATTAGCTAAGATGTTTATGAGTACCGATGAAAAGGTAGCGTTAGAAGCGCTGAAAAAGATGAATGCGTCTTACATTTTGATTTATATAGGAACTGTTCCACTTAACCAGGATAACATTGATGCTGTATTCCTAGCAGGAACCGGCGAGGATGGAAAGTTCATAGCCATTGCTAAAATTGCTGGAGTTAACAGGAGCATATTTATCAACGAGGCCGATCCCCAAGCTCCCCGATTAACAGATGCATTCTGGAACACGTTTCTAGGCAAATTGATTCCTTATGAATTTCAGACGAAACAGAACGTAGGTACATTCACGATTGACGTTTATCGTTATTCACCCAAATACCCAGAGGTAGGTAGTCAAGAAGCTGAAAATTCTCCATTAGTATTGGTATTTAGGTCTACAGATCCTGCTCCGGGAGAAGTGGTTATCTATAAAATAAACTATGAAGTATTAGACGAAGACTAAGAACGTTTAACGATTGCCTTTATTTTTAAATTTAAATAGGGATCATCTGGCGAGAACTTTGCTGGATGAGCTATCTTAGTTTTTTCTCCGCAATTTAAACATATCTCTTTCATCGTATATCTTCCACATTTAATGCATCTACGAATCTTAGCTTTCATGTAGCCACCTTCAACTTTTCCTCAATAATTGCTATTCTTAATCCCTTTTGCTTTGATAACTCTTCTACCGTTTTCTTTATGGTTGGAAGGACCTTCTTTTTAATCGTCTCTGGTTTGTAACTCCATGTTGACAGTCTATATCTCGGTGAACCTATCAGACTTATTTCGACATTTTCACGTCCAACGGCCTTCCGTATATTCTCATCTATTTGTCTAAGACTTTCTTTTATTCTAAAAAGACCTCCTCTCTCAATTGACTGGACA
Source organism: Candidatus Geothermarchaeota archaeon (assembly GCA_015523605.1). Classification (GTDB taxonomy): domain Archaea; phylum Thermoproteota; class Nitrososphaeria; order Geothermarchaeales; family JDFR-13; genus SZUA-1514. The sequence goes on from WAKC01000014.1 coordinate 3,333, forward strand.
CCTATTACAGCCTCATACATATACTTCTTCAGATGAATCTTCTTTCCGAGATATTCGAGAATGTCTTCTTTAAGATCTTTAAGTGATACTTTATCGAGTAATGTGGGTTCTAACATTATTTTTTCTAAGGCATCATAAACCGTGTTTTCCTTGTCTAGGATTGGTGAGAGCTTTTCTTCTAGGTCTATTTTCACACCTTTTTCTTTTTCTATATGTTTGGCTAGTTCCTCAAGAATCTTTAAACCTCTATAGTTCTTTTTCCATATTCTTAAGATTCTATTCTTCTCGCTTTCGGAAACGTCTTTATAGGATACGTCTACACTCTTCGTGAACCTGTCGATTCTTATAACCTTAACTACAATTTTTTGCCCTTCTTTTATGACGTCTTCAATATTTCGTACCCATTTAGTTGACACTTCATTTAAAGGTAGATATCCATCAATATTGTAGTCTTCGATTTTTAAGTACGCACCATGGCCAACAATCTTCTTCACTGTAGCTACCACTAATTCTCCTCTTCTAGGGAATATAAAGTCATTTTTTCTTTGTTTATCCATACTCCTCAATCTTCTCACCGAGGATTTCGGCCTTTCCACCAGTCGGCCTGGCTAAGACCTCTCCACATACTAGGCAGTATACGGTTCGGGAGGCATGAGAGAATATTATCATTTCATTATTGCAGTTGTTACATCTAACTTTAATAAATTTGCTTCTGGGTTTTGGAATATATTTTTCAATATCGTTCTCGGACATCCATATCACCTAGCGATTTCCACTTTTCTAATTCGAATACCTTCTTTATGTAGTATATAGCCGCACTCATTACATGTAAGCTTTAAAACTGCTTTTTTCGTCGTCTTGGCTTTTCTCTTTAGCATCGGCCATTTTTGCCCCCCATAGCCTTTCTTCTCCCACTCGTGCTTTACAACACCCCATCTAAATGGGCTGTCTTTTCCTTTTTTGTAAAGTGATACTTTATGGACTGTATGTCTCCTACACCTAGGGCAGTATGTTCTAATTTCTTTCGGAACAATCATTTGTTTATCTTCACCTCCCTAACTATATTCATATTTCTTAATTTTAAGTATGTATCTCGATCTATTTTAACGATATCGTTCTCATGGAACTGAAAATTATGTTTAATAAATTTGTCTAATATATCTTCTTTAGGCGTCTTAAGTATAATTACTGTGACGTACTCTTCCTTATGTTTCTTAGATTGCTTCTCCTTTTTCACGAATAGTTCCTTCATATCTCCCCAGTTTACCGTTCCTCTAAGAATGGAATTTACAATTAAATTAATGTTTTCTTCACTATTCACGTTAAACACCACAGAGATTCGTGACGAAATAAATGTATAGGCTGAAATAAATTTTTAAGTAATAATGACCCTTGAAGATGTAGAAAAAATGAATTTACATGTGATGGATCTTCCAAAGAGAGTAGTAGTGGGGAATGGAACCATAAGTTATTTAAATAAATATATAGAAGATTTGGGTGGTGATAGGCCCGGTCAAATTGCCATTGTAACTGGCCCACATCTAGCCACTTCTTTAGTAAATAAATTGACTGCGAATCTTGAAGGTCTTTCATATAGGATTTACATTGCCTATAAATCGACTTGGAAGGAATTGGAAAAAATTGAAAAGCAGATGTTTTCCGATGGTAATCCATCTATTATAATAGGTTTTGGAGGAGGAAAGTCTATTGACTTGGCAAAGCTAATTTCACATAGGAATGGAAAGATATTTGTAAGTATCCCAACCTCCCCCTCACATGATGGTATAGCCAGTCTATTCGCCTCTTTAAAAGGGTTCAAAAAGACATACTCAATAAAAGCGGTTCCTCCGTCCTTAGTGATTGTAGATATGAACATTATAGCTAAGGCTCCGCAAAGACTCATAGCTAGTGGTGTGGGAGATGCATTAGCCAAATTTACGGCAGTAGAAGATTGGAAGTTAGCACACGAAGAGATCGGTGAATATTATGGTGAATATGCTTCAAACTTAGCTCTTATGTCCGCAAAACTGGTGATGGAAAAAATTGAAGGGATTTCAGTTAGGGATGAAGATAGTATTAGAACTCTTGTAGAAGCGTTGATTAGTACAGGTGTCGCCGCCGGAATTGCCGGAAGCAGTAGACCCTGCAGCGGTTCAGAACATTTATTCAGCCATGCCTTAGACATATATGTTAATAATGAATACTCCTTCCACGGAGAGCAGGTGGGTGTTGGAACGATTATGATGGCTTATTTACACGGCCTGGATTGGGAGGCAATAAAAAATGCTATTTACATTGTTGGTGGCCCAACGACATATAGAGAATTAAGACTAACTAAGGAAGACATTGTAAAGGGAATTCTATATGCAAAGCAAGTTAGACCAGAACGTTACACAATTCTTAATAAATATAACATAGATAGAAAATTTGCTGAAGAACTGGCTAAAAAAACGGGTGTTATATAAAAATGGTTGAGGAAAAGGAGAAGAAAAAGTCTTTTTTCCTTGTAGATCCAGATGTTACAAAGATTGGGGACACATTCCAAGTAATAGAGAATGAAGTCTGCAGAAGCTGTAGATATTATAAAGTATGTTTTGGAGATAAGAGATTGGGGTTGAGTTATAGAATTAAAAAGATTCTCAAACCTAAGGAAGAAATATATTGTAGGTTGGTTGAGAAGAAAGTTGTATTGGCTGAAGTTGAAGAATCTCCTGTTAAACTTAGTATAGCATCCACGAATCTAGTTGTTGACGTCCCAATATCTTATACACCAATTAAATGTGCAGAAAAGTATTGCCCATATATAAAATACTGTGTATATAATGGAAATAGTCTAGGGCCTAAAATAGTAGTGAATCGGGTTATTGATCGGCTTGATTGCCCGATTGGTCTTGACTTATTTCTTGTTGAAGCTTCTCCTCTTCCTTAGACTCTTCTCTCTTGATGTGTTCAGTAAACATGATTTCAGTTACTCCGTCAATATATTTCATGAGGTCATCCGCAATTTCTTTTTTATGAAGATGAAGTTCAGGTTTGGCGATCGTTTTATCTCCAAAGTCTATTATGATTTTACCGTTCTTCTCATCCACAGTTATTCCATCCATATCTTGTTTTAGATGTCTCTCTACAAGGGATACTATCTTCTCTTTTCTATCTCTAATCACCTTTCTAATCCAGACATTGTAAACTAATGTCTTGCCGGCCAGCGGTGGATTAAAGTCCAGCATAACTCTTCCACTTACAACAGCACGGACGATTGCAGGGGCTCCGTTGACATTAAGAACGACTCCTGGAGCTAGGTCACCTTCATATCCGGCTTTTCTAAGTTTTCTAATTGTTGTAGTCACGATCTTCTTACTATCTCTTCTTCCGAATCCTTCTTCAGGAGGCACCTCGACAATATATTCCTCCCCCTCTTTCTTGTTTAACAGGGACTTATCAAGCCCCTCAACCACCCATCTCTCGCCTACAATCACGAGCATAGGTCCGTATTTAGTCCTCTCATTATAAATATCAGCTTTTTTAGCCTCCTCCTCAATGGTGGTATCAAAAACCTCTCCACTATCTTTTACCTTTCCTATATAGTCAATTAAAACGAAGTCTCCTTCTTTTATCTTAAGTTCCTTTTCCTCCATCTTTTCTTTTCCAGTTTTCTTCTTAGTAGTCTTTCTTCTACTTTTCTTCTGCGCCATTTTATTCACCATTCATTCTAACAGCTCTAATTATGCATAATCATACATGCGATAAATATTTAAAACATAAGGCCTCTTTTAGAAGTACATCCATCGTATTTTACTATTTCTTTGTAATCTTATCAGTTTTCCAGAGCTGTATTATTCGTTCATGTAGTTTATTTTGGAGGATATAATTATATACAGCTCTTGGAACTAGCTCTTCCCATTCACCGTTAGAGACGACTCTATTTCTAAATTCCTCTCCTGTGTATACCTCCCTTTGAAAATATGGAATGTGTTCAACTTCGTAACCATTTTCTTGCATGAGTATCCTTGTTAATGGGTCGTTAGAATATACTACATCAAATTTAGGAATAAGCATTTTAACAATCGAGACCCAGGTACTGTGATATCTAGAGTCTGGTATGGGTATCACATAATACTTATCATTAGAAATTCCGGCTTCGTCCAGGGCTAGTCTAATCATTTCTAAACGTTCAGAGAATGTAAAGGGATTTCGCTTTGTATGGGAGTCTAGGGCGCTTCCGACGCCTATATAAAGGAAGCTGTGTCGGTCTAAAATATATTTGACTGCATGTAGATGGCCCTTGTGAAATGGCTGAAATCTACCAATTAATAGGGCTATTTTTTCTTTCATCGTATTTAACACTATATGAGTTTTAAAATATTTGTTAATGTAAATATTATGAGAAATATCGATATCAATAATGGTAGAGGGCATCAATAGATGATTGAGGCGTTGGATAAGAGATTTAAGGATTTAATAGATAAAATTAGGTCTAAATCCTATATAGATAAGAAAAGTTTAGACGAGATTATAAAAGAACTTCAGAGAATTCTTTTATCAGCCGATGTAAATGTAAAAGTCGTCTTTGAATTGACTAGAAGAATAAAAGAAAGGATTCTCAATGAATATAAAGATAGGAAAGATGTTCCACTTAAAGATCTTGTAATAAAAGTTCTATATGAAGAACTTGTAAAGATCTTGGGAGAGGAGAAAAAAGAGATTGTAATTGATAAAAAGCCTTTTGTAATATTGTTCGTCGGCTTAGAAGGTTCTGGTAAGACCACTACAGTTGCAAAACTGGCTAAATACTTTGCTGAGAATGGATATAAGGTAGGGGTCTTTAGCCTTGATGTACACAGGCCGGCTGCAATAGAACAGTTGGAGCAGCTTGTCAATAAGATATCTGTGGAGGAGGGAGAGGTCAGATTCACAAATGTAAATAGTGCCTCTTTTGGGGACAGAATTAGAAAATCCCTTGAAAACCTCAAGGATAGCGATATAATACTTGTTGATACAGCAGGTAGACACAAAAACGAGGCTAGTCTCCTGAAAGAATTAGAACATATCTACAGATATCTAAAACCAGACTATACAATCCTAGTTATAGATGCCTACATGGGTCAAAAAGCATATGATCATACTTTAGCCTTAAAAGAGCGAGTTGAAATCGATGGTATAATAATCTCTAAGATGGATGGCTCCTCTAAAGGTGGGGGCGCCATTTCAGCTTCTGTGGCTTCGGGAGCTAAGATATTGTTTTTAGGTGTTGGGGAGAAATTAGATGATTTAGAACCATATGATCCTAAAAGTTTTGTGGCCAGGCTTCTAGGCCTTGGTGATATAACCGGATTATTAACTAGGGTGGAACGGCTACTCAAGAAAGAGGTATATGACCATGAAAAACTGAGGAAAATTGCGAGAGGAAAATTAACACTTCTCGATGTAGTTGAACAATTCGAGAGCATAGAGAAAATGGGTGGGCTCTACAAAATATTTTCGTATTTACCAGGCTTTTCAAATAAATTGAGAAAGGAGGACATTGAGAAGCTTGAGACTACCCTTAAGAAATGGAAGGTAGCCATAGACTCCATGACCATTGAGGAGAAGATTGATCCTACAATCATAAAGGGTTCTAGAATAACAAGAATAAGTAGGGGTTCGGGTGTGGAAGAGAAAGTGATTAAGGATTTGATTAAGCAATATAAGATGATGAAGAAACTCTTAAAGGATAGGAAACATAAGAGGATGTTTAAAGAGATGTTTAGGTCTGCTGGTGCTTTTTAATGTTTTGTCATATTTTATAAATCTCTTTTATGGTAACTATTTATTACAGTTATTAGTTAAATGAGGGTTTAATCACAAGAGATGAGGTGTCAATATGCCACAGTCGAAAGGATTCAGAGTGAAGACTAGGAAGTTGCTGAGAAAGAAGGGTAACTTCGGATTTAGTGATCATCTTCTGTCAATTAATCAGCTGAAAAAAGGTGATAAAGTCGTTATATATATTAACCCTAGGTTTCAAAAAGGAATGCCTCACCGTAGATACCATGGAAAAATCGGTAACATCCTGGGAAGAAGGGGGAGGGCCTTTATAGTCGAGGTATCAAAGGGAGAAAAACTTGTGAAACTTATAATCCCCCCTGAGCATCTAAAAATACATAAGGTGAATTAGTTCTGCAATAGATTAATATATTTATTGGTGTTCCATAGGTTATTATTGGTATGAGTGAGGAAGTAGGCCGTAAAATTTTGGGTGAGGAACCAATTTCAATTCCAGAGTTAAAGGAAGTATTAGATTCTCTAGATATTCCAGAGGAGGAGTTACCGCCTATCGTAATAAAAGTTAAGGAGTATGTGAATAAGTTTGCGAAAGTGGATCCGGAAAAGGCTAAACGATTGAAAAAGAGACTCGTTGAGTTAGATGAAGTAGATGAAGAGAAGGCCGTTCAAATAATAAATATTCTTCCAAAGACTCCTGAAGAGATTAAAGAGATATTTCACGAGAAGGTTATTCTCGGAGATCTTCCAGAGAAGATACTCAGTATATTGAAAGAAGAAGGAGTGATCTAAAGATAGTCTCATTACATCTTTGAGGGAGGTTCTTTATGTATCGAGATAAAAAGGAAAGAGAGTGGGAGGATTATGCGATCCTCCTAGATATCTACAAAAAGGGTAGGGATCTAATCGTAGGTCAAGTGATTGGCGAGAGATACCTTAAATTGATGGAATTTCAACTAGACCCCGAGGTAGATTTTAGAGAACTTGAGAGAGTGTTTGTGGGGCATGGAAAGAGAAAGGTTAAACGGTTTCTAAGAAATATATCTTATGATCAATTAACTGAGAATGCCAAGAAAAATCTCCCTAAAGCTATTGAGAAGATTCTTTTGATGGATGAAGAGAAATGGGTCGAATTTTTTAATAAGGCTGGTCCAATAAGTCATAGAGGACATTCTTTAGAGTTACTCCCTACAATAGGAAAGAAGAAAGTTTTATCGATTATAGAAGAAAGAGAAGAAAATCCATTCGAGTCTTATGAAGATATTCAAAAAAGGATAGGTATAGACCCTTTACCAGCGTTAAGAGATAAGATTCTAGAGGAGATCAGAGGAGATGCCCAACACGTTATTCTCCTTACATGGGCTAAGAAATATGGAAGTCTTATCTAGCTCTTAGGGATACTATATCCAGATCTTCTAGTTGGAAAGATCCACTTACCTTTATAACATTATCACCTCTTTTTACTAAGGCATATCTCAGATTTTCTTTAAGGCTGGAATGTATTTTCTCAGCAAGATCTATAACTCTATCTCCCCGTTTTAAAATTATTGGCCTCTCAATTTTTTGTTTGAAGTCCCTAACAGGATAGACCCTTATCAACCCTATTTTATTAACCAATAACGTACCTATATTACTCACTGGAGTTGTCACGTTCTCCTCGATATCGATTAATTGATTTTCTTTCCATATGAAGTACCCTCCTTTATAAAATTTCTTTATGCCTAGGAAGAGATCCTCAAATAACTCTACAGATACTTCTCCCTCAATAGAGACTATAGCATTATATATTCTATAATTCCTTAGTTGATTCCTTATAGTTTCAGCAATTTTAGGATCTACGTTACTTATTCTGATTCCGCCACTCGGCGTCTTAACAATACTTATCTTTACGGGCTTTTTTACCAGCTCAATTCCATATTCAAGGAGCTTTGTCCGTATTTCAGCTAAAGATTCTCCGTCTCTACCTATCGCTATAATATAATCTGCAGAAGGGAATAGACCCACGATTCTATTGTCTATACTCTCCTGTATAGACAATGGAGGTGCAACTATAAATTCAATCTCTATATCATTCAATATTTTATTATAATGAGTAGGAAGTAACTTCCATAACATGTATTTCTCCTGTATCCCTAGCGTTGCATCTAGAAACTCATTTAATGTAAGATAATCATTTGATATAATAACCGTCCTTACATCTCCACTTCTTGGTATAGTCCATGGTGACAGATATGTTCCAGCCTTCTTCTTTTTCTTTTCTTCTATTTCTTCCCGTAATCTAGCCATCTGAGTTCTAACGCTTCTGACCAGATTTTTAGTACCCTTATGTTTAGGTATTAAGCTATAAAATTTCCTCAGCTCTTCCAGCTTCTGCTCTGGTGTTTTAGCCTCCATAACCCTTTTCCACTGAGCTTTGGCCTCTGCAGGCAGGTTCGTAACCATATCCTTCTCCACCTACCAAAAAATACGTCACTTAAATCTCTTCTAATCTAAAGAATCAAGGCTGTGATTCATATTCTTTTGTTATTTGAATTTAAATTATAACCTTATAGATAGGTGATAAGTATATGAAGCCTTCTCCAACTTTGATCTTCGTTGAGATAGAAGGGGGAGTCAATTTAGGGTTGATATGTAGATTAGCAGAAAATTTTGATGTTAACGAAATAAGACTTGTAAATCCCCAATTATCTGATGAAGATTATGATTTAGCTGATGTATTTGCAAGTAGAGCTGCACATAGAATTGAATCCTTAAAAATCTTCAATAGCTTAGACGATGCTATCCAAGATCTTGACATAGTATTTGGCACATCCGGAGTCGTATCGAATAGCTATCCATGGAGACATGCAATAGGCTTAGAAGATTTAATCCAGATACTCAACAATCTAAATATTCAGAATTTTGGAATAGTATTTGGCCGCGAAAGCACCGGGCTAAATATAGAGGAGATTGAAAAACTAGACTTTATTGTTAGGATTCCCACATCCCCCAAATATCCTTCATTAAATTTAGCGACTTCAGTCGCGATTATACTTAGTTGGCTTTTTAATAATAAACAATCTGGCATAAAGAAAACTGTAGAACCTGAGTATCTAAGACTTATATCTACGTATTCATATGAAATCTCAAGGATAATCCTTAAGAAAGATGTTTTAGCGAAGAATATCTCCTATTCTCTGAAGAAGGCGGTTATACTTTCTGGACTATCTAAGCATGATATAAAAGCTTTAGTGACAATGTTGAGACGGGTTTATTCCCAAATAAAAGGAGAATTTAAAGGGTAGTAATTTATAAAGATTGATGTAGGGGGTTTATTATTAGACCGGTGATAAGATGAAGGCAAGGAATTTCCGGAATGTAAAAGGAGTTCCATATACAAGATTAGAGTATATCCACGGCGCACCCCAGTCTAGGATAACTAGATTTAATATGGGTACGTGGCGAGACAATTATGAATATGTTGTGGAGTTGAAGGCGAAAGAGACAGTGTATATGCGGGATGTGGCATTAGAGTCACTTAGGATCAATGTAAATAGGCAGCTCCAGAAGAAGATTGGCACCCAAAACTACTACTTCACAATAGTTGTTTATCCACATCACGTTTTAAGAGAAAATAAGATGATGACGGGAGCTGGTGCCGACAGATTGCAGGAGGGTATGAGAAGAGCTTTTGGAAAACCAGTGGGTAGGGCGGCTGCAATTGATAAGGATCAGACAATTGCAAAAGTCTATACATACGGTAATTTCGTGGATATCGCTAGGATGGCATTGAAAATCGGGGCTTCTAAAGTACCAAAAGGGGCATACATTCATGTTAGCAAGAGAGGATGAACCACAATCACATGAATCTAAATATAAGGTAGAACTGCTTCGATCGTTAGAAAGGATTTTTAAAAGCCTAGAAGGCGAAGGAAAGAAGATAGTTATCGAGGGCTCAGAACCATTCATATATTCTCTACCTGACGTAATATCATCTTTAAGACATAGATATCAAAATCTTTTGAAAAATCATACAATCATTATTAATAAAGATCCTCGCTTTGGAGCTTGTGATTTAGACTTAGAGAGTTATTCTCTTCTTCACTCTAATGTAGATGTCGTTATACATCTAGGCCATAATCCCTTTCCAAATACTTTTACATCTATAAGAAAGCTGCCTTTTAAGGTGTATTTCATACCCTTAATAGAGAGAGTAGAGTTAGACGAGGGCTTCATTAAACTAATAGAAAAGGCTATTAGTCAATTTAGAGATTACAATGTTAATATAGTCTACTCGATTCAGTATAGGGTTGTCGCTGAAAAGATAGCTAGTTATCTCTCTAAAAAGGGTTTTATAGTTGATTTACCAAAGATATCTGGTCTTCCGAAAGGTCAAATACTTGGGTGTATGATTCCCATAATGTTTAATAATGAAAAAGACTCGGTCTTCATAGTTGTCTCTTCAGGTATTTTTCATGCATTAGGTATAGGCCTTTACACAGGTAAGAAGGTAATCAAAGTTGATCCGTTTAATATGCGTATAGATGATATGGAGAGGGTTATAAAGAAATACCGTGCATTAATAGCTTGGAATCTTTTTAGGGCAGAAAAGTATAAAAAATATGCGGTGGTAGTGGTAAAAGATAGTCATCAGCCTATGATAGGAGGGTTAAAGTACATTACTAAATTGCTTAATATTCATGGGAAAGATTATATAATCTACTCTGTTTATAGAGTCTCTGAAGACTTTATTAATAACCTTCCAAGGGATCAACTTCCAATAATCGCCGGATGCCCTAGAATTGCAATAGATGATATAACTCGTTTTAACCGGCCTGTAATAAATCTTGAGCAGCTTCAGATACTTCTTGGAATAAGGTCATTTGAAGAGGTATATCCAGTTGGTGGTTTGAGATAGAGGTGTGAATATGAGTGTCAAAGAAAACGTGTCTGTGACTCCAGGTGAGAAACTTGCATATATCGAGGAATTTTTAAGCGGTGAAAACACGTATGTAGATGGAGATACGATTAGGAGTTCGGTAGAAGGAATTGTAAAGGTGGATTGGGTAAACCGAATTATATATGTAAAACCAGTAAAGAACGCCATTAGATTAGGCCTTGGAACGCAAGTTATAGGAACAATTATCAACCTCTCCGGAGTCTTCGGTTATGTAAAAATCTTTTTTGCGTCTAAGGATGGAAAGACGTGGAACCGTCTAAAATATCCTCAGACGGGTGTAGTATATCCCCCTTATAGAGTCACAGATGTATCAAAAGTATATAGCGTAAAAGATGAGATTTACGGCATTATAGTCAGCACTAAGAACAGAATCCTCCATCTCTCTATTAGAGATAGAGAATATGGGGTGGTTAAGGCATTGTGTAAATATTGTGGGGAGACTATGCACGTTACTAAACAGGACGGCCGATTTATTCTAAAGTGTGGCATATGCCAGAATACTCAATTTAGAAAGATATCACCATTATATGGAAGTGCAATAGTCAAAAAACTTTTATATAATAGATATCAGTAGATAATGTGAAACACAATGAAAGTGGAGATAGTGAAAGTGGAGAAGGGAAGGATGAGGTTAAAGATAGAAGGAGAGACCTTTACCTTTGGGAATCTCTTGCAGAAAGCACTTCTTGAGGATAAGAGAGTCCTCGGCGCAGGCTTTCATCAACCGCATCCATTTAAGAAGGAGATCATATTTGATGTATATTTTAAAGATGATGTAGCTTTGGATGATTATAAAGCAATCGTACTTGAATCAGCTGATAAAATGTATAAATACATGTCATCTCTTAAGACTGCCTTTGAAGAGTTGTTGAAGGGTGAATCAAAATGAAGTTCTGTCCAAAATGTAAAGAATTAATGCAGCTGGAGGAGCGTAGTGGAGGTCTATATTATGTATGTCCCAGCTGTGGATATGAAGATTCCCATGACTCTTCTGAATTGTCTATATCAGTGGTTCGGGAGAACAAAGTGTTGGTGTTAGATAGAGATACCACGGCCGAGCCTGTAGTAAAAGTAGAATGTCCAAAATGTGGTAATAACGAGGCATATACTTGGATTGTACAGACCCGTTCTGGTGATGAGGGGGGCACGGTATTCTATAGATGCACGAAATGTAAATACACTTGGAGGATATATACCTAAGATGGACATATAATTATTTTCATTCTAATGAGTAGGTGGTAGCGTATGTTTAAGGCAACTATAGATTCCGATAAAATAAAGAGATGGATTAAAATAGTCACTACAATTGAAAAGATGGTTGATGAAGCCTGTTTCTATCTGTCAAACGATGGATTAATATTTAGAGATCTAGATAGTACGAGGGTAAGTATGATAAATACAGCATTCCAACCAGGATATTTTGAATTATTTGAATATACTGGAGAATCACCTACGTTTGTCTGTGTACATAGCGATAAGCTATTGAAATATTCTAAAGCTCTAGCTAAAGCAGACGAATTAACAATAGAAGTAGTGGAGGGCCGTTTTATAATATCTTCTTCAAAACCATATGAAAAAAGATTCGTACTTCCGGCGTATTTCGACGAGGAGAGGGAGTTGCCGAGAGTCCCCGAGATCGACTTCTCAGCTAATGTAAGAATGGTTGCTCCAACTCTTAGAGACATACTTAAGGAATCGAAGGATGTAAGTGAAACTATTACATTATATGCTTCTGATAGTGAGATACAATTCATAAGTAAGAGTGAGGAGGGATTCCAGTCGATACATAAACTAAGATATCCTGACAATGTAGAGCTTCTAGATATTTCGGTGAATGCGGAGTCAACATCAGTTTATGTAGTTAAACCTATCTTAGACGTAGTAAAAGAAATATCTTCTGTATCTGGTGTAGTTACTCTACAATTCTCTAGTGAATATCCCTTGAGCCTGAAATTTGATATGCTAGAATTTGAGAGTTACCAATTTATAACTGCACCAAGGTCAGAAGAGTAGACTATCTATCCCTTTTTTCCATTATACGTTTAGTTTAAGAAAAGTAAATTAATTTGCCTATATTTTACTATTGGTCAGGATGTTTGGAGCACTAGATAAAACATTTATCTGGGCCGTCAAATATCCTTTCGATAAAAAAAGTATTGAACTATTATCTTCACTTGAAATATCCCTTGAGGAAATTCTCTCCGACGAGTCTTTTCTTGAAGAAGCAAGGAAGAAGTTAAAGTATATCTTAAAAGAAGGTAAGCTTATACCAACGGTATCTCAGAATCCATATAGGGATTTTGTAATATTCTATATCCAAGTCTTACTAGTAAGGGCTCTCGGTCACACCTATATAGAGAGACGGTTTATTGAAGTATATTCGAAATTTTCGTCATCATTTTTATCTAGAGAAGATGAAGGAAACGTTGAAGAGCTGGCAAAGAACCTTGGACTTTCAGCAGAACTTCTAAATATTGATGGGAATCTATATTTTGGGGTGCCTTTTTACGAATTCTTTAAACTTAGTAAAAAGCTTTCTGATAAATATTGGAAGCTATATTATTTTCCATTGCATAAGGGCTATGTCCTTCTAAATAGAAAAAATTTTGTTAGACTTCTTCAAGAAGCGATAAAGGTTAGATTGTTTGAGATCCTACTCTCTGTCGAGAATGTTCCAGAAGAGATTTCAGAAGTTGCTCAGAAGCTGCTTAAAGAAGTTGAAGAGTTTATACCTAAAACGAGAAGAAGACAAGAAGGCGATTTTATAACAAGGGATGTCGAAAATTATCCTCCGTGTATAAAGTATTTACTTGCAAATATAGGGAAGGGATTGGGGCATAGTGCCAGATTCACCTTGGTTGCCTTTCTTAATACCATGGGATATAGTAAAGATGAGATTATTCAAATGTTCAATGTAACACCTGATTTTAATGAAAGAATGACTAGATACCAAGTAGAGCATATATTGGGTTTAAGAGGGGGAAAAACTAGGTATTCAGTTCCATCTTGTAGAAAGATAGTGAGTTATGGCTTTTGTAAAGCCGATGATATCTGTAAGAAATACACCATCCTCCATCCATTAAAATATGTATATGTAAAGAAGAGGTATCGGGAATGAAGCAATCGGATATATTATATATCAAGAGCTATTTAACGACCTACTACCATAGATCTTACGATAAACTATTTGGGATGATTAAAAAACCAGAGATGCGGGAGTGGGCGATATTAAATATTGATGGTAAAATGATTAGACACCTTCATATCCCATCGTTAGATAGCTTCAGAGATCTACTCTCTAATTACATCCCAAAAGGTTTGTATCACTCGGCATCATACTATGAACATCCCAGTGAAGATATGGACTTGAAACATAGACTGAAGACCGACGTTATTTTCGATCTAGATGCTGACCATATGCCTCGAGTCGAAATTAAGGAAGTCTATAAATGTAAGAACGAAGAGTGTGGGGAATATGGTGATAGGGAAAAATGTGTTATATGTGGGGACGCTACTAAAAAAATAATCGTTGTAGATGATGTGGTTATTGACTCTGTAAAAAAGGAGTTGAAGAGGCTCGTGAAAACATTGTATGATATCCTAGGTATAGAGGAATCCATGACAAAAGTGTTTTTTAGTGGTTTAAGGGGGTTCCACATTCATATTGAAGATGGGCCTCTACTGGATATGGATGACATTGAGCGAATAAACTTAAAAGATTTTATAACCTTGGATGACGTGGATATCTCCCTTGTTAGGGATGAGAACGCTTTTCTTCTGTCGAGGCTTATAGAAGAGCTTCCCATCCTATTAAAAGAGGTGTCAGATATAGAGTTAAAGACAGTTTTGAAGAAGATTGATGAACTGAAAGACGATAGAAAAAAAGTCTTTTTATTTATTAAGGATCTGAGAAGTGATGAGGAGCTTCTAGCTAAGTTAAATCACTTTATCACATCTAGTTTGGGTATAGGAGTTGATCCCGCGGTTCTTACGGATCTAAGCCGACTTATTCGAGCCCCACTCTCTTTACATGGAAGATCCGGCCTTATAAAAATTCCAGTTAAACCATCGAATGTAGATGATGTCTCAATAATTGGGGAGGCTATGCCTACTAACGTCAAATGTAAGGTGTATATCCATTATCTACCCCAAATAGTGTGGGGAGGTGAGGAATATGGCCCTTTCTATAGGGAGTATACCCTCCTACCTGAGTCATTGGCTATATATATGGTAAATCTGGGTCTAGGTGAGTCACTATCTATACCATAAGGTTTATATCTTCCCTGGGACAAATAGTATTAATATCATATATAGATATATCTCATTAATTGGTCTTTCCATAATTGTTGGTGGTGTTAATATCCAAAATGAGGAAGGTATTATCTACAGGAACAACTACTCTAGCATTAAGATGTAAAGATGGCGTAGTTTTAGCGGCTGACACTAGAGTAACTGCAGGCTATTTCATTGCACATAAACAGGGAAGGAAAATCTTCAGTATCCGGCCGAATATTGCTATAACGATCGCAGGTGTAGTCGCTGATGCTCAAGTATTACTAGAACAGGTTAGGTATCATATAAATCTATTTGAAAATGTTTATCAGAAGTCTTTATCAGTAAAGGCTGTTGCGAATTATCTAAGCAACATATTATTTGCACATAAGTTGCTACCGTTTATAACTGAGATGATAGTTGCAGGCAAGGATAGAGAGGGATATAAGGTATATAAATTAGATCCTCTAGGTAGTATTATAGAGGATAGTTATGCAGTCTCTGGCTCCGGTTCGCTAGTGGCGATTGGTGTGCTTGAAAATCGTTATAGAGAGGATCTTACAGTTGAGGAGGGTGTTAAACTAGCTGTTGATGCCCTGCTTGCGGCTATGAAACGTGATATAGGAAGTGGTGACGACTTTTTAGTAGCCGTTATAGATGAAAAGGGGTATAGAGAGTTAACCCTTGAGGAAAGGGAGAAGGTATTGAATGATCTTGGAATCAGAACATAAAGAACGTCTTAAATATAGATTAAGGCTGGGGGAACATATAGAAAATAGTTTTTCATAATGGTTTCGATTTGATGTTGGAAGATGGTGATTATAATTGAGCGAGATTAAGGATATAACATTAATGATAGTAAAGGAACTGATTGACAAGGCTAGAATAAAGAATATCAAATATGAAGGTCCCGCCCTGGCTCTCTATACCGATGAACCGGAGAAGTTCTATGAAAATCCCAGGCTGATTAGTGAACTAGCGTCTAAGTTCAAGAAGAGACTTGTCTTAAGATCGGACCCCAATGTAAGACAGAAGCAGAATGAAGCATCAGACAAGATATCGGAAATACTACAGGAATTCTCCATAGATCCATCAACCGTAAAGATATATTTTGATTCGTTAAGAGGTGAGATACATCTATATATTCCCAAGACATTATCCAAGTCTGAAGTAAAGGAGTTGGAGAAACGGATTGTAAGAGCGACTAAGTGGATACCAAGATTTAGGTCATATTATGTAGATGTTCCAGACATCTTTAGAGAAGTCTATTCGGCCTACTTAATAGATGACAAGCCTTCAAAAGCTAGAAGGATACTCTCAGATATAGGGGAGAGGATATTCAGGTCTCCTATCAGACCAAGTAAAGACATTTCCCTTATCGGATTGGGTGGTGTTGGAGAGGTTGGGAGGTCAAGCATACTACTGAAAACTTCAGAGAGTAAGATACTCATAGACTTTGGTGCGAAGGTTAACGCATACTCCCTCACAGACTATTTTCCCAGAATAGACGCTATAGACCTATTACTGAATGATTTAGACGCAATAATCTTAACACACGCCCATCTAGATCATAGTGGTCTCATACCACTACTCTATAAATATGGATATGAAGGGCCTGTGTACATGACAGAACCGACCCTCCCACTTACTACCCTCCTCCTTAAAGACTTTATCGAGATCTCTAGAAAGAGCGGTTTTGAATTAATGTATAACATGCATGATGTTAAGGAGATGATTAGACATACAATCGTATTAAGCTATAATAAGGTTACAGACGTATCTCCAGATATAAAACTCACGTTCTTCAACGCAGGTCATATACTAGGATCGGCCATGCCTCATATACACATCAGAGAAGGGGTATATAACATATTATTCACTGGAGACTTCAAGTTTGGACATACAAAACTACTCGATCCAGCTCATACAGAATTTTCTCGAGCGGAGACCCTCGTTATAGAGAGCACTTACGGAGCCAAATCAGATATCCTACCACCTAGGAAGGCGGTTGAGGCTGAGTTTGCAGAATGTATAAGGAAGGTATATGAACAAGGTGGTAAACTACTTATCCCTACACCTGGTGTTGGACGAGCTCAGGAGATACTCGCGGTAATCAATTTCTTCTCACAATCTAATAATGACCAGTATAAAATACCTGAGATCCCCGTCTATATAGATGGAATGATTGATGAGGCTAATAAGATACATTATGTATATTCGGAATATCTAAACCATAGGATACGTAGGGAATTGAAGGAGGGACATAATCCATTTAATGCAGACTATATAATACCTATTACAAATTCTAGTAGGAGGAGTGAAGCGATAGACTCTCAAGATCCAGCCATAATAATATCTACATCTGGAATGATGCAGGGTGGACCAGTGATAGAATATTTTATCAACTTAGCTGGTTCAGAAAAGAATATATTGGCATTTGTATCTTATCAGGCTCCCAATACATTAGGTAGGAAGATAGCGGATGGGAATCGAAAGATAGATATTGTATATGAGGGAAGAATGAAGACTGTTGATGTGAAGATGGAGGTGAAGAAGTTCAATGGATTCACCGGCCACAGCGACAGAAGACAGCTAATGGGGTTCGTAGGGAAACTCAAACATTTACTTAGGAATGTATACGTAGTACATGGTGAATATTCTAAGATAGTCTCGTTAAGCCAGGGAATAAGAGAACTTATGGGTATCGATGCATATCCATTAGAACTACTCTCAACGGCTTATCTAAAGGAATAAGAATATGAAGACAAATGAAGACCTTGTAAAACATTTAGTTAGAACAGGGGTTCTAAAAAGAGAAGAATATATCAGGGCTTTCCTAAATATAGACAGGAAAGACTTTATGTGGCCTGGATATGAAGACATGGCTTATTCAGATTCACCCGCCCCATTAGGAGACACTGGTCAGACAATCTCAGCACCTCATATGAATGCATATGCAATGGAGATCCTTCAGATAGACAAGGACGACATAATCTTGGAGATTGGAGCTGGAAGTGGATACCAGGCGGCGGTGATAGGGATGTATATCAAGCTGTTCAAGGGTGCAGGCCACGTATATACTGTGGAGTATCTTAGGCAATTATATGAATTCGCCAAATGGAACATAACAAAGACAGGTCTCCAAGAATATGTAACTGTGATTTATGGAGACGGAAGCCTGGGATGGCCCCCCAAAACCAAAAAACCAATATACAATAAAATACTCGTCTCAGCAGCCGCGACAAAACCACCGAAATACTTGTTAAACCAGCTAAAAGAGAATGGAAAATTACTATGCCCTATAGGACGCTTATTCCATCAAACCCTATGTATATTCACAAGAAAACAGGGAGAGATCCATAAAAAGGAATTGTTTCCAGTGGCATATGTACCCCTAAAGGAGAGAAATAATGATTGAATACGCAACAGACCACATAATAGCATACGGCCATCCAAACATTAAAGCCACACATAGAACAACCCTCGAAATAACAACCGAAGACTACCTAACCCCACGGGGAGACTGCATCATCGCAATAAAAGCAGACAAAGCAGCAAAACACCTAAGCCCTAGACTCAAAAACCTACTTAAAAAGGACAACACAATTCTAATAATCCAGCTCGAAGCCCAAGATATAAAAGACACAATCATAGCACAAGGATCCAGACACCTAACCCTAACATCACCAACCTCAATAGTAATAAGAAAATCAACCTACATTGACGACAGAACCATAGCGA
This sequence comes from Candidatus Geothermarchaeota archaeon, assembly GCA_015523605.1. Lineage (GTDB taxonomy): Archaea > Thermoproteota > Nitrososphaeria > Geothermarchaeales > JDFR-13 > SZUA-1514. Next base: position 22,045 of record WAKC01000014.1, read on the forward strand.
TAAAAGCCAGCAAAGCCGCAAAAAACATCAGTAGAAAACTCATAAACTATTTAAAGAATAAACAACAAATCATCAATATAAGGCTAATAGCAATACACATATCACAGGAATCTGGGCCCGTGGCGTAGCCTGGTAGCGCACCCGGCTGATATGTCCCCAAACCCAGAGACAAGGGAGCAACTCCCTCTCGCTCGGGGGGTCGCCGGTTCAAATCCGGCCGGGCCCACTATATTAAAAATTTTCAACTATTTCTACTTAATCAACTGATCTTTCGGTATACTTTGGAATATAGGAATATATCTTTCTTTTAGATATTTTAATTGTAGGCTTCACACTAAATCTCTATCTCCTATAGACGTCATCTTTATTCCATTTTACTTTCTATAACTCTTGCCAAATGTTCTTGTTTAATTCTCTATACAGCGTCGCCTCTTGCTATGTAGGGTCGTCTATTATTCAGGGATAAAAAATTTTAAGGGAATTATAACGTCTGGTGAAACTATTAAAGCAGATTATCAGGATTAATCTCTAAAATTTGATAACCCATTTTTCGAAGTATTCCTCTAAGTTTCTCTATATCATCTTCATTTAGGTGGAAGAGGTGTGATGGATGTCTAGAGTCCGATGCTCCGAAGCCCTTTACATATGGATATCTTTCGATGAGTGTTGCGACTAGTCTCTCCTCATCCAAGTCTTTTCCTTGGATGATCCAGGCTTTATAGGGTTGATATCTAGTTG
>WAKC01000015.1 GCA_015523605.1 Candidatus Geothermarchaeota archaeon
AAGACAATTGAGATAATATATAGAGATAATCTATTGGACCATGTAACTAGAAATGGGGAGGAGGCACTCAAGATTATGCGTGAATGGATTGACAAGTATGGATTCATCGTAGATAGTAGGGGAATAGGATATTTCTTAGCCACATCAGTGGAGACGGGTAAAGGTGATGAAGCAGATATCGAGATTGCAAAGAGAATCTTCATAGAGGCAAAGAGATATGGCGTATGGGTTATATGGGATGACGAGCCACATATCCGGATATATCCACCTCTTAATATGCCACTCGAGCTACTGATTGAAGGCCTAGAAAAACTTGAGAAAGCAATTTCAAAGGTAGAGAAAGACTATAGAGATGGTCTCATCACCCTTCCGAAGAAGAGACAGACAATAGAATTTTTCGATATCTAACTCTTAACCCTAACTTTATTTTTAACATATTCAATCCTTCTACATGTAGAACAGATATCAGAGAGAGTCGGCCCACCACATAATTTACACACCTTCACCTCTCCAGACTCACCGCCATAAACCCTATCCAAGAGTGGAATCAACTTCTTGGTGAAACTGCTGAACAACTGGAATTTGATCATAGGCTCCCTATCCTCCCAAAAACGTAAAACTTCTTTACGCCTCATGCTCCGAGCATCATCTCCGAATGGACAGTTGAGACTCTTAACAGGAATCCTATTGAAAGATACATATAGGAGTACTTCATACTCAGGGGTGTTTATCAAAGGCTTAACCTTCCAGTAGTTATTCGGTGGAAACGGTGGAAGAACAGGCCTTAATCTATAGATCGATTCATAGTCTCCTGCGATAAAACTTGACATCATAACCTCCAAGGTGTCATCCAGATTATGGCCAGTAGCCAATATATCAACACCCAGCTCCCTAGCAGCTTTTGCGAGAGCCCATCTCCTTATAAAACCACATGTACTACAGATTTTCCTTCCATACCTAGTCTTCTTAATATCAGGGATTGTAATACCCAATTCATCACCATATTTAAACACATGAAACTCTATATCTAACGACTCAGCCAACTCTTTAGCCTTGAAATAGCTATCCTCACTATATTCATCGATCCCATGATGGAGGTGTATAGCCACATACCTCTTATCTGGATATAACTTCTTCAAGACGGTCATCAATGCAGCACTATCCTTACCACCCGAGAGACCAACACCCACATAATCTCCTTTTGAGAGCATCCTATACTTTTCTACAGTCTTTTTTACACGAGACTCGAAGAAACTATTGAAACAATTTAGACATAAGTACTGTCTCAAATATTTTATATATATCTCGCTATCAGCCTCTCTACATCTACTACACTTGACCGGCATTTCCAATTAGATATAGAAGGGAAACCTATTAAATATCCCCCAAGTTTTTAACCTAACACGATAGTCTATTTAACCTGCTTGATACCTATCCTATAGTTGTCGCCAGATATATCCCAATCCTTGACATACATCCCAACAGGTATATCAACATCTAAACCAACTATAAATTCCCTGGCTCTAGTCTCATTCATTATATAGTCCTTCATTGACTCGATATATGACATCGACTTCTCATCAGGCGCGGATATAACCACCCTAATATAGGCATCTATAGGTAGGTCTAACTCCTTCCTCATAAACTGTATCCTACGGACTATATCCCTCGCCAGACCCTCTGCAACCTCCTCCTCAGAAATCTCCCTATCCAACACCAGATATCCATATTCAAACTCCTTAACAACATAGTTCTCCATCGGCTTCTCAACCAAGTTCACCATCTCCTCAGACACGGTATATTCCTTACCGTCTATAACAAGTTTCACAGAACCCTTCTCAACAATCTCTCTCGCCACATCGACAGATTTATTTGAGATGTACTCTGCAACCTTTGGCGTATCACCTCTGAAAGCTGGTCCCAGCACAGACAGATTAGGCTCGGCGATCTTAACCATAAACCTGTTTATCTCCCCAGGAGATAGGAAATACACATTTTTAACGTTGAGCTGACTCTTGACAACATCGCTAAACACCTCTAAAGCCTTCTCCAACTCGCTTGAGTCACTCAAGACATATAGATTCTTAAGGGGAACTCTAAACTTGACCCCAGCCTCCATCCTAGCTGCACCACCAGCCTCTAACACCTTATCAATATATTCCATAGCCCGCTCAAGCTCAAGATCAATAAAAGACTCATCTACATCAGGATATTCATACATATGGATACTATCTAAAGCATCTTCAATAGCAGGTCTAAACATCTTGAGATAAATCTCCTCAGTTATGAATGGTATGAAGGGCGAGAGAAGCTTCAAAAGTTTGAATAAAGTATAGTATAGGACGGAATATGCTGAGAGCTTCCGCTCATCATCACCCTCAAGCCATGTACGCCATCTAATGAGCCTGATATACCGCCTACTAAGGTCTTCAAGGAAGAATTCCCTAGCCATCCTTAAAGCCTCATGAAGAAGGGACTTTTCAAGCATACCATCTGCGTTCTTCACTAAAGTATTTATCCTAGATAATATCCATCGGTCTTCAGGATATAGCTTATCTAGATACTTTTCTATGGGATTTTCCTCATAGGAATATTTGTCTAGGTTCATGTAGAGAGAGGCGAATAGATATGTATTCCATAATATATTCAATTCTCTATAGGCTAGCTCCATTGAAGTCCATGAAAACTTTAGATCTTCCCATATAGTATGCTGTAGAACACCATATCTGAGGACATCCCTTCCAAACCTCTCAATAACCGCTGTAGGGGGGACATAGTTACCGAGGCTTTTATGCATCTCCCTACCCTTCTCATCCAAGACAAAGCCATGTATAACAACCTTCTTATATGGAGACTCGCCAAACCCGATTACGCCTGCCCTCAACAAGCTGAAGAACCATCCTCTAACCTGGTCATGACCCTCAGTAATGAAGTCGACTGGATAAAGCTCTTTAAAAGGCTTCTCCTTCATCGGATAGCCTAGGCTGGCATAAAAGGAGACTCCACTATCAAACCATACATCCATGACATCCTCAACACGGTTCATATCGTCTCCACACTTCCTACATTTCAATTTGACTCTATCAATCCACGGTCTATGTAAATCTTTAATCTGAGATATGTCTACACCTAAAGCCTCAAGATCCTTCAATCCACCTACAACCACGTAATCCTCACATTTTTTACACATCCATATTGGGATTGGAATACCCCAATATCTCTGCCTTGAGATTACCCAGTCCCTAAGCTCATTCAACCAATTTATGAAGCGGTCATACCCCCAGTCTGGAATAATCTCGACTTTTTTGATCGCCTCGATCAACTCATCCTTTATATTAGTAACTTTGAGGAACCACTGTTGTGTAGCCCGTATTATAAGCCTGGTCTTACATCTCCAACATATTGGATACCTATGGACAATCCTATCCTCCTTAAATAGGGCTCCAGACTCCTTCAAATCTTTAATGATCTCCCTGTTAGCCTCGAATATCTCCATTCCTCTATATTTACCGGCTTCATCTACATATCTACCTCTCTCATCAACAAGAGATATGACTGGGAAACCCATCTTAGACCCGACTTTATAGTCTTCTTCACCATGTCCAGGCGCCGAATGAACAAGTCCAGTACCCTCCTCACTAGAGACGAACTCTGGAGCCATAACCACCATATGATATTCTTTGGCCATCTCCTGAGCATCTACAATACCCTCCAGAGGATGTCTATACCTTAGACCCTCCAACTCTGAACCTTTGAAACGTCTTAGAATCTCATATTCTTTACCCTCCATGACCTTTTCTAGGAGGGCACCCATAAGGATGAGTTTCTCACCATCTACCAATACCTCAACATATTCCTCATCTGGATGGGCCATCACAAATACATTAGCAGGTAGTGTCCATGGCGTTGTAGTCCATATCAATAAATTAGAATCACCGTCTACCAATGGGAACTTGACATAGATCGAGGGATCACTCAAATTTTTATATTCAGAGACTTCATAATCAGCCAATACCGTTTCACACCGTGGACACCACCATACAACTTTTAACCCCCTATCCAAAAGCCCCTTTTCATGGGCCTTCTTAATTAGCCACCAGGAAGCCTCTACATACTCGTTCTTAAACGTATAGTATGGATTCGACCAATCCATACTAACACCTAACTCCCAGAAGTGCCTACTCATCTCAATAGAGTTTTTATATGCAAGCTCCTTACATTCCGACACAAACCTCTCTACTCCCAACCTTTCCTCAATATCCCGCTTACTCATAAGACCAAGCTTCTTCTCAACAGCCACCTCAATAGGGAGACCATGGGTGTCATATCCAGGCTGATCCCACACAGCAAAACCCTTCATTCGACGGAATCTTATAACCACATCCTTCATAATCTTATTCCAAGCAGTCCCTATATGAGGTACATCACTTGAAGGATACGGAGGTCCATCTAGGAAATAATATTTTGGCTTATCCTTGTTCATCCGTATCTTCTCATAAATTTTATTATCACTCCAATAACTCAGTATCTTAGGCTCAAACTCCTTAGGGGAATATTTTTTATCCAAAAGACCTACATAACCCTTTCCATCTTCACCTTTCATATTAAATAGGTATAGTAACAATATACAATATAATATTTTACTTTAGCCGTGTAACGAACTCATGAAATCTAAACTGTAAACAAGTGAAAACACTTCGTTTACATAGGATGTGAAGGTTTGTGAGTGCCCCTATGGGGTACACACTCAAGGTTCAACTGTGATATAAATCCTTCTATTGCGCCTCCCCTTACTCTCATACTTCAAAAATTTTATCCTTCCAATCTCACTAGTATTCCTGACATGGGTGCCCCCGTCAAACTGAATGTCAATATCTCCAATCTTAACCACTCTAAGAGGCCCAGTCATATACTTTTCATATTTACTGAAGTCGGCAACCCTAAACAAGTGTTTCATCTCCCTAGCCTCTTCAGGGGTGACAAAGAAAACCTCTACCTGATGCCCCTGTGAAGCAACCTTATTAGCCTCTTCGACAATCTCCATAGCCATCTCCTTATTCATCTCCTCAGCTGGGAAATCGATTCTAGCCCTATCCTCATAGATTTGAGACCCAGTAATCAAATATCCAGACCTTTCATACATAACCGCGCTAAGAACATGTAGACTAGTATGGAGCCTCATAATCCTGTATCTCCTCTCCCAGTCTATAAATAATTCAACCTCATCACCAACACTCACCTCAAGAGATTCACCGGGTACATGGACAACCAGCGACCCGTCTCTATACACCTTTACAACCTCCCACTTCCCACTATCTATAGCTACCCAACCAGTGTCGAATGGTTGACCCCCTCCACCTGGATAGAAGACTGTCTTATCCGTGGCGAACCCATCTTCATACACTTTAATGACACTCGCTTTCACACTTTTTAAATAGGAATTTGTCCAATAAAGTGGCTCAGTCTGCATATAAAAAATGATAGGCTAGAGGCTCTATAATACCTTTCAGTTTATACATACAACGAACGTAATAAATTACTATGATAAAGGTCGTCGAGGATATAGTAGCTAGATTCAGACCTGTAAGTGAAACTATTAGTATCCATGATGGTGAGAACGGCTCCCTATTTATAAAGTTGAAGATCGCGAAGGAAGATGCTCTAGATACCTTGATGGACCTATTTCAAGACTATATGGAGAATGGAGAATTGATTCTCGCTAAAATCTCATCCGGAGAATTTAGAGATATGAAGAAGAAGACGTTGGAAATAAGGGGTGGATATCTAATTGAATATTATGACTATGAGGAGCTAAGCCATGTATATCTTAGAGTTTATAGTCTAACGGATAGAAAGGATGAATGGGTCTCACTCTATATCGACTGGTCTAGAAGATCTGCGTGGTGGCGTTAGGCCTTCCAGTTAAGGACAAAATTAAGTTTGTAGCCGCAGTATTTACATCTTCCAGATTTATCGATATTAAATGATTCTATATAGAAGCCGTATCTATCCACTACCTTCTCACCACAGTTGGGGCAATAGGTATCTTCCAACGGATGGCCCCACACATTCCCTATATACACATGTTTTAGGCCGTACTCCCTAGCTCTATATGCATACCTTTCAAGAAGCTCGACAGGTGTATGGGGGACATCCATCATCTTATAATCAGGGTGGAACCTAAGGAGATGGAAGGGGGTCTCAGGCCCCAGCTCATCATGTACAAACCTTACCAATCTCATAAAACTCGATTCATCAAGACCCTCTTTAACGGGGACGACTAGGTCAGTAACCTCGATGAATACACCTTTATCCTTCATAATCTTCAAGGAATTGAAGATATCCTCTGCATCCTTCACCCAAATATATTTACGGTAAAAATCCCTGTTTCCATGTCCCTTAAAATCTACAGTAGCTGCATCTAAATACCTGCCGATCTCATCCAGAGCCTCTCCAGTCATATATCCATTCGTAACCCATGTATTAAAAAGGTTATTTTTATGAGCCAGCTTCATAACATCAATTGCATATTCAGCGAATATCGTAGGCTCATTATAGGTATATGAGATTCCATGTGCATTATACCTAAGTGTGTATTCTACTACATATTCAGGAGGTGTATATGGCTCTTCAACCCTCCTCCTCTGACTTATATCCCAATTCTGGCAATATAGACATGCATAATTACAACCAGCTGTAGCTATGGAAGTGACATATGTCCCAGGCATGAAATGACTTAAAGGCTTCTTCTCAATCGGATCAATATTTATAGTAACGAGTCTTCCATAGTTTAGTGCATAGAGCTTCCCATTTATAACTTTCCTGACACCGCAGAAGCCTATAGAACCCTCTGGAATTCTACAGTGCCTGGCACATAGATAGCAGTGTACTCTACCATCCTCCCTTCTCCAGAATCTAGCCTCAACATAGGTAGTTGCCATACAAAATATCCCAATTATATACACTCTAGAGACTATAATAAACTTTAGCTAAAACATACCTAGTTTACCATTATAAACATCGTGGTAAAGACGGAGAATGGAGATAGGAAGATCAATGGAATAACATTTTCCTTGACACCCCATGCCATACGAAGCACGTAAAATAGGAAGCCATAGATGTTTGTGAAGAGAATGAGAAATATATAATGAAGAACTCCTCCCATCAACACGGCGTAGAACATATATATAAAGTATAGTATTAAATCACCTTCTCCAAACATCTCACCCTCCTTGCGAGAGATTAAGTATAGGGGGACGACTAGAGTCAAAAATATAAATAGAGGCCCTACCAACTTCTCTGGATCGACCATCAAGGCATATACAATAAATGGGATAGTGGGTATCCAAGTTACATCATCGACATAGTAATCGAGGAGGTCGTCAATCGCTGGGGGCAATAAAGATAATGGTAAAAAGAGTAGGATTAACTCACTCATATCTAGCTAAACACGCTCTTGAGGTCATTAGTCACATTATTACTCAATATCTCATCGACATCGTAAACCTCAACTTTTATATCCTTCACGACGACCTGACTATCTTCCAAGGATATCTTCAACCGAATATTTGTGACAGCCTTCTTAGGAACTTTATACTTCTCCACTAATACCTGGAAAATCTTTCTATTCAGTTCGGTTATGCTATCGTTAAGCTTCTTAGAATCGACTTCACCCTTCTTAACCTTATCACTAAAAACTCCATTTATAACCCTTCTAATCTTCAACGCATATCCGCTGACCCTTACAGGTCCAGTCATCACCTCCAGCTCATCAGAAGACATAGAGTCACCACGAAAATAAATATTTCCTAATATTATTATAGTTTATCTCTGAAACCCAATTATATAACTATAAACCTACCTTTACTATTGATAGAATGAGTATTGTAGAAACCCGTCATATACATGGAATATACATAGATGGATGTGTAAACTGTGGAGGGCCTATAGACGATAAAAGATTATTAATGGGCGTCCCATGTGAAAAATGTCTCCCTAAAATCCCCGATGATAGGGATATAAAGACGATTTACAACCTCCTGAGGGAATATAAGACGCTAAAGAAGGGTTATATGGATTTATACAACCTGTATAAATGGAAGAATGATTTTATACAACTCTTTACAAAGGCTGTGGGTAATAGGCCCTGGAAGGCCCAGGAGACCTGGGCAAGAAGAGTTTTAAAGGGTGAGAGTTTCTCCATCATAGCTCCTACCGGTGTAGGTAAAACCGTATTCGGAATATTAATGAGTATCTATCTAACGAAAGTTAGAAACGGCGGGGATAGAAACAAGGCATATTTAATACTGCCAACAACACCACTTGTTAAACAAGTATATGAAAAGACTATCACCTACCTCAAAACTTTAAAGTATGAAGCAGATGATGTTATATGCTATCATAGCGACTTAACTAGGAAAGAACGTGAGGAGATAAAGAGGAGGATAATTGAAGACGACTTTTCAATACTCATAACCACAAACCAATTCTTATCAACGAGATATGAATTACTCAAGGATAAGAAATTCAGATTCGTATTTGTAGACGATGTAGATGCCGTATTGAGGAGCAGCAAGAATGTTGTTAGACTTATACACCTACTAGGCTTTAGAGACAATGGTAGGATAGACAAGATCATAGAACTACTCTATGAATATTATAGAATGAGGCGTGGAGACGATGGAGAGAAGAAACTTGAAATATGGAGGAAGATTGAGAAACTAGTCAAGTATATAACGTCAGGCCCTGGCAAAAAGGGGATACTAGTAATCTCTAGTGCAACAGGTAGACCCAGAGGAATAAGGGTAAAACTCTTCAAACTAATTCTAAATTTCGATATAGGACTTAGATCTGAAACTCTAAGAAACATATATGATGTTTATAGCATATCAGAGACCGAAGAAGAGAATCTAAATAAACTATTAAATCTTGTAAAGAAGCTCGGATCCGGCGGCCTAATCTACGTCCCAGTGGATAAAGGAATCGAATATGCAGAGAAGATAGCTAACCTCCTAAATGAAAACGGCATAAAGGCAGATTACCTAATATCAGGGAGACTATCAGCACTCGAGAAATTCCTAAATGGTGAGATAGACGTCCTAGTAGGCGTAGCAATATACTATGGAGTTATGGTTAGGGGTTTAGACTATCCCGAGAAAATCAGATATGCCATATTTCTAGGAACACCAAGATTCAAATTCAACGCAAGATTCACTGATCCAAATCTGACACAGATAGCGAAGACCCTTAACATCTTAAAAGACATTATAGAGGACGACCTAGATAATATCGAATATTGGCTGAGACTCTCCAATAGGATAATCAGATCCGGATCTCAATACCAAATACTCCGTATAAACGAGGTTTTAAGAGGCGAAAAAGAACCTGAGACAAAGACTGAAGAGAGAATTCTAGAAGCACTTGAGTATATCAAGAAAGTGTTTAGAGATAAGAAGATTCTAGAAAAAGTAAAGAAGCATCCTGACGTAGTGGTTGAGGAGATCGATGGCGAGCTATACCTGCTAATACCAGATGTATATACGTACATTCAAGCAAGCGGTAGGACGAGTAGATTATATGCAGGGGGAATCACCAAAGGTTTCTCAACAATCCTAGAGACAAACGAGAAACTCCTGAGAATCCTGATGAGACGAATGGAATGGATATTTGAAGAGGTTAAATGGAATAGGTTGGAAGAGATAGATCTAGATAGAATTATTATGGAGATTGATGAGGATCGTAGGAAGGTAATTATGGTTAAGCAGGGCGAGTTAAAAGCAGAGTTCAAGGACCCAATAAAACCTGTCTTCATCGTGGTCGAGTCTCCAAACAAAGCTAGGACGATTGCAAGATTCTTCGGGAAACCAAGCGTCAGAAAGAGAGAAGGACTAATGGTATATGAAGTTACTACAGGCGACCTCCTAATCCAGATAAGTGCCTCAGGTGGGCACATATATGACCTTGTTGAAAATGTTGAGAGACTATCAAATGAGGGTATCCTAGATAAGAGTTACATCGAAAAGAGTTTCTATGGCGTATATGTAGAAGATGACAAACACTTTATCCCTATATATGGCAGTGTAAAGAGATGCGATGAAGGGCATCAATTTATAGTTCCAGAATATAGAAATGGAGAGAAGGTATGTCCAAAATGTGGAGGCCCAATATCTTCAGATAAAAAGAGTGTGGTAAGCTTCCTAAGAGAGATAGCCTCCGAAGTAGACACTCTATTAGTGGGTACAGACCCAGATACAGAGGGTGAGAAGATAGGCTGGGACCTCGCCGTCCTACTCCGGCCATATACCTCAGAAGTTAAAAGAATTGAATTCCATGAAGTAACTAGGAAAGCAGTTCTGAAATCTATACACAAGCCTAGAAACTTTAATGAAAGACTGGTTGAAGCTCAAATTGTCAGGAGGATCGAAGATAGATGGATAGGATTTGAATTAACTAAAAGGATATACAGTGAATTGAGGTATGAGCTACATAAAACCATGGTTGGAAAGGGAAAGAGTAGAAGGATTACCTGGGACGCGCTAAGCAGAGGAGGATGGAGTGCTGGGAGGGTACAGAGCCCAGTCCTAAACTGGATAGTGGAGAGAGGGGAGGAGATCGAGAGGAATAAGAAGAAGGGTATCATCCTCGAAATAGATGAGTTAAACCTGACCATTAAAAAACCTCTAGATGAAATACCCTCCCTAGAAGACGGTGTTAAGGTTAGACTTATATTTGATGAGCCATATGAAGAGGAGGTTCGCCCCCCACCTCCATACACCACAGATACTATGATTTCCGATGCAAATAGATTCTATAGAATGAGTGCCCAGGAAGTCATGAGGACTGCTCAGGAACTCTTCGAGGCCGGTCTAATAACTTATCACAGGACCGATAGCACCCATATATCTGATGAGGGTAAGAAAGTCGCCAGAACATATCTAAAACTTAGATTCCAAGAAGCGGGTGAAAAGATCTTTTGGGGTAGGAGCTGGGGTGAGGAGGGTACTCACGAGGGTATTAGACCCACCAAACCAATCGATATAGATATGCTTAGGGAAATGATGATACAAGGAGATTTCACACCTCCATTTAGATTCGAGAAGCGACACTATCAACTCTATAGAATGATCTTCAATAGATTCATATTAAGCCAGATAGAACCTGCAAAGATTAGAAGGGTAAAATACAAGATAATATTTAGAGGAGAGACTCTACATGAAGGGATATTCAACCTCTCCATAGACAATGAAATTAAAAAGAGATTCTATCAGATATACCACCCCATCAGGGAGATGGATGTTAGAGATAGGGAGATATATATTCCCAAGGAGAATGTGAAGATAGACACTATATATCTCGTATCGGCATATACACAGGGAGATATTATTAAGCTTATGAAAGAGAGGCAGATCGGCCGCCCAAGCACCTATAGTAAGATAATTACTACCTTACTAGAGAGGAAATATGTTAAGGAGATAAAGTCACTACTCTTCCCAACGCTTAAAGGCCGCATATTGGATAGGTTTTTAAGGACACACTATGGAGACTTCGTCTCCGAAGAAAGGACTAGGCTTATAGAAAGGTATATGGAAGAGATAGAAAAGGGTATTAGGGAATACAGTGAGGTATTGAAGGAGCTATATCAAGAGATAAATTCATTAAAACTCATGGAGGATAGATTCAGCCATCCTAAGATATCGGGAGACACGGGATTCGCCCGCCTACCATTTTAAAAATTATGAAACATTAAATTTTGATTATGCAGGATTTGTTTAAACCAATTCTACAGGTTATAGACACCCATGTATCCATCAGAAAGTATAAAAAGGCTGAGATTCCGGATGAAACGCTGAACAAGATCGTCTATGCAGGGATACGGGCGCCATCATCGGCTAACCTCCAGCCCTACTCAATAATAGCTGTCAAAGATGAGGACCTCAAGAAAGAACTCTCCCTGTTATGTGGAGACCAAGAGCATATACGTGAATGCTCAGTATTCCTCATATTCGTCGCAGATTACCATAGGATGATAAAGGCGATGGAACTCCTTAACATAGACCCCTTCCAACCAAATGTATATTCACTATACATCGCTGCAGTAGACGCCGCATTGGCAGCTCAAAACATCACCTTAGCCGCTGAGGCTATGGGGTATGGAATATGCTATATTGGAGCCGTCCAAAACAATCCATGTGAGATAGCGGAACTCCTAGGCCTACCTAAATATACATACCCCCTCTTCGGCCTAACAATAGGTGTTCCAGATGAGAATCCAGCCAAGAGACTGAGACTCAAGACCGAGACCATCCTCCATAGAGACAAATATGAAGGTGATAAAGCTGAACAGGTAATCCAGAAATATGAGGAGGAAGGCTATCTAGACAGCTTAATTAGGAGATATACACGATATGCAGGTAAAGGAGGAAGGGTAGAGACGCGGTTTAAGGGATTCATGGAGTGCCTTGAAAAACGCGGCTTTAAAACTATCCCCTCACCCTAAACTCATCTCTAAATACCTCCTCCAAAGTTTTTATCCTATTATACCGTTTGATAAACTCCTCCGGCCCTATACCACCCTTTCTAAACTCCTCGATAAGCCTCTCCCTCTCTTCCCTAAGCTCCTCCAACCTCTTAGAGATATACTCTGAAATCGTCTTACTAGACTCAACCTCGCTGGTCAACTCTCTAGGCCGATAAATCCCCTGTAGCACACCATCCTCTAATAAGAAGACCCTATCACCCTCCCTAGCCACTCTAGGATCATGAGTATTTATTATAACCGTCTTCCCAGCCTCAGTCAACTCTTTAAACAAGCTCAACACCTTTTTGATATTCTCACTATCAAGCTCAGCCGTAGGCTCATCAGCCAAGACCAACTCTGGATCATTAGCCAATGCAGCGGCTATAGCGACCCTCTGCTGCTCACCCCCACTAAGATCCTCCACCATTTTATCAAGCTTATCCTCAATACCCAGTTTACTGGCAAGCTCCTCAACCCTATTCCTAATATACTCACTAGATTTTCCGGCTACCATCATCGGAAGCTCTATATTCTCTCTGGCAGTTAACCTACTAATTAGATTTAAAAATTGAAATACAACCCCGATTCTATGAAGCCTGAGATTATTAAGCTCCGTCTCACCCAGCCTAGTCAGATCATGACCAAATACATAGATAGAACCAGAACTGGGCTTATCCAAACCAGCAATGAGATTTAAGAGGGTAGTCTTCCCACTACCACTTGGACCCATTACAATGGCTAGTTCACCTTTAAAAACCTCGAGAGAGACTCCTCTCAAAGCCGTTACTCCCATATCACCTATTGTATATACCTTAACCACATCCTCAACCACTACAACCTTATCCAAAGTGGACCACCTCCCTGACATACCTCCTATGAAGGAGGCTTAGAATAAGATAGGGGATTAAGAGTGAGATGAACACGACAATCCCCAGATATAAAGGCGCTAGAACATCGATAAACAATGGAAGGTTGGGGCTGAGATCCGATAGAGTCGAAATAGTCTGTTGACTGGCACCATAACCTGCTATTATGCCGACTATTAGACCAATTAAAACACTGAATAATGTTATCGGAACTATCAAGCTATATGCCAGACGTTTAGAGGCTGATGCCAATCCACGAGACCTCATAACGATAAGATCCGGAATCATATCCATGACATATTCAACCGACAATAAGGCTATTGCTATTGATACAGCTATAATCGCGTATACATTAAAGGAATATAGGTTCTTTTGTAGGAAGCTCATCATATCAGATAGTGGGAAATCATCTGAGTATTGCGATAAACTGGAGACTGTAATTACACCATATCTTTTCAAATCTACCATATAGCTCCTCAATATCACAGATACTTCTTTGGATTGACTTGAGAAGATATATATCCTACCCTCAAAGGTTGAATTCAGCTCCCCAATATCCAAGATATCCCTGTCTATTATGGCTCTACCAATGAGGGAGGGAAAGTCCACACCTAGATATCCATCCACATAATCCTCGAACTCCAGCAAATTCCGCCCATCTAAGAAACTCGATAAGCGGATTTCAAATTGTATCTTCAAATCCTTAACATCTCCACCGATCTCATCCTCAATATTGTTTACTATAAACCTATCCAATAGAATATCAAGATCATCTCTATACCTAACAATCATCCAATCCTCAATACCGGCATAACGTAAAAACTCATTAATATCATCTACATAGAGGTAGCTTAAACCGAATATATTGCCTAAAACCTGAACACTCCCTGGTATTGAGATACCTATATAATAATCCTCCAAACCCTCCTTCTCCAGAACCTCCCCAATAAACCTCCTCAACTCCTCAACCCTACTCGGGTCGATATTCATACTCATGAGGTAGACAGGCTCTCCCAACCTATTATTCACGTTGGACACACCGTCTAGGAAGTAGAGCGTCCTCCCCGAGAATATTACATAGTATAGCATCAGCGATATCAACAGCCCCGATAAAAATGTGGTCTTAGATATTAAACCAGGTAGGCGACCACTATATCGATATACAATACCTTTAAACCTTCTAGCCAATATAAATGAAAACAGTTCAGTCAACTTAGATATTAAATTAGTTCTGTAGATAACTAGGTTAATAACACCATAGACGATTATTATAGGAGCCAATATACTCATAAAACTGCTTACAACACCATATATTATTAGTATAACGCTTAATGGACCGAAACCAGTTATATACTCATTCAAATTGATTGCAAAACCCCATTCAACCATCTTAACAATAGCTAAGATAAAGAATATTAGGAATAGGGATGAGGGATTCCATGTAGACCTTTCAAAAGGTTCGAAATATTTTCTAGCAATGGATATCGGGCTAATATCCTTTAATAACCCAACCCTCCTCAAATACGCTATGAATAAGAGGATATATCCCAAGATAAAAGCCGTTATAACAGACTCAAGAGAATAGAAGACAGTAGTCGGCAGAGGATCATATCCTAGATAGCCTACAATAAGGTTACCCACATACGGAGAGACTATAATTCCCAATGCAATCCCAGCGGATGCAACTATAAACATAAAAACTAGGAAATATCTCCTAACAACCTTATTGGAGAGACCTCTCAATTGTAGAAGACCTATATCCCTCCTAAAGCTTCTTATAATAAGCTCTAGATTCACAACGGTTAAGAACCAGATTCCAAAGACATATGGAAAGGAGTAGAACGCCGTTAGCGTTATAGATGCGATATCACTAAAGGTCTGCATAAAAAAGATTCTCTGTACATTATCAATTGTCTCATATGACTGGACATTAAACTTCTCACCTAACCCCTTATTAATGGTCTGTGAAACATTGAAAAACCGCTCCATAACTAAGAATTGACCCCCCTTCAATGCCTCAGAATCAAATTTAAGGATAAGATAGAGTATGAAGCTGTCCATTCCATCCCCAACCAAATCATCAAAATCTCCGAGAGAAACTATAGAATTTAGCCGTGGAGTGGTTGGTACCCCCATAAATAAATCTCCGATCTGGGGCATAGCATATAAGCCTGAGATCTCAAAGGTATACTCCTTTCCATCCAAACCAATTAATATGATTTCGCTCCCAACCCCCAATTCTCTATCTACCTCTCCAACCAACGTAACATCCTCATACCACATACCTAACAAATCAGCATTAAACACAATCTTACCAGGACCTATATCAAGTGCTCCCTCAACAATCCTCAGATCAAGTAAATCTCCTATCTTATCCTGAGGATAATACGCTATAACGCTGAAGGGAGGTCTACTATCTAATTTAATCCTAATAGACTCATATGAAATCCCGATTAACGACTCATTCAAAATAGTTAAATCATCCAATAGAGAAGAGACGTAATCAATAACTTCATAGGTAGATAAACCCTCTATATTCTCCAGTGTATAGATAAGGATTAAATGGTTCTTTAAAGCCTCCAACCTAGCCCTAAACTGCCTATCCCGCTCTGCATAGGAGATTGCGGACGGAGAAATTATCAGAAGGGATATCAACATAAAGACGAAGAGGATACCCACCATTTTAAGCATATTCCTTGAAAACACTTTGAAAATATACAGTTTCATGGTGGGTACCTCCTACATTACCCTAAGTTTATAAATTATGTTAAGATTAAATCTACAATAATATTTTTAGTCTATATGGTAGTCTATATAGTAAACAAGGGTCAGCCAATTCTATAATGCATATTGGATTCAATCTCTCCTATAAATTGGGACATCCTAAGGAATAACTCCCGATAAAGCTTCTTAAACCTTATACCAGAAGTAAAATCGATAGGTCGATAATCCTCTATTCTATCGATCTGCTCACCCTTCAGATATCCTTTAAGAATAAGATCTGATATCTTCGGGGAATTATATAACATGTTCAAAAGGTTAACCCCTCCCCTAAAAATGGAATATGTAACACCTGAGGATAGAGGGATATATCCATTTGTAAATGAAACCCTAACATCATCCACATATCTTATATAGTCCAGTGCAAGTAAGACCTCCAACTCCAGATCCCGGATATCCCTATCAACAACCCCAATATAAAATTTATCTTCAAATAGACATCTAATCAATACACGTCTCAAATTATCATGGAACATCTTACATTTAAGGATATCCAAAACATCGATCCTAGTCAACTCTCCAGAGAACTTAATAAATACAGTCTCTACACCATCCTCCTTTAGTAACGCATCTCTAATCTCCAACACAAAGTTAATATCACATTCACTAGGAAGCCTAACAATCTCAACAACTTTATATCCATCACCCTGAAGAACCGTGACATAACTCATTAGACCACCATATATTGAATAGAACAACAAATTATTTTTCTTTGAATGAAGGGAGACGAACTTAAGCAATTAGAAGACGAGATAAGAAACTGTATAAAATGTCCACTATACAAAAGCAGAACAAATACAGTCCCGGGAGAAGGATCGCACAACCCAGCGATAATGTTTATAGGGGAAGCTCCTGGAAAGCAAGAGGATATCCAGGGCAGGCCATTTGTAGGCCGTGCAGGGGAATATCTAACACATCTAATCTCAACTCTGGATTTAAAGAGGGAAGATGTTTATATAACTAATGTAGTAAAATGCAGACCCCCAAACAATAGAGACCCGACGGATGAGGAGATCGAGAAGTGCCTCCCCTACTTAAGAAGACAGATTAAACTATTGAAGCCAAAGATTATAGTCGCCCTAGGGAGACACGCTGCAAAGACTCTAGCAAGAGAGTCTGGAATATCTTTTAAAGGAATAACTAGGGAGAGGGGTAAAATATCAAGGGTCAGGATATATGGATTAGAGATAAGTCTAGTCTATACCTACCATCCCGCCGCCGCTCTCTACAACCCAAATCTAAAGAATATCATCGAGGGAGACTTTAGAAAAATAAAGGAACTTCTAAATACAGATGATACAAAAAAGAAAAGGGGTACATTGGACGACTTCCTATAATGTCTAGCCCTCTTTACTCTTTTCAGCTGCCAATCTCTCTTCAAAATATTTTTGGAGATCAATGTTCCTATATTCCTCAGCCAGCATATCACGTTTATCAGGGTTCTTAATGAAGTAGTGTACACTATAGCTGCAGATAGGGGCTATTTTCAAGCCCTTCTCCTTCGCATAATTAAGTGCATACTCCACCAGCTTTTTAGCTAGTCCTCTACCACGCCAATTCTCAGGTGTATATGTAGCGTCTAGAAACAACTTGCCATTCTCGATATGATATCGTAGATATGCCTTAGACCTATCGGGTAATCTGATGAAGAAGACTCTACCAGTCATCTCAACCTTATATTCTTCAGTCATGGAATCCCATCTTAATATGACTTCTGAATCTCTTTATAAACCATTGACTAAAGAATATATCTTGTGTAACGATATGAGAGACGCCGTAATATATGACATAGACAATACGTTGGTAGACTCTAGGAAGAGATATTATACTTCCCTAATGGAAGCTGCAAATGGAAGAAAGGTACGTAATATAAGAGACTTAACCGATGAAGAGAGGAGTAGGTTCTGGGAGATCTTTCTAAGCTCAAAATATCTACATCTAGATACACCCATAACAGAGACAATTGAAGAGGTTAACAGTAAATATGATTCAGGCCTCTACATAATACTTCTAACTGGTAGACCTGAATACATGTATGAAGACACGGTTGAACAACTAAAGAGCTTCGGAGTTAAATATCATAGAATCTATATGAGACCTTTATACGATAAAAATCCAGATTATATCTATAAGCCAACCCAGATTAGGAGGATTATGGCCGAGGGATTTAACATATTGGAATATCATGACGATAGTGTATCTGCATTAGAGAGGGTTCAACAATTATATCCAAAGATATATGTGTGTAGACATGGATTTGGAGAGATATTCTAGGTGAGTCATATGGAGGAAGATAAAGAATTGGAGGAGATAATGAAGAGGAAGATGCGGAGATACATGGAGTTAATGGATAAGAAGAAGAGTAGTGAGATACAGGAGAGTCAACAGAAGGCCGATATCTTTCAGAAAGTGAGGAGGATATTCACTGAAGACGGGTATAACCATCTGATGAAGATAGCGTCAACAAATAAGGCTCTAGCAGAGAAGATGATAGCAATCTTCATAGAATTAATATATACAGGCTACATCACCCCACCAATAGACTATATACTTGTAGAGAGACTGAGGAGAAAGCTAACCGGCGAGAAGGGCAAGATATTCGTATATAAAAAGGGAGAGTTAAAGGATCTAAGTGAATCTCTTAAAGAAGAGGATTAACCTCTATAGTAATATCTATATGTGATATAGCCGATTAAGATTATAGCGGCTAAGGTCAAAACTTCATCTATAGAACTCAGATCCAGATTCAACATACTAGAAGGTCTAATTACAAGCTCATTGGACACTGTTTTATCCCCAGTCCCTAGAAACGCTACAAGATATACTGTAGTCTCCTCATCTACATTAGGAGCCTCGATAGTGAATTCGAAATATGAGCCTACATCAATAACTGTATTCACTTCATACCTACCAAGATAGATACTCTCGTTATCGGAATAGACCATATAGAGATCTAGATAATTCACCTCATAATCTCTATCCCCTATGTTAAAGAGTCTAACCGTAATTTCATCCCCAGATTTAAATTCATATCCCACCGTATACAATGAGAAATCCCTATCTACACATTTTTTACAGATATTTGAAGAGTATGCACTCAATTGAGGTAATATCAAGATAGAGAATGTAACGATTAAAAATAGTAATGTCCACCTATTCATACCCCACATTAATTTAACATGTATAACTACTATATTACTATCAGGTGTCCTCAAATGGATAATGAATTTTATGGGTGGCACCGGAAAATTCTCTGGGTAGACTTATCACGAGGAAAACATTGGGTAGAGGAGATTACACCCGACTTCGCACTACAATGGATAGGAGGAAGAGGATTCGCTATAAGAATCCTGTGGGATAGACTGGAGCCAGGTACAGACCCCCTCTCCCCCGATAACCTGCTGATCTTCGCCGTAGGACCTCTCACCGGCTTACCCCTCCCAAGCAGTGGAAAACTTGTTGTTGCCTCAAAGTCACCATTAACAGGTGGATATGGAGATGGAAACGTGGGTACCAAAGCCTCTGTACAGCTTAGGAAGGCGGGTTATGATGCTTTAGTCGTAACTGGAAAGGCTGAGAAACCCAGCTATATAGTCATAAATAACAATGAAGTGGAGATCAAAGACGCCTCTGACCTATGGGGCCTTGATTCAGAAGAACTAGACAATGAATTGACCGGTCGATATGGACGGAAGGCTGGGATGCTATATATAGGCCCCGCCGGAGAGAATCTAGTCAGATTTGCCGTGGTAATGTCGGAAAAGGATAGAGCAGGTGGTAGACCTGGAATGGGTGCCGTAATGGGGAGTAAGAATCTCAAGGCTATTGTGGTCGTAGGAGATGGGGATATGCCCTCTAAAGACCCTGATAAGGTGCGGGAGATAGGGAAGGAGGCATACTCCGACGTAAAGAAATCCCCAAACTATGACCACTGGATGAGAGAAGGCACCATGGGTATATTGGCATGGTGCCAAGAAATGTCTGTATTACCCACCTACAACTTTAGAGAAGGTGTATTCGAGGGTGCAGACAAGATAAACGGGGCTGTCATGGCAGATCTATTCAAGGTATTTCAGAAAGGATGTCCACAGTGTAACATGGTATGTGGAAACGTTGGTGAGGCAAAGGAAGGTAGATTCCAAGGGATAAAGGCAGAACTGGATTATGAAAACGTGGGCATGCTAGGCCCCAACCTAGGTATAGACGATTTAAACGATATCATAGGCCTAGTCAAGATGGCTGACAACCTTGGATTCGACACTATATCCCTAGGTTCAACAATGGCATTCGCTACAGAGGCTGTAGAAAAGGGTTTGTTAGACCCTAAAGACTTGAATGGGGTAAAGCCTAGATGGGGCGATACAGACTCATATGTAAACTTGATGGAGATAATCTTAAAAGGAGAAGGATTCGGCTCAATCCTAAAGCTGGGTACAAAACTAGCCGCAATCAAATTGGGAGATGGTGCGATCGACTTTGCCATGCAGGTTAAAGGTCTCGAGGTAAGTGCGTACGATGCACACGTAGCACATGGAATGGCATTAGCATTTGGAACAAGCCCAATTGGAGCACACCATAAAGACGCTTGGTACATATATAGAGAAGCCCTAAGAGGATTCGACGTGAACGACAGGAAGAAGGTAGAGGAGATTATAGAGCTTCAAAGGATTAGGGGAGGTTTATTCGAGACATTTGTTACATGTAGACTTCCATTTGTCGAGGTAGGTTTAAATCTAGATTACTATCCGAAGCTATTAGAGGCAGCCACGGGACATTATCTAGATATGAATAGGCTATTCAACATGGCAGATAGAATCTATGACTTGATAAGGCTCTTCTGGGTGAGAGAGTTTGGATGGTGGGATAGAAAGATGGATACACCTCCAATGAGATGGTTTAAAGAACCCTTGACAACAGGTCCTAGGAAAGGGGCCCATCTAGATATAAATGTGTATAACCAGTTGCTAGACTGGTATTACGAGATTCGAGGATGGGACAGAAACGGGATACCCAGGAAATCCACTTTAGAGGCTAGGGGGTTAGCCAATGAGGCTAAGATGTTGGAGGACATGGGTATTAAACTCACCCCTTAACCAATTTTTTATCTCGGCTCCAGACGTGCAAACAATTCTATATGTGGAGTATGAGGGAACATATCGATAAGAAAGACTTTATCAGACACTCTATACCTTTCCATAAGAACCTTTAAATCCCTAGCAAAAGACTGTGGATTACAGCTGAAATACAATATCTCTTTAATATCCCTCTTTAATAGAACCTCTTTAACCTGTTTGGAAAGCCCTGGTCTAGGTGGGTCAACCACTACGGTATCTACCCTAGCCTCGATTCTCTTCATCCTCTCTTCAGCACTCTCGTTGATAAGAACTACATTATCCGCTTTCAACCAATCCCGGACATGCTCGGAACTATATATAGCATATTTATCAATCTCAATGGAAAGGACTCTCTCATATTTATCCATCAGACTATAAGTGAATAGACCGACTCCACTATAGACATCAATAAATAGAGATCCACCAGAGGAATACTTCCTTGCTAATTCAACCATCTTGACAGCCTGATATGAATTAGTCTGGAAAAACGAGTTTGGATGGATATAGAACCTTATACCACTTATCTCCTCAGTCAAGTAATCCCTCCCATACACAGCCCTAATATCCTCTCCAATCGATAGATCAGTCAATTTGTCATTTATACTCCATACAATCCCGGTTGACAACTCCTTCAAATCCTCTATCAGCCTATCCAAACCTATGAATGCACCCGCCTTTGTAACGAGGTTCACTAATCTATCACCAGTAAATTTACCCTCTCTAACCACTACATATCTTAGGAACCCCTTCTGACGAATTATGTCGTAAGGCGGTACAGAATATTTCTTTATATGCTTCCTAACTATATTTAGAATCTCCACAGCCTCTTCAGACATAAGAAAACACTCGTCAAGATCGATGACTACATCCCATCTACCCAGCTTTTTCAGGCCGAGAAACACCTCTTCATTTGAACCAGTGACAGGAAAGTCCATCCTATTTCTATAAAACCATATTTTAGGGCTTGGGAATGGATCCTCAACATCCACATCTAAGGTAAAACGGTTAAATATCCTCAGAACATATTCCTTCTTCATCCTCAGCTGTAGAGGATAATCCAGGTTCTGAAATCTACAACCTCCACACTCACCAAAATATTTACATCTAGGTTCTATCCTCCCATCCCCTGGCGAGATAAGTTCAACATCCTCAGCCCATAATTCATAACCCCTCCTACCCTTTGGAACCCTAGTTATACGTGCCCTTACAACATCACCAGGGACTCCATACTTGAAATATATCTTCCTACCTTCTAACAATCCATATAAACGTCCATACTCATCAAGACCTATTATCTCAATCTGTTTAAGAGACATCTTCAATACCGTATCTTCTAATCATAAGGAAAATATAAATCAGTATTATCCATACAGGGAAGAATAGTACTGTACCTACTAATATAGGTAGGATGTAAATTAATAGAAACCCTATGGAGGCAATTAACGAGCCTATATAGACGAATCTAAGCTTCTTCTTATAGGGAGCTACGAAGAAACCATATAAAACCAATAAACTTCCAATTACACCCACAAGGGCGAATATAACGTATAATGCATTGTTAAATAGCCCCCAGGAGATAGAGTTCACCATCAAATCTAAAATAGCTGCTACACAAACTATTGTAGCAAGCCTCAGGAAGAGCTGATTTTGGGTGATAAAGTTTCCAGGAGCTACGGGTTCAAGCTTCGCACCACAATTAACACAGAATTTTGCGTTTTCGGGGTTCTCAGCCCCACACTCCTGACACACCAACTTGGCCACTTACATCACCACACTAACCTAAATATTAAAACAGTTGATTAAATAAATTTGAGGACTCGGTGATAATGGAATGTATGTAGTCATAGTAGGAGGCGGTGCCACAGGATTAATCCTAACAAAAAAGCTGGAGCAGCGAAATATAGATGTAACAGTGGTGGAAAAGGATGTTGAGAGATGTGACGAGATATTATCAAAGACTAGAGCCCATGTAGTCCGTGGAGACGCTACAGATCCAACTGTTCTTGAAGAGGCGGAGTTGAGTAGAGCGGACTATCTAGTATGTGTCACTGGAGATGATAAGACAAATATATTAGTAGGTCTTATAGGGATGAACCTAGGTCTTGAGAATATAATCGTTAGGGTTGAACACCCTGTATATGAGAAGATTGCTCGGGAACTAGGATTCA
This sequence comes from Candidatus Geothermarchaeota archaeon, assembly GCA_015523605.1. Lineage (GTDB taxonomy): Archaea > Thermoproteota > Nitrososphaeria > Geothermarchaeales > JDFR-13 > SZUA-1514. The sequence continues at coordinate 23,447 of WAKC01000015.1, forward strand.
CGAATATCATAAACCCAGCAGAGACTGGAGCAACAATGATAGAGGCGGCCATAAGAGGGATAAGATTCATCGAGTTCTTCAGATTAGAGAGCGACACAGCATCACTAGAGGAAGTGAGGATAGACTCCAAATCAAAATTTAAGAACAAACCATTGAAGATGATAGCTGAAAAATCTAAGGATATTATATATCCACTTATGATTATTCATAACAAGGACATCTTAATCCCAGATCCTAATTATAGGTTAAAGGAGGGCGATGTAGTCTGGATATTGAGAAAGAGGAGGAAATTCCTCTTCTGAAACATAGTTAATCTAATGATGTAGCCAGTGAGCCGGTGAATGTTCTCTATCTGGGAGTTGCTCAGCATATATAGTTATCCTACCAGTGATGAAATAGCTTAATGCGATGGAGATCATGGCCGGACCCATCAGTTCATACGAGCCCACCATCTCATTAACCATAATTAAGACTGCTAGAGGAGCCTTCGAAATTCCACCGAATAGACTTAACATACCCACGATCATGAAAGTCGAGATAAACTTCATCGGCTCCTCAATAAGACCCGGAAAGAATCTTACAAATATCATAGCCACGACATAACCCGTCAAAGCACCGATGAATAGGCCAGGAGCAAAGACACCCCCACTACCTCCACTGCCGATCGAGAAAGCCGTTGCTAAAATCTTCAATACTATTAAAACTATTGAAATCGAGATCACCAAGGTGAAATCCCGATTTATGTCAAGGTATGTCCATGAACCGAAGTTAAATACCGGGAACTCTCCAGATGCTAGCAATGTAGTCCATTCATAACCTCCTCCTAATATCTGGGGGAAGAAGAGGGCTATTATACCAGTTAATAACCCTCCTATCATAGGCTTAAGATGAGGAGGTATCTCTAATGAACCAAAAAGGTTTTTCACAGTATAGAAGGTTTTAACATATAAGATGCCTGTGACTGATGTAGCTAGACCCAATAATCCAAACATGAGAATCTCAAATGGTGAGAAAATAGGTCTATAAGGCAGGATAAATATATGTTCATATCCCGTGAAATACCCAAAGATTGTGTATCCAAGTATTGCGGCGATAAAGGCTGGGATAAGACCGTCTGACTCGAAATCCCTCATATACAAAACTTCAATAGCTAATATAGCCGCGCCAACCGGAGCCTTGAATATAGCCCCTAAACCCGCTGCAAGACCTATTGTCAAGGCGAGTCTCTGAATCTGTATCGGAGCGCCAAATACCCGTGATATTACAGAGGCTAATCCACCCCCTATCTGAGCCATAGGGCCTTCACGGCCCGCACTACCTCCAAAGCCTATCGTGGCTATAGATGCTAAGAACTTAATTATAGGTCCTCTAATGGATATATATCCACTCTTCCTGTGGAACGCACCTATAACCGCATCTGTACCATGGCCCTCAGCCTCTGGAGCAAATGTATAGACCAATAAACCAGCTATCAAGCCACCTAAGGCTACAACAAGTGGAGTATAATACCAATTCTCAACAGAGTCCGCTTCGGGAGTCAAGCCTAGAAAATCGACTAGAACAGCCTTAGAAACATATTCAAGCGAATAATAGAATAGAAGTGATACACCACCTGTTATAACGCCCACTATAATCGCGAGTATAAGCAGATCCCTAATACCCCTTCCAATCCTAAACAATCTCCTGAAGAGATGCCTTATCCTGAAGAAACTCATCTTCTAATACCTACCGAAGCAACACCTTCATAAGGCCTAGCCACACCCATCTTCCTTATCGAAATAACATATCCATCTCTTGGAATCCTAACCCTCTCCATAACCTCACCTAACAGGTTTCTAATAATCACTAGATCCTCATATTTAACGAAATACTCACCAGGCTCCTTATTGGCCACTATAAACCCACCATGTTCTGTATAAACCCTCCTCCTAAAAAGTCCATATAAACCCTTTGGATACCCCTCAACATCATGCTTTTCATCCTCCAAAACCTCTAGAAAGCTCAGGACATTCACCAACCCATTGAACGAATTAACGAAAGCCTCATCTGAGAAACCCTGAGTAGGAAGCTCATATGTAAAAGACGGGACACCCACGTTCAAGAGAGTCGATGGTAGAGACCTATCCAAATTATACCGGTAATATTTCTCCATATCATAATAATCCCATACATATGGAATACCCGAATATTCTGCAACATCTTTAACATAGCTTACAACACTCAAGTCGAAATCATCTAATATAATATGAGGTATGGAATATCCAGCACCATGTAAATCAATTACAAAATCATAACCCTTCTTAGCCAATTCATAGACAACCCTAGCAATATGACCAGAAAGTCCATATTCATCACCACCTGGAAAAGACCTGTTGAGATCCATACCGGATAAAGGTTCAACCCTCCTATTCAAGAGGAGACCGTAGTAATTAACACCCATCAAGATATCTAAAGACCCCTTCAAAAGGTCACCGGACTCGATATACTCCATAAGCCTCCATAACAGGTATATCGAGGTTATCTCATTACCATGGAGAGGAGATACTATTAAAACCCTCTTCCCACCCGAGCCATAACTTATCAAGGGGATTGAGACCTCACTACCATCATAGATTTTAAAGAGAGGTATATACCTTATTGAACGCTCCACCATAGAACTCACCAGATACTAATAATTGAATAAATCGAAACTATGTTAAATATCTCTTAAACATCTAATTTACTTTTGGAATGACGAAACTTGAAATCCCACCAAAACTTGATTATGACTATGTAATCAAAAAAGTGACAACCAGCCTCAGAGAATACTTCAAGGAGAATGGGATTAAGCGGGGAGTCATGGGATTAAGCGGAGGATTAGATAGTAGCACTACTCTCGCCCTCCTCACTAGAGCGATAGGCGTTGAAAACACCTATGTATATATAATGCCTTCAAGAGCAACCCCTAAAGAGAGCGTAGAATATGCCTTGAAAATGATTGATATCCTCGGTATTCCAGAGGAGAATTGGAGAAAAATTGACATAGAACCATTGATCAGGTGTTTCGATGGTGTACTAGCCTTTCAAGACCAGGTTATAAGAGGGAACACGATGGCTAGGGTAAGGATGTCGATACTCTATGCAGAGGCTAAACGGTTAGATGCCATAGTTGTGGGAACCGGAGACAAGAGTGAACTCCTCATTGGATACTTCACTAAATATGGAGATGGAGGTGTGGATATACTCCCAATAGGCGATATATACAAGACTCAGCTTAGGGAATTGGCTATAAGACTTGGGATTCCCAAGGAAATAGCCTATAAACCGAGTTCTCCAGAGCTGTGGAAGGGTCACAAGGCCGAGGAGGAGCTAGGACTTACCTATGATAGAATAGATGGTATCCTATATCTATTCCATGACCTAAATAAAAAGAGAGAGGAGATATTGGAATATGGCTTCCAAGAATGGGAAGTAGATCTAGTCCTAGAAAGATACTACAAATCTATGCATAAAAGGTCAATGCCGCCGATAATAAAAATAAGTGATAAAACTACTTAGTTATAGGCTCCTTAACCTCCTTTATCCACTTCACTGTCTCTTCAGGCGTCTCCAAAGCCCTGTTAATAGTAATTTCAGCAATTGAATCCACACTATCAGCAATCCTCAGGATGTGGCTTACTATCAATCTATAAGTACTAAGCAATTCAAAGTCATTCGCAAGGGAGTTTAGGAACATGATATCTATCTCTTGAACCTCCTCCTTAAACTCCTCTAGATTGTTCAGTAGATCGTTGGCCCTCACCAGATTCAACTCTATAAGTGCCTGCATTGAATCCCCTATCAACCTATCCGCATAATCCAAGAGATATATCAACTTATCAAGAGCATCTCTGTTGCTAACCAGCTTCTCATATGAGACCTTCCTGATATTTAGACTGATATCATACAACCTATCCGCAATCTCCTCCAGACTCTTTACGATAGCCCTATTACCCACGATATGATATGGATGTTCAATACCGACATCCTTAGCGAGTCTCCAGCTCTTCTGACTTAGGAGGAGCTGCCTGACAGTTAACCAATAGACACGGTCGGCCTCATCCTCCATCTTATCAACCTGATCCATTATAGACTTGTCTCCCTCACCCAGATATACCTTTATAGCCTCCACCATAGAGAATATCAAGGTATATATCCTCCTAATCAATCCATTCAACTTGAACTTACTGGAGTCTATGAGACACTGTACAGTGACTCTATTTAGACTCTGATCAACGATTTGTACTCCAGCCAACCTGTTAATAGCCGACTGTATCTCATCAATAACCCAATATGGAAGTCTCTTACCCTCAATCTGGAAGGAGATATTGTCATGACCCACTAGATAGCTTCCAATCAATATTCTACTTATCAATCCCTTAGAATTGATTTTCGAAACGTCAACAACATAGCTCTCCCCCAACCCCCTCTCAGCAACGTCGTTGTAAGGCACTATCCTCAGTGATCCATCATCCTCAATCCTTATAATGACGTTGTCACCCTTCTTAAGCCCCTTCTCCTTCACCCAGATCCTCGGTAGAGACACAACTATAGTAGAGTATCCTAGTTTCTGAACCTTCCTGATTTCCATATGTGTGGTCATTTCACAAATTATAAAGACATACGTATATATAAAATTTACTTATCAAACTCAAGTATTAAAGGGCATATTCTCAATCTATATTCTATACCTACAATCCAAACATACATATACTTTAGTCAGAGAATCGAGGGAGGTAATATATAAACATTATATACATAAAAACCTATAAAAGATTTATAAGTAAGGATAAAAAGACTACTAGAGGATGGATCGAAATGAATAGATATATAGTATCTTCAGACGTAATTAGAAAGGGATATCTATATAAAGCAATTGAAGAAGACACTCTAAAAGGAGAGATTATCATACCATGGAGCATAGTAGAGGAAGTATTTGAGGAGAAGATAAACCCGATATATAGAGAGAAATATCTGAGGGAGATGGAGAAACTCAAGAAGAAAGAGGAAGAAGGAATAATAAAAATTAAGGTTGTGGATGTCGAACATTCCGTAGATTATAAGGCAATATATGAACTAGCAAGGAAATATGAAGCTATAGTCTTGACATCAGAGCTAGATACATACAGGAGTATGAAGGTATTAAATATACCTGTTAGAATGCTAGACTACAGTTTAGAGGGAGAACTTAAAATATCTCAGTTCTTCGATGAATATACCATGTCGGTGCATCTAAAGGAGGGTGTCCCCCCTAGAGCAAAGAAGGGTACACCAGGAAATTGGGTATATACTACCCTTTCGGACAAACCTCTCACTAGAGAGGATATTATAGACATCATCGATGAGATCCTCGATTTCGTTGAGGAAGACGAGGAGAGCTTCATAGAGAGTGACACACATGGTGTAACCATTATACAGCTAAGAAACTATAGGATAATCATTGCACGCCCGCCATTCAGCGATGGCTACGAAATAACAGCCACGAGACCTGTTAAAAACCTAACTTTAGAAGACTATAACTTGCCCAGAGAATTGATAAAAAGGCTTAGCGAGAGGGCGGAGGGGATATTAATATCTGGTGCGCCAGGAGAAGGTAAGACAACATTCTGTCAGGCATTAGCGGAGTTCTATCGTAAACAGGGTAAAGTCGTTAAAACAGTGGAGAGCCCTAGAGACCTCAACCTACCACCCGAGATAACCCAATACAGCAAGTCATATGGAGATGATAAGACTATACACGACATACTACTCCTTTCCAGGCCAGACTATACAATATTCGACGAGATGAGGACGACTGACGACTTCAAACTATATATAGATTTGAGACTTGCCGGAGTTGGAATGGTTGGGGTAGTACATGCAACAAGACCTATAGATGCTGTACAGAGATTCGTAGATAGACTAGAGCTAGGCATGATTCCAAGTGTCATAGACACTGTGATATACGTCAAAGGAGGTAAGGTAGCAAAGGTATATGAAATCTCAATGGCTTCAAAAGTACCCCATGGTCTATCAGGTGAGGAACTCGCCAGACCAGTAGTTGAGGTAAGAGACTTCTTTACAAAAAAGATTGAATATGAATTCTATGTCTTCGGTAAAAGAGTATTTGTAATACCAGTCGGCAAGGAAAGACTATATACTGAGGAGGGAGAAGGATATTCCGTTGAGGACGAGATAAGAAGAGAACTTGGAGACCTTGGTGAAGATATCGAGATAAAATTCTCAGGTGATAGAGAAGTTATTATATATGTACCTCCATGGAACTACAGGGGTATAAAGAGGGCCTTGAGGAGGAAGAGCAAGATAATAAAGAAGAAATATGGATTGAAACTCGTCGTCGAACCAGTAATTGGCTATGAGTAATACCCCACTTACATATATTTCTTCAGAATCTCTGATACATCGACCTCCTTTAACTCTCTAAGTCCAGGTGGATCATCAATAAGTCCATATTCAATCTCTAAAGCCTTCTTACTTGTATCCCTGTAGAAGATACCCATAGGGACTTTATCGCCATTCATATATGCCATCCGAAAAGCACTTATAATGTCTGATGGGTCATAATCAGGATCCTTCTGTAGATCGTACTCCCTCTTCTTATAATAGGTTATGAACGGCTCTCCAAATATCAAGGGGTTATAAGTGATACAATACTGTATGATATCAACAAATGCGAATCCATATCCAGCCATAACATGCTTAAGAGCCTCCTTAATCACAAACTCCATGTGACTTGGATTACCCGTCCACGTCCTAGCTACAAAGGTGGCTCCAGCAGCCAGAGCTATCTGAACTGGTTTGAAAGGCTCATATATAGAGCCTCTGAAGCCCTTTGGAGCAGTGGGCGATGGCTGTCCAGTCGTCAATCCAAATACACCATTATTCTGTGCTAGATGAACAATACCTATGTTAGACCTTGGAACATTAACCATGTGACCAGCTCCAATACCGAATGTATCACCATCTCCACCAATACTCACAACCGTGAGATCCGGCCTGGCAATCTTTAGACCCATAGCAACTGGGAGGGGACGGCCATGTATAGTGTGGAAACCATTTACCCTTATATAATGTGGTAACTTACTTCCACATCCTATACCACTGACAATAACCACTCTATGTGGTGGTAGATTCAAACTGGCGAACACCTTCTTAAGCACGTTAAGGATTGTATAGTCTCCACAACCTGGACACCAGGTGGGCTTCTTATAATCATATTCTCTTACAGTCAATCCGCTACTCATCCTACAATCTTCACCTCCTTTAGGATAGAGCTAATCTTATCATATAGATAGCCAAGACTAAATGGTCTACCATCATATTTCCTAATACTATAATCCATGGGGATGAGAGTATTCTCCCTGATAAGACCCTCCATAAGACCATCAAAGTTATTCTCAACGATAATCTTGACTTTGGAACCTTCAATAGCTTTCTTAAACGCCTCTGATGGGAAGGGATATGCATATCGAACCTGGATAAACCTTACGTTATAACCATCATTATTCATGACCTCTAGAAGGTCTAGTATCACACCCTTAGTACTTCCCCAACCAACAATCGCAATATCACCATCAGGATCTCCAAATACCTGGATAGGCTTGTAATAGTCAAACTTCTCTTCCAACTCCTTCATGAATGTCTCCACCTTCCTATACCTCTTATCCATCTGAGCTACACGCTTCTCAATATCCTCAGTAGTATTTCCATATTCATCATGCTCATTACCAGTTGTCCAGAGCACTAGACCCTCAGTACCAAGTCTGAGCCAAGGACTAACACCATCCTCAGTAACCATATACCTCTTATAATTACCTCCAGACTCTCTAATAGCTTTAGCTTCCTCCTCACTAAGCCATTTCGCATCCTCAAGGGGAATTATAGATTGGTCAGGCTCTGGGAAGGAGTATAGACTCTCACCGATATGCTTATCATAATGGACTATAACCGGCATCTGATACTTCCATGCAATATTGAATGCGTTAGCAGTGTCAAAGAATACTTCATATGGATCTCCAGGGAGTATAACCGCTTTAGGATAGTATCCTTGACCAGCATGCAATACCTGTCTGAGATCACCCTGCTCCTGCCTAGTAGGGAGGCCTGTACTAGGACCTGGTCTACTAACTTCTACAACTACAAGTGGAATCTCACCTATACCCGCTAGACCAATGGCTTCAGACATGAGGGCGAATCCACCGCCTGAGGTGGCAACTCCAGACCTAGCACCTCCATATGCGGCGCCGATAGCTATATTTACCACCGCCAATTCACTCTCAGGCTGTACAAGGAATATCCCATATTTGTCCTTAACCTCCTCCAGATACCGATATATCCTAGAGGCCGGTGTCATGGGATACTGTACCCATACACGTAGACCTGCTTTCACCGCCCCCGCAGCGGCCATATGATTACCTGTAGCCACAAGCAGGCCATTCTTCTCCTTAGCAGGATCTACAATAAATCTTACGCCATCCTTAAAATGCTCCAAAGCATATTTATATCCAAGTTCATGGAGCCTCCTATTCGCCTCCGCAATCTGAGGTCTCTTGGCAAACCTCTCAAGAATGACGTCCTCCACAATCTTCTTATCCAGACCCAATACATAGGTAGAAACTCCGAATCCAACCATATTCCTAACCACGAGATTTACCTTACCTCCCTCGGCAGCCTCTCTAACAATCCTAGTCATAGGGACATCATAGATGTATACACCCTTCTCCTTAAGCTCTTCAAACACCTTCTTATCCACCCTACTTGATTCCGTATCAAAGATTAGAACCGAACCCTCAAGAAACTCGTCCATGTGACCATATGTATGCTCTCCACCATCACCAACTAGGGACACATCGTCCAAGGCAAGTAGGACATCAACATAGTCGACATGACTATTGACCGGTCTATTGTCGTATCTAACCCTGAAATAACTATGTCCACCTCTAATCAAGCTCTCATACTCTATATTGCTAAAGACATAATATCCATGTCTTACCAAAGCTTTAGAGAGTAGCTCGGCCACTGTATTAATACCTAGACCAGCGGCTCCACCAATCATCCAACTTACTCCACGAAACCTCTTCATACTCCCTACCTTATGTAAATCCACATAACATTAAACATTATCCACATCATAAGCTAATGGTAATTAAACCATTTAATAGTATATAGTTCAGACAACGTATATACATAGTATAAGTTAAAAGCCTCAATATATATAAAGGAATGTGGATAAAGGCTAAAGACTCTCTCCAATTGTCTCATCAAGAATCTCTACAGCCTCGTCAACGACATCCTCAGTAATAGTCAATGGAGGTGAGAACCTCAGGGTTGAGACTCCAGACCCGATAACTATCAACCCCCTCTTAAAACTACCCATGATAACCTTCTCCAAAAGCTTTTTATAAGGCTCTTTAGATTCTCTATCCTTAACAAACTCCATCCCAACCATCAAACCGAGGCCTCTAACATCGCCGATAACCTCATATTTCTCCTGCAACTCCCTAAGCCGTTTAATGAGATATTCGCCCACCCTAGATGCATTCTCGATCAAACCGCTCAAAAGCTTATCGAGAGTGGCATCTGCGGCAGCCAGTGATACTGGATTTCCACCAAAAGTATTTGCATGAGTTCCCCCAGGCAAGGTCATAACATCCTTCCTACCAATCAATGCTCCCAATGGCAGACCACTCGCGATAGCCTTCGCAGTGGCGATTAAATCAGGCTCTATACCCATATGCATATAGCCAAATAGCTTACCAGTCCTCCCAAATCCGGACTGAACCTCATCAACCATGAACAAACCCCCATACTCCTCAACCAATCGCTTCAAACCCACCATAAACTCCTTAGGAGCTGGGACATATCCACCCTCCCCAGCTACAGGCTCAATTACTGAGGCGGCCAACTCTTCCCCCGGTAAGTATTTCTCAAAAACCCATTCCCTAATATAGTCTAGACATGCAATTCCACAGGAGGGATACTCCAATTTGAATGGACATCTATAGCAATAGGGATATGGGACATGGATAGCTCCTGGAACCATCGGGAAGAAGAATCTCCTCTGAATAGGCTTACTGGCGGTAAGGCTTAGACTACCCAGGGTCCGACCATGAAAACTTCCTATAAAGGCTAGAAAATAATGTCTCCGCCCCTCATGAAAACCTTTAGCCACCTTCATACCAGCCTCAATACTCTCCGCACCACTATTGGTAAAGAATATCTTACCATCATAGCCCATAGCATTTAATAACTTCTCAGAATATTTCACCGCTAATTCATAGTAGAAATCAGTTAGACTATAATGCATAAACATATCCAACTGCCTTTTAATCGCATCTACCACATCTGGATCTCTATGACCAGTATTCAAGACCGCGATTCCAGCACTAAAATCTAGATATTTATTTCCATCTACATCCTCAACTATAAAACCTTCTCCCCTCTTAATAACCACCGGCAACCATCTAACATATGACTGCATAAGGAGATTCTTATCCTTCTCGATAACTTCACGGGCACGAGGACCAGGAGGAACAACTTTGATCGAGCTGTAGCGACGCTTCATAGTATAAAATTATCTACAACCTTCATATATCTTGAGTATATATGCTGACATGGAAAAAATTTAGAGGTCTATTATCAGAGAATGAGAATGCACTTAAGATGCTCAACTACTATAGCACGTGGGGAACCAATCTAAGAAGTACATACGAGAAAGTAGACACCCTAGATAAACTTCCAAATAAAGTCTCCATAATCGGTATGGGAGGGTCTGGAATAGTAGGATATATAGTTAGAGACCTTGTCTATAAAAAATCAACGCCTCTCATAGTCAACGTCTTCAACACACCCAATATACCCAGACAAGAGATAAAGAAGGGGCTCAACATCCTAGTCAGCCATAGCGGCAACACCTTAGAAGTGTTAAAAGCGGCATCCAAAATAAGAGAGATGGGCCGCGAAGCAATAGTCATAACCTCTAACGGAGAATTAGAGAAAATCGCTGGGAAATATGGATGGATCCTATATAAAATTGACCCCGCCCCACTACCCAGACTCGGTCTACCACAGTTATTATCACCAATACTAAAGCTCCTAAGTAGGAGATTGAGGCTTGGGAGAATCGATAAGACATCGGATAGACTAGATAAATACATAGTTAGACAACTTCCCATTAAGAAGGGTGGAGAAGCCTTCCGAATAGCTAAGGCATTATACGGTTCAAAACCCGTCATATACTATCCAGATGGAATGGAGTCAATAGCGTTTAGATTTAAGGCGATGCTCAACGAGAACAGTAAACATGAAGCATATACAGCTTATATACCGGAAATATTCCATAACCAGATTGAGATATACTCCTACACCCAAGACTCACTCCACACTCCATATATACTGATGAATGACGATATATATCCAGTGATACTCAAGGAATTTCTAATAGAGAAGAGGATATACTTTATGGATTGGGCTCTCATGAAATCGAGGGATATCCTATACAGCTATCTAGCGGGTATAGCCCTCCATGATATTGCATCGATCTACCTAGCTGTTATGAAGGGTGTAGACCCATATACAACTCCATCCATATCATTGTATAAGGAGTTGGTAAGGAAATGGTAGACCTTAGTGAGATACAGGTGCTCGTGATAGATATTGACGATACGATTACAGATCATCTGAATAGGATAAGCATAGAGGCGATAGAATATATAAGGAAACTCGAGATGAATGGCGTAATGACTATATTGGCAAGTGGAAATGCATTACCAATAACAAAGGGAGTAGCACATTATATAGGCTCGAGCGGACCCGCAATAGGAGAGGCTGGATGCGCATTTGAATATATGAATGAGATATACATACTCGGCGATCCTAACAGAACCAGAGAGGCTTTAGAAAGACTTAAAAGGAGGTTTGGGCCGAGGCTTAAAGAGCCATGGTCAAACGTGTATAGGCATGTGGATAAAGCCATAAAACCTACAATACCAAAGGATAAAATAGTATCAATACTTGAAGATATGGATGACATAGTAGTTCTAGACAGTAAATTTGCATATCATATACATCCGAAGGGGATAGACAAGTATAGCGCATTAGAGGTTATATCCCATCTCATAAACCTCCCAACGGAATACTTCGCCGCTATAGGAGATAGCGAGCTAGACACAAGACTAATAGAAAAAGTTGGGTATGGCGTGGCAGTCTCCAACTCTCCCGACGAACTTAAGGATGTAGCTGACTATGTAACGAGGAAGGAGAGATATGAAGGCTTTATAGAATTTGCAGAGATGCTCCTTAAAGAGGTGGGTAAATGATACCCCTATTAAAACCAAGGGTAGAGATAATCGCTAGACTCAAATCAGAAGATATGGAGCCTGTAGATTTAATTGTTTATGGAGCTTATGCAACTATAAAGAAACATTCATCTATAGAACTTAAGAAGATGGATATCGAGTCAAATAATGTAGAGAAGAGAAGGAAGAGACTCTTAAACGTAACACTGGAGAGTGGTCATCTAAGCGTCCTAGACCAGGCCGTCTACAGCATATATGTGTCAGACATACCGAGATTAGCCACAATGTTCATGGTCCAACCAATATTCATGAGTCATTTACAGCAGAGTATGAGAAGAGTAGAACCATATGGGATATACCTCCCAGAGGAGATTAGAGATAGAAATATAATTGAAACCATGGAGGAAAGTATTGATCTCTATTACAAGATGGTCGATGCAGGAATACCCAAGGAAGATGCAAGATATGTAATACCCCTATACACATCAACCAATATACAGTCCGTTGGAAATCTAAGGGAGATTACACATCTACACTTAATCTCTCAACAACCAGGGGTTCCAAAAGTCTGTAGAGAGATAGTAAAAGATATTATAGACAAGATAAACAGTTTATACCCAGACCTGATCAAGAATTATGGAGAGAACTTCAACCTCCTCAAATATTATCCCATGCCCAACATCTTCCGATTCGAAGAGGTACTTGTAGATAAACTAGCTGAAGAGGGAATAAACAGAAAGCTGTTAGGATACACCCAACTCATAGAGGTCAATGAAAAGGAGTTACATAATGCGTTAAAGGAGAAAAACCATCCATATCTTATGCAACTAAGAAACAATACCTACAATGTACTGGTGAAGATGAGTTTCTCAGCATTCCACCAAGCAATTAGACAAAGGACCCTAAACCATATTCCAGAGAGCATATATCATGCGTTAGAACGTTTTGACATAACAATACCACCATCTATCGCAGGAAGTAGATTCAAAGATAGGTTTGTCGATATGGTCAAGAAGCTTTATAAAATCTATCGGGAGAATGCAAAGTCAGAGATAGAGAAGACTTTATATGTGGGGATAGTATCTCACGCACACAACCTATATGACATTGTAAGGCTGGATGGATGGAACATTGTAGGGGCACTTCCTACAAGAAGGTGTATCAAAGCTCAATGGGAGATTAGAAGGGTAGTGGGAGATATGATTCTTGAGGTGAAGAGGGTTAACCAAGTCCTACCCAAATATTCACTACCAGGATGTATTACATTTGGTAAATGCCCAGAGAAATATCCCTGTGAATATAAAGAGGAGTTTGAAGCAAGGGGGCCCCTAATCAAGTAGCCTCCGACTCGAAACCTCTTAAACCCTCTCTATACACTGTATAGACAATTCTACACTGGCTATTTCTAACTCTATGATCAGCTATCGACACATTATAACCCCTACTCACTATAAACCTTCCAAGGAGAGACCTACATACTTTACATATCGGCATCAAAGTATCCCTAATATCCCTAGCATCATAGGAGGACCTATATATCTGGGGAATCCTATGGACAAACAATGGGAAGATACATGAATCCCCTGTAAAAGTGATATCATTAGACTTTGGACCTCCAAGCTCCAGTCTACTCCTCCAGACGATAACATTATATCTATGAGGATATAAACCTCTATCAACTAGATAGTATAAACCATACCTCTCGGACAGTGAATTAAACAATTCATATCCATCGACCAAATCCTCATATTCATAGCCATTCAAAATGTCCCTTGCATAGTAGAAGAAAGAAATATATTCTAATAACCTCAACCTATGATTCAACGAGACCCCAATGCCAAACCTCATAAGCCTACGCACAATCTTCTGGAAAGCCTCCTGAGTAAAACTGTATTTATGTCTCCCATCTAGTAAAACCCTGTTAAACAACTCAAACTCTTTAATATAGTATTCATTCCTCACCTCCTTCTCAAAATTTAGAGATATTATTCTAGAGAGGAAACGTTGGAAGTTCCAGTCGTACTCCTTCATAAATTGGAGCTCGAAACGAGTGAAAAGCTCTTGAAAAGCCCTCCTAAGATATGGTAACCTACTCTTAAGCCGGTTCCTCACCCGATCAAGATCACTTCTCACCAACATCTCAGAGATTCTACTATAGACGTGATACATTACATTCATATCATATATCATGTAGAATAGATAGCCTAGATAACCCGGCCCATTAAACTCTATAGATTCGTAATATGGATAGTCAAATGCATCATTTAAAGAGGATGCATAGGTTAGATATACTACCCCCCTCCACCCAGCATTATCAAAAGCCCTTCCATACCTCCTACTATATGATATTGGGATATAGATAGGGCTATAGTAGAGGGGGTTACTACGTGAGGACATCTCACATATATAATGAAGCTAGATTGTTATATCCAAATTGTGTAACCATTTTTAGAGAGGGATGGTACAATCCACCAACTTAATTTAAAGAATAACATAAATATTGAGAGAGGATGTCCAAATTGGTAAAATGCATGAGATGTGGTGAGAGAGAAGGAGAGATTGAACTTAGATATGCACGCCTAGTCCTATGTAAAGAATGTTTTACCGAATACTTTATAGACAGGATTAGGAAAACCGTCGAAGAATATAAGATGTTTAGTCCAGATGAGAGGATAGGCATTTCATATATGGCTGATAAGAAGTCAGTAGGACTCATATCTGGATTGATAGAGGCATTTCCAGAGACCGAGTTCCATATAATCTATATAGACCTTGGGACTACATTCTATACAATAGAAGCCAGAATACCCTTGGATGAACTAGTCCAAAAATATGGGGTAAAACTCCATGTCTACTCACTACCTAATGAGAAGGGTTATAACATTGAGGACTTCCGAGGAACAAAATATTGGAGAAAGATATGCAGTACATGTGGAATACTGAAAAGATATTACACCTCATATGTGGCTTACCAACTAGGTCTAGACGCCGTGGCAACGCCCCACACACTTGATGACGTTGTCGAGGTAATGTTTACATTATTTCTAGACGGAAAGTTTGAAGATCTTATAAACATGAAGCCAGTTCAACACCCAGAATTTCCAAATCAAGTTAGAAGGATAAAACCCCTCGTCAAAACATATGAATGGGAAGTTGATGAATACGTAGATATAAAGGGACTACCTTATCCAGAGACTGAATGCCCACTCAAAAAAGGAGCAAGGTCAACCCTCAGGAAAAAGCTTTTAAAGGATTTCGAAGAATCAGAACCGGCATTTATGAGGAAACTCTATACAGTATTCATGAAGAAGCTTGTTAGACTTATAGAGGAGAGATACGAACCACCTAAACTCGTAGAATGTAAGATATGTGGAGGACCAAGTCTATCAGGTATATGTGGAAAGTGTGTGCGTGAGGTATATCTGAGGGATAGGAAGAAACTAGATATAAAAATAGGCTGAAAAAATGGAGAAAATAACTTATAAACTTGATAAGACCGAAGTGGTTATACACTCTGGCTATAAAACCATCGGCGGAAACATTGTAGAGGTTAAATATCCAGATGGGTCACTGATATTCGATATAGGCCTAAATATAGGGTTACACAACCAATATTTCACTTGGCCCACAAAACCCCATAAAGGCATTGATGAACTTGTGAGTCTAGATATAGCTCCTAGGGTAGATGGGCTATATACAAGATGGCTAGATGAGGGGAGAACACCTGACATCGAATATGGGGTTGACACACATATAAACGGAGTATTCATAAGCCATCTACATCTAGACCACTATGGCCTGATAACCCAGTTAAACAGGAACATCCCAATCTACATGGGGGAAACGAGCCGTTATATAATGGAGGTCAAGATTAGACAAGCCCGAAACTATAGATATAACAATTATAAGGATCTACAGATTGACAAGACATTCAGAAATAAGAGTCATATAGTAATTGACGATATAAGGATAACCCCATATCACGTAGACCATAGTATACCAGGTGCATATTCATTCAAGATTGAGACGTTAGATGGGGTGATAATCTATACAGGCGACTATAGACTCCATGGCCAAGAAGAAAGCCTAACAATGGATTTCATAGAAGAATTAGAGGGTGAGGATATAGAGTTGTATATCACGGAGGGGACTAGAGTACATGACGTCGAATACACGACCGAGATGGAGGTCAGAGAAAAATTAAAACATTTTATGGAGATGGAAGAGTCAAACCTAATCATCGAATTCTCACCACTTGATATCGATAGATTCCTCTCTATCTTATCGGCAGCATATGAAACTGGAAGGAGTATCTACATGGATGAGAAATACTTCATCTATCTAAGCAACTACTATATATACGATTCTAAATTGAGGAAGAAACTCGACAAATACGGCTATACAGATATTTGCAGGGGGCTGGTGGATATAGATAGGCTGAGAGATAGGAAGAGACGAGAATTGATAGAGGAAATTTCATCTTATATCGATTATATAGACCCTAGTGAATCTGGAGATATAGACATTATCCTAGGAATAGACCGTGGGCTTGATATGTGTAAGGCAGGCAAACTTAAGAGGGATAAAATAGCTATATTCAGTAATTCTGAACCCTTTAATGAAGAGGGTGAGATAGACTTTAAAAAGACGATCAACTGGCTAACAAAATTCAATATCCCATCCTACAGGGTACACGCCAGTGGCCATATATCACCTATAGAGTTAAAGGATATAGTCAATAGGCTTAAGCCGAGGGATATAATCGTCATACACTCCGAGTATCCAGAACTGATAAAAAATATGTTAGGTTATGAATAACTATCTCTTATAACCTATCTTCCTCAGGAATTCATGCCTCTCTTTCTTATGAACCTCCTCCTCAACACCCTTACTCTTAAATCCATCCACCACTCCAAGAACAGCCCTACCCTGGTTGGTCTCAGCAACTATGAACTGGACTGGGTTACCGGTTGCAACCATTATATTTACAATCTCATCAACCTTTCTAATCTTATCCAGTACGTTAATTGGAAAAGCATTTTTAATAGCCACGATGAAGAAGTGACCTGCAGAGACCTTCTTGGCAACATCAACTGCAAAGTCAATCAACTCATCATCATTCCCATCATATCTAATCAGGACATGACCACTCGCTTCACAAAAAGCGATTCCAAACTTTATATTAAGTGCTGAGGTCGCCAAGGCCTCATAAAGATCCTCGACAGTCTTTATAAAATGACTGGTACCAGCGATTATATTTACCCCCTCAGGAAGCTTTACATCAATTACATGGAGTTCCACCATGGAATAGCCACCCATATATATACATTATTAATTGATGTGTTGAAATTAATTACTATACATTACATATAGGGGATTGAGGTGGAGAAGCTTACCTATGACCTTCTAATCATAGGAACAGGTTTAGCCGGTCTAAGAGCCGCCACCGCAGCAACCTTCTACAGTAAAGGAAAGCTTAGGATAGCCCTCATATCAAAACTATATGCCAATAGAAGCCATAGTGTAGCGGCCCAGGGTGGTACAGCAGCGGTCTTATATCCCAATGAGGGAGACAGCTATATCCTCCATGCATGGGATACTGTAAAAGGCTCAGACTTCCTAGCTGATCAAGACGCTGTAATGGTATTAGTTAGAGAAGCTCCTAAAGAGATATACTTCCTCGAACATTGGGGGATGCCCTGGAATAGACGTGAAGACGGGAGGATAGACCAGAGGAAATTTGGTGGACACAGCTTCCCAAGGGCAACATATGCAGTGGATAAAACTGGGCTCTTCGAGATGAAGACTCTATGGGGGATCATCCAAAAATACGATAATATCGATGTATATCATGAACACTATGTCACAAATTTAATAGTAGAGAATAACAGGTTCAAGGGTGTCTTCGCAATAGATATGAAAACCGGTGAATTGAAGGTCTTCCTAGGAAAAGCCGGTATACTAGCAACTGGTATGGGCCTTAGAATGTATAAATTCACTACATACAGCCTCAGCCAGACTGGGGATGGAGGGGCGATAGCGTTAAGGGCGGGACTCCCATTAAAGGATATGGAGTTCGTCCAGTTCCATCCAACAGGCTTAGTACCATCGGGAATATTGGTTACAGAGGGTGCAAGAGGAGAAGGGGGACACCTCAAAAACAATAAGGGAGAGAGGTTTATGAAGAGATATGCCCCAGAGAGGATGGAGATAGCGCCTAGAGACGTGGTATCCAGGGCTGAGATGAGTGAGATCATAGAAGGTAGGGGTTTTGAAGGGCCTGAAGGCCTGGATTATGTCCATCTAGACCTCACCCATCTCGGGGCAGACCATATAAACTCCAAACTCCCACTGGTAAGGGAGGTTGCCATAAAATTTGCAGGGGTAGACCCAATACATGAGCCGATACCAGTAAGACCCGTCGCCCACTACCCAATGGGTGGCGTGAAGGTCTCATTATATGGTGAGACAGACATAGCAGGTTTATGGGCCGCTGGAGAGGTGGCAGCCGTAAGCGTGCATGGAGCCAATAGATTAGGGAGCAACTCAACAATAGAATGTCTAGTATGGGGGAGGATTACAGGAGAATTAGCCGCTAAATACCTCATGGATAAATCACCTAATGGCACCGTCACGGTAGACTCTGAAGCCATAAAAAATGAGGAGAAATGGATATTCGACCAACTCATTGGAAAAGAAAGTGGGGAAGACCCATATCAGATTAGACGTGAACTGAGAGATGTAATGGATAAGGATTTCTATGTCTTCCGTAATGGGAGGGATATGGAGGAAGGACTCAAAAAGATTAGAGAGTTGAGAGAGAGGAGTATGAATATGTATGTAGCGGATAAATCCAGCGTGTACAATCTAGACTTGATATACACATTAGAGACATTTAACATGGTCCAAGTGGCCGAGGTGATAGCATTATCAGCTCTAAATAGAACCGAGTCCAGGGGAGCGCATTACAGAACCGACTATCCAGAGAGAGACGATGAGAACTGGCTTAAACATACCCTCGTATACATGACAAAAGACGGTTTTGAGATAAAATATGAACCTGTTAGAATCTACCTTTGGAAACCTGTGGAGAGGAAATATTGAGGTGGGAAAATGGGTGAGAAGGAAGGTAGGAGAGGAATCTTGGGATGGATCTTCCCAATAACAAATCTCGAAAGACTTCTATATACACTCCATAGAATAACTGGGATAGGATTGACTCTATATCTATTCATACATATATATGAAACGAGTATGAGGATGTATGGATATGAGACTTGGACAGCTACAGCCGAATTCCTTGAAAACCCATTATTCCACTTCGGGCTACTCCTAGTGGTATTGGCAGCCCTATTCCATGGAGCAAATGGTATAAGACTTATACTTCAAGAATTAGGGTTGATAGCTCCTAAACCTACACAGCCAGTATACCCATATAGAAAGTATCATAGAGACAGAAAGATCTGGATGACAACAATCCTGATGTTGATTCTGGGTGCAGGGGTAGCGGTCTTCGCCCTCCGAGACTTCCTCATCCTTCTGGGGGTGATGTAGATGGCAGATGGGAGATTAAGGCTTACAATATATTTCACAGGAGCCTTAATAGCGATACTACTTCTTATACACCTATCACTCTTCTCATTCTGGTTCGTAGAGGGAGGATACTACACCAACATGGAATGGGAGAATGTCTCAGCCAGGATGGGTAACATATTATGGGATACATTCTACATAATCCTCTTATCAGCAGTATTACTACACTCATACAGCGGGATAAAGGGAATAGCATATGAATATATCACAAGTAGTGGGGGTAGGAGATTGATAGATGTTTTACTTACTCTGATATGGCTCATAGCATTCGTATATGGTGTATTACCCATAATATCGGGTTAAGAGGTGGTTAGATGGATAAGGTGAGATTCAAACTTAGGAGATGGGACCCCGAGAGGAAGACCTACCAGACATCAGAATATGAGATACCCGTCAGGAGGGGGATGACGGTATTAGACGGACTTATATGGATTAAAGAAAACATAGATAGAACGGTAAGCTATAGAGCCAGCTGTAGAATGGGGCTATGTGGGAGTTGTGGAATGGTTATAAATGGTAAACCGATGCTTGCATGCGAAACCCAGATACTACATCTAGAGAGTAATAACGTAACTGTCGAACCACTCTATAACTACGAACCCATAAAAGACTTGGTAGCAGATTTCCACCAATTCTTCGAGAAACAGAGGACTATAAAACCATATCTAATTAGAGAAGATGTTGAAGAACAGATAAACCCCACAAGAGAATATATTCAGAGCCCAGAAGAATGGAATCTATACATCCAGTTTGCAATGTGTATAACATGTGGACTATGCTATTCAGCATGCCCCACAACAGCTACAGACCCTAAGTATTTGGGCCCCCAAGCCCTGATGAACCTATATAGATTCTTTGCAGACTCTAGAGACCAGGCTGAACACCTAAGACTGGAGATAGCAGACCAAGTAGATGGGGTATGGGGATGCCACCTAGCAACAGGATGTTCCGAAGTATGTCCAAAAGGTGTAGACCCGGCACTTGCTATACAACTCCTCCGTAAAGAACTCCTCAAGAGGAGTCTAAAACTATACCGAGGTAAGAAGATAAGTGAGTTGGCGCCACCACTCCCACCAAGGAATAAGAGTCCATATAGAGCCTTCGGTGAAGCCCCAGAATTCACAATAGAGAAGGCTGAGGAGAAGGCTAGGGAGTTCAACATACTTAAAGATGATAGAGTGAGGTAGTAAGATAGATGCATCTAAACTGGAGGGGGAGAGTAGCCAGACATATACTTACATCCAATACCCCCCTCCAAAATTTTTATGATCCGATCTATGGACATATAGGACATAAGATCCTTAAAAACTATTTAGAGGAGAGTTTGAAAAAACCCGATGTAACACTTTACACGGCTTTAGAGAAGATGGGGGAGAGATTGGGGCTAGATAGATATGGTTATACTCCCGCCCCAGTCAATGGATTAGAAGATGTAATTATATCCATAGACAGGGAGACTCCAAAGGGTAGCACAGCCTATATACTACCATGGTATCATCTAGAGGAGGAAGTCTATAGAACACTATATAGACCCTATTTCAAGATACCTATTGAGGGTGTAAAGCCAAGAAGAGGTATACTACAGTATAACTATGAATATAACGGCATATACCATCTAAGAGTACCTGATAGGTATACCGGGGAGATTTACATAGACCTTCTAAAGGAATATATCGAGACTATACTGGAGGTGGGGGGATACCTAATCATCGATATAACATATCTACATACACACGAGAATTACGACGATATGAAGGCAAGGATAGTTAGCTTGGTAGAACCTATATCCAAGCATACATTATTCTATCTAGACCTATCAAGAGCATATATAGATCCAAAGTTTAATCTCTCGGTTGCATATGGGCCGGGACCCTTAATAGATATAACCATCAACCATAGAGGAGTAAACCAAATAGCCTTGATGGATGAAAAACCATCGATTGAATTATTCACCATAGATCTCATTTGGAATGAATTCATCAAAAACGTGAAGGACATCCTAAAGGGTAAAAGAGATATATTGAAGAGTATAGGGATACAAGTCAATCTAGAGTCGAGCTACACTACAACCATATCCTGCGACAATCCACTGGAATATGCCGAGAAACTCTTAAACGAGAATCTGATTGTCGAGCCTATAGAACAGCCCAAGAAAGGATTAACACTAGATCTATACACTGATACAGAGGTAAACGCGATAAAAGCCTTAGCTACACATCTGAAGGAAAGATAGAGATGACATACGAAGTCATTAAGAGGATAGAGAAGATTCTAAATTACCATCCAAGGGAATTCACTACATTATCTGCAGGAGTTGATATATTCGCGAAGGCGGTAGCAACAATATTAAGTCAAAACACCAACGACAAAAATAGTATCGAGGCATTCAAACGGCTACAAAAAACCTTAAATATAAATCCTAGGGAAATATTGACGACTGAGGACAATCTAATCATAGACGCGATAAGAATATCCGGACTATATGACCAGAAATTAAAGACTATTAAAAACTTGGCAAGAAAGGTGTTGGAAGACCTAGATGGGGATCTAAGTAAACTAGCTAACATTAGCCTAGAAGACGCTAGGAACTGGCTAAAATCCATCCCAGGAATAGGCGATAAAACAGCGGATATTATACTCCTCCATCTCGGACACCCTACATTCCCCGTCGATACACACATATCCAGGATAACATGTAGACTAGGATTTACAAAGAGCAGGAAATATTGGGAAGTCTCGAAATACTGGCTCGAAAACCTACCTCCTGAAAAATATCTTGATGCACACCTCCTTCTAATCAAATTTGGTAGGGAGATATGTTCTAGTAGGAGACCCAAATGTGATAAATGTGTTTTAAACGATATATGCAAATATTATAGAGAAGATGGTAAAGATTGTAAGACTTAAAAAGAGAGTAGGAAAAATCAGAAGCACCATATATAGCAAATGGGTCTTCGACGACGGGGGTGCAGAACCCGGAGACGAGGTGATTATAGAGACATACAATAGAGAAACTATTGGAATAGGTATTTATGATGGTGTAGGAGCTATATCTGTTAGAATCCTAAGTAGGGGAAGAATAAGGCCTGTAAGAGAAATACTTGAAGATAACATTCTAAAGGCATACCACCTCAGAAGGAAGTTTGGATGGGACTCATATAGACTCGTATATTCCGATGCAGACGACCTCCCAGGCCTAATAATAGATGTATATGGTGATACAGCGGTCATCCAAAGCGGAAGCATTGGATTCGATAAATACCTCCATACATTAGCCGAGATACTGGATAAACACGGCATAGCATCCAAATCATACGTAAGGAATGACCAAAGAAGTAGGAGAGAGGTAGGCCTGGAGATATGGAGAGACTGGATCCATGGCAGAGGAGACGAGGAGATAATAATTTCGGAGGGCAGAGCTAGATACAAAGTAAATATTGAATTGGGCCATAAAACAGGTTTCTTTCTAGATCAGAGGATAAATCGGCTGGAGATAAAAAACTATAGTATGAAATCTCGAGTACTTGATTTATATAGCTATACTGGAGGATTCGGAATCCAAGCCCTATTACATGGAGCAGAAAAGGCGGTGTTTGTGGAGAAAGACCCACAAGCAATTGAATATCTAGAGGAGAATCTAAAGCTCAATAATCTACAGAACCGACATATAGAGATCATAGAAGATGATGTATACCAGTTCCTCGATAGAGATGATGAGAGATATGGATTGATAACCGTAGACCCAAACGCATTGATCCAGAGTAGAGACGAGATTAGAATAGGTGTCGAGAGATACCAAAATCTCTATTCCAAGGCATATGACAAACTTGAATATGGAGGAATAGCGTTCCTATCAAGCTGCAGCTACTTCCTAAAGCCTGACAAGTTCCTTGAGGTAATATCTAATCTAAACCCTAGACCACAGTTGCTGGGAAGGTTGAGAGGGGCTTCACCAGACCATCCATATAAACCCGATACTCCAGAACTACAGTATCTAAAGGCTATATACATCCGTAAAACTAGAGATTGAGTCTACATTATCTGGAGTGATTCAACAAACTCTAAATTCTTAATCTCGTTTAAAACGTCTCCTGGTACATCTCCTTCAACAACTATATACATTTTCTGGAGGTCCATGAGTTGGGGGGCCTCAGCAATTATCTGAACAATATTTATATTTCTCTTAGCCAATATCGTTGAGACACCAGCTATAATTCCCGGCTGATCCCTCGTCGGAATAATTACCAAGACAGTATAACCTATATCCCTTGCAACATCTTTTAAAAATGGTCCAGCTGGAAGAAGTCTACTGAAGAATCGCCTAAGGAAATCATTCTCCTCAATAGATTTTATAGCTGAGGCTACGACACGTCTATCAACACCAGCAACCTCAGCCAAGGAACTAAAAGGAATTCTAATCTCACCAAGATATACCTGACCATCCCTAACAGACAAACCATATTTTACAAGAAGATCAATAACAGCCTTCTGAGCAGGCTTATCCCTAAAAGACTCCCACAACATCTCAAGAAGGTTAATCATGAATATTCATATTCGGAGAATACATTTATATATTCAATCATGTAGTATACAGTTCAAAAATGTTTATATATAGACTATAATGTATATTTTTATACATGAATGATAGAATTGTAACATTACCTCCAGAGGAGATGCCGAGGAGATGGTACAATATACTCCCTGACCTCCCTAAGCCATTACCACCACCTCTAGATCCAAAGACTAAAGAGCCTGTGAAGCCTGAGCAGCTAGCCCCACTATTTCCTAAGGAGCTTATCATGCAGGAGGTGAGTCAGGAGAGGTTTATCAACATACCGGACGAGGTTATAGAGGTCTATATGAGATATAGACCTACACCACTATACCGAGCAATATATCTCGAGAAAATGTTGAAGACTCCGGCAAAGATCTTCTATAAGTATGAAGGTGTAAGCCCAACAGGCAGTCACAAGCCCAACACAGCCATTGCACAGGCATATTATAATATGAAGGAGGGAGTAGAGAGACTTACAACAGAGACTGGAGCTGGGCAATGGGGTTCGGCTCTCGCATACGCAACATACCTATTCGGATTAAAATCCACGATATACATGGTTAAGATAAGCTACCATCAGAAGCCTTTTAGGAAGGTGTTAATGAAGCTGTATGGGGCTGAGGTAATACCCAGTCCTAGTGATAAGACACCCATTGGTAGAGAGATTCTTGAGAAAGACCCGGAAAACCCCGGTAGCCTTGGTATAGCCATCAGCGAGGCCATATTCGATGCAGCAACCTCTGACGACGCAAAATATAGCTTAGGAAGTGTTTTAAACCATGTACTCCTACATCAGACAATAATAGGTGAGGAGGCGATTAAACAGATGGAGATACTCGACGTAACACCTGATTATGTAGTTGGCGCGGTGGGGGGAGGAAGTAACTTCGCCGGATTGGCATATCCATTCTACCGGTTAAAGAAGGATAAGGGGTTGGATATCAAGTTCTTGGCAGTCGAGCCTGAGGCCGCTCCAACACTCACCAAAGGAGTATATACCTATGATTTTGGAGATACTGCCAGGCTAACTCCACTACTGAAGATGTATACCCTAGGCCATACATTCATACCTCCACCGATACATGCAGGAGGCCTTAGATATCATGGAGATGCGCCAACACTGTGTCTATTGAAGGATGAGGGAGAGATAGATGCTGTTGCATATGACCAAGTAAGCGTCTTCCAAGGGGCACATCTCTTCTTCCAAGCAGAGGGCATACTTCCAGCACCCGAGTCGGCCCATGCTGTAAAAGCGGCAATCGACCTAGCTATAGAGGCCAAGGAAAAGAATGAAGAGAGAGTCATACTTTTCAACCTAAGTGGGCACGGCCTCTTCGACATGAAGGCTTACGAGGAATATATAGAGGGACGGCTAGAACCATACTCCTATCCACAAGAACTGATTATGCAGAGTATTGAAGAGCTTAAGAAGCTTGGTGTCGAGGCCTAATCAACCTCTCTTCCTCTCTATTTTATATAGAAATATAGTCTCACCACCCAAGCAAATCCTATCGATAACCTCATAATCCAATCCAAGATTAACCAAGATATCCTCGAAACGCTGGAGATTTGAATAGCTGGAGAGGATTATATACCCTTTCTTACCTGGAGACGTTGAGATCCAGTTGGCAATCTTAGAAGCTATCTCTACCCCATCAACACCTCCTAGGAAGATGTGATCCTCCTCAAGATCATGGATACCGGGTAGATAAGGGGGATTCGAGATGACAACGGCATCTTCAATATTCGGCCTTATAGCTTCTAATGCATCACTTAGGATGAGGTCGACATTATCACCCACCTTATTTACACCTACATTTTTATATGCATCGTATAATGCCTCTATCGAGACATCAATTCCAATTGTATAACATCCCTTTCTAGAAGTTATTATTGCAAGGATACCAGAGCCTGTTCCCACATCCAAAACCAGCTCGGCATCTTTTACCAGCCGTGAGAGATTAGAGGCTAATAAGAGAGAGTCTTCAGAGGGTTTATATGTATGGCGCCCTCCCTCTATAGAGATTCCCATAAAGTTGAGACTCCAACACCCCATCATGTATAGAATCTTACTTGAAGAATTTATGAATTAAACTATTACTCTGAATCCTTCATCAAGTCCGCTCCGACACCCAGGACGATGAATCCAATAGCCATTGAGAATATGCTAGCTAGAAATCTATCTATAAACGTTAGATAGACGCTCACACCTAGAAATACCAATCCCGAGAGTATCAATATAGAGCCCAATATATTCTTCATCTTCCTAGCCAAACCAACCACCCACAGTCCTTATTAAAGCCTCCAACTCGGTAAACGCATTCTCCACCCCAAAAAATATAGAAAGCATAATATATAGAAAGAGTAACAACCCTGTGATATACAGGGAGTAAACACGCCTATAGATGAGGTATAAGCCCATCACCGAAATTATAAGACCTAATAGATACCCACTCAACACGGCAACACCTAGGAGTAGAAGATATATGGAGATCATACCTATAATCATAGGTCTTGAGAAAAGCCTTTGGTAGAGCCTTCTAAACCTTGTAATGTCGATGAATGATATATCCTTAGGAGCAGAAACAATATATATCCAAGCAACTATAAGGATACCACTCCATACCAAATATATAAAGCGATATAGGCTGGGGAGACCCATCAACCTAAAGACTATGGTTATATAGGAAGCCATGAGAATCGATATACCCAGTATAAGATAGACAACCCTATGTTCATTAATACCCCTGCTAGGTTCATATATCAAGGCGAGAATAGCAAATAAAACCCCTAAATAGTAGATATGTATTCCCTCCAGAACCATGTATACCATTATAAGACTGGAAAGAAATAGTGAGCCATGCACCCTTCCAAAGGAGACTCCAAATATATAGATAGGAATAGTCAATAGAATAGGTATTAATGAGTATATGGGATATCCATATAACAAGATATATAGGCTCACGATGATTATACCTACTGAAAAAATTATATTTCTATTCCTAGCATCTACATCCATAGCAGCATCGCCTCTTCAAGCGAGACGATCAACTCTTCAGAGGATCCATAACCTAGACGTATATAACTGACCTTATCTAATAATTCCTCCAGCTCCCTAATCTCATGAAGCCTAATCAACAGCTCCTCCTTTGAATTACCCATTGGGAGTGAGACACCTAGATATATTAGGGGATGTGAAACGGGTATATTCAACTCGAGATCCGATATAAAATCCCTCCACATTATGCCAGGTCCACTCAAGACAATCAAGATATCCCCCGGCCTCTCAGATGAGACCGACCTAACGGTATAAATTAAATCTCGTGAAGATCTATATCTACCTGGCATAAGCCTAGAGAAGACTGTACTCACCTGATTTAGAGCCTCCCTAGCATGATACCTATAGACCCGATAGCTATAGCCATCAAACACAACTAGATTGATCCTACCATTATATTTAGAAATAATATCGGCAAGCCACATGACAGTCCTAGCTATACTATCGATCGGTGAATATCCAGGGAGACCAATCCACATCTCCCTACTAGCATCGACAACCACAGTGAGATTCAACAGAGACTCTACCGCATTAACCCTAACCACCAGATCACCATATCTAGCTGATGATGGCCAGTGAATCATCCTATAATCATCTCCATATACATACTCCCTCAACTCAAGAAACTCCATACCCATCCTGGACTGTAGATTTAAAACTTTTGAAATACCCATGGGTCGGTGACGTACATACCCTTCCTGATATATGGGATATGGATATGCATATACAGAGAGAGGCAAGGTTAAATCCTTCATCTCCACATAAATATTCAGAGGATCATATAACAGGAGGGTTGCCTCCCTCCATAAACTATTACCTACACCTGAATACGCTTTATAAGATAAAACAATCTTTTCACCTGGATCGATATCAAAATACTCTACATATGGATCTTCACATACCACCCTACCACTAGGACTATCCACTATAACTATCCGTGGAATCCTAAATCTAGATCTATTAGAAATTCTAAATGGGACTTCAAACTCAATACCCTCGATAACGTGGAGTGAGGAGTCAACCCTCTCAACTGATACCTGGTCTAGAACCCTAGAATACCTCGACATCCAGTTAAAGTAGTAGATGAGTATCGAAGCCCCTGCAACTCCAATGAAAAATATAAATTCATTATTAGTTATTAGACCGGTAAAGATCGAAGCCGCCGACACAATCGCTAGGTAATGCCCCCTCCTAGTTAGATATGGCATGATAGGAACCTCTATGGAGGTTTGACTTTATTAAGTATCTCATCTAGAACCTCATACTCGTCAACCCCTCTCAATCTAGCCTCAGGTTTTAGAATAAGTCTATGGGGCAGGGTTACCCTCGCAGCCTCCTTAACCAGCTCTGGAGATACATAGTCATAACCCTCAACCAACGCCAGGGCTCTAGCAAGTAGAAGAGTATATAATACACCCCTTGGAGAAGCCCCTAGCCTAATATATGGATGTCTACGGGTAGCCTCCACTAACTCGATTACATATCTCTTAATATTATCATCTACATGCACATCCCAAATCCTCTCCCTAGCCTCCAAAAAGAAACTGGGTTCTGCTACGGCCTCAACCCTAAACTCTTCGATAACTCTAAAGTTATCTATAATCTCAAGCATCTCCTCTCTAGAGGGATATGAGATTATCACCTTCGCCATAAACCTATCTACCTGAGCCTCAGGAAGGGGATATACACCCTCCATCTCTATGGGATTCATTGTAGCCAGAACTATAAAGGGCTTCTCAATCGGATATGTCCTACCCCAGAGAGTCACCTGTCCCTCCTGCATAGCCTCCAGAAAAGCAGATTGTGTCCTCGGACTAGCCCTATTAATCTCATCCGCCAATACAATATTGGAGAAGATCGGGCCACGTCTAAACTCGAACTCTCCGCTAACCTGGTTATACACATAAGTCCCAAGTACATCTGTAGGTAGGAGATCCGGTGTAAACTGGATTCTACTGAATGTAAGGCCGGAGGCCCTTGCTAAAGTCTTAGCCATTAATGTCTTAGCCACTCCTGGAACACCCTCGAGAAGCACATGTCCCCCGGCCACCATAGATGCGAGTATAATCTTTAGCTCGGCCTTCTTCCCGATGACTATCCTACCCACTTCTTCCAAGATCCTTTTAAAGAGATCCCTAGACAATATAATCACCAGATTATGCCTACTTTAACTCTCTAAGAAGCCTATCAATTAAAAATCTTCTAAACATCTTAAATCTTAACCCAAGGAACCGCTGTAGAGGGGTGAACCGGTCTAAATACTCCCTCAAAACCCTATATACCATAACATCTAACGTGGGGTCAGAGACCTCAACATACCCAACCCTAAAAATATCTACAAAAGTCCCGATAACAAGTAATGAGGTGAAGAGGATAAATGGGAAGAGAAGTGGCCCCATCAAGTCAAGTATTACACCTATTATAACCTGGAATATGACTATACTCTTGAGTATATAATCGGCCACGATAGGGGTTAAAAATTGGCTCCCACTATAATGTCCAATATCAAATAAGATCGTTCTATATCCCTCTTCCGTTAATACCCTGACAAACTCCATACATAAACCCCGGTTTCCCTCCTCATTCCACCATGAACTTGAGTACATGAAATTAGCACATATACTGGAATCGGCCAACACCATTATCTCAGAACCACTATCGAGAGACATCTTAACTCCTATCACGGGTGAGCTAATCAAATCTCTCTCTGCAACAAATTCATAGGGACTTACACATAAAACTTCAGAACCTGGAGGAAAACTCTTTATAAAGGAAGATTTAGATATGAAACCACTCCCAAGCATACCACATTCTACACTCGCTAAAAACCTTACATCATCCACAACACCCACTCTACCAAGGATCCTACCATCAACTTCAAAACCAAGAATAGACAGTATAGAATTAGATATATTAGTCTCATCAGCAACAAGTAGATCAATCCTACCAGCCTCCAAAAGACTAGCTAAATACTCAGCCTCTGAAGTAGAGAATGGAATATCAGGTCCTACAACGACATAGAGTATTTTACCACCCTCAAGTGGGATGTCTAGAGGAGTGGATACAAAGCCTACATCATAATCCTCTAGAAGGTCTGTATAGAAGCTATAGATACCATATGGATATGGATTGAGTGGTGAGGTGGAGGTCGTGGATGGAAATATAACGGGCTGTAAACCCCCTGTGGAGACTGTTAAAGAAACTAGATATGTAAGGGTCAATACATAGAGGATAAGCCTACCCTTCATCATCCATAAACCTTTTGAACCCTTCTAATATAGACTCGTCCGAACGAGGGGAAAACATTCCAAAGTTATATAATTTTGCAAGCTCCGATGCATACATAACATCAGCCTTCGAAGCTTCTTCTGCAACCTCGTAAGCCGTATATCCACTCATTATATGGACGCCCATATCCCTCAATCTCTTTAGAAACTTTAGATATAAAAGCCTCAACTCCCGTCTCCACCCTGTATAGACATACCCTCCTGGGAGAAACTTCTCAGACGAGGAATCCTCAACATTCCTCTTCATATATGAGCTTAGACCAGGGATTGAAGATGCCAATCCATAGAGATATATCATTATAAGCCCAGCCGAAACCAATATCACAAGAAAAATGAGGAATATAAAATCTCCACTAAATGCCAGAGCCTCTATCTGTGACAACCCCTCTGTACTGCCTTGCTCAACTGACGTGCCATTCACATTAATAGATATATTCTCAGGTAGCCAAGATGAACTGGGAATTAAATGTCTATTCTCAGGCGTTGCAACCTCCAATACTAGCATGTTATCAATAGAATATAGAATCCAACCTCGATATTTAAGAATAGCCGCCAACCCCAGAGCTATAAAAAGGTAATATTATTTGAGGATAATGAATTGATTAGATATGAGGGTAATCGAGAGATTAGACCTAGGGGAATATGCAACATTCAAACCCAATAAAGATCTTCCTAGACATAGATGGTTCTATTTTAAAGAGGGATTCGCAAGAGATCTAGTCCTCTATCTCCTAAAAAAATTTAATACAAATGAGAGCCAATGGGTACTAGACCCCTTCATGGGTGTAGGCACAACACCATTAACTTGTAGAGAATATGGCGTCAACACTATAGGTGTAGAAGTAAGCCCTCTATTCAAGATGATAGCAGAAGCCAAAATAGAAGACTACGACATAGAAGACATAAAGAAATTCTTTAAATATATTCTGGACTACAAAGAAAGGATTGACTTAGGAGGGATACATGGACTCCTAAAGAAAGCCTTTCCAAAATCCAGCCTAATAGACATTCTAAGAATTAGAAACGCAATCGAAAACATACCAGAGAGGAGATATAGAAACTTCTTCTACGTAGCTCTCCTATCAGCTGCAAACAAATCCTCTTATATGATAAAGGATGGGAGCAAACTCAGAATGCATAGGAGAAAAGTCCCTCCATTTATAGACATGTTCCGACGCACAGTAAAAATGATGATTAAAGATGTGGAGGGGACTGAACTCAAGAACGTAGAATACCATCTACACCAGGGAGATGCCCGTAAACTATCGATGATTGATGACGACTCAATAGACCTAATTATAACCTCCCCACCTTATCTAAACAAAATAGAGTATACAAGCATCTATGAAATCGAGTACTTAATTGTATATGGAGATACACATGTAAATCCCATAAGAAGCTATATAGGCCTAACCTTCTCAAGAAGACACATTCTCGAACTGCCTAAGATGGGAGGAGAGGATCTACCCCCTGCAGCACATGCCTACTTCAACGATATGTACCTAGCTCTACAAGAGATGTACAGAGTATTGAAAGGAGGTGGGAGAGCCATATTAGTCGTGGGACAAGGTATATTCCCTGATAGAGTTGTACCCTCCGACGAGATTCTAGCAAAGCTCGCAAGAAAAATAGGTTTTAGAAAGCCTGAGATATGGATAGTGAATAGGAGAATAGCCGTTAGGGACCGTACTGTAAAGATAGGAGTGGCTAACGAGTCCATCCTTATCCTACGTACATAGAAGAATAATGATAGATAGAGTATATTCTTAAGAGCTGGATAAAGAATGTTTCTAGAGAATTTAATAGTATCACTCTTATTTTGAAATGTTATACTACACCCAGGTTTAATATGTACCATTTCGATAGAGACTTGAGAAACATATATCTTATGCCTATTTTATATATCTAAAAATCCGTAATTATTAATTACTAAATGTAGAGAATATTATAATCATCAAACTATTATTGCGGTGAATATAATGAAGAATCTTATAGATGAATTCATTAGAGTCCATGCATATAGACAGGCCGAATGGATGGACGATGGGATCCTGCTAATATCAGACCTCGACGGTGCTCCAAAACTATATCACATGAAGAATGGTGAATTGAAGAACTTATCTCCAGATCTTGATAGAGTGTTGGGATATAGAAAAGATTTAGATAATAAGATTGTATTTCTCGTTCACGACATAGGAGGAAATGAGAGATGGTATATAACCGGTTTGAACCTCCCTAAAGAAGAAGTCCTGTTCAGAATAGGGGATAGTGTATCTATAAACATACCTGGAAAACCATATGCCAAGAAGAAGATATTACCCTACTCAACAAATAGGAATGACCCAAGACAATTCGAGATATACATATACAATTATGGAGATGGAAGTGAACATAAGGTTTACGGCCCATCGGAGAACCTAAATGTAGGGGAGGTATCTCCAGACGGTCGGAAGGTTGTAGTCATCAAGAATATAATGACGTGGGAACAGCACGTATACTTCGTCGATACCGAGAATGGGGAGGTAATAGACTCATTGGAATACCCCGATACACATCTCTCAAACATCCATTGGATTGATGATGAAAAACTATATCTAATAACTGACTACAATGCAGATAAGAGATATATAGCCGAGTATACCCTAAATGGATCACTAGAAAAGATTAAGGAAGAGCCATATGAGATAGAGCTTCTAGAACATAAAAATGGGAAGTTGATATACTCGATGAACGTCTCTGGCAATAGCATCTTGAAGATTGATGACGAGGAAATCAATAAACCATTGGGTGTCGTAGCCCATATAGACGTGACAAAAGACTACCTCTTCTCCATACATACAGTTAGATATGGAGAATCGATTTGGAGATTAGAAGATGGAGAGCTCAAACCAGTCATATACTGTAAAAAGCTTGACGAACTAAGTAAATATATCATAGAGCCTGAGGTCCATAAGACCAGAGCCTCAGATGGCATCGAGATTGAGAGCCTCGTATATAGACCTGCAAAGCCAAAGGGCGCAGTCATATATCCACATGGTGGGCCCGAGAGTCAAAGCAGACCTATTTACAACCCAGTAATACAGATCCTCGTCAATAACGGATTCACAATTGTACAGCCCAACTACAGGGGAAGCACCGGATATGGAAAAGAATTTAGACATATGGATGATAAGAGGAAGAGGGAGAGGAGTCTAAAGGACATAGTAGAAGTATTAGAAGACCTGAGTAGAAAGGGTATTATCGATAAAGATAAAGTCGCCGTAATGGGTGGAAGCTACGGAGGATTTGCAACACTATATCTAATTACACACTATCCAAAGCTATGGAAAGCCGCAATATCAGTAGTTGGAATATCCAATCTAGAGACATTCCTCAAAAACACAGGACCATGGAGGAGGAAAATTAGGGAGAAAGAATATGGTAGCCTTGATGAGGACTTAGACTTCCTTAGGAAGATATCACCAATCTATTACATCGATAGAATCGAGGCTCCACTACTCCTAATACATGGGCGTAACGATCCGAGAGTCCCAGTAGAGGAAAGTATACAGATCCATGACGAATTAAAGAAGATGGGTAAGGAAGTCGGAATACATATATTCGAGGATGAAGGTCACGGAGTAGCAAAATTAAAGAACAGAATAGTATATATTGACTTGATCGTGAAATGGTTATCCAAATATATACGGGATAATTAACTATATTAACATCGTTATACCGATATTATATATTGGAGGAAAGATGTATACACCGTTTGAAGTAATAGTAAAGAGTATCTTACCGGCAATTAGAAGTATCCTAGTAAGAGAGCTGAGTCATACATATGGATATAAACAGACCGATATAGCAAGGGCTCTCTATATTACCCAAGCCAGTGTCTCCTATTACATGAGTCAGTCTAGGGGTAAATACATAGATGAAATATATAAGTATCCAGACGTACTCAACAAAATCAAAAAACTGGCTGAGAAAATCGTCAGGGATAAGCCTCCAAAGGAGGAGGTGATGAAGGACCTAAACGAGATAGTCATCTACTTTATAACCCGGGAGTATATATGTGACTTCCACAAGGTTTTAGAACCAAATGTAGATGTAGATGAATGTAAGGTGTGTGAAGCCATTATATCTAGGAGGTTCACATAACACAATTATATGGCTAAAAGGGATAGGATAAATATTCTACATTATATTAAACGTGGTACAGATATAATTAAATCCTCGACACGATACCCCCACCTACTACCTATAATCATAAGTAGATTAACGAGTAGACTCATTGATAGAATTGGGTTATTCCCAAGTATAGATGCTCCTGACCAGAAGAGATTAATTCATAGTAGAGACTGGGACATACTCATAATACTAGATGCATGTAGATACGATGCATATATAAATTCATCTGCATATAAACTGGGGGGAGAAATAACCTTTTCCTGGTCACCCGCATCGATAACACCGCATTGGGTAATGAGGACATGGTTGGATGGAGACTGGAGAGACGTCGTTTACATCTCTGCCAACGTCTTCATCAATAAATCACTTGGTGCTAAGAAGCATCTACATAGGCTATTCATATACGATTTGAAAGATAAGTTTCTAGATATCATCGAGGTATGGAGAAAGGGGACTGATAAAAGGCTCCATACGGTTCCACCGTGGAATGTATACCGAGCCTATAGAACTACACGGTTGAAGATGAAGCTTAGAGGGTTAGAGCTGGGTAGGGACTATAAAATGGTCATACATTTTATGCAGCCCCACACACCATTCATAACACAGGAGAGACTAAACCACCTTATATACAAGCTTGATGAGGAGATAATGAAGACCGGGATCCAACTAGGTTTTGAATATCTATACATTCCATATCTAAGGAAACACTTGAGAAAAGATGTTGTGGATAAGATCCTATGGAGGGGATATCAAGAAAACCTGGAAATCGCCTTATCCTATGCAAAGAAGATAGTGAAGGAGAATAGAGGTAAAAGTATAGTTATAACATCGGATCATGGAGAGATGATGGGAGAATATAACCTATATTTCCACTTCGACATAGAAAATATACAGCTTAGATTAGTTCCATACCATATTATTAGCTAGACATCAAACT
>WAKC01000016.1 GCA_015523605.1 Candidatus Geothermarchaeota archaeon
GCCTATGTCCTAGGCAAGTTTGTTGAGTTGGTTAGGATTGCCGGTGAAGGTTAACCCTCTAAAATCCTTTCTTTGAGTTTCTTGGCCACCTCCCGAGGATTGTCTACCTTGGTGAGCCCACCACCCACTATAATAAGCTCTATCTCTTTAATGCTGAGGATAGAGTCTATATTCTCGAGTTTTATACCGCCTGCTACGCCGAGCTTATATTCCCTAATCTTATCCCCCGCCGTCTTTATCAACATGTCTGGGGTTATACCTGACAACTGCATATCTATCCCACTATGTATCAATAGATAGTCGGGCTTCCTATCCAGTCTATCAAGCTTAACAAATACTTTTTCAGGCTCTTCTACAGCGATTGTATCCACCATCGAACCCTTTGAATATTTATATGCAGTCTCAACCACATCCTCAATCGTCTTTTGATGTGCAGCGGCCAATACCGTTACATAGTCTGCTCCATGTTGGAATGCCAGCTCCGCCTCTAGAGCACCTGTATCCATTATCTTCATATCGGCCACTACAGGCTTACCAGTATTATCTTTAAGGGTCTCTACAGCCTTCATACCAAATTTCTTGATCAGTGGTGTCCCAGCCTCTATATGGTCTACATAGTCCGCGACTTCCAAGGCTATCTCCAAGGCTTTATCTAGGTCTAGAAGGTCAAGTGCTACCTGGAGTTTCCGCATATTCTCCCCTCCAAATCCCGGATCTTCTTTATACGTCTCTCATGTCTACCTCCGTCGAAGGGGGTTTCTAGCCATATCTTAACCCTTCTAAAGGCGTCTTCAAACTCCATAGTCCTACCTCCAAAACATATTATATTAGCATTATTATGTCTTGCTATCAACTCGGCCACCTCATCTGAATAGGCTATACCAGCCCTTACCCCCGGATATTTATTGGCTACTATGGATACTCCCACGCCTGTGCCACATATTAAAATCCCCTTCTCAACCTCCCCCTTTGAGACTGCTTCAGCCAATTTTGATGCATAGTCTGGATAGTCTACAGAATCTTCACTATCGGTTCCAAAATCAACCAATTCATATCCAAGTTCTATAAGCCTTTTCTTCAAGTATTCCTTCATCCTATATCCGGCATGGTCCGATGCTATCCCAATCCTCATGCATATAAGGATATAGATAAGTTATCAATTAAAGGTTAGGATGGATCAGTAAGGAAGTCCTTCATCACTCTTCAGTCAACCGGGTGTATTCTTCATCTCCCATAAAATATTTTTCCTATCCGTTTTACTTCAAATATTCATATGGATTTAACCCATATTCTTCAAAGAGGCTGAAGAGTCTTTTAATCGGTACACCTACTACGTTGAAGAAATCTCCCTTGATATAATCTATGAATACTGCTGCCCTTCCCTGAATCCTATAACCACCTGCGTATTCCCAATACTTCTCTCTCCATAGATACCATTTTATCATGTCGTCGTCTAAGTCGATAAACTTAACTAGTGTCTTGTCATATCCAAAGACCTTCCTATTCCTGTCACCCACAACCACACCAGTATATACATAATGTTCTCTTCCAGATAGCTTCTGGAGTGTTTTATAGGCTTCTTCATATGTCCGCGGCTTTCCCACTATCTCGTTATCTAGATGGATTATAGTATCGAATGTAATGACGATATCTTCTACAGTATCGGTAGCTAACTCATGTTTACCCATTGAATTGTATTTTATGGTCTCTAGGGGGTCTCCAAAGATTTTTTCTTCGAAGTCTACTTCCAACTCTCTAAATTTAAGCCCTATCCCTCTAAGAAGTTCTTTTCTAGCTTTTGATTTCGTCGCTACGTAGATATCCATTGCGATACTATTTAATCTTACTCGTCCAAATTAAATTGTGGATGATGATGCTCGAAAGGGATGAGCGTTATGCGATGAATTTAAATGGCCTCTGACAACCCCTTTCAAAATTTTTTGCAAAAATTTTTGCAAAATAAAAATGGCGTTAGCTTTTTAAGGGAATCCTAACCCGGCTTAGTGAGATGAAGTTCAAGGTTCTATATCGAGATTGTCCGGGTGAGATTGGGTTTGAAGAGCTTCTAGGGAATGGTACAATCTATATAGGTGGTGTCGAGAGTAGCTTTATGGATAATATTGCAGTATATAGTGGGGGTTTTGATGGGGTTCTCTTCCTACATGACTTTACCGGTCGATATAGGGGTGTAGGCCAGGTATATCTGGATATTGGGTATGACTTGAGGATAGACCTCTTCAGCGAGCCTGATATACTACTATATGGTTTGAAGGCTACTCTGAAATATCTAGGCTTTAGAATGCCTTACTGGGATATGTTGATGCCGCATATCATCTATAGCTTCAGAGATTCTGAGGAGAAGACTCTAGATGCCTTCATGAGGTTCCTCATCTATAGAGTTAACGAGTCCTCAGGGATCGAGAGGATGGCGTATACAGTGCTCCATAATATCTTCATGAATATATTTACAGAGAGGCTTCTAAACATATTCTCTTACCATGAGTATACCAGTTTTAAGGAGATTTCCCAGCCTATCTTCATAGGGTATGACATTGTCGATAATCTATTGGCTAGGACATTCCTCCACCTATATACAGTGTTCTATATAGCTAGGAGGTATCCAGATACATATCACATCATTACATATGGGGATGCAGCTGGATATATCCCTAGGGCATTACTCCATAACTTATTCAGTGTAAGGGGTAGACTAATCCATTTAACCCTCTTCAACGAGGAAATATCGAGCTTGGCCCGTTATATCGTCTTCCAGTCTGGAAGATATGTTGATAAAAATGTATTGAACCGTTTTAGAGAGCCTATAGACTGTATAGGCGGTGAATACCTACTCTTTGATAAGAATGTAGCCCTCATCCTCGAGGCGTCAAACGTATCTCTTGAGAAGCCGATTAAGAGGGGTAAAGATGTAGACACGGGTGATGACTATCTCTCTAAATATGGAGATGGAGTCAGGGAGATACTTGATACGGTGAATAGGTTTGGTGAGATGTCAATCGATGGGATATACATCAACCTCAGCGGATATGATATGCCCCTCATAGCTTCACTGGTAGATAGGCTGTGGAGGGATGGCTATCTACGTAGAGTCCCGGGTAGGGGTGGTGTTAGGTATCGCATTACCTTGAAGGGTATCCGTTTCCTCAGGGGTGTTGAGAATGAGTAAGAGGTATTTAATAGATTCCCTTAGGAGTTTGAATGAATTCTTCATGGATGGCGTTGAAGTAGGTACATTGGCCCAGATATACGGTCCCTATCAAGCTGGCAAGAGCCTCTTGATACTTCAGATTCTCTATGAATGGGTCTCCAAGGGGCTTGGGAACGCCCTTATACTTGATTCAGAGCTTAGTATACTAAATAATTTCAGTAGGCGTTGGAAGGATAGGTTCTTAGAGCGGTTTGGCAGGGAGGTCTCCCTTGAACGTGTCTCCTCTAGAAAATATGTTATAAAGGGTGGTAAGAAGAGGTATCTAAATGATATTGCTAATGTCGTTATCGAGGTCCTCAACGAGTTGGATATCGAGGTTGATAGAGCAGTTATACGTAGGCTATTGGAGAGGCTACTCCCCCAGTATGAACTCTATACAGAGGGTGGTGCAGATGGTTTGGGAAGGATCTTTGTATGTGAGGTTAGGGATTTGACCCATCTATATCAGCTGATGGGTTTGGAGGCTAGTATAGTGGAGGAGAAGGATAAGATTGATATCATTGTTAGGCATGATACAGACCTCTATACATCTTCTCTAGCCAGATTTATAGAGAAGCATCACATTAAATTCGTTTCTCTAGATAGCTTGGGAGGGCTTATCAAGAGTCTTACGTCTATGAATAGGGTTCAAAACTTTCCGGTGAGGGCCTCAGCACTCAACATCCTCCTCCATAATATTTCGAGACTCGCTAATGAACTTGGGCTCATAGTATTCGTCTCAAATCACGAGTCTAAGTCACCGATAAATAACTTCTACTCATTCTATGGAGGGTCTTCGGTGGGCTATGGCTTCAAATATACACTTTATCTAAAGAGGGTTAAGGAGTTTAAGCGGGAGCTGGTCGGCTATAGAGCTCCACACCTACCTGAAGGTGCTTTTAAGGTTACGCTGAAGATTGATGAGGGTGGATTCTATGAGGTTGATGAAGAGTCTGGTAAGGATTCTTAAGTATTATCTAGTTATACACTTAACCACACTTTTTATCTATCTCTATGACCAGGCCGTGGCATCAACATTCTATATACTCTCCCTATTCTCAATGGCTATAGCATTGATATTTGGAATCTCGATGGGGAGGTATATCCTGCTAAATATTCTACTGGCTATGACGCTATCGATGATTAACTTATTTGGTCTATGGATGGTGGCAGTGGTACTGTTAGTTTTGGCTATTCTATGGAAGGATTTAATTCTCCTACTCCGGTGAGGAAGGGATGCGTCTAGATTTAAATAGGCTAAGAAGCAGTGATGAGAACATATATATTATTTTGAATCCGAAGAACCCACCGTTTACCATACATAGTAAGTCTCCCTATTGGGATACCTCCTCTGTGAAGAAGCTTCTAGAGGGATATAGAATCTTTAGGAGGTTGGATGGAGGATATCTCGAGACTTCTGAACCGGTTATCATAGTGTGTGGAAGGGGGTTATCAATCTATACTCCTGGTAGGGCTGTAGATAAGGTGAGGGGTGGAGTATTAACTTATACCCTGGTTAAGACCATGTTTGGAGGGTCTTTGGATGGATATGGTTTAGGGAGTGTCGAGGTATCTATCCAAGGGTTTAA
>WAKC01000017.1 GCA_015523605.1 Candidatus Geothermarchaeota archaeon
GGGTATACATTGGGGCACAGGTTTACATCCTTATATACCATATACTAGTAAGAAATTAAATATGAAGATTGAAATAGTATCTGAGAAGAAGAATCCATATCTAGATAGGATTGAAACAATATTGGAGGTTGAACATATAGGTGAGCCTACCCCAAGTAAGAAAGATATTGCCAATTTTATTAAAGATAGGCTTGGATATCCTCTTGACAAGGTTTTGATAGCCTCTATTAAAACCCCTACTGGCATGAACAAGTCTGAAGTACTTATATATTACTATCCCAATGGTATTGATTGGTCTACAATCGAGCCTACCAAGAGGAATAAGGTGATCCAGATTGGCGAAGAAGAATCCGAAGCCTAGAAGAAAGAGGCCGAGCCCAAAGGTCTGGACATTCTATGTGGTGGAGAACGGGGGTATAAAGAGGACTAGGAGGTTCTGCCCCCGATGTGGACGGGGGGTATATATGGCTGAACATCCAGATAGATACGCCTGTGGGAAATGTGGCTATACAGAGTTTAAATAACCCCTTTCCCTTCTACCTATATACTATCATTCAAGTATCTATCGACAATCCTCTTTAGGTCTCTATATATGTTTGGAGGAACCAGTGGGAGGAAGGCTAGCACCATCCTGAATCTCAATAGGTTTTCAAATATATTTTTAAACCTGGGATTCCCCTTTCTATATCCATCTAGTATTGAAGATATTATTTCAAGACGTTCCCCAAACCTCCTGAAGAATATAAGTGTATATAGTGTAAGTTCAACTATGTCCCATTCATAACAGTCATCTGTGTTGAACTGTTCAAGGTCGACTAGGTATATCTTACCTCCTTTAACTATAAAGTTTTGGGGTTTAGTATCGCCAATCGTTAATCCAAGCCTTGAATGCACCTCACCAATCATCTCACCAGCCTGCCTATAGAAGTCCTCGACCCCCTCTCTAACCTTGTCCAAACGTATCCCATCAATGTATTCCTCGATGACCATCCGGTCGCCCCATACCACGGCATAGACTTTAGGTACATTAAAGCCATTCCTCCCAAGGGTTATAAGCCCATCAACCTCCCGGTACATCCTCTCCCAAGGATTAAATGTGAACCTCTTTAAGCCATAGAGCCAGATGACTAGCCAGATCCATTTTATAACTATGCTTAAGAGAGGGAAACTCTTAATTACAAGCTTCCTATGCTCTCCCTCAACATCTACATCCATTATATAGAGGTTACTAAGTAATCCAGCTCGATAGAAACTCTTTATCTCAGCCTTATATCCGAAGAGAGTCTTCACAAGCTCCTCCAAATCGATAGACTCTGCCGAGAAATATATTCCAGACATTTGTAGAAGTATCTCAGGATTATCAAGCTCCCTCGGGATCCTTATACTCCTGACACCCCTCCTAACCTTACCCCTCACTTCATCGAGAACAACATCCAAAGTTACAGAGGCAGATCTTCCATGGGTAAAATACATGGCTACCCCTCTCATAATATATTTGAATATCTCGGTTAGGCTGGAGGGTATCCTATCCAATACAATGTTATATACATAGCCATCGCTATACTCGAATATACCGTCTAAATGAAGTTCATGAGCAGCAGATTCAAATCCATCAAGAGACTTACGGAAATTCTCTACACCCTTCTCCCCATAAAAGGTCTTGTAATAGCTATACTTTACTGGGGGATATGCCACTATCCTCTTCTTGAGCCTGGCAAGTAGGAAGTACTTCATCGGAATCCTCATATATT
This sequence comes from Candidatus Geothermarchaeota archaeon, assembly GCA_015523605.1. Classification (GTDB taxonomy): domain Archaea; phylum Thermoproteota; class Nitrososphaeria; order Geothermarchaeales; family JDFR-13; genus SZUA-1514. The sequence goes on from WAKC01000017.1 coordinate 1,752, forward strand.
TGAGGAGTCTACCATACTTCAGTTTCAATAGTCTCAACTCCTCTAGTATCGCCCTCTTCTTCAGGAGTATCTCTAACCTCCTAATATATACACTGTTTGTCAATGCTTTGTAGACACTATATAGACGGCCGGCAACAAATTCACCATGGGCACCTAGGTAGACATCCTCTTCAAGGAATGATTTATCAACAACTAGGATAGATATATACGTCCCATCAACCTCCCTATATATGTATTTAATCTTAGGCTTGAAATCCTCCACTATATAGATATAGTCATAGTCGCTATCTGGCCCGGCGTAGCCAGCCACCCTACTTCCATAGGCCAGTACAGCATATGCGTCAAACCCCACTATCTCTCTTAATATATCTAAAACTGCTCTATCCCACATACTCATCGATCAAATCCCTTACCCGCTCCAGAACAGAGTCTGGAAAGAAGATAGAGTTCCAGTCTTCAATCGATATCCTTAGTCTAAACTCTCTAGAGGCATACTTCTTTGACGGCTTACCCTTCTCAATCCAATTCCTCTTAATACTATTGGATACTTTAGACTTAGAAAGTACTTTATCAAATAGTGTGAGCATCTTGACATAAGACTTATCTTTAAATACCAGCTCAGGCCTAACTTGATAAACCTCGTCAAGGAATACCCTGCCTGAATAGTTTGACGTATATATGTCAAGAGTTACTAGATGCTCCTCCCTTAGATATTTAATAGCTAGGTATATATAGTGGAGGAGTTCATGGGCAAATACAGCCTTCAATACATTAGTCTCCGAATATAGTAGGAATGGTAGGTAAGTCTCCACAACCGGATGGAGCCTGCCATCCCACTTCCTATAACTGATATTTGCATATAGGATAGCATATACCCCGTCACTATGCTCTAAAATCCTGGCCTCAGGAATAACTATTATAGGTGGATATTTAACTCCTGATATAGATGTGATATCCCTCACAATCTTTGAGAGGGTGAATAACCTCTCAAAACCATTTGAAACAATCTTTTTAGATAAGACCTTATTTAAAGCGAGGTTTATGACACTATCATAACTTATAGACACCTCACTATTATACACCTTATTCACACCCCATTCTAACCAAATATTATTTTATCCAACTCATTCTTTAACATTGGTGTAACCCTTACCAATACAATTCCCTGTTTAGGCTGTCCATATACCATGACGCTTCCATCCCTCAGTGAATAAATAACTGGAATCCCAACCAGATCATCCTCTCCACCTACTTTAATCAATACAGGTCTATTAGCTAGAGCTTTAACCACCAAGTCTTTAATAGCCATATTTATATATCCACGCATATTATCCACGTAAAATACCTCCTTAAACACCGCTTCATCAACTATATTTACTGGTCTCCTCCTCTCCATACAATCCACTACAGCTACATCAGGAATAATACCCCAGTCAATAAGGGTCTTAGTGACACGGTCCCCAACACTCGCTATATGCCCATCTCTTCTAGACCTTATCTCAAGCAGTAAATCTCTCAACCGTGGAAGCTCCTCGGGTGGGAATAACTCACCCAACGGTTTAGACAGATACTTCCTAGCTTCTATAGATATCTCGATATAATTCCTAACATCATAATACCTTGACGGCATAGTAACCAATTTTATCTACCCCAAGGATATCCTTCAGAATAGACTCTTCAGATATAATAATGATTAAGCCATCCCAGCGGGTGGTAAAGACGTTATAACCACAGTTCCAGCATGTATTAGCCTTTCTATCGTTGATGGCTTTACACTTGGCACAGGCTTTAAACGCTCTACTTCTCCTCGCCACCAGCCTCCACCTTCTGACCAGAGAGATTCTCCTCAATCCATTCAAGCTTACCCAGATATGGACTCTTCATATAGAGGGCTATCTTCATAAGAGAGTTCTTCTTTGGAAGTGCGACATCCACTACTCTACCCCTAACTACATCACCGACTCTAATAACCCGTCTAGTCTTCTTACCGATAACCATCTTCTCAACACGATTTATATCTACTATATCATCCATCAAAACCGATTTATGAGCCAGAGCATCTGCACCAGCTATCCTGACGAAGACCCCGAAATTCTGTATCTCCACTACAGTACCTTCTACGACTTCACCCTTAACCGGTTTAAATGAATATACAAAGAATTCTGCTTTATGATTCGAGGATCCATCTTCAGCTATAATCTTGCCTAGGGTATCTACCTTCGGCCTTGAAATCATAATAACATATCCCAAGTCTTTATGGGGAAGACCCACATACTTATCTCTAAGCTGTTTCCATGCAGCCTCCTGCAAATCCTCTCTAAACATCTTTGGTTTTATATTTACTATATCCACAACCCTAAATCTATAGAACATATCACCACCACACTATAGGAGTATTACATAGATAATTAAATTAAATGTAACATACTAACTTATATATAACTCCGAGTCTCGGATAAATAAAGTCTTTAGACCCTTCTCCAAAGCCCTCCTACGCACCTCCCTATCTGCTGTAGCCACAATACCATCCACATCCAAAGCTATTAGAATCACATCCTCATCCGCCTTATTAGATCTAGACTGGACCACATCGAAAAAAGCCTGCTCAGTCTCCATAATCATCTTTAGGACGGTTACCTTTGAACCCCTACCTCTAGACCTAGAGAGACGCTCCAACTCCCTCATAACAGACTCAGGTACCAAGAGTTTAAAAGGGAGGTATCTATCAATTAGCTGGTCAAAAAGTCGCTTCTCAACTAGGGCTATTAGAAAGCTTGTATCACATACAAAGATATACTCCTTTCTATACAATCTCTCCAACACCTATTAGACGCCATTTATTATCATATCTAGCTGCTATAGCGGATTTCCAACCCTTATCGGCCACCACCGGCCGGGAGAGTCTAAAGGTTACCCTACCATCTCTAATATCTAAAGCAACGCCTAGAGTAGTTGCCGGACCAATATTTAATCTAAAGGGCTCTCCCCTCTGTATAGGCCTAACCTCTACAGCCTCATCAGTACCTACAACATATTTGAATAGTTTTACCTCCATCGTCACTTCATAAAGGACTTCAGGTAGAGTACCAGGTCTACCCACTACATTACCAACCATTCCATCAGACTTGGTCAATGAAGGATCTAGATCAGTTTGCACACCTATCAAACCACCTGGGAAAGCCTCTTTAAGAGGAAGTTTACCACTACTTAGCGACAGGACCTCAGCATATAATGGCTGATTAACAATCCTATCCCTCTCTTTATATATATATCCTGGAGATATCTCGATCTCATCACCTACAGCTATCTTCCCCTCCAAGATGGCTCCTCCAAGGATACCCCCTACTATATCTTCATATTTAGTTCCAGGTTTATTCACATCAAAGGATCGAATAACATACATCATGAGAGGTTTGTTAGGATCCTTCTCAGGCTTGGGTATATATCTGTAGAGGGCCTCCACTAGATAATGTAGATTAACATTATGTATGGCTGAAACGGGGATTATAGGGGCATCCGCAAAGGAAGTTGTAGATAGAAACTCTCTAATAGCCTCATAATTCTCATAAGCCTCTTTCTTAGAGACGAGGTCGATCTTATTCTGGACTACAACCACGTTTTTAACACCTAGAAGCTCCAAAGCCGTAGTATGCTCCTTAGTCTGCGGCCTTGGAACCGGCTCATTAGCCGCTATAACAAGCATGGCTCCATCCATAACAGCAGCTCCAGAAAGCATATTAGCCATTAAACTCTCATGCCCTGGACAATCCACAAAACTAACTACCCTAACCAATTCACCCTCCATATCCTCTAAACGGGGTCTAGACCAGAATACCTCAGACCCATTCTTTACAAATCTGTAGATGGGCATATCTGCATATCCAATCTTAATCGTGATCCCTCTTTTCAATTCTTCACTATGGACGGCTGTCCAAACACCCGTCAAAGCCTGTATAATAGTGGTCTTACCATGGTCAACATGACCTGCAGTACCAATATTTAACTCTGGCTGCCTAGGTATCGAAACCTCTTCATATATCTCCATCATTTCAACCTTCTTCCTCAACTATAACCATATTCACCTGATATATCTCAGGTGTGATAGTATTACCCCTGACCAATATCCTCCTCCTATAACCTTTCTTAGTCTTGCCCTTAATGGTCCTAAGACCTACACCCTTACCAGTCAAGATATATTTTTTAACACCCCCAGGAACATCAGGCCTCATAGGGAAGCCGGATGTGTCTGATCCACCGGTGATCTTAAGTTTTTTATCTGGAAGCCCCACTAGACTACCATCTATAACATCCCCAATCTTCTTACCAATAAGGTTTAGACTATCAGGCTCATCCAACTCCTTAGTAAATGCCGTCCCATCCTTTGGATTTGATATGTTAAGCTTAAACTTTACCATATCCACCACCTTGTCTCAATTAATCACAATAACCCTTAAATATATATTAAGCTTCTATCCCCTTGCAAAGAGGGGATAGCGTCTCCTCATAATCTCTACAAACTCATCTAGAGCCTCTAAATAGTCGCTCGCCATCTCATGTGCAAACTCCTTCAATAAAGTCCTAGCATCATCTTCAGGGATGTAAACATATAGTATATCACCCTCCTTAAAATCTCTCCCAGCCTCAGCCTCCCTAACACTTATAGCCACCTCCATACCTCTAGTCGCAATACCTACTGGTTTACCCATACTCTGGATCTGATGTATTGAACCGATAACCTTACCATCTCCACGCATGAGACGGACACGAGGCCTGATCTCACCAGCCAGAACCCTTACACCGAAGATAGCTGGTTTACTCCTCCTAAAGATATATCCTTCGAGAACCTCTACCTTACCTGGTTTAACCAGAGAGGCATATAGACGCTCCCTGGTTGACCTGGTATATTCATCGACCCAACCTAGATACTCCTCGATAATTCTATATAGGATGTTTCCGGAGAAGATGGGTATCTTCTTGGATTTCGCGAGCTCCTCAGCATCTGGAAGAATATCTACATTGAAGGCGAGGATGACTCCGCGAAGAATATCCTTGTCCCTAACCACCTCTGCCTCTACAACATCCTTCTTAGATACATTACCTACATCGGCCTTTCTAATAGGGATACCCTTCTTTGTAAGCTGGGATATTATAGCTTCCAAGGTACCTAGGGTATCAGCCTTTACTATAACACCTATCTTATCAGTATCAACCTTAATCCTAGATATCTCCTCTGAAACCTTCTTCATCAACTCCTCAATAACTTCTGGGGAATCCTTCGAGACACTATAGAATGGGGACCCTGCATATACCTCTTCAAGGTCTGGTGCAGAAATTATTATACCAGCAGCTGGATAACTTACATCTATATTTCTAAACTTCTTCCTTGGATCCCTAAGTTCATCGAGTGGTGCAGGCATTAGTATAGAGCGCACCCTAGTCTTGACTACACCCTCTCTACCAGCACTTATGAATATATCCCCCACCCTTATCACACCATCAATCTGGATAGCCTTGACGACCGCTCCAAGACCGGGCTCCTCAGAAACTTCTAAAACCGTTCCATATCCAGGCCTATTTAAATCTACTTCCAACCTATTCATAAGAAAACGTTGGACGAGTCCTATCAAGATCGTGAGTAGCTCCTGGATACCTTCACCAGTCTTAGCACTAACCGGGACAATAGCTACAGTCCTCCTGAAATCTTTAATCCTATCGAACCTATCAGCATCAAACTTATATGTATTTAAAGCTGAAATGATATATGCTATTCTCTCCTCCAACCTAAGAAGGACATCTTGATTCTGATGTCTAACTGACTCGAGAAAGGATAGAGTATCCATCGACCGCCAACCATATATCAAATCAAGCTTGTTAGCCGCGACTAAGAATGGAGTCCTCCTAGATAGAAGTATCTGTATACTCTCATGTGTCTGAGGCTGGAATCCCTTAGTAATATCTACAACTAGTATTGCTATGTCAGATGCTGATCCCCCGCGAACTCTAAGATTGGAGAAGACCTCATGACCAGGGGTATCTATTACAAGCAAACCAGGTACTAAAACGTCGAATCCAAACTTTTTTAGTAATGGGCCACATATACTCCGGAGGGTTTCTGGAGGGAAGAGGCTCGCACCTATATGCTGAGTTATACCTCCAGCCTCCCTATGCTGTACCGCCGTCCCCCTAATCTTGTCCAACAGAGATGTATTATGGACAATCACTCCATCAGCAACGAAGTTGTTGAAACCAGGACTCTTCAAGTCATATAGGTATTTACTTCTGTATCGACGTGTTATAGACGAGACACTTACGAGATTGAATCTCCAGCCCTCCAATACAATAGTTTCGTCACCATCCAAGCTAAGCACTCTATCATTTGTTTCAAGCATCGCAGCCGGTACATATTCAAAGAGGTTATCCCCACGATATACGAGGAAACGATGTTCGGGAGAGGATTCGATAGATATATCATTGGAAAATCTTATTAGATATGTCTTATCAACCCGTTCCCTAGCTACACCACCTACTTCATTAAGTTTAAACCTTAGGCTTCTAATATCGAAGGAGAGAACATGTGAATCTCTGTATCCCCCAATATATGTCTCGTATAGCTCCTTCAAGGTTAGATTAGATCCATCTACTATAGATTCTCCTCCTATACATTTCCCACTATCAACATGGCCTAGGACGGTTATAATAGGTTGCCTTATAACTTTTTTATCTTCAGGATCCGACATCTCATTTCACCCCCATCCATATTTGACTTGATCAAGTATAGAGATTATGAGTATATCCCTATGTGTCAATAAGTATAGATGTATCTAAAAAATAATAATTGAGGCTTCTGAATATGGATGGAGGTAGAATAAAGAGTATTCTTTATAGATTCTCTATATCCAACTCAGGAAATAGAATCTTAACTTCTCTCTCGAAACTTTCTCGAGAGTCGGATGCATGGACGAGGTTCTCGGTGATATCCAATCCATAGTCTCCACGGATTGTACCTGGGTCAGCCTCTACCGGATCTGTAGATCCTATAAGTTTCCTAACCACTTTAACTGCTGACCTACCATATAGAACCATAGCTACTATCTTTCTATTCTCTAGGCTGCTGACCAGCTCTTCAAAGAAATGTTTTCCGCGGTGTACTGAGTAGAATTCCTCGGCCAATTCCCTTGAGATAGTCATCATCTTCAACGCTTTAATCTCGAGACCCTTCTTCTCGAACCTAGATATAATCTCTCCGATCAAACCTCTCCTAATAGCGATAGGCTTTAAGAAGACGAGTGTGTATTCGCTCATCCTCTCTTAATCCCTCCCTTAACATATTTAAGAGTCCATTTAAACTTTCTAGGATCCCGTTTAAAGTCTAGCATACTCCTTCTACATCTCCTACTGCAGAACCAGTATATAACCCCATTATTCATTACATACATTATACCTGTACCCGGTTCTATCTCATGCCCACAGAAGCTACATGTCCTCTTAGCAGGCATCACGACCTACCTCAGCTTCCTAGCCTCCCTCTCAGTCTCCCTCAACATCAGGATCATACCTTCTCTTACAGGACCCAATACATTCCTCGTGATTACCCGTCCCTTATCCTTCCCAGCCAATATCTTGACTCTTACCTGGGTAACCTCTCCGGTCATACCTGTTCTACCCACTATTTGAATAACCTCTGCAGGTGTGATATCCTCTCGATATGGATATTTACTCTTCTCTTCAGACATCACCTATCAACCTTGGAAATACCCCTGCTTCTTCAAATATCCGATGATCTCCTCAACCAGCTTACTACCCTCTCCCGGATCTACAATAGCCACTGAGGCGGCTGCAACTTCAAGACCCGCCCTCTTACCAAGCTCCTGCTTCGACGGAACGAAGATATATGGGACCTTCCTCTCCTTACATAGGAGTGGTAGGTGAGCCACAATCTCTGGGGGATCTACATCTAATGCTATATAAACAAGTTTAGCCTGCCCCCTCTCAACAGCCTTTGTAGTTTCATTCGTACCTCTCTTTAGGCCCTTAACCTCTAAAGCATACTTTAGGGCTTCATAGGCGGCCTCCAAATATTCGTCTGGTAACTCGAAAGTCTCGAATGGAAGTGTCGCCATTGCCACCTCACCTCTATCTTAAATGGTTAATATACATATTATTTAAAGGCTTTATATTAAAGCAAGGATGCCACTCCTATTTATGGGCAAATACCACACGGATATAGCCGTCTTTATAGTCTATCCTGAAGTATCCAAGTCTCTCCAGCTGAACTACTCTATCCACATCGACCTCTTCAAGGCCTCTCTCGACATACCCTCTATATAACTTTCCAGGGTATAGAAACTCAGCTTTATATATATATCCACTAGGAATCCAATGGATAAATGGAAGGCCATTCTCCTTAGCCCAAGAGACATCATTATTTAGGAATCGAAGCCCATCATCCGAGACTATAAAATTGCCCAGCCCAATAAGTCTAACGGATTTACCTAGTGTTAAGTTGTGTATATCATCGAAGTCGATGAATACTTTATTGACACCTCTCTTCATGTGAAATATCCTATAGCCCCTATCTGGAAAATCGGGATGTAGCCGGATCCTAACCTCTACATCACTTTCTAGATAAATATTGAAGTTTTTAGGCTCTCGAACACCATAATACCTATTTGCATCCTTATCGATAATCTTCTTATTTTCTGCGGCGAGCATCGAGAAATCAATCGTTGTATTCGATAGTGAGACTCCAGTCTTCAAAATCACATTATATAAAGCCTTCGGATGATATCCACGCCTTCTAAGAGCTGCGATTGTCGCCAATCTAGGATCATCAATGTCGGTATATATACCTTCCCGTATACCCTTCAATATTTTTGATTTGCTTAGGATACCCTCCGGTATAGCCACCCTCCCATGGTGGATATACTCCGGTATATTCCACCCCATGTATCTAAAGATGTACTCCTGCTTAATTTCATTGACTTTATGCTCTGCACCTCTAAGTACATGGGTTATCCCCATAACGTGATCGTCAATAGCACATGAAAAGTTATATAGTGGCCAGACTATATATCTATCTCCTTTCCTTGGATGTGGATATTTAGAGGTATCAATAATCCTGAGGCCAGGCCAATCCCTCACAGATATATTTGGATGCCCCAAGTCAGTCTTTATCCTTAGGACAGCCTCTCCCTCACCATAGTATCCAGAAAGCATTTTATCAAAGAGTTCATGATTCGTCTCCACAGCCTGGTCTCTATGGGGGCATGCCCTACCACTATAGACATAATCCTTAAACTCTTCACGCCCACATAGACACACATACGCCATGCCCTTCTCTATCAGACATCTAGCCACATCATAATACAGATGAAGCCTATCACTCTGATACACATATTTATATGGCTTTATCCCGAGCCACTCAATATCCCTCTTAATAGCATCATAAAACTCAGGCTCTGGCTTTTTAGTTTTGGGATCAGTATCCTCGAAACGGACGTAGAACCTCCCCTTATACATCTTTGCATATTCATATGATAGAATCAATGGCCTTAGAGAGCCGAGGTGAAGTACAAAATCTGGATTGGGTGCGAAACGGGTCGCCACAGAGCCCTCAACAGCATTGGGTAGGGGAGGGAGTTTAAACTCCTCTTTAACTTTCTTCTTCTCAGTTGGAGACCAATATCTACCCACCTCTTCTAACGACATCGAGTTGATCTCGTCAACCACCTCCTCTATAACCCTGATTAACTCTTTAATCCTCCCACGATACTCCGGTTTAGATGCGATAACCTTACCTATGACAGCTTTAGATGAGGCTCTACCAAATTTGATTCTATTCTCAGCTGCATATCTACGTATAAGATCTATATCAAATTCCATCACTTATCCCTTGAGACTATAAACTCTATAAGGTTTATGAGGAAGGACTTGGCATCCGAATCTTCAAACCCCTTCAGAGTATCCCTAGCCCTCCTAGAATACTCCCCCATAAACTCCCTAGCATAATTTATGCCTCCATATTTAACAACTAGATCTATAGCCCGCTTCACAGATTCATCATCAGCACCCTCATTACCAAATACAGACATGAAAAATTCATACTCATCCTTATCCATCTTATCTAATACATAGAGAACTGGCAGAGTCCTCTTCCCATTCCTTATATCATTCCCTACAGGCTTCCCGGTTTTAGATGGATCCCCAACTAGACCCAAAATATCATCAGCCACTTGAAAAGCTATGCCGATAGATTTACCCAACTCCCTAAACCTGTCAACCAGGTCTATACGTCCAGCGACAACAGCACCACTGGCCGTAGACGCCTCTATAAGAGAAGCGGTTTTTAGATATACCATCTTAATATAGTCATCTACTCCCTTAACATACTTGTCAGGCTGGATATCCATGGCCTGACCAATACAGATATTTTCTGAGGCCTCGGCTAGAAGCTTAGTTAAAAACCGGGCCTCCTCACCACGGTAGTTCCTAGATACCAATCCAAAGACTAAACTAAATAGATAGTCTCCAGCCAATATAGCTGTTGAGACACCATATAAAACGTGGGTAGTCTTAACACCACGCCTAAACATATCCTGATCCATGATATCATCATGTATCAAGGTAAAGTTGTGTAGAAATTCAATTGCAGTAGCCACTGGAAGGCTATGCTCCAGATCACCCCCTAACAACTCGGAGACCGAGAGGACAAATATCGGCCTAACCCGCTTACCCCCACTTAATATAAGATGTGACGATGCACCACGTAGCTCAGAGGGAATATCAAGAGACGAGAGATAATCTTCTATATATTTATTCACCATCGCCCTATACTCCTCATATCTCGACCAGAACCATTCAGTCTGTGAATTATCCATCCCATACACCCCTCTGGATAACCCACTCTTTTAAGGGACCCAACAATACATATCTAGCCTCTTTAAGAGAAGATATATCCTTTGAACCTGTTAATAACATACCAATCTTAATCTGAGTTATAAGCCCCTCCATAAACCTTTTTAGAGAATCTCCACCTTTGGAGAAAGCCTTCAAGAATGGAGATGCAAGCCCACCCATGTCAGCACCCAATACAATTGATTTTACGATGTCAAGGCCCGACCTCAAACCTCCAGAGGCTATTACTGGGATATCCACCGAATTAACAACTTCTATTATAGAGGCCGCTGTGGGGATACCCCAATCCCAATATACACTTCCAACCTCTGAATGTTCAGGAGACTTCCTCCTACTTCTTAAAATCTCAACTGCCGACCAACTTGTTCCACCAGCACCCGACACATTTATAGCCGAGACACCCACGGCTTCAAGAGACTTGGCCACCTCATACGATATACCCGCACCAGTCTCCTTAACTATCACTGGAATATCGAGATAATCAGTCACTTCAGCAATAGCATCTAATACTCCCTTGAAATCCCTATCACCCTCCAGTTGGATAGATTCCTGAAGCGGATTAAGATGGATAGCCAAGGCATCAGCCTCAATTAAAGAAACTATTTTATCTACAACATCCCTAGGATCCTCTCTTAGATCCTGCCCTCCAATATTTCCAATGATAAATATGTCACTAGAGACATCCCTCATAACCTTATATGTATAGCCCAGCTCAGGATACTTTAGATATGCCTTCTGACTCCCACAAGAAACAGGAATATTATATTCATGAGCCAACTCTGCAAGAGCACGATTTATCTTATCAGTATCTTTACCTCCTCCAGTCATAGAATCTATCAAGATTGGATAGTCAAACCTCCGCCCAAAGAGATTGACATGGGTATCTAACTCATCCATAGATAGTTCAGGAAGGGAGTTATGGACTAGATAGACATATTCAAGCCAGGTTGATATATGATATTCAGGATTCTCCTTTAGAACTATATCTATATGCTCAACCTTTCTATCCCTAACACCCACATCCTCTTCAAAAACCATTATAATCATCTCTATAATAGAGTGATTCAGAAATAAATCTTTGGTGTGTAGACCCAGTACCCTCTACCCCTAAAATAAGATTCAATATCCCTAACAATATCCTTATCAGCGAGTCCATATATGCATCCACCTCCACCAGCACCAGTCACCTTAGCCGCAATCCCCCCTAGATCCATAAAACCCATCACAATTTCATCCAACTTAGGCTTGTAAACACCTATGTACTTCAAAAGGTAATGGTTGGACTTAATCGCATTGGCTAGGGACTGTGAATCACCTTCTTTTATAGAACTCCAGCCGTATGAGACTATTGAATCAACCAAATCTATCACATCTTTCCTAATATCCTCTGGTAGACTATGTAGATTATATGTCACATTAGCAACTAATTTACCGGTTGACCGTCTTATACCCGAATCTATAACGACTATATGTGAATCACCAAGGTCTAGAGAGTCAATCCTATCTAAAACACCTTCACCCCTCCTATAAAGGATAACCCCACCCTCAACCACTGTAGATAAGTCTATTCCCGATGGATTCCCATGCACGTATTCTTCAAACTTGGACCCAAAGTTATATATGACTTCCTTCTGAGGCTCCTCCCCCCGGTACATCTTGTGGAATAGTTTTGTAAGGAGAGATGCGAGTGAAGCCGAAGACCCTAAGCCGGCTGACGTAGGAAAGTTAAATCGTATCTTTAATGAGGGTGTCGAGTCAACATCATATTCTTGAGAGAGAAACTTTACAAACCTTGTAACAACATTATCCCTAGATATGTCATACCTCTCAACATGGTCTAAATATGAAATTTCAATATTACCCATTCCATCATCAATCAGGACGCCCTCAACAAATACATCTAAAGCAGCACTAACCGCCCTCGATCCATGTACAACAAAATGTTCTCCCAGAAGTATAAGCTTGGCGGGGGATTGGGATGCGACCTTGTACGCCATACTAGATAGTATATTATGTATTACTTATAGATTATGAAGGATGCATATGAGACTACATTTGAATCGTCGCCTGTAACTTCACCGCTATGTCCATATTTCAGTAGAGATGCTTTATATCCACCCAACTTCTCCGCTACATATAGTAGGGTTGCAGTAGGGCCAAATCCACACATGGAAATGTCATAGTCATATACATTACGTATCAATTCCATCGAATCTATCTTTAATATCGCCTCGAAAGCCTTTTCATCCTTCTCTCTAGCACTCAAAGCGGATTCATAATGGGTAAAATCAGTTGATGCAATAATGAAGATGTCGTCTACACCATAGTTTTTGAGAACCTGCACTAGAGCGTCTCCAAGCTCAATAACACCATTTGAGGTCTGTAGAAGCATGGCTATAGGGACTATTTCAAATTCGAGGTTTCCAATACTATGAATATATTGGAGGAATGGTATGTGAACCTCGAGTGAATGCTCATACTTATGCCCTAAATCATCAAGAGCTAGGTAGCCATTAAATCTAGATAGCTTTTCAACAAATTCTTCATTCACTGAAACCTTACCTAGGGGAGTCTCCCACTCACCACCGGGATATATAGAGATCGATGCCCCTAGTCCATGATGGTTAGGCCCTATAACTATAACCAGCTTTTTAAGGCCTGATCCAAAATAGGCTGCATATCCATGCGCCGCTATCTCACCACTATACATATAACCTGCATGGGGGAGGATAGCTCCAAGAACCTTCTTACCCCTCCATCTATCGTCTAAAACCTTACCAGGACCCCTATCACTCCTAAAGAGCCTATCCAACTCTCTAAGTAGAAGATCCTTATCTCCAGGATAGAAATAACCAGCTACATATGGTTTCCTAGACAACCGTGGCATGCTCTGGAGACACCACGAAATCCTCAACACTCTTGTCGATTACCTCATCCTCCTTAAGTAGACCCTTCTCTCTAAGATAAAGAACCGCCAAACTCCATAATAGAACCGCTATAGAATATTTCCCTTTGTTATTTGCTGGGATAGCAAGGTCTACATATTCACCGTTTGAATTAGTATCTACAAAAGATATTATCGGGAGTTTCATCTTGACAGCTTCATCTACAGCCTGTGAATCATAGGTATGGTCAACCACGAAGAGTATCTGAGCATCTACATTATGCTCAAGCACGTAATTAGTTAGTGTACCCGGTAGAAACCTTCCCACCTTGACCTTAAACCCAGTCAGCTTTCCAACCTCTTCGAGACCTTTGAAGGCGAAGTCTCTTGCCGAGTGTAATAAGACAGTCTCAGGCTCATATCTAGAAAGTAGCTTAACAGCCGCTTTCAACCTCTCAATAGTCTTGGTTACATCGATCAAGTAGAAGCCCTTTGGATGGATCCCATGTATAAACTTCTCACTAAATTTTGTCTTTATATTACGTCCATAGTGAACCCTATATTTAATTAGGAAATCCTTGTCTATCTCAACTTGTTTAACATCTGAAGCCTCTCCCTCACTCATACATCATCACCAAATACGCTTAACCCCCTTACCACCATATAAATCTTCAATTAATAGAAGCTCATTATGCTTTATAACTCTCTCTCCATATACTGGGCTTACCTTAAACATATCAGCCTCAACAGCCAAGGCTAGATGAGCAAGATGGGGATAGTGAGTCTCACCACTTCTATGAGAGACTACAACTTTAAACTTGTTTTCAGAGGCAGTCTTAGCCGCCTCTATAGCAGATGATACATTACCAACCTGGTTAGGCTTTATAATTACACCATTACCCGACCTCTCATTCACACCCAACTTTATACGTGATACATTAGTTACGTATAGATCATCTCCCACAATCAATACACGGTCTCCCAACCGCCTCCTGATATAGGAGAATCCGGGGAAATCATCTTCATGCAGAGGATCCTCCACATACATTAAATTATGCTTTTTAACCAGCTCAACAACGTATTCAATCTGTTCCTCCCTATCCCTACTTATACCAGACCTTCTATATACATATACCTTCGACTCGGCATCCCATATTGAGGATGCCGCCATATCAATACCTACACCAAATTTAACGCCTACTTCACTCCTAACCCTATCCACAGCATCCCATACAACATTGAAAGCCTCCTCATCCGTTAAAGTAGTTACCCATGCACCCTCATCATTCCTACCACCAGTAAAGAACATATCCCTCTCAGCCAATAGCTTCGAAATCATCTTATGAACTTCAACCACTGAGGTATAGGCATCTCTATAGCTCCTTGCATTCAAAGGAAAAACCAGGATCTCCTGGATATCTATAGACCTATTCAAAGCATGTTTACCTCCACCGAGGACATTACATAGTGGCACTGGAAAAACAGGCTCCAAGTCTCCAGCCAACCACCTAAACATAGGCTTATTCAACTCTTTAGAAGCCATATCTGCCGCGGCGAAGGATAAACCCAGACTCACTACACTCCCTATCCTCTCAAATCTAACGCCACCATCGAATCTCCTTAAAGCATCGTCAAACTCGGTTTGTGATGAGAAGCTAAAGTTATGGAAGAATTTATTAGCTTCATCAACCATTTTCTTTGCTCCTAAGATTCCATCCTTAGGCAGTGGCGGAACCTCATACCGCCCTACACTAGCCCCAGATGGAGATGCAAACCTACCTTTAACACCATTCTCAGAGGTTAGTGAAACCTCTATCGTAGGCCTACCTCTAGAGTCATATATTATATGACCCTCAACCCTTCTTACCCTCACTTCCATACTCTATCCCTCTATATTGAAGGATATCATCAATAGCTTCTATATGAGATAAAAGCATCCTCCTACAACAGTATCTCGTAACATTCAGATCATCCAATACATCCTTAGGATCCTCACCATTAGCTACCCTCGATATAAAGGGCTCCCATTTATCTCCGATCAAAGCTCCACATGTAAAGCATCTAACTGGTATTATCATGGTATCATCACCTATACGAAGTCTGCTTCTTCCTCCTAGGACCTGGTCCAAGTGGTTTCTTGGGTTCCGTTCTCCTCGGATCACCGGCCAGCAGATGACGATCGAAACTTTCATATATAGATTTCAGCCTCTTACTCTTGGAGACGCCGACCAGGGCGCGTGCAATCGCTATACTTACCGCCTCCGCCTGGCCCATAAAGCCGCCACCTGAAACATATACTTCTATATCATACTTTTTGGCCACATCCCTAGCCAGGAGGAGTGTTTGGATAACCCTCATCCTAGCGACTTCATGCCCCCAGAGCTCTACAGGGTAGCCGTTTATCCTAACATTTCCAGAGCCAGGTCTAACAATAGCCCTTGCAATAGCCTTCTTTCTCTTCCCAGTAAATATTTTTACCCCCGTCCTAGCCATAGACTATCAACCCCCAATCCTCTCCTCAACCGGTATCCATCCAATATGTTTCGCCACTTCATATAATGTGACATACCCATATGGATTCTCACGGTAGAGTGTATCCTCAAAGACTTTTATCTCCTTATTAGCCAAGTTATTTGGAACACCTCTATATACACGTAACCTCCTAAATGCCTCTTTACCTCTAGGCTTCCTCCTAGGGAGCATCCCCCTCACAACCCTCCTAAATATACCTTCTGGAGACCGAGGTTTAAATGGTCCATGTCTACGTGGATTCACATTAGATTTTATCCATAATTTTCTCGTGAAATCTTCTAGAACCCTCTTCCTATCACCAGTTATAACTGCTTTATCAACATTCACAACATGTACAGTATATCCATTAAGCAGGAGTTTGGCCACCTTCGATGCAAGTCTACCCACCACTGCATTCTCAGCATTAACGATGATCTCCCTATTCAACCCAGTCATATTATAATCTTCACCCCCTTACCATCGGGATATTTACTAACCAGATCCTCTATCAGGAGAACCTCACATCCAGCCTCTAAAAGCTTCTGCTTAGCAGTGAGTGAATAGCTATATGCACCAACCGTGATCTTATGGGAGATATATCCAGATCCAACTACCTTTCCTGGGACAACCACAACATCACCATCAGAAGTATACCTATTAAGCTTTGAGATATTCACTGCAACCCGTTTCCTCTTAGGCTTCAATAGAATATCTCTTACAGCCTTCCATATATCCGCATTATATTTATTAGCAGTCCTCCTCAAAAGATTAGCTACATATAACCTCCTTTTATCTACAAATTTAAGTGACATTTACCTCTACCTCCTTAAACGACTTCATAAAATTATCAAGCTTGTCTAGTAATATTTCAAAGGCATCCTCTAAAATCTCCTTTATAGTAAGCTGACCAATAGGCTCGAAATATAATAGGCTAGAAGACTCATCTATATCGACCTTTACATACTCAGGAAACTCCTTCTCACATAACATACATAGTGTACATCTCAATGGATCGACTATTTCAACCTTTCCACGGGAAAGTTTGAATACACCCTTTGGACAGATCTCCACAATCTTCTTTGCCTTACCTCTTGGAATCTCATTAGATAGGGATATCTTTGGAACCCCCCTTACAACAGCTACAGATACCGGACTCCATTTGGCGTGCTCCGAACCACTTCCTACACGGGCCCAAAGCTCAGCCTCTATCGTCTGCCCAGGAGCCAATTTAGCGATCTCAATATCACCGGATACCGGTTTAACAGCTCTGTCTTTAGACTTTAAGTCCCTCGAATAAACAGTTGTAAACTTATCTTTGGCTGATACATTAAGAACGAGTGTCACATAGTCGGTTTCATCCTCAGCATCAACAAGCTTCTTAATCTTCTTACGAGTTGTCTTAAGGGGGATTAAACCTAATCTATGGGCCAGTGTATCGTCATTTAAAACAGAGCTATTCTTAAAAATGAAGACATCATCTATTGCGATTGTCCTAACCTCAGACATAATAACGCGTCTGATAGAGTTTGCCACTTCAACAGGTACATTTCTGAGAACTGCCTTGAAAACCCCATTACTCTCGAGAAGCTCGATTTTAGGCTTCTTCATAGCCTACGACCTCTCCTACCACCTGGCCGTCGTGTCCTGTCATGAGGAATAGGTGTTACATCCTCGACAATACCGATTTTCAATCCACTCCTGGCTAATGCACGGATCGCCGCCTGGGCTCCAGGGCCTGGTATAGGTGAGAAATGCCCACCTACCCCTCTAACCTTGATATGGACCCCGGTAATCCCCTTAGCCTTCGCAATCTCAGCTGCCTTCTTAGCAGCCATCATAGCCGCATAGGGTGAACCTTCATACCTATCAGCCTTTACAAACATACCACCTGATGTAAGGGCTATCGTCTCAGCCCCTGTAAGGTCTGTAATATGTACTATTGTATTGTTTAGACTACTATAGATATGGGCGACTCCCCATAATTCAACCTTCTTCTGACTCCTCTCCTTCGACAACCTCAGTCACCTCCTTCCAAATAGGATGATTAGGATCGGCATATGGACTTGTAGGTCTAATCCTAACAAGATCCTCCTCATCACGATATATAAGCCTACTAGGCCTATCCTCCACCCGATCACCCACCATTATATGGCCATGGACAACCATCTGCCTAGCATGATAAATAGATTTTGCAAGACCCTTCCTATATACAATCGTCTGAAGCCTCCTCTCAAGTAGATCCTTAACCTCAAGACGTAACACGTCATCAAGAGTGGCATTCTCACCTAAAATACCCATTTTATATAATCTAGAGACGAGTGTACGCTCTGCCTCCCTCCTCTCATCGCCACGGAGACCATACGCCTTCCTAGCAACCTCCCTAATCTTCCTAAGCATCGTAGCTGCTCTCCTAAGCTCACGCTTGTTCTTGAGGCCATATTCACCGATTAATCTAAGCTCCTCATATAGAAGCTCCCGGTCCCAAGGCTTAAAAGGACCCTCATACTTCTTCCTAAACCGCCTCATACACTACCTCACCTCCTCCTCTTGACAACAAGCTTTTTATGCTTCCTACCAGTGGTTCTTGTACGCTGGCCACGAACTTTAAGACCAAGTTTATGCCTAAGACCCCTCCAGGAATTGATATTCTTTTCAAACTCGATATCCCTTTCAACAACAAACTTAAGGTCTGCACCTATCAGATGCAGATCCTCCCCTGAATACCTATCAAACCTCCTATTCACCATATAGGGAGGAACTATCTTAGCGACATTTTTAATTGCCTCCTCAATCTGCTTCAACTCTTCATCCGATAAGAAACCAATCCTTTTATTCAAAGGGATACCAAGTTTATGTAAAATAGCCCTAGCTATGGATGGACCTACCCCCCTTATCCGGGTTATACCCTCAACTACAGGTAGATTACCATTTATATCCGTCTCTAACAATCTAATCATAGCCTTAAATTCCTCTGACATACCCCACCACGCCTAACCTTGAATAATACACAAAAAGATATATATATTTAAATACTTTACACACTAGATTACGGTTACACTCTTAGCAAGATTCCTAGGTTTATCCGGGTCCAACCCCCTCAATACAGAGGTATGATAAGCTAATAGCTGTAGAGGAACAACATAGGTTATAGGGGTGAATAGGGCTGATACCCGTGGCACCTTTATCAGTACATCCGAAACCTCACGGACCTCTTCATCATCACTAGATGATATAACATATGTCTTGGCACCTCTACTCCTAACCTCATGCAGATTACTTATCATCAACTTCTTAGTCTCATCATCCTGTACCAGACCTATCACCGGCACATCCTTCTCAATAAGACTTATGGGCCCATGCTTATTCTCACCAGCAGGATATGCAAGGCTTGGAATATAGCTTATCTCCATAAGTTTGAGTCTACCTTCATAAGCCGTACCCGTATTCACACCCCTTCCAAGGAATATAACATACTTTGCATCCTTGATCTCATTTGCAACCTCCAAAATCTCCCGGTCACACTTCTTTAATATCATATCTATAACATCGGGGAGCATATTCAATTCCTCGATAAACCTATCCATCTCATCCTGCCCAAGCTTACCACGCTTCCTAGCCAATGAAAACGCTAGTTGATATAGTATGGTTAACTGGCCAGTATACGTCTTGGTAGCCGCTACACCTATTTCTGGGCCGCTCTGCTGATGCAGGTATATACGGGCTACCCTAGTTAGAGTTGAGGCTAGAACATTTACTATTGCCAATATAGTTGCACCACGCATCTTCGCCTGTTCAACCGCCCACAAGACATCTCTAGTCTCACCACTCTGGCTAATCGCTAGTATAGAATCGTCCACGGTTATCGAATCCCCATACCTCGATACAAATTCAGAAGCGATAACAGGCATGCCGGTTATCCTCGCCAGCTTAGAAAAGATATAGCTCCCGACTAGACCCGCGTGGTATGAGGTGCCTGCAGCCACCAAGAAGAGTCTTGAAGACCTATCTATAAAGTCGGCCATAAGCTCAAGATAATTCTTCTGTACGTTCAACGCATATCTAATACTGTAAGGCTGTTCAAATATCTCCTTCAACATATAATGTGGGTAGCCCTCTTTCTTAGCCTCCTCAACACCCATATCGATCTTCTTAAACTGCTTCCTCACCCTAGAACCATCGGATATCCTCCTAATCTCAACATTATTAGGCGATATTATCGCATACTCTCCATTATCTAGAGGTGCAATCTTATTCGTAAATAATAGTAGACTTGGAATATCCGAAGAACAATATACCTCCCCCTCCCTAATACCCAGTACAAGTGGGCTCTCAACCCGGGCACAGAAAATCTTATCGGGAGAGGCCGTAGAAATAACTGCCAGTGCATACGCACCCTTCAACCTTCTAATAGCATTTACGAATGCATCCTCTACATCCATACCACGTTTAAGATTCTCTTCAATAAGATGTGCAACAACTTCGGTATCGGTTCTAGACCTAAACTTATGACCCTGTTCCGCCAACTCCGTCTTCAGATCCATAAAATTTTCAATGATTCCATTATGAACCACAGCTATAGAGCCTGTACAGTCTATATGAGGATGTGCATTAACCTTATCAGGAGCACCATGTGTAGCCCACCTAGTATGTGCAATACCTATCCTACCACTTAAAGTCAGAAAATCATATTTCTCATGAATCTCATCAATTTTACCCTTATCTTTAATGATCTGGAGATTCCCGTTGTTGATCACAGCCATTCCAGCTGAGTCATACCCCCTATATTCAAGGAGTTTAAGTCCTTTAAACAGTTTCTCAGATACATCCTCAGAGATATTTACAATACCTATTATGCCGCACAATTCATTTCCACCTTTTTAACCACTCAACAACTAAATTTAAGGTTATAACCAAGTATTAATCTTTATCGTTACATACTGATAGCCAGGAGTAGGAACGGTAATAAACAAATCTAAATATGTAGAGCCAGATTATACTTAAGAATCCTATAAACAAAGCCTTGAGAGCCTGGTCTATAATTCTGATGGGTAGCAAGTCAATCCTAGCAATTGACCAAATAACAGGTAGAAAGATTATTATCAAGATTGTCTGTAACGTGAAGATACCCATCAAAACGAGTATCGGATACCCACCCCTCATAAGAATCACCATAAAAATACGAAGATAATTAGGGAGAGAAGCATCGAATAGATGAAGAGGATAGACATTTCCAAGACTAGACGTGGCTCACTCTTAGGACCTGGGGAAACTAGATACTTAAGTAAAACAATTGGGGCTCCAGGCTCACATTGATCCTCAATCAAACCATCATTATTCAGACTTGCGATCCTGTATCCATGTACCCTACGCTCTACGAACCTCTTAAACTTGTCAAGATAAAAGAGTCCATTTACTATGAAAGGGTACATAGCTATGACGGTTAGAAACTCTGTCCTATTATAAATGGCTGTAAAGGCAACCATCGAGCCAAGCAATATAGCTCCAACATTACCTAGAAATATTTCTGAGGGATATTTATTGAAGAATAGGAAGGATAATGTAGCGATAAGGAAAATGAGGCTGACCGTTAAATCCCCTCCTTTAAGATATGTGACGATAAGATTGAGAATTAATACAGTAGCCACTCCGATAGCAGCCGACCCATTAATTACATCTAACATGTTAACCGCATTAGAAGCCACTGAAAATCCAATTAAAATCAGTAGCAGATATATTATAGGTAGATTAAATACGATCCCATCAAAGAATTTCAGCCTTGGATTATATAGGCGGAAGATGATGATGGGGATGCCTATAAGCATAGCCGAGAGAGGCTTATACCATCCAGGAAGTGTCTTCACAATATCGTCTATAAGTCCAACTATCGATGCTATAGATGAAGTCAGGAGTATTGCAAGGAAGATGTTAGTGGCGAGATATCCAAATAAGTAAAATACAAAGGACGATATTGCAATGACTATAAATATCGGTATCCCACCAAAATCGACTACAGGAGTACCCACTTTTTTAAAGACGTCATAAGCCACAAACCTGTTCCTCCCAATCAGGATATACGTTTTAACTACTACGAGACCTACTAATAAGAGAATTATAGAGAGAGTGACTTCCATAAACATATTAATATGATGATTATCTGATTGGGTATAAAATGTTTTTTGGCGCCGGGAGTGGGATTCGAACCCACGCGGGGCAGAGCCCCATCGGCTCTCCCGGCCCGGACTCAAGGCCTAGGCCTGCGGCGACCCCTTGGTCCTCTCGGGCATCCCGGCACAGAGATTATTCAATCAATATTCCATACAAAGTTATTTAAATAACATTCTAGATGTTTATATGATGAACCATGAGTATAATATCTAGGTTAAGTGAGATAAGCTACTATACAATTGAGTCTATAGGTAAATACAAGAGATTCTTCATAATTGTTACAATTCTAATATTCTTGCTTAACCTCTTTACCCCATTACTCATACAGATTCTGATCACCCAAGAATTTAGGATTATAACAGGATTTGGAGAACCTCCAGAAAACATACAATATGGAGAGCCTCCGGTAAATCCATTGTTCTGGGTAGCAATTAGATATGATCAATACTTCCAATCTGTTAATGTTATTACCACTGGGGCTACATATTGGGTAATAATATATGATGTATCTACAATACTACTCTCACTTATATCGGCTGTGATAACAGGCATGGTATTCACCAGACTAAAATATTTTATTAACCTAACAAGAGGTAAATGCAGGATAGAGAAGGGAACAACGGCATTAGGTACAACACTCACAGTAATAGGGTTTTCAACTGTGGCATCTTCTGCAGTATCTTGTCCATCCTGTGGATTCACCGCCTTCATGACTCTAGCAGCGGTTCTGGTATCGGCGTCAACAGGTTCATTACTTGGTTTATCAGCTATTTACACAACACTCATGAACATACTTCTACTAATAGGTATACTAATTAACATGGGCGTCATCATCTATCTAGATAGTAAAATAAAGGGTTTAGGAGTTACTAGGACGGGCAACTAATATCTGTATATCATTAAACACGTCATCGGCACTCCACTGTGGAGGAGATCCCAAAAAGAAAACCTCAATCTCAAAATTCTTGTTTATAAGATATACAATGCCGGTATGTGCAACTCCATATCCTAGATTAGGATCATCAACCTCAATCTTATCTACAAATACCCCATATGCCTCCCAAACCTTACTTACATCCTCATAATCTCCGGTTAGAAGGTATACACCCTCCAACCCATATAGATCCATCCACTCTCTAAGTCTGTCCGGGGTATCCCTCTCAGGGTCAACAGAGATCATAACCAAAACAACATCATCTTCTAGGCCCTTCTCCTTAAGAAGATCCATGAGTTGGCTGAACCCAGCTGAAATGGCGGGGCATATGTCTGGACAGTGTGTATAAATAAAGGTAATAGCAATTACCTTCCCCTTAAAATCTGACAACCTAAATGGACGGCCAAACTGATCTATCAGTTCAAAGTCGGGAGCCGTAACGGGATTTAAATATCTATTTCCACGGAATTGGGTGGGAATCGGTGAGAAAACGTTATTATAGAGCAGAAAGACTCCCACTCCACCAATAAGGACAAGTAAGGCTAAAATTATATACAGCTTTTTTTGACCCACCATGTCAAATTCAAAAACATATTCAAAATTTAAGTATAAATATTTACAAAGCAGAATATCTCGTAAAATAAAAAATTTAAGGGGATATTGTAATGTTACCCCACATGCCTAAATCTGCATGACCAGGTACTGTACATTGATACTGTAACGTTCCGACTTGGTTAAACTGTACAGTTAGGACTGCATCCTGATCAGGTAATACATTTCCGGTATCGTAATTATCTAGAAGTTCTGGATTGACAGGGTCCACCTTTAACACGACAGCTAATGTATGTGGAACTTGACCTACATTCTTAAATATGAAACGGACAACATCACCTTGCTTAAATTCTAGATCCGGCCCCGGAGATACAATTTCATCTGGTGAGAATCCATATCCATATCTTATACCTTCATCGGTAACTATCTCACCACCATAAAGAACTACTTCGACATTTGGCTCAATACTAACAGCTGCACCTAGCTTAGGCTGAAGATCAAATAGTAGAACGGATATAATCGCTATATCTATTACTACAGCTACTGCTATCAATATTATTAGGACCTGCTTCATTGTGGTGGCCATACCCCACTACCTCCTGTGAATACCATAACGATTAACAATGCGAAGAAGAGTGCCATCAAATAGAACCAGCTGATCGCCAAATCATCATACTTTAGATGTTGATAATATAGAGCTACAAAGATGGCTTTGATGGCGGCTAATCCCAAAACACCTAAAAGTAGTAATAACGGTGGGAAAGCCATGGCAACCATCCACACTTCCAATACCGTCAACCCCACCAAAAGCACCCAGATAATCGTATACAATTTAACCGCATTCGCATCTTCCATCATCCTCACCTCACAATAGGTAGAATAGGGCGAAGAGGAAGATCCAGACTATATCTATGAAGTGCCAGTAGATACCAAAGCTCTCAACACCCTCATAAACACCCGGTTTATACCTACCCTTAATAACCTTTGTTATGAGATATACAATTGCTATCATACCTGCAATTACATGAGCTCCATGAACTCCAGTCAACACGTAGTATACTGATGCTGGCAACTCACTTGTAAGGGTAAACCCCTTCATATACAACTCTGTCCATTCAACCGCCTTCAAAACCATGAAGAGACCTGCTAAACCTAGAGTAGCCAGTAATGAATATAATACGTTCCTGAGATTACCCATCTTCGCATACACAACTGCAAGAGCAGCAGTCAAGCTACTTGTCAGTAATATCACGGTGTTTATACCTCCCAATCTAACATCATGAGCTACTGGGCCGGGAGGCCATACATCGATCATGTTGAATCTTATCAGGCTATATGCACCTATTAAGCCAGCGAACAGCATTGCCTCTGTAATAACTAGCATCCAGACTCCAAACTTCACTTTAGTAGTTCTTTCAAACGGCCATCTCTCACTCTTAGTAGGCTCTGGAATCACGAATTTATCTAAGACATCACTCCAGAACCACTTCCCCAAAACCACAATTGTTAAAATAACACCTAAGATGAATATCGGAAAGCTCACTATAAGTCCAAGGAAGGTTACAAATAACGCGAGTGAGATATACATGGGTAGCGGCGTATAATGTTCAACATGTGGTTCTGGATGCCCACCATTGGTATATAGAGTCACCTGATCACCAGAGATAACTGGTTCAAAGTCGAAGTTATGTGGCGGAGGCGGAGAGGTGGTCATCCACTCCAAAGTCCAACCGCCCCATGGATTGTTACCAGCTTGAGGCCCGGCTTTGAAGCTTTTATAGAAGTTATATACTAGAAGTATGAATGACAGTCCGAAAATATAACCTCCCATAGTAGCCACATGGTTTAGAGGGATCCACTCAGGAACTGAATAGGTGTATACCCTTCTAGGCATATCATACATTATGAACATTGGTAGATAGAGTATATTGAACCCTATGAATGAGATTAAGAAGTGTAGCTTACCCAGTCTCTCATTGTACATCTTACCAGTCATTTTGGGATACCAGTAGTATAGCCCCGCCAACAAACCGAAAAGTGCTGCACCCACCATAGCATAATGGAAGTGGGCAACAACCCAGTATGTCCCTCTTATTAAATGATTCAATGGGATGGATGAGTTGAAGACGCCTGTAATACCTCCTATGATAAATAGGAATATCGATCCTATCGCGAATAGGAATGGTGTTCTAATGTTTATCCTCGCCTTGTAGAGGGAGAATATGAATGAGAGCATTATTACACCGAATGGAACTGATATTGACTCTGTAGTTATACTCATAATCTTTCTAACAACGGGATTCATACCAGTGTTGAACATGTGGTGGACATAGACCACGAAGCTAATGAATGATGCTGAGGCCATACTAATAATTATGTATTTTCTTCCAAAGAGAGGTTTCCTGGTGAATGTTTCAATCACATCCCCTATAATACCTAGGGCGGGCATGAGGACTATATAAACTTCTGGATGGCCGAAGAACCAGAAGAGGTGCCCCCATAAAAACGCTCCTCCTTCAGGTGAGGTGTAGAATGCCGTACCTAAAACCCTATCCACAGCTAGTAACAGGACTCCAGTAGCTAATGGGCTAAAGGCGAATAGCATTATCAAGACTGTGAAGAGTATTGACCAAGTAAAGAGTGGTAGTTTGCTCCATCCAAGCCCTGGAGCCCTCATAATAGCAACTGTAACTATAAAGTTTATTGTTCCCACCGTGATTGACATTATCAACATTATGAGAGCTAAGCCAGCGAGTGTGACACCTGGTTGTGGTGAGAATCTGGCAGTCGATAATGGTGCATAATATGTCCAACCAACATCAGGAGCTCCACCTGGTATGAAGAATGTTATAGCCGCAAGTAGGCCACTGAAGAGATATAACCAGTAGCTTAGAGCATTCAACCTTGGGAAGGCTAAATCCTTGGCACCAATTTGCAGTGGAACAACATAATTGGCGAGGGCAAAGCTTAGAGGTGATACAGCCCACAACACCATAATGAGGCCGTGCATGGTAACAGCTTGGTTATATGCTGATGCGTCGAGAATATTCATCCATGGAAATGCCAATTGTAGTCTGAAGAGAAGTGCTAAAGTTCCCCCAACCATTAGGAAGTATAGTGATGTAAAGAAGTAGAGAATTCCAATGTCTTTATGATTTGTCGTTGTAAGCCAATGCTTTATAGAGTAGTAATTTGGATGATCTCCCATTTATATCACCCCACAATTAATGTAGCTACCATATTTGCATGACCAACTCCACATAGCTCGTAACATTGGATTAAATATTCTCCACTTTGATGTGGTCTAATCCAGACATAGGTGTATGCACCCGGGACTGCATCCACACCTACCCTAAAATCTTTAATCTTGAAGTTATGGAGAACATCTAGACTTGTTATTTTAAAAACTATGGTTTTTCCCGCTGGAACCCTGACCTCGCCTACCGACTCTGTTCCGTTAGGATAGATAAATCTCCAGCCCCACTGGTATCCTATCACCTCAATGACAATTACGTCTTCGCCTTGTGGGACATCCTCAATGTAATTTGTGAGGGGGATCGAATATATCGCCAGACTAAATAGTACAATGGCTGTAAAGCTGAAGAAGCCTAGGATAATCTTAACATTACTTCTCTCACCAGGAATCCTACCTGGCTTGATATCCTCAGGTTCATTGGACTTCCCATCCCTATATTTATATATGAAGTAGAACATCAAACCTAGGACTACCGAACCTATCGCAGCACCTAGAACGAAGTATAACTGGAATAATGAATACCATGTAGGCGCTGGATCTCCCGGCAGTTCAAATATAAGACTTGATAACATTTCAAACAACCTCAAGAAAAACCTTTTTTACTTATAGCTTTATCGAGATAGACTAAAAAATATTGAACCCTTATATATCAGGGTTCCTGTATATATAAAATGCAAATAGGTAAATAGTTTTAAATAATAATTCTCAAAACATTTTTATCGTTTATGAATAAACCTTTCTCAAAAGATGAATTTAAGGTGACGATGAGGATTGGACATTGTTGGCTAAGTAATGTCTGCAGTAAATTTCACCTAACAGGGGAGGTACTTAAATCATATAACGACGAAGATAGGCTTTACATGTGGGAAGAGGTTAGACTCTATCTTTTAAGAGATGTCGAGAATGCTAGTCTCTACCGTAAAATTATTTCATATATCATGGATCATGAGCAAATTAGTGATGTGAAGGTAATCCAATCTGAAAACGGTCTTATCCATCTCTTGGTCAAGGTACAGAAATGCCAAGTGTATCTCATGCTTGAGCGTAACGTCCTAAACTATTCAAAAGAGATTGCAACGTCAAATGGCAATATCTCACTTAGAGTCAAAGCTAAAAAGAGGAGTCATGTTCAGAAGGTTATGACCAAGCTCATTAGGAAAAATGAGGATATAGAGATATTAAATATCGTTAAGATCAATAAGGACGAGGAATTGACAATACTTCAAGACAGGATAGTCCGTATGGCCTGGTCTCTTGGATACTATGACATACCTAAAAAGATAACAATTAAAGAGATGTCTGATATTCTTGGTATCGCACCTGCGACACTCCACGAAATTTTGAAGAGAGCCGAGAGGAAGATAATTAATAAATATGTAAAGTCTATCTAACTTCTTGAAATACACTCTTCTCTAGGGTTATCTTAGGGGATCAGAATGGAGAAGATATATGAATCACTTCCACATACAGCTGATGTAAAGCTCTTGGTAAGGGGAAAGGACTTGAACGAGGTGTTTGAGAGAGCCGCCTACGCCCTGATAGACACTACAGTGGATATCAACAAAGTTGAACCTAAAGAGAAAGTTGAGATAACTGTTACCGGTTCAGATATATATGAACTTCTCTATAACTTTCTAGAAGAACTCATAATACTTGTCGATGCCGACTCAAAGGTATTTTCTAAATTTAAGGTCAATATACACCAGGAAAATGGAGAGTATATATTGAATGCTGAGATGTGGGGAGAAAAACTAGATTTAAAGAAGCATAATCCGAAGATTCATATAAAGGCTGCTACCTATCATGAGATGGAGATTAGGAAGGAGGACGGAGAATATATTGCTAGCTTCGTGCTAGATATATAAAAAACTTGCTAAGTTAATCTAACCTCTATAAAAACATCATCTGGGACTCTGAGACGAATTAAATGTTTCATGGTATTCTCGTTCTGCTCTACATCTATTAGTCTCTTATGAATACGTAGTTCAAACTTATCCCAAGTCTCTGAACCCTGTCCACATGGACTTCTACGTGTAGGGACTACAAGTCTTCTCGTAGGGAGATATACAGGACCAGAATATTTAGCGCCAGTCTTCTCAGCGATCTCTTTAACCTTCATCATAAATTCATCAAGGACTTTATGATCCGTCCCCATAACTATTATCCGTGTCTTATAACCCTTTATCATTTCCAGTGCACTAAGAAAAATTAAAGAGAGAGTATATAACTGTTTAACCCTTTATCTTTACGTCAGCCTTCTTCGTAATCTCCTTGACAACTCCAGCCGCAACTGTCTGACCCATATCCCTTATAGCAAACCTACCGATCTCTGGGAATTTACTAAACTCCTCGAAGGATACGGGTCTTATAGGTCTTAGCTTTACAATAGCTACATCTCCAGTCTTTAAGAAGCTTGGATTCTCCTCCACAACCTGACCAGTTCTCCTGTCAAGCTTCTTAAGTAGCTCTATAAACGTAACTGCCACTTGAGCCGTATGTACATGCATAACAGGTGTATATCCAACTCCAATAGCAGTTGGATGATATATTACGAATATCTGTGCAATGAACTCTTCAACCACTGTCGGAGGATCTGTAACATGGCCAACCACATCTCCCCTTCTTATATCTTTCTTGGAGACACCCTTTACGTTGAAACCTATGTTATCTCCAGCAACTGCCTCCTCCATAGGCTGATGATGCATCTCGATGGACTTAACATCACCCACTAGCCCTACAGGCATAAATACAACTCTGTCACCAACCCTCATCCTACCAGTCTCGATCCTACCTACTGGTACTGTACCAACTCCAGTGATTGAATATACATCCTGAATCGGAAGCCTTAATGGCTTGTCGATAGGCTTAGGTGGAACCTCAAACTCATCCAATGCCTCTATAAGAGTCGGACCATCATACCAGGGCATCTTATCGGATCTCCTCACCACATTGTCTCCGGTCCATGCTGATACTGGTACAAACCTGATCTTATCTACCTTATAACCTAGTGTCTTCAAGAGTCTTGCAACCTCATTCTTAACCTCTTCATACCGCTCCTGGCTCCAGTTCACACCAGGGTCGTCCATCTTATTAATGGCCACTACAATCTGGTCTATACCTAAGATCTTAGCTAGGCTTGCATGCTCCCTAGTCTGACCACCTGGAGAGATACCGGCCTCAAACTCACCGGGCCTAGCTGAAATAACTAGGATAGCTGCGTCAGCCTCACTAGCACCTGTAATCATGTTCTTAATGAAGTCTCTATGGCCTGGTGCATCAATCAATGTAAACTCATACTTTTTACTCTCGAATCTATAGAAGGATAGGTCTATTGTAAGACCTCTCTCCCTCTCCTCCTTCAACTTATCCATAACCCAGGCAAACTTGAATGTTTCTTTCCCGAGTTTCTTCGCCTCTTCTTCATACTGCTGGATAATTCTCTGGTCTATGAACCCAGCTTCATACAATAGCCTACCCATTAATGTACTCTTACCATGGTCTACATGACCTATCGTGATTATATTCAAATGCTCCTTCTCCCTTGGCATATTACCTCACCACTCAATTCAAGTTAAATATCCCATTATGATATATATAAACCAATTAAGAAGCCATATATAAATGTGTTTATTAAAAAGATTAGGTGGCTATCTGGATGCAAGTGCAATCCTTTCTATCTCTACCCGTTTAGATATCGCATAGCTTGACAGGTCATTCCTAGCCGCAAGTATTATCTCTCTAGCCAGAGCCTCTTCTATAGTCATTCTATTATTACGTGCAGCGTTTTTAGCACCTATAACAATATTCTTAAGTGCTACATCAATCCTACGAAGTGGAGAAACATCTACAGAGACTGTGTAAGCTGCACCACCATAGGCTATGGTAGTAACATCCTCACATGGACCTGCGTTTTCAATCGCATATATCAGAAGTTGGATTGGATTGTCTCCTGTCTCCAACTCTATAATTCTGAAGGCCGCCTCTACAATCTTAATCGCCTTAGCTTTTTTACCACCCATCTTACCAGGTCTCATCAGCTTATTGACGAGCCGCTCAACAATATTCACTTTAGCCTTCTCAAATTTTCTATGTTCGTGTCGCCCCCCACTCCAGGGGAGTAAAACAGGTTTTAGAGATATATAGTCTTTAAGGCTGACATCCCTAACCTCTACATCCTTAAAAGAATACCTCCCAAAAAGCTTAAGCCATACAACATTTTTAGAGGCCATTGTATACACCCCTCAACTATCTACCTCTTAGGTTTCTTAACCTTACCTATAACTAGTAGGTTAAGAGGGACCCCATTGACAAGAAATACACGGTATCTAACTCCTGGAAGATCACCCATGGCACGGCCTTGAGAACCGCCTATACCCTCTATCATCACCTCATCATGCTCATCAACCACGTTTAAAGCACCGTCTCCAGGTAAGAAGGCGGTAACCTGCTTACCATTCTTAATGAGTTGAACCCTTACACATTTCCTGAGAGCTGAGTTCGGCTGCTTAGACTCGATACCAACCTTCTCAATAACTATACCCCTAGCCATCGGAGCGCCTTCTAGTGGATCTGCCTTCTCATCCAGCCTAAGCATTCTACGTCTATATTTAACATCACTCCATCTAAACTTTTTCCTCTTCATAACCAACTTTCTAGCTGCAAACATACCCTTCGGACTCTTTCTACCCATATACCCACACCCTTCTATATCCTATTCAAGAATTACCTTATATTTATTCTTTCTATCCCATAGAGGGCTTTGGAGAATATCCTGCCAGCCTTAGCCCTTATACCACCCCTACCGATAACTGCTCCCTTCCTATTCGGTGGAACCACAATAGTAACTATTTTACGCCCCCCAGACTCGCTCATCATAATCTGAGAGTCACTATTTAAGCCGAAGAAACCACGTAAAAACCTTAATGGATCGGGATAATAGGCAACGACATATGCAGGTTTATTGAGATTTTCAGAGATTAGTCTAGATAACTCCCTCAACACCTTCTCATTAGTAAGTTTACCACTGATATTCCTCCGGATCTCCTTACGCAGGACAGGGTCGGATAATAAAGTATAGACGTCTTCATGGGAGATAAGAAAGTAGACGACACCATCAACGATTTTACAGGTAATTGGATTGACCCCTGTTAAACCAGTAAATATACTCATCAATGACAGTTCGTCGTTAGTCAAGGTGAATCGTGGCTCATTGGACATTTAGAATCTCCTCATCTATCGGAGCACTCCCAAAGTCGTAGATAGCCACAACCGAGACTGAATGGGGCCTCCTACATAAAGCTCCAAGCTCGAGATTTGTCTTCCGACTCCTTAGAACCTTTACAGCCACACCCTTCTTCCTAAGTATCTCATTTATCTCCTCCTCCAATCCAGGCGGTGGATTCCTACATACGAGAACCGCTTTAATCTTATCAGGTTCATTCTCCAGAGCCCATAGAACATTATTCCTACCAAATAGTATCTTACCTGTCCTAGCTATAACCGGCATTACATCCTCAATCTTCTTTACCGTACTCATCTCTAACCACCGACTCTAATGTATACATTGACAGACCCGGTACCTACTGGTACACGAGACCCTACAATAATGTTTTCTGTTGGGCCTCTTAAATAATCAACTTCACCTCTTACAGCGGCCTTCACCAGTACAGGCACTGTAGTCTCAAACGCTGCCTTAGCTAATACACTCTCCTTGGTAGCTACAACGCCGTATCTACCCATCTGTTTAATAGCGCCATCCCTAGTCATCATATCGGCGACCAACATAACATGTCTAATATCCACGTCTAGACCCTGCTCATCCAAGACAGCTTTAATCTCATCAATAATTGCATTCCTAGCTGCCTCAATACCTAAAACCTCATAGATCTCAAAGATATCGTTTGTCACCGTCCTAACAGGATCTACACCTTCGAACTTTAAGACCTCTTTTAAATTACTACCTGTAGTATATAACACCCATTCCTCCTCACCAGTCTCCTCATTAATCACCTTATCAACAGTCACCCTGACAATACCCTGCACACCCGCTATATGCTTATCTAGGAACCGGTCTACAGCCCTTCTAAGCTTTGTGAGAATAAGACCCATATCCTGTATCTCCCCTTCTTTTGTCTTTAAAGAGGGTTTAACCGCCAATATATTACCATTTAACTCTGTAGAGTATCTCCTGCTAAACACCTTCTTAACATCCTTAGGAGTCAACCCAGTCTTCTCCAAAGCCTCCATATCCAACTCAAATACAACTCTACGACTCATCAAATCAATCTTAGCCGATTTAACCACATCCCTCAACTTAGTGCTCTTAATCCTATTAGCAATCTTCTCAGCCATCTCCTGTGAATACCTATGTTTCTCATCCAAGTATATAGTCATCCTCGGCGTAGAAGGCTTCTGCTTCGCATCAACAATCTCTATAATCCTAGGCAGACCAATCGTTACGTTCTTCTCCTTAACACCTGCATAGTGGAAAGTCCTAAGCGTCATCTGTGTACCCGGCTCTCCAATAGACTGTGCAGTTATAACACCAATAGCCGTATTAGGATCTATCATCGCAGTTCTATAGTTGATAACGGCCTGTCTAATCGCCTCTCTAACCACATCCTTATTAGCCCTCTTCCTTATCAAAGTCTCACGAAGCTCCTCATACAGGGACTTTGGAATCTCATCCTTTACCTTCTCAAGAAGCTCGTCAATATACTTCACCCCAGCATACTTCTTAGTCGGATACAATAGAGATATAGATTCCACAAGACGCTCAACGTTCACAGGCTTACCATGGTCGCTCCTCGCCGGATCTACCTTATCATCACCATATACAAACTGTACAATCTTACCATATGAAGTCCTAACAGTAAAGTCATTATCGACTTGTAGATGCTCGAGGGAGTATAATAGCCTCCTATAGAGATAACCACTCTGTTGAGTCTTAACAGCGGTATCCATCAATCCCTCCCTACCACTCATGGCATGGAAGAAGAATTCAACTGGATTCAAGCCAGTATAGAAATTACTCTCTATAAATCCTCTAGCCTTAGCCCCTATATCATTCTCCTTAAATGTACTTAGAGTTCTATTTCCATACCCCCTAGATATACGTTCACCACGTATCGTCTGCTGACCCAGCATAGCGGTCAACTGCGCAACATTAATGTCAGTACCCCTAGCTCCACTCATAACCATTACATACAGTGGATTATCCTTATCCAAATTCTCTAATGCCTTTAGACCCGCCTGCGTCCTAGCTTCAGCAAGGATCTCGTGTATCTTCTGCTCTAAACTCTCCTCAGCAGATAATCCCTTGATAAGCTCAAGCCTTCCACTTCTATAGTCCTCAATAACCTTATCCACCTTTCTAGAAGCCTCCTCAGCAATCTTCTTAATCTCCTTAACAACCTTATCTGGCAACCTCAAATCCTCAATTCCAATAGAGAACCCTCTAGCCTGGAGATACCTATCCAACACCCTAGAGAAGTTTGTTATAAACTTACCTCCAAAACGATTACCATACTCTCTAACAAGTCTGTGGAGCACACTATCGGCCTGCTCAGCACCGATAGACTTCTTATCGATAACACCCTTAACCAAGATACCCTGCTTAATAATAACATCCTCATCCAATCTAGACTTCAACGAATAGGTAAACGTATCTGGGATTAAGATACTGAATAGAATATGCCCCAGATGCCCACCCTTCTTAATCAAATCTAGTTTAGGAATCTCATCATAAACAGATAATAGATTGAAGAAGAGTGGTTTATCAAGCTTCTTTTCATCCCTAGTCAATAGGAAAGACGATGTTAGATAGTCCTTCGTAAATCCGATGATAGGGGCTCCATACCTTGGACTGATAATCTGATTCTCAACCAGCATTAGGGATAAAGCTTCAGCAGATGCCTCACTATTCTGTGGGACATGGAGATTCATCTCATCTCCATCAAAGTCTGCGTTATATGGTGGACAGACAGTAAGATGGAGTCTAAAGGTTCTATATGGCAATATCCTAGCTTTATGTCCCATAATTGACATCCTATGAAGGGATGGCTGCCTATTGAATAGTACGATATCTCCATCCATCAGGTGACGTTCAACAATATCTCCAACCTCTAGACTCTCAGCCAACATACTTCTATCGACAACATATTTCAAGCTATGTTTAACCAGCCTTCCATTCCTCATCTTAAGAATATAGTTTGCACCTGGATATTCATCTGCACCTCTCCTGACAAGTTCCTTCAAAAATTCGATATTGAAGGGTGTAACAGACACTGGAACGGTAAGGATCTTAGCCATATCAATGGGTACACCTACCTCATTAATGTCTAGATTAGAATCTGGAGAAATCACGGTCCTCGCGGAGAAGTTGACACGCTTACCAATCAAGTTATTCCTAAATCTACCCTCCTTACCCGATAGACGTTGGACCAAGGTCTTAAGCCTCTTAACACCCCTATGAGTCGCAGGGGGTATACCAGGCAATTCATTGTTAAAGTATGTTACAACATGAAGCTGAAGGACATCATAGTCGTTCTTAAGAGCCATAGCTACAGAGCCCGCAGCCTTATCCTTCTTAATTTTATTGTTAACCTTGACTATATCGACTAGCTTATGAGTTAGGTCATCCTCCCTCTTCTCACCACCCTCATGAAGAATCGACGGTCTAACCG
The DNA here is from genome assembly GCA_015523605.1 of Candidatus Geothermarchaeota archaeon. Lineage (GTDB taxonomy): Archaea > Thermoproteota > Nitrososphaeria > Geothermarchaeales > JDFR-13 > SZUA-1514. The sequence continues at coordinate 37,652 of WAKC01000017.1, forward strand.
TCAATGGAGGAACAGGCAGAACCGTTAGAATAAACCATTCAGGTCTAACACTATCTTTATCCAGACCATAGAGAATGAGATCGTCATCTGGAATTCTTTCAAATATCTCCCTTATCTCACTAGGCATCAACTCGATCTTCTCTCCCTCAATGTCTTTATAGTATTTATACGGCTTCTCAAACACGATCTTCACATTCTCCATTCCACAATGGGGACATCTCTCAGATTCATATGCCTTTTTAATAACGGTCTTTACAAACGCACCATATAACTCAGGCAGATTCTTCTTAAGAAGTTTAGCTCTCTTTCTGAGAGCGTTTACCTCCTCCTCTGGAAGCTTTATTCTACCACAGTTCATACATACGCCACGGAGGATATTGTAAATATGATCTGTAAATAGAACATTGATAACTGGGAGGGCCAAGTCTATATATCCGAAGTGTCCAGGACAATTCTCCCTATCATTTCCACATACTGGACAGTAAGACCCTGGCTCAGGAGCCCCAAGCCTTGAATCCAACACACTGCCCGGTACAGGAGAGCCTACCTCATCCCTAGGTATGTCGTTTGTAATCTCTACAACGGACATCGACCTAATCATCTGAGGCGATAATACGCCAAACTTTATAGAGTCTATTCTATATCTCGAAGCCAACTCCTTATATCTAAAATAGTCGGTTGTAAAAGCCATCTAGACCACCTCCTTAACATTCAAACGTGGATATATAGTCATACTCTTCAACTCATCAAGGAGGAGTTTAAATGCATAGGAAACATTGACAGGCACGATTGGGGCATCAGGCCCGTCAACAGGACATACAAACCTCTCTTCACGGGCATCATAATAGCCCTCTAAGCCACACTCAGTACAGACGAATATCGTTGTCTTATCAGATGCATCTAACAATCTCTCCTTAATGATGGATGATGCTCCATAGGCAAGGAAGACGTCCTTCTCCATATCTCCAATCCTCAGCCCTCCATCCCTAGCCCTACCCTCCGTAGGCTGTCTAGTAAGTATCTGTATAGGACCTATAGACCTGGCATGCATCTTATCAGCCACCATATGATGGAGCTTCTGATAGTATACTATACCGATGAAGATATGCGCCTTCAACTTCCTACCTGTACGGCCATCATATAATACCTCCGTACCCATAGGCTCGAACCCAACCTCCTTAAGCATCTGAGAGAGCTCCTCATAGTTGAAAGAGACGAAGGGAGAACCGTCTACAAATCTACCGGCCAAGGCACCATATTTACCGGCGATAGACTCTAGGAACTGTCCAACAGTCATTCTAGATGGGAATGCATGTGGATTAATCAATAAGTCGGGAATTATACCATCAGCAGTATATGGCATATCTTCTGGAGGAGCCAAAAGCCCTATAACACCCTTCTGACCATGTCTAGACGCGAGTTTATCGCCGAGCTCAGGAATCCTATATTCACGTATCCTAACCATGGCAGTCAATTCACCATCCCTGTTGATCGTTAATAATACCTTATCCACTGTAGCTTCAAACTGGTCTATAGAGACCGAATAGTCCCTCCTCCTCTCTGTGAAAGACATCTCCCTAAACTCACTTTCAAATCTAGGTGGACCAGTCTTGCCTATGACCACATCATCCTTCACAAGTTTAGCCTCTAGGTATGGAAGACCATCCTCCTCCAAATTCCTATAATGGTCTTCACCCATATAGTTAATAACATCTGAAGTGGGAACCTCAAACCTATCTGCCACACCACCTCCATGTAATTTAGCGACAGCCTCATATGTCTTATAGAAGAATGACCTGAGTAAGCCTCGATCAACCGCCGCCTTATTGATGACAACGGCATCCTCCATGTTATAACTCTCGTAAGACAAAATAGCTACTACTAGATTCTGACCGATTGGCCTATCATTAAGATTAATCATATCCGTGATACGTGTCTGCACAATAGGGATCTGAGGATATTCTAGCAGATGGCCCCGTGAATCCATCCTATAATTAATGTTTGTAAATGGAATTCCGAGGGCCTGTTTAGCCATAGCAGCCTCATATGAATTACGTGGACTTTGATTATGCTCTGCGAAGGGAATAATTGATGCAGTAATTCCGAGGAAGAAGTATGGAGCTAGCTCTAAATGTGTATGTTCTTTAGTTAACTCCTCTGGGAAGAATGCTGAGAGAATGTTAAATTCTTCATTGGCATCTATTAATTCTATAATACCCTGCTTAAGAAGATCTGAAAACTTGAGAGTGCCGTTTTTAACCATCTCAATATGTTCCTTCGTGAGAAGAGGTTTGCCATCAACAACCCTTATCAAAGGTCTTAAAACCCTTGCACTGCTACTATCGATATAAACCTCAGGACGTATATTTTCATTCTCATATGTCCTGATTGCTATACTTACATCAGGTGGAATTATACCACTCCTTCTATAAGTCCTTATCTTCTCAACAAATTCAAATGGATCCATGACGAAGCCGATAAAATCTCCATTTAGAAATACCTTCGAGCCAGAGGACCAGTGTTCCTCATTAGCTTCTTCAACCTTTATCAAACCCTCTTTAAGCAGAAGTTCCAGTATGAGATCTGCCGGATACTCGTTAGATACAACTGCAGATAAGGCTAGATTCTTAACCAACCCTATATTCTGCCCTTCAGGACTCTCAACTGGACATATCCTACCTAAGTGAGATGCATGAACCTCTCTAGCCTCAAACTGAGGCCTACTCCTACTAAGAGGACTCTGAATCCTCCTAAGATGGCTCAATGTAGAGAGGAAGTTTGTCCTATCCAACATCTGAGTAACTCCAGTGGTTCTCTGAGACCATGTACCTGTAGCCAAGGCATGGGTAAGCCTATGCGTTATCTTACTACCCCTAACAAGATATGTTAGTTGAACCCTTCCATTGTATAGATAGTGTTTGGATATATTATAACTAAGATCCTTCAGAAGGGATTTAAGGGACTTGGCAAATATCTGGCCGAGCAATGGACCTGCTAGCCTAAGCCTCTTATAGGCATAATGATCCCTATCATCCTCCTTCCTCCATCCAAGCTTCAACTCAATAGCTCTCCTAACCATTTCAGCAAGCAGATAAGCCTTCCTCAACCTATACTCCGGACCCATACCAACATGGGGGAAGAGGTACTTGTCTAGAATATGACGGGCTCGATTAATCCTCCTATCAATAGGTTGCTGAGACGCCTGGGTTCTATTACCTATATAGAGGAGAGCCTCATCCTGAGTCTTTATATCCCTATATTTATTTAAAACCGGGAATAGATTATCCTGTATCTCCCTATGATGAGAAACAGCCTCAGCAATGTCACCCTCTTTAACGACACCTAAAGCCTTCATAACAATTGGGAATGGTATTGGAGAGAGTGTAAATGGAAGAGTAACAACTATCGTATCTCTCTTAAGCGTGACAACGACATGATTCCTTAACGACCCCTTAACTGATAATATTCTAGAGGAATAGGACTTGGTTGATGAAGTTTTATCAACCCTCGTAATAATAGTGTTAGAAGCCAGATCTTCAACCGCGATAATAGCTCTTTCACTACCATTTATAATGAAGTATCCACCCGGGTCATCCGGGTCTTCACCCATCTTAATAAGATTTTCTCTGGACTCCCCATGGAGATAACAAATTTTTGATTTAACCATAACTGGAAGCTGTCCAAGCTCAACCTCCTCAGTCAATTCAAAGCCTCCCTGTATCTTCTTAAATACCGCCTTGATCGGTGCATAATAGGAGAACCCTCTAAGCCTACATATTGAAGGGATATACCCACTCTTCTTTGTTAGGGGGGCGCCGGAAACATCTTTTGTACTTGGGGGGTCCACCCAGACCTTAACAATCTCAAATATGACTTCTCCATGCTGGGTCTGAATCTTAAAACCTTTATTCTCCTCTACAATCTCATGAATCGTCTTATCAATAAATTCATTATAAGAGTCAATATGTTGCTTAGATAAGCCAAA
>WAKC01000018.1 GCA_015523605.1 Candidatus Geothermarchaeota archaeon
GAGAGATAGCCCTTGAGATACGTCTAGACATGGCCAATCCAGATAGGGAGATAGATATACCAAGGAAGGAGATATCCGAGAGAACATTGATTCTAACGGTTAGAACCATAGATGAAGGGGGATTCTACAAAGGAGATAGGAGGGATATCCATAGATTATATAGGAAAGCCATCCACCAAAAACCGGATTATATAGATATTGGGATAGCGGTTGAAGGCCATAATGAGATTCTAGAGATGGCTAGAGAAGAGGGTGTGAGAACGATTTTATCCTACCATAATCCAAGTGAGACCCCATCCTATAAAGAATTACAGGGGATATACGACTACATGGATAGTTTAAATCCTGATATTATAAAGATAGTCACCTATGCCAGGGAGGCTAGAGATATAGATGAGATAGTTAAACTACTGGTTAGAACTAGGGGGAAGCGGGAGATAACTGCGTTTTGCATGGGATCCATAGGTAGGATATCCCGGATATATAATATGCTTCTACTAGGGGCAATATCATACCTAGCTTTAAATGGGATGGGGACGGCTGAGGGTCAGATAACGTTGGATGAATATCTCCAGCTTAGGGAGGTTATTAAATATGTCTAAACCTATTAGATACAGACTATATTTAATTGGATATCCAATTAGGCATAGTCTCAGCCCCCATATAATGAACTACATTTTTAGGAGGAATGGAATAGATGCATTATACGAACTCTATGAGGTGGAATCCAATCTCAAACAAGTAATAAAAATTTTTAGGGATACGGGGGTATACGGCTTCAACGTAACTATACCCTATAAAGAAAGGATAATGGAATATTTAGATGGACTATCTAGAGATGCCCTAGAGATAGGTGCGGTAAACACTGTACAAAACAAAGAGGGAGAATTAATAGGCTACAACACTGATTGGCTTGGCGTTTATAAACCTATAACAAGATTTGGAGGGAACAACTTTGACCAGGCATTGATTATCGGGGCTGGAGGAGCGGCCAAAGCCGCTATATACGCTCTTAGAGATATAGTGAAGACTATATATATAGCTAATAGGACATTTAGCCGGGCAAAACAACTCAGCCTAAGATTCAAGAGATATTTCCAAGACATAACCCCATTGAAACTCGGCTCTAAAGGAGTTGAGGATGTGGCATCAAAAGTCGATATAGTTATTAATGCAACTCCTATAGGCATGAAAGAGGGGGAGAAGCCCATACCAACAGAGTCTCTAAACAATGACACGATAGTCTTCGACATGATATACAAACCTCTACATACAGAACTTTTAAAACGGGCTGAAGAGAAGGGGTTAAAAACTATAGATGGACTCTGGATGCTGATATACCAGGCTGTAGAGGCTGTAAAGATATGGTTCGATATATCGGCTGATGTGGATGAGATTAGAAGGTTCATAGTAGAGGAGGTGTTATAGATGGAGGGATTTGGGGAGGCATACTCAGCCGTCACAGTATTAAATGCATTCGCCACAGGCTTAGGCTCAGCAATAGGTATAAACCTCAAAGTAACTGCAAGAGTCAAAACAGCTTCAGAAGACCATTTAAGAGTAGTTTATAGGTGTAGGGAGATCAGGGTAGACGATATACTCGTTAAGACGATAGTCAAATATTTTAGAAAGAAATATAATTTAAACTCCCGTCTTAAAATAGAGATTGAGACTGAGATACCACCCAAGATAGGTTTAAAGAGTAGTAGCGCGGTGGCCAACGCCCTCATCAAAGCTCTAACAGACCTTATCGGCTCTGGATTAAGTGAAGAAGAAATTCTAAGACTCAATTCGAGACTATCTCTAGAGGCTGGGGTATCTGTTACCGGCGCCCTAGACGATGCAGCGGCCTCCCTCTATGGAGGCCTAGTTATAACGGATAATAATAGGGGAGAGATACTTTATAGAAGGGATATAGGTAGAAAGGAGGTCTTGATAGCCTATCCTAACGAAGCCAGAGAAACTGGGATATATAGATCATTTGATTTTACACCCATAAAGGATATAGTAAAAGCTATAGGTGAAATGCTCCTAAGAGGATTATGGCGTGAAGCGGCTATATTGAATGGGCTTGTATATAGCGGCTTTCTCGGACTCAGCCCCAAACCCATCCTTAAGGCTCTAGAGTTTGATGCAGAGACCTCTGGGCTAAGTGGGAAAGGACCGGCATACTACATGATAGAAGGGGATATAGAGGGTTTCGCCGGTGAAATGGCTGGTATAGGCCTCAATACGATTGATACCTATACACGGTGATGGATATGGATGTAATAGTATATGGAGGGAGAGATGTCGAGGGGTCTATAGAGGCCCCGCCATCCAAAAGCTATACACATAGATATCTCTTCCTAACACTCCTCTCAAGAGGCGAGTCCAAACTGGAAAATCCATTGATAGCTGGGGATACCGAGGCTACATTAGATGCGGTCTTAAAATACGGGGCGGAAGGAAGTTTCAATAGGATATACAGTCGCGGGCATCCTGTTGAACCTCCAGAACCTATATATTGTAGGAGGTCAGGTACCACCCTTAGGATTGCAATGGGGATAGCCGGCCTCGTAGAGGGAATCACTATTCTAGATGGTGATAGACAGCTGGGGAAAAGGCCTATCAAACCCCTTATAGATGCTTTGAAGAGCTTAGGAGTAGAGGTGACTCGATCCGACGATGGGTTCCCAATCAAGGTTATGGGTGGTAGGCTTAGAGGATCATCAGTTAAAATATCTGCATCCAAGTCATCCCAATTCATATCTGCACTACTCTACATGTCAATCAAGACTGGATTATCTATCGAGGTTATAGACAATCCCGTATCTAAAGGCTATATAGATATGACTATAGCATGTTTAGAAGAAGCTGGTATCAAGGTCTACCGAGATGGATACAAATATTTTGAAGTGGAACCTAGGGAGATATATGGTAAGAGGTATGTAATACCGGGGGATTACTCATCAGCAGCCTATCTAATGGTTATAGGCGCCCTAGGTGGAAACGTCACAATAAAAGGTTTAAGGCTGGATGACCCCCATCCAGATAGGAGGATGATAGATATACTCAGGAGTATCGACGTAGATATAAAGCTCTCGGATAATGAAGTTGTTATAAGAGGTGGTGACCTCGAGAATTTCGAGGTCGATATAACCGACTCTCCAGATCTACTCCCCCCTCTAGCTGTATTAGCAGCATTCATACCGGGGAGGTCCATATTAACGGGTATTAGACATACCCGTTACAAGGAGACGGATAGACCATCCACATTATCATATAACCTGGGGGTTATGGGTATAAAAACAGAGTTTAGAGGGGATAATACCATGGTTATATATGGCGGGTCTCCCAAACCCGGGATATTCAACTCATTCGGAGACCATAGAATAGCCTTGGCATTTATGGTGGCCGGGATATTCATGGATGGAAAGTCGGTAGTTAGAAATGCCGGGGTATATAGAGATTCATACCCCACGTTTCTAAAGGATTTGGAAACCCTTGGTATAGAGGTGTCGATATCATGATTGGTAGGATATTTAGAGTAGGGTTTTATGGTGAGAGCCACGGAAAAGGTATTGGAACATTGATCGAAGGCTGTCCACCCGGTATAGAGGTTAGGGATGGAGATATTGCAGAGGAACTCACTAAAAGAAGGGTTAGAGACCCAAGAGTATCTACACAGAGGGTGGAAGAAGATAAGTTCGAGATTTTATCGGGAATATTTAATGGATATACTACTGGAGCACCCATAAATATTTTTATCTACAATAGGGATGTAGACTCACGGCATTATGAGGAGTTCCGCTTTAAACCTAGACCTAGCCATGCAGATTATACAGCCTATATCAAATACCATGGATACAACGACTATCGTGGAGGAGGAATATTCTCCGGAAGGCTTACAGCCGCTATGATAGCTGCAGGCGCCATCGCAAAGAAACTCCTGATGAGATATGGGATTGAGATCCTAGCCCATACATACTCTATAGGCGACTTGGTTGTAGGTGAGGATGTAGATATTGAGATGATTAGAAAAAATGTCTATAGAAACCCGGTTAGATGCGCCGACCCCAATGCAGCTGAAAAAGTATATCACCTTATAGAGAGTGTCAGGAGAGAAGGCGATAGTATAGGGGGCATTGTAGAATGTATAGCACTCAACCTTCCGGTGGGGCTTGGAGACCCCCCTATAGATACTCTAGATGGGGATATCTCAAAAGCTATATTCATTATACCAGGTGTGAAGGGCATAGAATTTGGATTAGGATTTGAGATTACAAGGTTGAGAGGCAGCCAGGCAAACGATCCATTCACAATAGTAGATGGTAGAATAGCCACGGAGAAGAACAATTCTGGAGGGATAAACGGAGGGATATCCAATGGAATGCCCCTCAAGTTCAGGGTGGCATTCAAACCGACACCATCAATCTATAGGGAACAGAAGACTGTAGATTTGAGGAGGATGGAAGAGACGACATTAAAGATAAAGGGAAGATTCGATCCCTGTATAGCGATACGAGCCGTACCCGTAGTGGAGAGCATAACCGCTATTATACTGGCTGACCACCTACTTCGATGGCTAGCCTGGGAAGGCTATATAGGTGATAAAGATGGATAGATTAGAGATTCTCAGACAAGAGATTAACAAGATAGATAGAGAGATCATGAAGCTTCTAGATAGAAGATTCGAGATAGCGAGGGAAATAGGGAAGATAAAACTTGATATGGGTATGGATATATACGACCCTAGGAGAGAAGAGGAAATACTTAGTAAGGTGGGTAAATATCGGAAGATCTATAGAGAAATACTGAGTTTTTCCAAGATGGAGCAGAGGAGGGTCATATCTGAATCGATACCCAATATTGGATTTAAAATAGGTATTGTAGGCTATGGAAGGATGGGTAGCCTATTCGCCAATATATTCCGGAGATATTTCGAGAAGGTCGTGATATACGATATTAAAGATATAGAGGATCTTCCCGAAGATATTACTAAGAGTAATGACCTTAAGGAGTTGATAGGAGAAGTGGATCTTATAATGGTCTCCACACCATTAACCACGATCCATAATACTGTGAAGGAAATTAGAGAGATAATGAGCGATATGAATATAGCGAATAAAATAGTCTTTGATATAGCCACTATAAAATACAGGGTAGTACCTGAGCTTATGAAGTTCCCCAGTGGGATAGGTGTAGCCACATTACACCCAATGTTCGGCCCAAATATCGAGAGCCACATCGGTGAGAAGATGCTGATTATGGGAATACCTGGAAGGGAAGAGTATGTAGCCAAGCTATTGGATATCTTCAGTAGAATAGGTTTTCACATGGTTGAGACGGATTATATGATCCATGACCTCTATATCATATACACTATAGGCATACCATACCTCCTAGGCTATACATATGAGAAGTTATTGAAGCCGTTGGGGGAGGAGATAGAGATATTCGGAGGCCCATCCTATAGACTGTTTAAAGACTATTATAGGAGGATATCCGGAGATGGAGAGGAGTTTATCCATTTTATACTGGGCCATCCACTTGGGAAGAGAATAGTTGAGAGATTAGTGGATATAATATGGTCAACCTCTGGACTGGAGTGACCCTAATCCCTAAACATCATAGGTGCGGCATCAATATACTTGATTCCTATTCTATCCGCAATCTCCCTGAATATCTTAACCCTCTCGTTATATAGGCTATACAACTCTCGTCTACCCAACTCCTTAAAGAAAGGTATTAGGGATGGGTCATACCGCTCCAGAGCCTCCATAAAATACTTCTTAACCCCAATCCTAAACCGTACTACATCGGTGTAGACAGTATTTATACCTATATCTTTAGCCATTGACACGAGCTCTTCAAACATAGACGGATCATCGTTTATCCTGGGGATTACAGGAGCTATATACAACCATGTCTCTACACCCTCATCTACAAATCTACCGAGCATCTTAAGCCGAGCCTCGGGACTGGGGACGAGTGGTTCAAACACCTCTCCAAACCTCTTCTCTAAGGAGGGGATGGAAGAACCGACATCTGAGGGGCCAGACAGGATCAAGTCCATATCCCTAAGGATGAGGGGATACCTAGTTTGGATAGAGAGATGGAGATCCCTCCTCCTACGGAGAATCTTGAGGATACGTCTCGTCAGTTTAAGCTCCTTCTCCCATGGCTGATATGGATCCGAATATGTTCCAATGCCTATAACCGCGCCTCTCTTAAACCTGTTTAAGTTGCGGGCCAACAGCCTTGGAAGGTAATATTTCGCCTCTACATATTCACCCCATCTATACCCGATCTTCCTAACCTTAAAATAATAGATTGAATAACAGTATCTACAGCCTATCTCACAACCGAAATATGGGTTTATGCTATAGTCCATCTCCGGAAGGACAGTCTCATGGAAGTAGTAGCTACCCTCCCACCTTATACGCCGTTTAACAGGCATTTTAATCACATGTAATCACTCAACTTCCTCTGCCTAACCATATAATCAATTATCTTACTATTCCACATCCTCCTTGGAGTCTTAAGCCTGCTAAATAGATAGTTTAAAGCCGATCTAAAATCATTGAACTCTATTGGACGGCTCCTGAACATCCTACGGACGGTCTCCCTAACACTCCATACACCAACTGGGAAGTAATAGCCTGGATAGGCTTCCCTCATAATTAACACACCAGCCTGACGTCTAATCCTCCTTAGAAACTCTAAAGAAGCCAGTCTAGAGGCATAGTAACACCCACCTATATCTGCATATTCACTTCTAGGCCTCCCGAACTCGTGAGATCCCTCCACAACAACCCTAGTTCCCAGTCTATTCCAGAATGTACCTGGATACCATGCCTCCATAAATTCATACATCCACCGAGATGGGATCAGGAGGGCCACATATCTATTCTCGAGAGCAGTATATTCATATACCAGATACCTATCAATCAGGGGATAGTTCTTCACATAGTTATATAGATAACGCCCTATAACATCGTCTACAGCAGTTATAGACCATCTAGTAGGTACTAATCTACGGTTCCTCCTCCTACCGAACCCCCCTACACTGAAGACTTTAGATATCCTACTAACCTCCACCCCAGCCTCGTATAGCTTTATGACAGAGTCGACAGCCTTCAAATCATAGTCTGAAACCACCTTCTCAACTTTATAGTCTATCTTGAGAGTCCCCAGCCTTAGACTCTTCACAGGAGCCCTAGGCCCAAAGGGGATTATATCCTCATCGATCTCCAACGTCTTCACAGGCCTCCTCTCAAAGGCCATCTCAACCTCCGGGCTAATCCTGGATATAGTGATATCAAGTACATTGCTATAGTATCTATCATCCCTTCTGGGAAGGTCTATAGAATATTTTTTAGAGCCATATACAAGTCTACTCCTAAGCCTTAGAATATCCTCAAGACCTAGTTCAAGCCATCTCTCTGGATAATCATATATAGATGTATCCCCAGTCTCTGGGGGAGTCATAACCCCTATACTAACCTTTGGATAGCCAAACCGGCCAACAAATACACTGGGTGGAGAAGCCCCTTGGATATCCTCGCGATATATATCTCTATAAGACTCCATGAGAACCTTAAACTCCAGGGTGACTGGACACACAGGCTTCCCACATAGGAGGAGACGCCCCCTACATCTGAGGCATATACTCTCACTATATAGCCTCGGCTTGACAAAACCAGATTCAACCAGCCTATATGCAGAATCTTCTAGGAAGTTGGGTAGACGTGAAGCCATACTACTCCTCCACATAAACAGTCTCCACAAGTGGTGAGAAGAATTCCACCCTCCTATCTTTAAAGAGATGGTTAAGCTTGGTAGCCATCTTATCCCTAGCAATGGAGATATCAACTTCAACCGTCTTAGCATCCTCCCTATACTTCCTAGCTCTATATAATATCTCCATATTTGGAGATACTATCTGGCTCATCCCTTTAAACCTTATCCTCATACCAGCTCTGTTATCGGTACCTACTCTATTAGATGTTATGACATATACATTATTCTCAACGGCTCTCGCCAATGCTACGGTATATGCATAGTCATAGACTAGGTTACTTGGATGAGCAATTACATCGGCACCTTTAAGGGATAATATCCTAGCCACCTCAGGGAATCTCCAGTCGAAGCATATCATAACACCTAGTCTAAACCCATTCAAATCATATACCTTTAGAGGTTTATCACCAGGGTCGAACCATTCCTTCTCCCTATAGAAGAGATGGAGCTTTCTATAGGTATCGAGAACCACACCTTTATAGGCTATATAGGCTGAGTTATATATTCTACCGTCATCCAGTTCTGGAGCTCCAGCAACAACTGCTGAAGAATATTTGTCTGAGATCTTCTCTATATGGCTAATTATTTTACCACCGTATCTCTCAGCTATTCTAATAGCCTCCCTCCTATCCCTAAATATATATCCTGTGTATACCAGTTCAGGCATCACTATCAAATCAAAACTCCCAAGAGAGTTGAGGAGACTCTCTATTCTCTCGATGTTATAATCTATATTTCCAAATCTTACTTTAGGCTGGATAAAACCTATTGATACATTCATTCCATTAAAATCTAAGCTTCAAAACCCTTATAAAAAACTCCAAAACCACTTTAAAACCTAGTTTGGAGGCTCCATGAAGACGTGCTCTGAATGTAAAGGGTATCTCACATACTCTAAAACCTTTCCTGGCCATTTGATATGCAGTCTCAACCTGGATAACGAATCCACTGGCTCCTTCAAGCTCATCGAGGACCTCCTTCAGGCTAGATAGTCTAAACCCTCTATATCCACTGGTTACATCTCTAGCCTTGATGCCGAGTAAAAGCTTCACATATGTATTTGCACCCCAGCTTATAAGTCTACGTGTGAAGCTCCAGTTCTCCACTCCACCGCCTTCCACATATCTAGATGCTATTACAAGGTCGCATCCGCTCCTCAAACTATCTATTAACTCGCTTATATAGATAGGATCATGCTGTAGATCCGCATCCATCTGTATCAGGTATTTATATCCCCTCTTAATAGCCTCTCTATACCCCCTTAAAAGTGCAGAGCCCAATCCCCTTTCATCCACACGGATTATATAATGGATATTTGGATATTCATCCGAAAACCTCCTTATAATTTCTATCGTCCCATCGGTACTATTATCATCTATGATTAGGATATCCATATCAGGATATAGTTCAATAAGCATCTCTAGGAGCTTCTCAATATTATCCCTCTCGTTATAGGTAGGTATGAGGATTACGGTATCACTCATCCCTACTCATCTCAGGCTATACTCGACTTGTAATCCTCTAGGATAGAGAGTTTACCGTTACTCCTTATGTATAGGCCTCTCCACTCGGGCATCCAGTAATCTGCATTTGAAAAACCTTTTATAGCGTTTAAAGCATGTATCCTACTCTCTCCACCCCCGAATACTTTGGATACATCTTTGGAGGATTTTGTCGGGAGTTCCGAAAGGCCGGTATCGCCTAGTTTCTCAGGTGGGAGGTACCTAGCCATTGATAACTCGGTCAATCCATAGAGATCCCTATCTATATCGAGTATGACTACTCCCTTTTTCAGGATAGCCGCCTCAAGGGCCACTCTATAGTCATCAGTCAATATGAATCTAGCGTTGTAAATAAGGTTTAGATGGTCTAGATAGTCAACTTGCTCGATAGGCATGATATAATATTGCGTCATCAGGTTATAGTAGAGACCAGCATCTTTAAGCCGATTCTTCAACCTAGTCTTTAGAGGCATTATAATATCGATATCCCATGATATAGATGCGTTTCCAACTCCCTCTATATAGTCTGTTATATCCATACTTGATAAATAGCCATATACATAGTTGTTCCTAGAGATATCTAGCTCCTCCATAATCCCGCTCTTAGAGACTGCCTCTGTAAGGTTTGTCAATACACTGTCGACGTATGTGGAGCCTGAGATATATATGTGGTCTTGGGGGAAGCCTTCATCCAATAGATTATTGTAATGTATCTTTGAAGGTGCTAAGTTGTATGTGCTATTCCAGTCAATAGCCTGCCTCAAAGCCTCCTCAGAACTCTCTCTATAGCTTCTCAGGCCACTCTCTATATGTAGTGTACGTATCCTATGGAGTCTGAAGCGGTTTAGGAGGTGGTATGTGGCTCTGGAATAGCCTGCCAAGATGGCTATATCAGGTTCATCCTTCTCAACAATTCTATCTATTAAGCGATCGAGTTCTCCATAATCATTATATCTAAGGATTCTCTTGGGCCTTGAGTATCCGAGGGAGATATATTGGACTCCCTTCTCGAACCATCCCCCCTCCTCCACAACGTCATAGAATAGGGGTGAGTATCCCTCCTCCAGCATATGCTTGTAGATGGGGGAGAGGAGGATGATAGACTCTAGAGTTGGAGTGAATAATGCTATACGAAGCATTCCATACACCTACACAGCACTATGATGGATGTATCTGTTTATATATAACCCAGTTATATAAAGATATGATTGATGAGGAATATTAAAGTTGAGACTACATCGATAAAGTATCGTTGTCTAAGATGTGGTAGGACATTTACAGCTAAAAAGCTATCTAAAGAGAGGCAGTTGAAGTGTCCTGAATGTGGATTCCCAGTTATTGAGAAGGCTAGGAGGGATATGGCTATACATATTAAGGCTCGCTAGCCTCCTTCATATATCCCTGATAGATTAGTGAGTATAGCTCTTCAAGGAAGTTTCTAATGTATATTATGGGTATGATGGCTACTCCATCTACAAAGGATATTTTAGATTCTCTCAGTGTCACTATGGCCATGTAGATTCTTCTCCCCTTAAAAAGTGGGTCTCTGTAGAGCTTTTTAGACCTTAGCCGGAGATTCTCGGCTACCTCTCTAGCCTTTGATGGTGGGAGGGGTTTATCCCAGTGTTTACAGTCTACTGAGATGAGATGATCCTCTTTAACAGCAATCACGTCATACTCATTCCTCTTCAACCTATAGTTTCTATATGTCTTATATCCATAGCTTCTGAAGAACTCGCTGACTAGAGATTCAAACCCTCTCCAGTCCATCGCATCTACAATCTTGTCTAGGGATAGGCCTTTAGCCATGAGATTCTCGATGATAGAAAGCCTGATATCCGGATCATCTAAGTATTTAACATACTTCTCTAGGGATGTGATCTCCTCATCCTCTACACTCCATAGTAGTCTGGCCCTATCTAGAGGTCGTCTATGGTAGAGACTTAGAATTATATATAGGTCTCGGATGGATAGGCTTCTAGGGTCTAGCATTCCTACTCCATAGTCAGGATGAGTATTGGCTTGTGTATCTTCGGTAGTAGGGATCGGCTTACACTCCTTCCTATGAATCTCGGGAGGTTCCTCCTCTTAACAAGTATTATCATGTCATATGGATTTTCCAACGCCTCATTTATAATCGCCTCTACAATGTCTCTTGCGAAGGCTATCTTCTCAACCACTCTGAAGCCTATTCCCTGAAGCAGTGTGGATACCTCCTCAAGCTTCTTCTTATGCTCCTCTACGACAGGGAGTTCTATGACCTCCTCCTGCTCAAGAGAGGTTGTTATGGGTAGTGTTACGACTGTAAAGAGTGTTATATCTACTTCTTTAGGGTTTTTGAAGAGGTTCCCTAGGAATTTATATTGTAGGGTCTTTGTGTATAGCCCTACTGGGATTAAGACTTTCATCTCTATTTCCACTCGCTCATCACGATACTGCTCTGGGTCATTCTAACCCCATTTATCCTCATTATCTCCTCCTTCAATATTTTACGGAAGATATCGATACTTTCGAATTCTAGTTCGATGAAGACGTCGAACTCTCCGGTTATCTCATAGACCTTTGTAACCTCGGGAATCTTCGAGAGTTTCTTACATACCTCGTCCAGCTTATTAGGTTCGACGACGATCAACATGACAGCCTTCATAATAAGAGTTTAGGATATTCTCATAAATATAGGTGGATTATCTCGACATCACGGTATATTTTCTTCTCCTTCCTCTTCTCAATAGATTTACGTATTGCACGTTTCGGTCTGGGTATGGCTATCTGGTCTATATGTAGATCTCTAATTGTATCCTCTAGTATCTTTCCATCTCCTACTATGACGTGATATTCTGCACGGTATCCATTTTTCAACAACTCCTCCGAAATCTCCCTCAACTCCTCCTCGAAGCTTTTGACGAAGTTTAGTATCTCTAGGTCTGACTCTCTTTTTGGTAGTTGGAATGTGCCTATTAGGAATATTCTGTGTATCTTTGGTAGCTGCCTCTTTATAGCCTTTATTATGTCTTCCTTCTTCATCCCTGGGTCTATCAGTATTGCTGTTCTTAGATGTGGGGTTGCTGGTGGGATTAGCTCGGCGGCTATGTATTCTCTTATCCTCTGGCCTTTTATCTTCCTGTATAGTATGAATAGGCCTAGGCCTACTATCATCCATAGAGTTCCGAGTACACGTCCATCTGGGTGGTAGAGGACTACTAGGCTGAAGAGTGTGCCTGTGGATAGGAAGCCTAGGATGGCGACTAGGCTATATTCTCTACCCTTGAATCTAAAGTTTAAGGGTGTCTTCCAGTTTCTATACGCATCTGCATCGACCTTCCTAAGTTTTATATGGCTATAGTTTACTAGGAAGTAGCTTAGGAGGGCTCCGAAGTTATATAGGCTTGCTACGAAGTGGAGTTCTCCAGTCAATGCCAGCATACCGCCTATTAAACTGAAGATTATGATGCTTATATACGGGGTTGCCCTTGTCGGATGGAGCTTGCTAAATACTTTCGGTAGCATATCGAATCTTGACATGCTGTAAACCACTCTTGATACCCCTATTACACCTGTATTTGTCGAGACCATGTTTATCGCGAAGGCTACGAATGCCACTCCTAATGCGAAGAAGCCTCCTATTATCGGTACTCTACTTGCTATTGAGGCGATCGGGTTATAGGCTTCATCTGCGAGTGTCTCCCAGCCTAGAACGCCTAGCCCCAGTATTGAGAATGCTAAGGTGAAGAATACAACCGCTACAATACCTATTTTAAAGGCTCTATGTAGATGCTTCCATGGATTCCTAGTCTCCTCAGCAGCTTGCGCAATAGATTCGATTCCTATATAGCTACTCATAGCCAGTGTAACTCCATATATAAAGTTCTCCGTCCTAACATCCAGCAGTCCAGTGTAGGAAACATATTTAATTGGCTCTGGATTTCCAAAGCTTGTAAACTGGTTTATAAAGGTCTCTAAGTTGAATGCGAATAGGAATCCGAGTGATAAGACTAGGAGCTCGGTTATAATGGTTAGAAGGACTAAAGCCACATTAAAGTTGCTAGACTCCTTGATACCGATGATGTTTATGATTATCAAGCCCAATACGATTGTGAATGCTGTAAGACCAATCTTGCTAAGGGCGATACCACCTATTACTATCTCACCCCTTAACTCTGGAAATATGAATGATAGGTATCCAGCGCTTGCTATTGAGAATAGCCCTATATTGAGGACATAGTCTAGAAGTATAGCCCAACCCATTAGAAATCCGAGGACGTCACCCCCCGCCTTTGTACCATATACCTGGGCTCCACCTGCATATGGATATAGCTCACTCAACTCTGCATATACAAGGCCAGTAGTTATGTAACATATCGATGCTATTAAGAACGCGAATGGGCTGAAACCTGCTGCATATAGAGCTACTATTCCTATAGCGAGGAATACATCGGCACCAACGTCTGCAAAGCCCATGGAGAATGAGCCTAGCAATCCAATCTCTCTCTTTAGAGACACTTTCTTCGACATGGTGTATCCCGACCTGCCACTTAGATTGGACCCTTTTTCTCTCGCCAGATTTAATATAATTGGATATCTATATTCTCCCTTTAAATGTTAAATATATAAGTACGGTGGTTGGTAGCAATAAAAATATTAGAAGTTCTATAAGGGGTATGTAGATATTCCACCTCATTATATAATGTATGGCGAGGATGGATGCGATATAGATGGGAACTATATAGATAGAGAGATCTTTACCCCTCCTTCTACCCTTGCCCTTGACCAACATATTACCAGCTGGAAACGCTATGGCCGCTATTATCGCTATTATTATGTAGGGAGCTGCTGCCTCATGGGCAACTCCTTCTATATAGTCTGTGAAGGAAATTAGATTTGTAGATCTTATCCTAGCATCTTCTAACCCCTTCTCAGCTGCGAAACTCCTTAACCTATTGATTATATCAGTGGTGGAGAGGTATTTATCTAGGTATGTGTCGGAGTTGTAATTGGGGATCAACTCAATGGTATATAGTTTGCCATATACCACCGGCTCCAACAGTGTTATTATATCGACATATGTCTTTTTATTCACTAGGATATATACAGGTGGGCTCTCCTTGAAGTTGTATCTTCCAACCTCATATTTTACAGACTCGGGTATACCTAGGTGGGAAGCTAGGTTTGAGGTATCCATGTAAATCAGTGTATAGTTGAGTTTGAGGCTTAATACATCCGGATAGTATATGGCTAGGTATCGATATTCTTTGATGATCTGGAATATGGGGTCTGCACTAAATCTATATTTGCTATCCACCACTACAATAACCTCGTCATCCTTTGGAGGGTCAATATTTATTAAGTTGTAGTTGGGAGATGCGAGGATAAATTGTATCCTGGGTGAGGAGAAGCCCGCGAAATATCTGGAGTCGAAACCGTTGAAATAGAGGATTACATTGATATATTGGGAGGTTATTACCCAGTCGGTCTGTGGCTGTGCGAAATATAGATAGCCTCTAAACTCCTTCTCCTTAGCCGTTATATTCTCTAGGATATACTCGGCAAAATCGAGATATTTACCTGTAGTAATATTAACCTCTTTGAAGGAGGTTTTAAAGACATCAACGGTAACCTCTGGTATAAAATCTTTTGCCTCAAGATCTATATTTGATTTGATTGAGAAGCCCATTAAGATGTATATGAGGATGAAGAATATAGCTGCGGATAATACTATCTTTTTAACACGATACATAAAAGTAATTTATGATTCGATTGTGATATATAAAAAGGATAAAAATAGTTTGGGGGTTACCCCCTTACTTCTTCTTGAAAGATAGGGCGATAGCTACGAGCTGTAGTACCAGCGTTACGCCGACTAGAGCCATTATCGTTGATAGCTGGCCAAGTGCCTGTGATACCTCGTCGACAGCGCTCTTCACATTACCTATCTCCTGGCTCTGTGTACCGAGCTTGCTGTTGATGTCATCTAGTGTGCTCTGTAGGTTACCTAGTGTATTGTCTAGCCTTCCAATACCGTCTGATAGGCTCTGTAGAGCATCTGCGATGTCCTGTGAGAATGCTGCCAGTGAATCTGCTAGGCTGCCTAGCCTGTCTCTCAAATCACTTAGCTCTGTCTCGATCGGGTTAGGCTCTAGAACAATGCTTCTCTCCTCTCTCCAGCCCCATACACCACCGAGTGAAGCGAAGATCTTCAGTACATATGGACCTGGCTCAAGACCTCTTGTTGCTGCACCCTGTATGATAGCCTGGAATCTACCTGGCTCTACAAGCGTCGCTGTTGTTGTGTAGATCTCCTTACCATCGAGTGTCATCAAAGTTACTGTGACTGTACCCTCTGTAGCTGGTAGTGATAGCTCCTGTGGGAATGTCTCTATGTATGTTATGAATATGTCTATGATTATGTTCTCACCGACATATGGTGTTGATACTAGCTCTACATTGTCGATTACTAGTTGTGCAACTGAGAAGGACTCGATGAATGTCCTCTCAGTGAATGGATATGTTGGGTCTCTGAATGCATCTAGCTCCATGAACCTCTCCTCAGGCCTGTACTGGCTGATGAAGAATGGTCCATTGCTTATGTATGCATGTCCATATGTGTTGATGAAGTCCTCTGCAGCCTGATACCTCTGTGCCATCTCCTCTGGAGTTACCCATGGTGCTGCATATGGTGGTACATATGGTGCTCCGCCACTCCTTACGACTGAACCGCCTACCTCGACGGTCCATCCCTCAGTTCTTAGAGCGGCTAGTGCTGCTGCCATATCCTCAGCGTGTGTCGGGCTGATTAGGTCTAGACCGACCTCGTTCTCAACATCCTCCCAGTAGTAGTTTGTACCAGTTGCTGGACCATCTGATACTACTAGGTACTCCATTGCCACCCAGATCTCGACTGGGATGTCTGTGAAGAAGTCGTAGTTCCATGCTATTGTACCATCGGAGTATGGATGGAAGTAGTCTGCATATACCTCGATTGCAGTGTCATTTAATACTCTTATACCCAAGATTGTGTTGAGGAATGGTGTGGCTGATGAGTCTATTGAGCTGTCATAGAATGGATCTCCATCGAAGTCCTGGCTAGCCCACTCATATGTGAAGGCTATTGAAGCCATGATATCTGCTACTGTCATTGGTACGCCGTGGTGGAAGTTGCTGAACTTGAAGTTGTATACTATCTTTGATATAGCTGTCTTTCCAGCTCCTACTTCGACCCACTGCTCAGCTACTGGGTCGAATACCATTGCATCTGCTGGTACTTGTACCTGTCCAACTAGTGCGCCTCCCTCTACTACAAAGTCCTTCTCAACTGTGAAGTCGGCTCTAACACCGATTGGCTCACCAGTTCTTGGGTGTGGGAATATACCATAGTCTCTAGCAGCCATTCTTATGATCTCAGCGTAGTAACCTGTGAATCCGAGGACTGGGTTCCAGACTGTTAGGAATAGTGGTCCCTGTGCTGAGAACTCTAGAAGCCTGACGACACCATCTGGAGTTGTTACTGTCCTGTAGAACCATGGATTAGCTGGGCCTGTTACGAATCCAGGTACTATGTTGGTTGCTCTTCTGCTGGTGGCCCAATATTCATATGTTGTTATGGCGAATATTCTGACTGAGTCTTCTAGACCTAGTCTAATAATGTCGATGAGGAGCTGTCTATACTCCTCTGGAGTTGCGACCGTACCCTGGACGAATCTTAGGGCTATATCGTTGATCTCAGTGTTGTTGTAGACGATCCAGTCTGTCAATGGATATGCTGGGACGAATCCGAAGACTGATGAGTAGAAGAATACTGCGTCACCCTCTACATATGGATAGTCTGAGAGTGATATCCAACCTTCTGTATAGATGCTCCACTCATAGTTCTTTGGATTTGTTAGGTATACTGTGCTTATGGCTCTCCTCCTCTCCATCTCGACAACGTTTACCTTGATACCTGTCTGCTCAATCCAGTTGGCGAAGGCGTAACCACCCTCTCTCCTCTCGTCCTCTACCCTGACGATGAAGTTTACAGTTACAATTTCCTCACCGCCTGGTACACCTGGACCGCTGAACTTCCACCAGAAGCCTGCTGGAGCCTCTGGATCAGGAACCTTCTCCAGTGTATAGTCTGTACCCTGTAGCTGCTGAGCAACTGCTGTCAATGCCTGGTCTACAAGCTGCTTACCTAGCTCGAGGTCACCCTCTGGAGTGAAGCCTAACTCCTCGAGTGTAGGCTCGATCCACTCGTGGAATGGATTCGGAGCCATGATTGGGGTGTACATCGGCTCTCCTCCACCTAGGAGGATCTCGTCAACTAGGTACTTCCTGTTGAGGACGAAGTTCATGGCGAACCTTACTTCCTTGATGTTGAATGGGTTGAAGTGTACCTCACCAGCAGTTGTGTTTAATATACCTGGTCCAAGCTCGGGTGTACCAGCTGGGTTGAATACATATGACCAGAATGAAGATCTAGATTCAATAAGCTTTAGATTCTCCCTCAATGCGGGTGATAGCCTCTCAAGTGTCGCTGGGGATACACCCCACATGAAGATATCAGCCCTACCAGCTGCTACGTCACCAAGACCTACGTCCTGGGAGGTTCTTGCCTCAACTATTACCTTGTCTGCAGGAGGACCGGGTCTCTCCTGAGCAGCTACTGGAGATGCAACGAAGAAGACTGGGAGTAATAGTAGAACAGCTAAAATCACTGAGATAGTCCATCTATTCATAAAGTAAACACCTCACATATATTATAGAAAGTTAGGATTTTATATATCTTAAAAAGAACATGTTAAAAAATGATAGTTTCAATCAAAACGGGTCGAAACCATATTATTATTAGTTATTATCTATGAAATATTCAGAAGCCAGATGTATCGATAGATGGTGGCGTAAACACCTCCTCCGAAATAAAATGTGACGTATATACAATTCTCAATCATGTATAGAGACTATACAATTGCATAGAGATTTTGGGGAGGGTGGAGAGGGGATATTGGGCTCTCTAATATAGATGACAGGCTACATAATGGCCCGGTTCAACCTCCACTAGCTCTGGCACATCATTTAGACATTTAGGTTGTACCTGGGGGTTCTCGTCAAAGGCTACACATCTAGGGTTAAACCTACATCCGGGTGGTATATCAACTGCACTAGTAATCTCACCTTTAATCCTAACATCTTTAAGCTTATGCCTCATAGATGGGTCTGGAATCGGTATAGCGGCTACAAGAGCTTTTGTATATGGATGCATAGGATTCTTTATAATCTGCTCGGCAGTTCCAAGCTCAACAATCTTACCTAGATACATGACCCCAATATAGTCACTGATGTTATAGGCTATGGTTAAGTCGTGAGTGATGAATAAGACGCTGATGCCGAACTTCTCCTTCAAATCTAGGATAGATAGGAGAACCTCAGCCCTAAGCGACACATCTATCATGGCGATAGGCTCATCAGCGACGACGAAAGATGGATTCATGAGGAGTGCTCTAGCAATATTTACACGTTGTCTCTGACCTCCAGAAAGCATGTGGGGGAATCTATTTGCTATATCCTCGGCGGGTGTAAGCTTTACAGCCTCCAAAGCCTTTAGAATCATCTCATAACGCTCTTCATTACTCTCTCCTATCTCATGAATCATTAATGGCTCCATAAGAATGTCTTTAATCCTATAGGCCGGGTTTAGGGATGAGTATGGATCTTGGAAGATAATCTGTAGCTTCGTCCTTAGAGGCTTCATATACTTATCCGGTATAGAGGCTAGATCAACATATCCATCATATGATTTTATTCTACCCTTGGAATAGCTATCCAGCTTCCTCAAAGTCTCTTCATCAGGCTTAAAAAATATGTGTCCCCCAGTAGGTTCATAGAGTCTAACCAGTGTCATGCC
>WAKC01000019.1 GCA_015523605.1 Candidatus Geothermarchaeota archaeon
TAGTCATCACCAACATGGTATACAGCGTCTCCACAGCATGATGAGTCGGTGAAGAAGCCGACCTTCAAACCGGCTTTTTCAAGGATATATGCAGTCCTCATCAATATATCTTGGCCATGCTTATCATATGCAGCCATACAGCATGTATATATGAGTACATCGTATTCGTCGGATGAACCGGTCTTTTGGAGCCATGTAAATCTTTCTTTCTTCGGTGAACCTAGTGGATTTCCCTCTTCATAGACATTCCAGAGAACTTCATTTACCTTCTCTGGGTAGTTCTTCTCCTCATACTTAAGAGCCTTTAACGACCTAAATATATGGGCTATATCAACGTTACTTGGGCATTGGGCTCCGCAGAAGTTACATGAGATACATTTCCATATATATCCATTCCCCGGTGTTATACCCAGTTGTATATGTCTTATTGTCCTACGGACGAGTAGGTTATCTCCCAATAGACAGTTTACAGTACATGTTCCACATTGATAGCATTTGTAAAACTCTCTATCCATGAGCTCAGCCAACCTTTCTCTATTCTCAAAATCTACCCTAACCATCTCACACCACCTACTTAACCTTACTCAATTTTTCAATCGTCATCTTAATCTCCTCCTTAGAAACGGTTTTCGCTATCTCATCCAACTTCTTCATAGTATTCACGAATTTATCCACCTCGGGGGCTCCGAACAGCTCAAGAATTAGGCGTTCACCCCTTATACCAAGCTTCTCTATAATCCGCTTCATACTCCTATACCGTATCAAAGTGTATTTATTGGCCCATTGATAGTGACAGTCACTACCACTCTCGGTTATCCTACATCCTGTAATTGCTACTGCTGGGGCACCCAGCATAAATGCCTTCTTAACAAGCCTCCAGCTAACCCTACTTGAACATGGAAGCCTTATTAGCCTCGGGCTAGTAGGATACTGAATCTTAAATATACCTGTATTATCTGCAGCTGCGTATGAACACCAGTAGCAAGTGAATGCAATCGGCTTCTTCTCAGGCTCCTCCTTCAACATAGCCTCCATCATCTTATAGATATCCTCGTCTGTGAAGCCCGGTATCTTGATAGCTCCTACTGGACAGGCCGCCAAGCAGTTTCCACATCCCTCACAGAGTGCCGGAATAACATATACATGCTTCTTAACCTCGCCCTTGATAGCTCCATACGTACATACCTTCATACAGGCACCACATTTTATACAAATGTCTTGATCGATAGATGCTATCATCGGCTCCCTCTCAATATATCCTTTGCTCAGCATAGATACTGCTTTGGAGGCGGCGGCCAACGCATGGCTAATACTTTCTAGGACCATCTTAGGACCTTGGGCGGAGCCGGCTAGGAAAATCCCCGGGACTGTGCTCTCAGCGGGTCCCAGCTTTGGATGTGCTTCCATAAGGAAACCTTCTCTATCTAGAGGGACTTTTAGGGCCTCAGCTATCTCCCTAACATCCTCATTTGGATCTAATGCGAGTACGAGTACAGCCTTATCATATGGTATCTCTACATTGGTGGAGAGTAGCTCATCATATATCTCGATGTATCCACCGTTAACCCTGACCTGCTCCTCCATAGGCTTGTCGGGATTCACCCTTAAGAAGAGGACCCCCTCATTGAGAGCCTCGCGATAGAGTTTCTCAGCCTCTCTCTCATAAGTTCTAATATCTTTGTATATGACGGCGACGTTCTTACCCTTCCTCCTCAGCTCAAGAGCCTGGGAAATCATGGATGTACAGCAGTATCTACTACATCCTCTTCCATTAGATCTAGAACCTATACATGATATGAATACTATATTATCTCCATCGACTTCATACCTAGTTTGCTCCAGCTCAAGATTCGTTATTATCTTACCATTATCTTGTATCCCCCATTCATTAGGTTCGTGGGGTCTAACTCCAGTGGCTAGTATGATCGCTCCTACATCGACTGTTGAGCCGTCGGATAGAGTGACTTTAAACTGGCCAGCGAATCCCGAAACCTCCTTAACAACTGTATTCAATTTGATCTTCACACCATTCTCTATAGCCTCCTCAACGAGGCGTTCAACAATCTCCTCCCCCGAGACTTTATAGGGTGATATCCTATGTAGCCTCTTCACTAACCCACCTAGTTCACCCTCTTTCTCAACGAGAATAGTCTCGATACCGGCCTTTGCAACCGCTGACGCAGCTGCTAGTCCGGAGACGCCTCCACCCACAACTAGAACCCGTTTGTAAACCTCTGTCCTAATGGGTTTGAGGGGTATAAGTCCACGGCTCCTCTCAATGGCAGCGAGTGTATAGTCTATAGCCTTCTCGGTAGCCTCATCAGGCTTATCAGCATGTACCCATGAATCTAGATTTCTTATATTGCCCATCTCAACGAGGTATGGATTTAAACCAGCCATCTTGGCAGCGGTCTTAAACACCTCAAGATGTGTCGCTGGGCTACAGGCTGAGACCACAAGCCTATTCAACTTCTTCTCTCTAATTAGATTTGCGATGTATTCGACGGATGAGGCTGAACATGCGAATTTAAGGTCTTCAACATGTGCTACACCCGGCTCCCTCTTAACCCTCTCCATAACCTTCTTGATATTCACTACCCCGGCTATGTTAGTTCCACAGTGACATACAAATACGCCTATCCTCTCCGGCTTCACCTCCTTAATCTTCTCTTCAAACTCCTCCTCCCTATACTCAATCTCTGGGATATGGGCCAGGGCCTTCACAGCCGCTGCACCAGCCTCCTGTACAGAGTCGCATATATCCTTGGGGCCAGAGGCGGATCCACATACGTAAATCCCTGGTTTGGAAGTGGCTACTGGATTGTCTTCCCTCGTCTTGATAAACCCATATTCATCTACCTCGAGCCCAAGTACCCTAGCAAGCTTGTTAATACCCTTACTCGGTAATACTGCAGGTGCAAGCACGACCATGTCGAACATATCCTCTATGATCTCCCCAGTTGAGGTATTTTCATACTTTACATATATCTTCCCATCCCGATAATCCACCTCTGAGGTTCGACCCTTAACAATTTTAATACCCTCCTTCAAAGCCCTCCAATAGAAGTCTTCAAACATCTTTCCATAGGCCCTTATATCCATAAAGAGGCAGGTTACATCATGGACTCCATGCTGCTTCGCCTGGAGTGCATGCTTCAAGATATACATACAGCAGAATCCACTGCAATATTCATAGTATCTAACGTCTCTACTCCCTACACATGATATGAATAGGATTTTCTCAGCATGTCTATGGTCACTCGGTCTAAGGACTTCACCTCCACTCGGTCCAGATGCATTCAACATCCTGTCAAACTCGTAACTCGTTACAACATCCGGTATCTCACCAAATTTATACCGTGTTATCCTACCGGGATCCATTATCTCATATCCAGTTGAGATGATTATAGACGCGACTTCCCTCTCAATTATCTTTGGAGTCATGGAGAAGTCTATAGCATCCCTCTCACAAACCCTTACACATCTATCACAGGGAAAGTATCCAGGCGGATCATTTAGACAAGATTCTATATCTAAGACGTATATCCCAGGCTCCGCCTGGGGATAGGGAATATAGATAGCTTTTCTAAGGCTGAGTCCCTGACCACCATCACCCTCAAAGGGGACTGAGACTGGACATACCTCGGTACAGTCCCCACATTTTGTACAGTCTTCAGTCACATATCTAGGTCTCTGAAGAATTTTGACACGGTATTTACCCGGTTCTCCCTCAAGCCCAACAACCTCCGACAACGTTAGAACCTCAATATTCTTATTCCTGATAACCTCGCCTATCAAGGGACCCTCTATACATATTGAACAGTCTAACGTGGGGAATGTCTTATCCAAGAAGGCCATCTTACCCCCTATCGAAGGCCCCTTCTCCACAAGGATAACCTTAACCCCCGCCTCCGCCAAGTCCAATGCGGCTCTTATACCGGCTATACCCCCTCCAACTACTAGGACTGAATTACTCATCCCTTCATCACCCCCTTACCAACATATTCATATGCCATCTCCCTACCTAGTTTGAGGGCCTTCATATTGAGGTCTACATATTTCTTCTTCACCCTTGAAGCAACTATCTCTTCAACTAGGTCTTCTGGGAAGGTCTTTGTTATCTCGTTGAAAAAGCCGAGGATAATGATATTAGCTACTATTCTATTCCCAAGTTTGATCGCATTCTCAATCGCGTTAATACCTATCTGCCTAACACCTTCCACCTCTCTCGGCTCTACAAGAGAGGATTCATAGATTATAAGCCCTCCATCCTTTACATTTCCATATTCAAGGTCGTACGTCTCCTGGGTAGTCGCTATCAATATATCAGGATCTGTAAATATTGGATAGTCGATTCTATTCTCCGATATAATTACATCGGCTCTACTCCATCCACCCCTCTGTGCAGGGCTATAACCTATAGTCATGCTCGCCTCCAAACCATTTTTTATAGCGGTTTCACCCAGTATCATCCCTAAGGTGAGTATTCCATGACCTCCAGCCCCAATCAATCTAATTTTTAGATCTTTATTCACCACCTTTCATCACCCTCTCAACAAGCTTTCTATATTTAGTCTGGTAGGATTCACTAGGTCTATGGACGAATTTACCAACTATGAATCGAGTTTCCTCATCAAGACGTTCGATACCAACATTTCTAAGATCAGCTGTATGGTCTATCTCAGACTGATTTTTAAACATCCTCATCAAGCTGATTGCATCTCTACGGTTCATATCGGTATAGATTATACAGGGGGATATCACTTCCAGGAAGGTGAATCCATCCACCTTAAACATCTCTACAATTGTATCGACTATCTGACGGTAGTGTAGAACGGTCCATCTAGCTACATAGGGAGCCCCTATAGATGCTACCAGGAGTGGAACGTTGAATGTCCCCTCTATATGTCCATATGGAGATGTCAGTGTCCTCGAACCCTCAGGTGTTGTACCGCCATACTGGCCCCCAGTCATTCCATAGGTAAAGTTGTTAATCATAATCACATTGATATCGTCATTCCTACGGATTGCATGTATTAGGTGGTTACCACCTATCGTACTAAGGTCTCCATCACCCGCGAATACCGTTACCTCCAACTCGGGTCTTACAGTCTTCAGACCAACGGCGAATGGGATGGCACGTCCATGGATCACGTGATATCCATCAATCTTTATATATCCCGGCATTCTACTAGAGCATCCAATACCAGATACGAGGACATGCTTCTCAGGTGGTATTCCAGAGCGTAATAGAGCCTCCACATATGCCTTGGCTACAATGCCTATTCCACAGGATGGACACCATATATGTGGAAGCCGTTCAACCCTCAATAAAGCCTTAATCTCATCAATAGATGGCCTGATTAATTTGGCCTCACTCAAGCCTTATACACCTCCTCAATCTTTTTTAATATGGCCTCGGGGGGTGGAACCCTTCCAGGAGCCCAAGGCATGCTATAAACCCCTTCATGGGAGATATACTGTCTAGCTACTCGGTAGGCCTGGCCCATGTTAACCTCTACAACTAGGATATTCCTTCCTTCCATAGCCAACTCCTTCAATCTTTTATAGGGGAATGGCCAGGCAGTCTTCAACCTATATATGCCAACCTTCAACCCCTTCTCCCTCGCATCACTAACGGCTTTATAAACCGATCTTGAGGTTATCCCATAGGACACCACTATTAAATCCGCATCTTCAGTAAGCCTCTCCTCCCATTCTACAATCTCATCTGCATTATCCCATATCTTACGGAGTTTTCTCAGAAGCATCTTTGAATAGGTTTCATGATCTGTGGTTGGATACCCTCTCTCATCATGTGCCAATCCAGTTAGATGTATCCTATATCCATCCCCAGCAGCTACAAAGGGCGGAACTTCATATCTCAGGTCGAAGGGTAGAAACTCTTCAGGAGGTATCTCCGGCTTTTCATATTCGACTAACTCAATCTCGTCATGGGATGGGACGGATACCTTCTCTATCATCTGACCAATCATCTGATCCGCCAATACAATTACAGGGACTCTATACCTCCAGGCAGTGTTAAAGGCTTTTATAGCCATGTCGAACATCTCCTGAGGACTATTTGGTAGATAAACTACAGTCTCATAGTCTCCATGGCTTCCAAAATTCGCCTGTATAAAGTCTCCTTGGCCCACCTGAGTAGGTAATCCAGTTGATGGTCCACCCCTCTGGACATCCACAATTACAATGGGTGTCTCAATCATGAAGGCCAGGCCTATAGCCTCCTGCATCAACGAGAAGCCCGGCCCAGATGTAGCCGTCATAGACTTGACTCCACCATTTGCAGCCCCTATAATAGCGACTACACTTGCAATCTCATCCTCAAACTGGATAAATGCCCCTCCTACCTGGGGCAATCTCCTAGCCATCATAGCAGAGATCTCATTTGAAGGTGTGATTGGATAACCAGCAAAAAACCTACATCCCGCCAGTAAAGCCCCCTCTACAAATGCATAGTTCCCCCTTAGAAAATAATCACCCGGTTTCAACAATCCATTCTTCATCCAACCCCCTCCTCCACAGGTTTATATAGGAGGTCGTGGACCTTGATACAATAGTCAGGACATATCCTCTCACACATTCCACATCCTATACACTCATCCTCCTTCCCAGGAATCACGATGGGATATTCATATCCCTGTTTATTCACCTTTCCAGAACGGCCTAGAACTCCAGTAGGGCAGAACTCTATGCAGAAGTGGCATCCTTTACATAGCTCTATATCTATCTCGACACGTCCAACCGGCCGCAATACATTCTTCACATTTAAAGGGATTCTACGGCTGGGAACCCGAATCATCTAATCCCCCGAGGTAGTGGTATATACTATCTAAAAATCAAATTAATACCATCAATTTTTAAGCAGGGTATATATATACAAAATCATAGATTATATAAACAAAATTATTTCGTAAAAATTTTATATGGGAGGTTTAAAAATATCATACGATTTTTTTATATAACACTGTTAACAAACTAAGAGAATCAACAATACATGAATATGAGGAATTCTCCATAATATTTTCTTATTTACTGAAAAATATTCAACTATTTAATTTCCAATATAAAATGAGTATCTCCACATATGTAAAGGCTATTAATAGCTATTTATTGAGGGAGATGAAAGAGATCTATATTCCTATATTCAGAGGTTCTCTTAGAGTTGTATACCAAGATAGGTTGATTCATAGTGTAGAGTATATAGATAGGGTTGAAGACAAGTCATATAATGATATTGTCAGCCTTCTCTTCAAGAGGTATGCATCTGGATTAAAGACAGACTTTACACAGCTAAAAATAAAGTTAGATGGCTTAACTGATTTCCAGATACGTGTATACAGGGTTGTCAGAAGGATCCCGTATGGTGAAGTGAGGAGCTATAAATGGGTAGCAGAACAGCTAGGGATAAAGTCTCCAAGAGCCATAGGTCAAGCTCTTAAAAGGAATCCCTTTCTAATCGTAGTTCCCTGCCATAGAGTCATAAAGAGTAATGGAGACCTAGGTGGATTCACCTCTATCCATGGAACAAATCTGAAGAAACACCTACTTAGACTAGAAGGAGTTGATATTTAGAAACCCCCTAATTCCCATATATCAAATATAATTTGAAACTATTCGAGAAAGTTAATCTTTAGTCTCTAAGGAACTCAAGGAATATCTCGAGATATAATCTGTCATGATTGAATGTAGATATAACTTTCATTAGTCTCGATTGAAATTTTATTATTTGACGGTGATAACTAAAAACAGAAAGATAGTTATCTTCATTGCCTCGTTGTCAATTACAGCCATAATCATATTTATGATTCTAAATCCATTTATAGGGAACACCTCTCAACCTACAACCCCCAATGTTACATATCCAGGCTACACCAATATCCCCTCAAATCAGACGACACTTTACAATCCACTACAATATCTGGCTGATTTATCCGAAGACAAAGTTTTAGTGAGGTTATATGGAGATAGAATCCTGGAACTACCCTTGATAGACGCGTCGAAAGAGCCGTACCAGAAATATTTAAACCTCTTAATGAGCTACATACCCTCATTAGAATATAACTATACAGTTACATACATTGATAGAGATGGGAATGTCGAGTTCCTAGGTGGAGTATCTGCCTCTGGTTACGAGTCATATTTAAGGTTTGAGTTGGAGGCGATAGAGATATATAGATTGGGATATGGAATTGAAATGATAATATCTGAGGTCGATAATCTAGAGAATAAAGTTATAGTTATACATAATAGGATATATGATTTAAGTGATTGGATCTCCCTCCTATCCCTGGTAAGAGGAAGGAATGTAGTTAGTGGAGTCGTTATAGACCCCGATTTTCTGGGATGGGCAATATGGATGTTTAACCTCAGGGTAAATAAAGATATATATGTTGATGGAGAAGTAGCTACTCTCACAAATATCTTGCTAATCCTTGAACAGCCGATTTATAATTCTATGATAAATTATTGGAATATCGAGACTGAGATACTATTCTGGAGTATCGTGGCTAGGCCAGCCTTCTCACTAGCCTTTAATATTGCTATTGAAGACTTTCTAGAGTTGAGACTACTCTATAAAAACTATGCACTATACTTTTCAAGGGGATTCAATGTTGTAATGCCACAAGACAAACCAATCGATGGGTTATTTGGATGTGCCACACCACTCAGACTTGTAAATATGGGTGATGTAAACGATTGTAGGGTGAGGGCCCTCGCCCAATCAATCTTTCTAACTTATGCACTGGGATATCCAGTCGGTGTGATAGATGATATCGACAGTTTTAGGCCATCATATCCTGGCAGCGTATTGATAATACCCTCGTTAATATCTCAGGATGTGGGCAACCCTCTCTTCACGATAGACTTGAATGGAGATCGAATTCCAGAGAGATATATAGATATAGTGGAGATCCGGTATAGCCTCGAAGATATTGGGAGGACAAGGCAGTATACTAAATTCCTGATATACCTGTTAAACCCAGATACACCAACCTATCCCTATGAAGGCTTATTCAAATATGCTTCGGAGATAGAATTTACAGGGCTTAAAAAATACTTCGATGGACTACCAAAAATGTTTAAGCCTCCATGGGCTCCAGCCGTGGAAACACTATATATAGATGACCCAATGTATAGAACCGATTTTACCATTTATGGATATGAATATGCTGAGGCCAAGTTAATAGGCCCAATACTGAAAAGCCGATACCTCATTTATAATATCAGCCGAGAACTCTTCTTCGATATACCTGATCAATATATATATGCAATGCTTACGGAAAGATCCGCAGATTCACCCACCAGTTCGATAGTTAAAGAGTTATATAAAGTTTCAAATATAGAGCCTACCTGTAAAACCTCATGTAGGGTAGACGAATGGATTGGCGAGAATATAGATGAGGGGATAGGCGAGAATAAGATTAAGGTATTTAGAGATGAGATGATAGAGGCCGAGTGGGATATACTATGGAAGGTAAGGCATTTCAACCAGACAGGTTTCACCGGATATACATATTCCCTGATCTTCCAAGGAATATATGAGGGTACAAATCTCAAAGTATTTTACGACTTGAGACTTGAATATCCAAATCTAACAGTAAACATAAAAATACAATATTCAGAAGAGGATTCGATAGATGACAATACCTCTACATTAACCATGTTCATTACATATGGTATACCTCCATATCCAGTGGGAAATGAGTCACCTGTAAACCCGCAATTCCACCAAGCATTCTCCCTATCCACCATATTTGTATTGGAGAAGGACCGACCAGAAGAAATAGTCATATTCCCTAGTAAGGAAACATTCACCATACCCCACCTATCCCCAGAAAACGGAACTATAAAGTTGAAGACAATCCACTATACAGCAATATACGACTTATCCAAAGAACCAATAGAAGAAACCGAGATATTCACTTACAAAATGATACTCATTACAGCATTTTACTATCAAAACCATGAAACAGCCATATTCATCAAATTCAACAATATTGAGGAATAACATATTTTTTAAACTTAATAGTTTAAAACTAAACAGATTACAAATATCCAAAATTAAAAGTCTAGACTCCCTATCCAAAAAGAGTCGTTAGAAATAGAGGTGTGTAGATATCCGATATATATTGGTTAGATCATTTCAATATTGAATATTTTAGAGTTATTTATAGTTTTAATTTAATAACATCGAGATTTTAAAATTATATTTTCGGGATTATCCGGGAGTTGGAAATTGTTGATTTAGATTTTTTTATTTTGGGAAGTAAGTTTTTATCTTAATAATTTCTTTTCAAACCATTTTTTTAATGGATTTTATCTAAACTTTCTTGATAGGGTCGATTCCGAATCATGTCGCTTATTCTGGGTTTTTCTCTTTTTTATGGTTTATAGTTTCTCTATCGCGGCTAATAGCTGGTCTTCTATTCTACTGTGATCTTGGAAGTGTTTGTTGATGTCTTTTGTGGCTAGATATGCCCAGTAAATTGTGAATAGCCCTATCGTTATTATTGATAGTATGATGTATAGGATGGTATCTCTCTTCTCTATTCTGCCTATTTCCTCTATATCAACTTCTAGACCACCTAATCCCTCCTCCCTAAGCTT
The DNA here is from genome assembly GCA_015523605.1 of Candidatus Geothermarchaeota archaeon. GTDB lineage: Archaea > Thermoproteota > Nitrososphaeria > Geothermarchaeales > JDFR-13 > SZUA-1514. Next base: position 10,633 of record WAKC01000019.1, read on the forward strand.
CTTATCTATCCTAGTCAGTATATTCTTCTCCGATGCTCCGAGCTTTATAAGAGAGTCATTAACCATGTGTAATACGTACCATATAAGTATATTTAGTATGAAGACTAGGATTGCCCATAGAACGGGGCTTCTCTCGCCTGAAAGCTTATACTCCATCTCCCTTACCTCATTATCCACCCACCTTGATAGATCTTGAAATCCCTTTTTCTCTAGGTAGAGGGCCAAGTTTCTATAGAGATTCCTCACTCTATCGAAGTGTTTGTTTATCCTATCAAGCCATACATAGACGAGATATAGGAATATTAAGGCTCCTATTATCACGCCTGATATTAGTATCGCCATACCTGTGAAGAAGAGGGTGAAGGGAAATGGGAATGTGGGTGACATTCCCCAGAAAGGTAGTGTTAGGAAGGTGCTTATCATTGATAGAAGGCCTGCAATAACAAGTATGAAACCAAGTAGGGGTAGCCATTCAGGAATTTCTTGGTCGGTCTCCCTCCGTTTATCAATGTATCTACGGATCATCTCAAATTCATAACTCGCATCATCTCTCGTCATCGTAATAATATTAGATAGATTAAACTCGTATAATAATGGATTTTCAGTAATGAAATGATGCCAAATAATTTGTTAAACGGAGTTTCTAAGCTAGTGGCTTACCCTTATATTGGTACCTAGATTATCTCTCTTATTCCAAGCTATTAATACATAGGTATCTCTAAATTCGTGATATTCGAGTGCGTCTACCTCCCCATAATATATCCATAGTATCCCGAGAAGCGATGCTATATCCCATAGCCTACTCTTCATCCTCCCGAGGGATTTATAACCGGGTAATGAGTAATAGTGTCTGAACTGGACGCCCCTTATAGGATCATAATCTGTAAATATGGATACAACCCCTCTACCCTCAGGATCTATACCTCCATCTACGACGAGCCTCTCGAATGCTTTTCTATACATAAGTATCCATCCTAGATTCGCCTGTTCTATGAGGACTATCGAGTCTTTATGTGTCAAATTATAGAGTGCAGATACCATAGAGACGTATTCGAATACGTCGAAGTGTGGCATTGATGAGCCCCAGAATATAACCATGTCATATTCGTCTTTGGTATACTCATCTATTCTTTTTGCATCAGCCTCTATCGAGGAATAGGAAATATTATCTATATCTAAGGTTTCAATCCATTTTCCGATGTATTTTAGGTCATCCCTCCTTATATCGGTGAATAACACCTCAACCTTGTATCCCAAGTCTGAGAGGGCCTTACAGATAGATGCTCCGGCAATCCCTGTTCCACATCCAAGCTCCAAGATCTTTATCCTTTCCTTTCCTGAAAGGGCTTTAAACGAATCATGTTTCACAAGTGTCTCCTTGAAGAATTTTGTTATAGCCCTTGATCTTTTAAGTGCTCTTTCATCATCCGGTTTCATCGGCCAACTAAGGTATCTATATATATCTTGTAGATTGTTCATCAAAAATAATATTTGAGTCGGCGTTTTTATCATTGGAAGATGTAACTGGCCTATCTTACGATTCCCAATAGGTTATAAGCCCTTAGATTCTTGTAAAGGTTCTATATCAATTCTCTACCTCCTTTCTAGCTTTATTGGCTGTGAGTGAGTATAGGCTATAGAGTTTTATGAAGCCTTCAGCCTCTTCAGATGTTGGGTACCACCCCTCATCATAGCTAATCAAATCTTTAGAGTATAGTGAATACGGACTTTCTCTCCCCACGATTACGAGGGCTCCTTTATAGACCTTCAGTTTTACCTTCCCAGTAACATATTTATTTAACGAGTCTATGGCGATGTCTAAATGCGTCTTTAGAGGGTCTATCCATAGACCTTGGTAGACTAGGTCCGTCCATAACCCATCGAGGTATTTTTTAAGCCTAAGTTCTTTAGGTGTTAGAACCATCCTCTCCAACTCCTTATGAGCCTCTATCAATGTTAGTGCAGCAGGGGCTTCATATACCTCCCTACTCTTAAGCCCTATTACCCTGCTTTCTATATAGTCTATTCTTCCATAGCCATAGGACCCTATTAAACCGTTCAACAATTCTATCATCTCGACCTCATCATATACTTCTCCATTCACTTTATATGGCAACCCCTCTCTAAACTCTATATCTAGATATAATGGATGGTCTGGAGCTTCATGGTAGGGTTTCGTCCATTCGAAGGCCTCCTCAGGAGGCTCCTCCATAGGATCTTCTAATATACCTCCTTCGATGCTCCTTGACCAGAGGTTCTCATCGATACTAAATTTCTTATGTATTGACGAGACATTATATCCATGTTTATTTAGTATCTCGATGCTCCTGGCCCTCGTCAATCTCAACTCCCTCACCGGAGCTATAATATCGACTTCAGATCCTAGATATGCCTTGAGCGTTACATCAAACCTTACCTGATCGTTACCCTTACCTGTACATCCATGTGCAACTGCATCAGCCCCCTCCTGAATAGCTATTTCTGCAACCTTCTTTGCTATCAGAGGTCTTGCGAGTGCAGAGCCTAGTGGATATTTATCTTCATATAATGCGTTAGCCTTAACCGCCGGGAAGACGTACTCCTCTATAAATTCTTTCTTCGCGTCAATAGTATAATGTTTAGATGCTCCAAGTTCATATGCCTTCTCCTCTACACCCTCTAACTCTCCCTTCTGACCTACATCGACTGTGACGGTTATAACCTCAGCATCATACTTCTCTTTAAGTAGAACTATGATTGTAGATGTATCGAGACCACCTGAATATGCGAGTACAACCTTCATCATCCCAACCCTATACTCAATATTCAAACTTGGAACAGATTCTTTTGATTAGTGAAATGTAAATAACATTTGTTACATATTATGTTATATTTGGAACATGAAGACAGTATCACAAGTAGTTGAAGAGATTATCTCTGGAGATCCCATCCTACGCATATCCATAGAGAGGGGTATAGTCAACTATACTAGATTGGCTCAGAAGCTCAGGCCAGCTATATCCCGTGCACTAGGTAAAGAAGTCTCATTAGATTCTGTAAAGATGGCTCTAATAAGGTATGCAGATAGAGTGAGAGGTAGAGAGTATAGAGTGGAGGAGGATGTCTTAAAAGTCTTATCCAGATCCACCGTTGAAGTTAGAACTGGAATCTCAATAATAACAGTTAGGATCGACGCGATATACAATATCTATCCCCTCCTATCAGAGATAGCTTTAAAAGCGAGGTTCTTCGCCGTCATGCAGAGCATATTAGCTGTGACGATCGCTCTGGATGATGAGGCTGCGGAGGAGCTTTTAAATAATGTGAATAGGGAGAATGTCATCTCTGCACAGAGAGGCTATGCCGCCATAGTGATTGTAAGCCCAATAGATGTGATGTATGTACCAGGTGTAATAGCATATATCTCAAATGTCCTAGCACTCAACGATATAAACATCGTACATGTAGAGTCGTGCTACACAGATACAATCTTGATAGTATCTAGGGAAGACCTACCAAAAGCTTTTGAATTGTTGATGAAGCATCTCGATATGGCCAGAACCATGCTGGGATAAATATTCATTCCAATTTGGAGGATCCAGATAATCAAATCTTTTCGATAGGATGTTTTGAAACAGATATATTTCATTATTTAGGGAAATGGATGATGACCACATATCTTTCAATAGCCCCCCCTAATGAAATAAAGAGTGTCAAGACAGAGAGGTTATTTTATTTAGACTAGCTAATAATTATTAAGAGTGGTTGATTTGAAGGCAAAGAACTTCGGATATTACATTGAATTCTATAGGAACATTGTAGAGGGAAGCCATCATTTAAACCTGGAGAAGATAGCCTCGATGCTCGAGTATGAAAAGGATGATTGGATGCTATGGTATATATTGGGTTACACCTTATATGATGCTGGTGAGTATCTAGAAGCAATTAAAGCCTTCAAAAATGCCCTTGAATTGAATAAAGATTTCCATCTAGCTAGTTTCTTCCTAGAACAATCGGTTCTAATGCATATTGTAAATTTTCTTGACAATCGATTTATAGATGAGGGTGACTTACTAGATGTCTTAAACTTTGTAGGTGAGAATCTATCCAGAATGAGTATACGTATTGAAGATATTTTTGATAGACCCTTTGGAGCTATCGATCTACGAAAAATAGATTCTATGGTGTTAAAGGCATACACCAGCATACCTGAATCGTTTATCTATGGAGGCCTATCAATGATTAATCTGTTTAAAACGATTAATCTAATTATCAATGGCGAATTTGATGATGCTGTTGAGGTAACAAAATATGGCTTAAGGTATTGCTATGATGCCCTTTCCAAGTCAAAGGACGAGGATTATAGAAAAATGATGGAACGTTTCCATGAATTATTTTTTGATGTATTGAAAATAGCTTTTAAGAGGGGATTCAATAAAACAGAAATTATCAATGACTATGTAGAACTATTCAATGAATTGGCAAGATAAAAGCTAAAATACATCTATAGATATACGCTCCAATTATTAAACCTATTTAATAAAGTTTAATAGCCACTATAGTGACCATCTAATTAATTTGATATTGTGTTTAGCCCTGTAAATATGTCTCCAAAAATATCCTTGTTACTATTTTTTAGACAATGTTATCAATATTATTTATGTTATATACTTTAGGTGATGAGTCTTGACTGAAGCTCTGCCATTCGATGAAAGGTATATTCCGTCACTGAATGAATACCTACAGTATTATGAAAAGAGTCTAGATGATCTGGAGGGCTTCTGGGATGGGAATGCCAGGCAACTGAAGTGGTATAGGTATTGGGATGTAGTTTTAGACCGGTCAAACCCGCCATTCTATAAGTGGTTCGTAGGCGGTGAGACCAATATAAATCTGAACGCTCTTGACAGGTGGGTTGGGACATCCCTTGAGAATAGGGTTGCCTATTATTGGGTTGGGGAGGATGGGAGTAGGAGGACGATAAGCTATAGGGAGTTATTTAGAGAGGTTAACCGCTTCTCATTCGTCCTAAAAGAGTTTATAGGTGTTGGAAAGGGAGATACAGTCACATTATATCTCCCCATGATTCCGGAACTACCTATCTCAATGCTTTCAATAGCTAGGATAGGCGCCATACATAGCGTTGTATTCTCTGGATTCAGCTCTGCAGCCCTAGCTGAGAGGATAGTGGATGCCGAGTCAAAAGTAGTTGTTACAGCCGATGGTTTCTACAGGAGGGGAAACATAATAAACTTGAAAGAGCGTGTTGATGAGGCTGTGGCCATGGCTAGAGATAGAGGTGTAGATGTTGAGAAGGTTATTGTAGTGAAGAGGTTGGATGGTAACGTTAAGATGCATATGAATAGGGATTACTGGTATCACGAGTTGATGGCTGAAGCCCCTCAAAAAGTTTATGTACCTCCCGAGAAGATGAAGTCTACAGATATACTATTCATCCTCTATACAAGTGGTACTACTGGTAAGCCGAAGGGTATAATGCATAGTGTCGGGGGCTATATGACCTACATCTATAACGTCTTCAAATGGAATTGGGATCCAAGGCCTGAAGATATATATTGGTGTGCAGCTGATATCGGCTGGATAACGGGGCATACCTATATCGTATATGGCCCTTTAATGCATAACATGACCTCGATAATGTATGAAGGAGCTCCAGACTATCCTAAGCCAGATATTATATGGAGGATTGTCGAGGAATATGGTGTAAATACTTTCTATACAAGTCCGACACTCCTTCGACTCCTAAGGAAATACGGTGATAAATGGATTGAAAATGTAGATCTCTCAAGCCTAAGGATACTAGGTACAGTAGGGGAACCTATAAACCCGGATGTATGGAAGTGGTATTATGAGAAGATAGGTAGGAATGCATGCCCAATAGTTGATACCTGGTGGCAGACCGAGACAGGAGCCGCTATGCTATCACCCGCACCGGGGATAGCACTAGTCCCATTAAAGCCTGGTAGCGCCACACTACCCCTACCCGGTATCGTCGCCGATGTGATTAAAGAAGATGGCAGTAGATCCGAGCCTGGAGAGAAGGGGTATCTAGTTGTTAAGGAGCCATGGCCCGGGATGCTTATGGGTATATGGGGAGACCCCGATAGATACATCAACACATACTGGTCTAGATTCAGCGATCCAGAGAAAGGTATCTGGATATACTACCCAGCTGATTACGCAGTGAGGGATAGCGATGGATACTTCTGGATACTTGGAAGAGCGGATGAAGTGCTCAAGATAGCTGGCCATAGAATCGGAACCATAGAGCTTGAGGACGCGATAATAACCCATCCAGCAGTGAGTGAAGCGGCCGTCGTAGGCGCTCCAGACCCTGTCAAAGGAGAGCTACCCATAGCAGTCGTAACACTCAAGGAGGGCTACACTCCCAGTGAGGAATTGGCCGAGGAGATTAAAGAGACTGTTAGGAGGGTTATAGGCCCAATAGCCACACCTAAAAAAGTTGTCTTCGTAAACAAACTACCCAAGACAAGGAGTGGAAAGATAATGAGAAGAATAATTATAGCCATGCTCCACGACAGACCCATCGGCGACACATCAACCCTAGAAGATCCATCAGCAGTAGAGGAATTAAAGGAAGCGATAGAGAGTCTAAAGAAGTCGTTCTAACCACCCACCCTTTTTTCTACATATCAACATCAAAATCAGAACTCAATAAAAACGCTCCACTAAAAACATTGTTATTAGAATTCTATTTTAAACTAAATAGTTTAAATCTAAAAAGTAAATTATAAATCCTTAGATAAACTCTAGACTCCCTGGGAAATCATTATCATTATGAGGGGGTTAAGTATAGAGTTTCCTCTGTCCTCTGTAATCGTTTTTCCTTATACAGAGTGATATAGCATATATAGATAGGGGGTTTAGGTAATATATTCAATCGGTGGATTATAGCTCCTTTTTGAGGAATTTCTCCATTAATTTCTTGGCTTCACTGTTTATCATTAGAAGTGCTAGTTTATCGGCTAGTGCATCATCCAGCATCTTCAGTTTAACTGAGTTTACATAGTCCTTATAGGAGTATAGGGTCTCCTTTGGTATGCTCCATAGCTCCTCAGCATATTCAACAGCCTTCCCAACAGGATCATCATCAATAACGTCTACAAGGCCAATCTCTCTAGCCTCCTCGGCAGTCAGGAATCTCCCGGATAGAGATAGTTCAAAAGCCTTTTTGAATCCTATCATATGACCCCCTAGACTAAGCATTACCGGTGGTAACAACCCAATTTTAATCTCTGGAACGCCAAATACAGCGTTTGGAGAGGCTATAACCATATCTGTTAGGAGTGTGATTTCACATCCTCCTCCAACTGCATAGCCGTTTACTGCTGAGAAGATTGGGAGTCTATAGTCGAGGAATGCCCGGATAGCCCTTTTTAAAATTGTTGTTACGAAATACTCTGATTCGTCTAATCCTTTAAACTCATACATCATCTTAATATCATCACCGGCTGAGAAGGCCTTACCCTCCCCCGTGATTATCGCCATCTTATCCTCCCTATACGTCTCTAGTATCTCTGCAAGGTCTACCCACATCTCCTCATCCAATGCATTTAACTTGTCTGGTTTGTTAAATTTAATAATTACTATTCTCTCTTCCTCCGAAAGAATTACCTTTTTAGCCATGAAAAAATTAATTATCCTATTAGTAATTTATAGCTTTCCTATACCTAATTGGGGAGTTAGAGTTACATGGTTACCTCTAATAATTTATTAATACGAATATATAGGATTGTTAAGCATTTATCAATCCTTTCTTCTAGTTATCTTCTTCCTTACTTTAAGGCTCCTCCTCTTCAACCTGTCAATCCTATAATCGTGATATCTAGGTGGATAATCCCTCAAATGCCTTTCTTGAATCAGTTCAACTGGGAGTCTCCCATCAAGGTCATTTGGTATTGGTATATTTAGTAAATATAGGATTAGAGGGGCTACATCTGTTATGTCTATTGAGATATTTGAAACACCTAGTTCTTTGAAAGGCCCTCCTGCAACTGCATAGAATCCTTCCTTAATATGTGAAGACAATATCTCCCCAGGAATTATCTCACCTAGTTCTCCTTTCTCGATAGCCGGATTCCCATAAAATAAAGTTTCATCCTCACTGGAGGAAAACCAAATTCCTGGTGCTGGTTCCAGCATTATATTAGGTATTCTAACATCCATTTCATCAAGAATTTTTATTTCGAGTATTGCCTTCACATCACCATATTTAAGATTCTCCAATATACTTCTAACATCCTTTAAAAGACCTTCTACTTCATTTTTCTCTATAACTCCAGATCTATAGACTCCCTTGAGATTAAATTTTATTGCACCTATATTCCCTGAGTGTAAAAATGCTTTGGTATTCTCCCAGTCAACTTTGTGTAATGCCGAGAAATCGAACTTCTCCAGAGTCGACACCCTACTAAGGAGATTACGTATTAAATACATCCGGAATCTGGATGGAAATAGCCGCCATAAACGGTTAAATATAGACATCTGCTTAAACCTTTTAACTCTTACTCCACCCCTTGATTTTAACTTTATTAAATCGTGTTTCATTAGGAGCCCTAACAGATTGAGATAGGTGTGTATCTTAATCTGTCCATGATCTGACATTATAATATATGCCGTATCATCTCCACATATTTCAATCACTCTACCCATTATATCATCTAAGTTTGATAGAATCCCATATACATATCTATCCGTATCTTCCCCACCATACAGGTAATGTAAAACTACATCTGGCGATCTAGATATAAATACTGTGAAATCCCATTCGACCTCTTTAAGTAGCTCAAGCCACACGTCAATCTTCCTTCTCTCTATATTCCAGATATCGTTAAAGAAGTTCTCTACATTACTCTTTTTAACATAGTATCCAGTGTGATATGAATACTTTCTGAGTCTCTCCAAAATTTCAGGTGGATATACATGGACGGTATCAATTTTTTTATAGACATCTTCATCTCCAATCCAGATACCATATATCTCAGGAGCCGGAAAACTAAATGGAATATTTTGATAAATCCCTTTTTTATGGTAGAGGGATAGCCTATCCCATATGCCCGGCCGCCGTAAATCTTTAAGAGTCAGATACCTATAATTATAATTCTCGTCTAGATATGATACACCTGTAATACCATGTTTCTCAGGTAGATAACCCGTCAAGGCTGAATACCAGTTAGGAGGGGTATAGAGAGGTAAAACCGCGTTTAATGGTCCTATAACACCTCTATTAATTAAATTCTTTAGATTTGGAAGATATCCCTTCTCCAATGCATCTACAATTAAATTATATGGGACTCCATCCCATCCAAACATAACGACCTTCGTCATCTAACTACTCACCATATTGGTGGATAAAGACAACTATCAATCTATATTGTCAAGCTATAATAATTAAATGGAGACGAAATTTTATCATTAGAATATTTGGTGGTGTGTTTGATAGAAACACCTCTAGTATCAGTAATTATAGTAAACTATAATGGTGGAGAATTACTCCTAAAATGTATTGAATCTATGTTAATCCAGACCCATAAAAATCTAGAGATAATCCTTGTAGATAATGCATCTCAGGATGATTCAATATTAAAAGTAGAGAAGAAATATGGTGATTTAAATAATCTAAAGATAATTAGACTTAAGAAGAACGTCGGGTTCCTTATTGGAAATGACATTGGGTTTTTACATATCCACCCCAAGTCAAAGTATATACTTATGTTGAACAATGATGCATATCTAGAGAGAGACTGTCTGGCTAGGTTGGTTTCAGCTATGGAGAGGGATGAGAGTATTGGGGCTGCTCAGCCTGAGATATATTTTCCAGATGGTAGGGTGCAAAGTTTAGGTAATATGTATGATACCTTCTGTATGGGCACTCTACAGCTAGGTAGGCATATAGGTCCTGAGGATTTCCACCTTAAAAAAGAAGTCTACGAGGTTACATATCCCTGTGGAGCTGTCGCCCTTCTCAGGACCAGCCTGATAAAGAGGATAGGTTTTCTAGACCCTAAATTCTTTCTATACCATGATGATATAGACCTTGGTTTTAGAATATGGCTCTCAGGATATAGAGTTGTTACGGTGAGGGGTGCAAAGGCTTATCACTATGGGGGATATTCAACTGGGAGGATAAATGTAGATGTATATTACTTCTCAACTAAGTCCCGTGTCTCGCTTATGCTTAAATATTATCAGATATGGAGCCTCTTGAGGTATCTACCAACCTTTCTACTACTATACTTTATTAAACTACTTGGGATAAGCATCAAGAATAGGAATGCAAAGCCGCTCATTGGATATTTTAAAGGGCTATATTGGATTGGTAAAAACTTGAGATATCTATTTAGGTGGAGAAGATTTATAAACACCTATGTAAGGAGGGTTTCAGATAAGGAGTTATTCAGAGTCTTTATCAGGAATCCCTTCCCTATATTGCTTCATAGGTTTGTCTCAGAGTAGATTAGAGGTTGATCCTCCAAAAAGTTATGTCTCAGGTATGTAACCTAGAGTCGGGTCTTGAAATTAATGGCAGTAGGTTGAATTAATATCTTACATATAAAATTGTTATTATGGATAATGTCTTCTGCTTTAGGTGTTAATCGATGAAGGGTGTTGTTTTACATGGTGGGCTTGGAACTCGGCTTCGTCCCCTTACATATGCAGGTCCCAAGCAATTAATTCCAGTTGCCAATAAACCAATCTCTCAATATGTAGTTGAGGATCTGAGGGATTCAGGGATCAAAGAGATAGCTATCATAGTGGGAGAGACTTTTCCAGAGCTTGTTAAACAGCATTATAGGGATGGATCTCATCTAGGCGTAAAAATAAGTTATGTCTATCAGGAGAAGCCTCTAGGAATCGCCCATGCAGTGGGACTCTGTAAAGATTTTGTGGGGGATGAGGATTTCGTGGTGTATCTAGGTGATAACCTACTTCAGAGGGGTATAAAAAAATATGTGGAGGATTTCAAGTCTTCAGATGCCGATGCAATGATACTTTTGAAAGAGGTCGATGATCCCAGGCGGTTTGGAGTAGCAGAATTCGATGAGAAGGGGAATCTTGTCAGGCTTGTTGAGAAGCCCAAGAAACCACCGAGTAAATATGCTGTCATAGGGATATACATGTTTAAACCTATAATCTTCGATGCGATTGCAACCCTAAAACCGAGTTGGAGGGGAGAGTATGAGATTACCGATGCTATACAGACGCTTATTGACTGGGGGAGGAAGGTTGAATATAGGATTATAGATGGATGGTGGTTCGATACAGGTAAGAAGGATGACGTCCTACAGGTTAATGCTGTGATACTTGATGAGAGAATAGATAGACGGGTTGAGGGGAGAATAGAGAATTCGAGGATTGATGGTAGGGTGATGGTTGATAGAGACGCTGAAATAATAAATAGCCATATTAGAGGCCCAGCGATTATAGGGGCAGGCGCAAAAATAATTGATTCATATGTGGGCCCATATACCAGCATAGGAAATGGCGTATATCTAACGAATAGCAGCATAGAATATTCTATTGTTATGGATAATGCCTATATTGAAGGTGTCAACAGGATAAGTGATAGCTTAATCGGTAGAAACGCTAAGATTCTAAAGAGCGATGATAATAAACCGTTTATAAGGTTCAGCGTAAGTGACTTCAGTGAGATCCAACTATAGATGGCAAAAACATTAATTAATCATTTTAATACCTCAATATAATCCACTATTTTACTGAGTAAAATACAATTCTACTACGTCGAGCTGGAGAAGAAATGCTTACTGAGACAAATTAAATATATTGTTAGAGAAGGCATATACGATCATCCCCTCCCACTAGGCGGGATAAATGGTAAATAAAAAAGGGTTAAAAGGCCTTTAGGAATAGATTGTTTTTAATATGCAACCATCATACTCCTTATTCTATCCTCTAAACCTTCTCCTTCTAAAATTGGGCCTATTATAATCCTCTATAAACCTCTTTTCCGACATATCATTATCCCTATTTACTTCTTCTATCTCCAACTCTGAGAGGTTTAACTCTCCATTTCTACCGATCGTCAGTCTCATACTACCTCTGAAAAGGGTTACATATCCATTTTTCAGGCTGTATGTCTTCCCAATCTCCATCATTGAAATCTCTGCATTCCAAAGTGTAAACTTTACAACACCTGTCTCGTCTCCAACCAATGCCTCTACAACCCTATTACCACCGGATGTAGTCCTCTCTTCACCAAGCTCAAGCACTTTGAAGGTAATCTCGTCGACAGCCTGTCTAGGCTTCAATTCCACTATCTTCATAGTTAAAACAACCTTAGGTAGTAGGATACAACATAACCATTTAAATAGGAATATATATTATATCCCCAAGGAATATACGGATACAAAATTGCATTAACCGGAGATGGAGATGTAATTAACCTGTTAAGATATATTCATTATTATAATGAATAGATACCGTGTTATTATTATTGGACTAGGATCCACAGGGTCCAGCATCCTATATAATCTAGTCAGAATGGGCATCTCAGATGTATTGGCTATAGATGCTAGATGCCCTGGATGTGGGCAGACAAGTAGAAGCAGCGCTCTAATCAGGCTACATTATACCCATCCTACCTTAAGAGATATGGCAATCTATTCATGGAGGTTCTGGAGGAGATATGTTGAAGAGACTGGCTATATACATGAGGTCTTCCATGAGACGGGGATAGGCTTTGCCGGCGGAGAGGATCATTTGAAGACTATGGAGGAGGTTGTTAACTCCTTGAAATCATCTGGCATTGATGTGGAGTTATACGATCCCGAAATCTTTAAGCAGGAATTTTATAGAGAACTAGACGTTACAGGCCTTGCAGGCATCGCTTGGGAACCTGGAAGCGGCTATTGTGACGCTTATGACGCTGTACAGGGATTTGTAGATTATGCTTTAAAAGGTGGGGCGGAGGTTAATACTAGGGAACGGGTAATAGGATTTGAGTTTGAGGATGATACTATTAATAAGGTTAAGACTGATAAGGGAGTCTATGAAGCGGAATATATAGTAAATTCCTCTGGGGTATGGACAAATGAAGTATTGAAGAGCTTAGGTATAGAGCTTCCAATTAAACTTGCTAGGGAAGATGTTCTATATGTTTCACAGCCCAATAGAAAGATTTGGTTTGGATGGGGAGATTTCAGTCTAGGCTTCTATAGCAGGCCTGATGGTGAAACAAGATATCTCATTGGAGGCCTTGAACCGGTGTATAATGGATTCGATCCTGAACCCGGTGAATACTCATCTCCACCTATCGATGTGGTTGAGGATAGGCTGGGTAGAGCGGCTAAAAGATTCCCATTATTGAATGATACCACACCTATATCAGCGATATATGGCTTCTACGATGTCACATCAGACTTCCAACCAATAATTGGATATGACCTCAAATATAGAAACCTCCTACATCTAGTTGGGCTTAGCGGACACGGTTTTAAGCTAGCTCCAGCCTATGGTCTCACAATAGCTGAACTTATAAGATACGGTGAATCCAGACGATTCAATATATCTAGTTTGACCCTAGAGAGGTTTAAGATTGGGAAAGATCAGCATAGCAGATATAAATATGGAATCATAGGTTAAGGCGTTTTACATTACAAACGATTAGAGTAATTAGAAAGAGGAATGTAAAAAATTATAGGGTTAACTGGATATAGAGGCTAAGAATTTTTCTTCAAACTGTCCAACACTCATCCCTACATACTCAGTACCAGGAGATAATTGACTTAGAAGTTTCAATTTATCACCTTCAATTCTAAAACCTACAAATGGCATTTCATATAGATTTTGAAAGTTCTTGACAAGCAGCCTACCATTTAAATCGCCAGGAAACGGATTAAGTTTGTTTGCGAAAACTATTGCCTTTTCTCCTATATTTAAGTGTGGAATATCCTCGTACGTATATAGAGTCGATTTAGATTCATCGACCTTTCCGGGAGATATAAAATATAGTATATCGTTTATAGAGTGTTCGCCCTTATAGGTTCTAAGGATTTTAGCTTCATACAATAAGTAGCTCATATAGCCTTCAAGGTCACTTGTAGTCTTAGGTATTCTAACTACATAAATATCAGAAACTATAATTTCAGCAACCAAATCATAACTTTTGAATGCCTCACCTAAAGATTTTGGAATAGCTTCTTCTGAGAGGGATATAAACCCGGCATTTTCTACATTTGTGATTTTAATTACAGCTGTCTTCTTAAGACCCTCCTCAGCATCTAGGACAAGGATCTCGACTTCGGGTACATCATTACTGGTAGATAGTATATCATAAAGAGATGGTATACCCACTATCCCAAGAAACAACAATATAGAAGCTATCAATACAAGATATTCCTTCTTCATACTTGACACCCCTCAGAAGGATACAAAAAGTTCACCCTATTTATTTCGTCAATTGTAGGATACCATAACCCATAGTTAATTAAAATTAATATCGTCACAAAAAATTTCTCAAAAATAATATAAAAATTTTGCTATTTATCTTAATCCACCTTACGGGATCTCAACCTTTACACCGATTAGGTCCCTAGCATAATGAACTGAAATTATAAGTTAATAGTTTGGATATTATTGTTCTATGGATATTCAAATAATTTTGCTTGGTATTCTACAAGGTCTACTGGAATGGCTTCCTGTAAGTAGCAGTGGCCAGGCATCGCTATTCTATAGTAGGATATTAGGGTTAGACCCTATACTAGGTTTTAAACTTGGGATAGCGGCTCATTTTGGAACTGGGTTATCAGCCTTAGTCTATTTTAGAAGAGAGTTGAAGAGTCTATATAGACTTGATCTCCATAACATCTGGCTTAAAATATTTATAGTTCCAACTATAGCTGCATTGCCCATAGGCTTTATAATATATCAATGGGTTACTAATATTGAATCAACATTCTTTGAACCTCTAACTGGTGTAGCATTGATAATAACCGGTTTAATTCTCTATAGATTTGGTAAATATGGATTACGGGAAGTATGGACATTGAAAACTCATGAATTAATACTCGTTGGCATCATCGAGGGCCTAGCTATAATCCCCGGCTTATCTAGGAGTGCCCTAACGATTACCGCATTCTCTCTTTTAGGATTAAATAGTAGGGATAGTGTGAGAGCTTCATTCATAATGGCTATACCAGTAACTATATTGGCCGGCCTCTACCAACTCATTGATCTAGAAGCTATAGAATATTTGGATCCATTAGGGTCGTTTATCTTGCTCGTAACGAGTTTCTTAACCGGACTTATAGCGATTGGTTTCATATATGCAATTGCCAAGAGGTTGAGGGAGAATATAGCATTATTATTGGTTATATTGGGAGGCTTGATATTAGCAGTCTATATCCCACTACTTCTTTGATCTCTTGGTGGCTACATAATTTCTATAGAGTTTACCGGCCCATTTCCCCTTTATAACTATATCCTTTGATAACTCGGATAATACATCCTTCTCAACAGACACAATTGCAACTTTCCTCTTACTATCTAATCGCCATACAATGATATCCCCGGCTTTAATATCCAAAGCCTCCCTAACCTTCTTCGGAATAACGGTGGCCCCATTACCATACATTCTACTTACAAGCTTCCTCATCAAAATATTTTAACCACTCCAAATTATTTAATAGAGTTAACCCATCTATGGAATAACATTAGTGTCATCACGATAAAAACAGAATACACAATTCTATAGTTAAGACTTGTGTAGATACTCAGAACTATTTGGTGACATATATTGTGGGTTGTAATGTAAAGGGTGGTCTACCTAAATTAGAGTTGCAACTGAATATTCAAACGAGGATTAATAATTAGGGTAATTTGGTAGTCATCATTATCTATTTATATACTATCCTTCTAAAGATAAGGTATACTATTGAGTGTGAGCCAACGACGAGTATTGGGAGGAGGAGAAGTAGATATGTAAGATGTTGAGTTAGGATCTTTGAAGTAGGGTTTGTAGTCAACAATATAGCTATTGTTGAAAGAATTGTGAGAAGAATCGTAATAATATATCCGACAAGACTCTCAAGGATATCTGAGGATGCGATCCCTAATATGAAGCCCGCGAAAATGGCCGTGAAAACCATGCCGACTACTCCTGCCAATATATAGCTGACAGTTATCAATATAACGTTGAAGAGTGAGACAGATATTACTCTAGTAAATTTCCCCATACATATACCAATACCTAGTCAGAAAATAAAAAATAAAGGGGATAAAACTATCGGTTCAGATCCATACTGTTAAACCCAAACATCAACAGTAATGAGATAACTAGCAGAAGTAGATCTACAAAGTATATAGAGCCAAACTGTCTAAATCCATTGACCGCGATTAACAATAGACCACTCAATCCAAGGTATAACGATGCCCTATCAAAATTATTCTTAAAGATTGTATAGAATAGTGAAAATGATAATATGGTAAAAATTGGGATGATAAAGAATAGATATAGTAGAATAGATAATGATGGTAGTGCCTGGAAGCCAAATATATATGAATCGAGTAGATATGGCTTCCCAGGATAAACAAATAATGTTATGACTGATAGAATAAGAACCATCAATGAATATGACGCTATCGACGTAGTATGTCGTTTCATAAAGTCTCCAGAAAATCCTCTTATTAATATTAAGGTTATTGACAATATGAGGACCAGCATCGTAATATGGGTGAGATAATATAGCGAGAGAGATATCTTATCATAAATGAATATTATTGAATAGAGAAGTAGATAGGCCATGAATGAAGATAAAGTAGCGTACATCAGTATACTATCTCCATTTAAAACTCTAGTTCTCCCGAAAATATTCGACGATACACTGAGTATTCCAACGACTACAGCCATGAATACGTAGACGCTCAAGTCGAGATCCGCTATTAGCATCATCCTGCATATCACATCCGGAAATACCATAATCCACTAAAAATACTTAAATATCCTATATTTAAAGCTTTAGACAATTATCGCATCATATTTTAGACTTATAAATAAATTACTAAAAATTAATTTTTTCAATAATGTAACAAATATTGGCAATTCCCCCCCCCCCCGAATGATGAAAACGTTTAGATTTTATGGGATATATATTCTACTATCATTGATATAACACGATATTAATGGAAAGAAAAAAGTTATGAAGGGTTGATTATATCCATACCCCTTAATCAGCTCTTAAATAACTGCTAAATCCAAAGATATAGAGAATAGCTGTAACAAATAGTAGAAGATCAGTAAATGTTAGGAATCCTAATTCCATAGACGCCAATGATCCGATAAGTGTCAGTGAACCAAGAGATATCAGTAGTGGGGCTCTCTCAAACCCTAGTCTAACCATTGATGTGATTGGTATTATGCAGAGAAGTATAATGGTTGGGTAGAGTATTAAGCTATATATCAGTTTGGCTTCAAAGGGTATGGCTTGCTGACCTATTGTTACACCACCTAATAAGAAGGATTTACCAGGATAAGTTAATAGGGTTATAATTAGAATTAGAATCAGTATCGTTACATATATTAAGAAGGGCTTTGTATTGACCTTTAGTGTGCGTCCAGCATACTTATTCATCAATGCCACTGCTGTTAGAGCTGGTATTGAGGCTGCTAACATGAAGCTGGTGTAGTAAAGTATTAGAGTTAGACCTCCTAATATGGCTGATAGGAGAGCCAAAAACGTATATGCAACAAATAGTACCGTCACTAAGTAGATAATAGTTCTACCTACATCATACTTCTTTTTAAGACCTAGTATATTTACTGATAAGCCTAGTAGACTCAGAACAACTGCTGCCAACAAATATATAGATATTGTGCCATCATTGCCCAATATATTTTGAAGCATATTAATATACCCACTCATGCTCAATACAAAGTTTATAATCGGTATTTTATAAATTATTAGGTTATTGTTCCCACTATCTTTCGACGATTTTTTAAAATTAACCAAAACAAACATATTTAAAAAGATTAGATTAATTTGTAGAAACGTATTCAACACTTCATCGTATATGTAAAAAATAATGGTTAATATGTGGATAACAACACAATTATAGTAATATTCTTTATACGTTTAGTAAGTCAACAGGCTATTGAACATACCTCTTATATACTGTATAGAATGCCATAAGGAGAACTATCGCACCACCAAGTTCAAACATGTAGAAGAGGCTTACCCAACCCATTCTGATAGCCGCTCCTCCAATCATTACTATTAATGCTGCTGTTGGGAACATTATCTTGTCTATATGTTTTGTACCTTTTATCCATGTATAGAGGGGATATCCAATCAATATGATTCCGGAAGGTATTGTTAGGGGTGGTGATAAGATTCTTACATAGGATGCCATGGCAGCCCCACCAACATAGGGGTCAGAAAGAAGGGTTGTGTTAACCTCTGCGATCAAACTTAGAATTAGGACTAAGGAACCCAGTATTCCAGTGTATAGGAGATATCCCTTATAGATCTTTTTATGACGTATAAATTCGTCTAAAGTATATATGCCTAATATAGCCGAGGCTAGTAGTGCAGGTTGGATAGGGGATGTTCCATAGTATAATCTATAGAGTATCTCGGGCCAGTATCCTAGGTATGACGATATGAATTCTAGGAATGCCCCGAAGAAAAATAGGTACATACTTGCAGTAGCAACGAGAAACGTCTTTTCTCTCCTTCTTTGAAATACTCTTAACGTTAGAGTGCCTGCTATTAATGCCCCTAACGAGCTTATTAGGGGGATATATGACACCATCTCAACTATATTAATTAAATAATTGGATTTAAAGCCGGATATATCTAAGATTATAATCTAAATTCAGAAGATTTTTTAAACCTCCAGTAGGTATTCTGAGAGGAATGTGAAGGCTATGAAGACTGTGAAGGTCTCTATAATGAAAAATGGAAGGTCTAGAGGGCTGGTTGGCAGCCCTGGGTCTGAAAGGACAGTTGCAAATGGTATAATTGGGAGGCTGAATACGAAGATTAGCATTGGTATTAAGAAGGATCTACCCTCGGAGTACATTACTAGTGCGGATGTAAACGATGCTATCACTGAGATGTTGAATGTAAAGAGGAGGAGTGTAACTACTAGTTGAATGGTTAGCTTTGGAATCATCATGGTGAAGAGCATTTGGAAGAGAAGGTATAAAAGGCTCTGTGTAAATACCAGGATATATGTGTAGATTGTTTTTGCGAGGAACAATGTTGATGATGGTATGGGAAGTAGTCTCAAACCATAGATCGTCTTCTTATCGACTTCTCGTATAAATGAGTTTGACGTCGTAAATATGCCTATAAAGACGATGACTATCCATATAGAGGGTATAAAGAGGTCTTCCCTAAACAGCTTTACAATAATTTGAGAGATAACCAGCGAGGCTGCTATAACAAATGCTAGTGAAGAAAGGTATTCATATCCTCTTCTAACCTCTAGAGTAAGATCTTTCCTTACAATGGCATATATATGACGTAATATTTTAAAGCTTAAGCTCATGAACTTCTCCCTCTCTCAACTCCATAATGAGAAGGCCTCCCTTTGTATCGTTAAATATCCTCTTTAAATCGCTTTCGTTGGATATGGTGAATAGTATTATACGTCCCTCCAGAAGGTCCATAATTGTTTTTAGAAGACTTCTATATGCGTTTATATCTAATCCTGTGAAGGGCTCATCGAGAAGTAGCACTTGAGGGTTATTTATAAATGCCCTCACGATATTAGCCCTCTTCCTCCATCCATAAGATAATGAGCCGACCCTTGTCTTCCAATATTTCGCTAGACCCAGAGTTTCAACGAGCATAGATATAAGCCTATCATCGAAGTTTTCATAGAGACTCTTGAAATAATTGATATTCTCCTCTACCGTCAACTCCTCATATAAAACATTTTCATGGAGTAATACCCCCTGAACACTATTCCTAAATCTTCTATCTGTCCTACCATCTAGCAAGACCCTACCCTTAGTTGGAACTACAAGACCTGAAATAATTTTTAGGAGTGTTGTCTTGCCCGCTCCATTCTCTCCATATATACATATTACCGTTGACTCGTTAACCTCTAAATCTATGCCTTTTAAAATCCATCTCCCTCCATATCTCTTCCATATATTCTCAAGCCTTAAACTCACCAATTTGATCCACCGAATATGATATAACTAGCTCTCCAGAGTCTTAATCTCCTCTTTCGAGGGACACTTGAATAACACGTTATCTGCACGGATATATTTACCCTCTGGATAGTAAATTCCATATACAGTTACTTGGGCATAGCTAGTAGCATTATCCAACTGGAGCAATCCCTTATAAACAACGGTTACATATGAATATCCATCTGTTATCTTAAAGATCGTATGCGTACCATTCCACCTGACACTCCCTGCCGTTACATTCCCCATCACAGAGACCCTAGTTATAGACTCAAAATCTAAGACCTCAGTGACAGTCGAGTATTTAGAGGTAAACAGTCCAATCATACCAAGAGATGCAAATGCGATTATAAATGGAATTACAACCATAAAAAGTCTAATTTTATTCCCCTCCATCTAGACTCACCCCTCTATCCACAAGGATATATACAAGGGCTAAAGCCCCTACATACAGGATTATAGCTAGATAAACACCCCAATACATTCTATATCACCTCCTCACCCATCACCCTCCTGTAATAAATGAGGATGAATAGGAGTAATAGGATGAAGCCGAGGAATACCTTCGGCCATAATATCGATTTCATAAGAGAGGTGAGGGGTTGTTGTGGAAGTTGTGCATGAAGACTCTGGAACATTATAGCAGATGCGTATGTAATTGGTAGGGTTATAAATGCCGCTATGGCATATACAGATGAGAATGTCCTAGCCCTATCCAGGTCAGATATCGATTTCCTCAGTGCGATATATCCTATGTAGGCGAGTATCATGGTCAAAGTGGCAGTCTGTCTGGGATCCCAATTCCATGGTGCACCCCAGACCTCACTTGCCCAGAGCATCCCTGTAACTATCGCTACACCACCGAATATAACACCGAGTAATACGCCAATCTGCGCTATATAATCGTATTTTACATTGCCTCTCCATAGATATAATATGCTCGCGGCCAAGGCTATCGTAAACGCAGAAAACATATTCCATGCAGAGGGAATATGAACATATATGATTAAGTAGGAGGTCGGATCCCTCCCCATCGTTAAACTTGGGGGATAAGCCTTGATAAATATTGCATAGAATATGATGAGAAGGTCTAAGGTGGCTACAATACCAAGTATTATTTTAAGTCTTTCCAACTTCATATATATCCCCCTCCTTAGAGTATAGACGACGTAAAACCCATCTATCAATAATCAGGATGACCTCACCTACCACTAGGAGTATAAAGGATGTATAGAGTAGCTTAATCATCGGCACTCTCTTATATGAAATCATAACACCATTCTGTATCAACGCGGCTTCAGGACTCCACCCAAGGGAGTGATTCTTGAAAAGCTCTGGATCCATATTCATCGCCTGCGATATGATTACTGGAAGATGGGAATATACAAACCTCTCTACGTCAGATTCAGAGGTATTTGCGAATAGATATGCATGTTTACCATATAGATATATGAGATCTGCCGCAGACATTGGAGAGGGTATTAAATAAATTTCATCTAAGCCTGTAGATAGAATTATAGGCTCGACAAGTATACCTCCAAATCCCTTCAATATGTTACCAATATTGAATCTGACGACTTCCGATACAACATATTTATCTCCACCACTGATGACCTCAAAAAATAGGGTTGCCTGGGCTTCCTCGGGTATTGGTGGTAGGTTTGGATTCGGCTCACTACTTGGAATTGCAACTTTATTTATCAATCCTTTAAACTCTGCACCCCTATATACAATCTGTATTCCACCTATATCCACAGGGACATCCCGTTCAACCATGACATCTGTGAAATACTGCTGGTTATACGAATATGGTCCACTAATAAGGATTGCTAGCATCATTAGAGGAACAGATAGATGTACAATCTTTAGACCAAGGTCTCTATAGAATCTACTCATCATTAGATTAGCTAGGCCATATACTGTGGCCAATAACGCGATGAGGGATAGGGGAAGTAGAAAGGATATAATCATATTAGTGTTCATCGATGATAGCGGAGACCATTTTATACCTAAATATGGAGTTGCTAATGAGAATACTCCACTTCCTATTATCGATGGGCCGACGACCTTCCTGAGATATTCATCCATATTACGGAAAAACCTGTATAGCATACATCCTGGGAAGAACACCAGGAATATAGCTGCAAATGGGAATGAGAGATAGTTATAAATGGCGATATCCACAGCTAAGTCTTTCTCAGTGAAGATTGTATATAGACTCTGGCTACCTAAAACCACTAGTAACACTGTATATATGCCCATTATAGCTAAGCCGCTTATCGTAAGGCTCCCCTCATATACATCGGAAACTATCTTCCTGACCCTCTCAAAATCACTCTCTTGTAAAGTGTTAATTGCATAGAATAGAAACGGAAGGCCTATAACAATTGTAAACATACCTGTAGTACTCACTCCAGAAAAACCGTGTAGAGGTGAGTATGCACCTCCTCTGGTAATATATGCAGAGAAGAAGACGGAAAATCCGGCGAGTGATAACACGGTATTTCTAAATTTAGAGTCCATATATATTAGATGGAAATACCCTGTTAGGGCTAGCCACGGCATCAAAAGTGCTGTCTCAACTGGATCCCATGCCCAATATCCACCCCATCCCAACGTATTATAAGCCCAAAGCCCACCCACAATATTAGCTATTGAGATTGTAAGCCAGGCCAGGGATGAATAGAGACTTACCTCCCTCCCCTTTAAATGGGCTAATGCCGCTGCTGCTGCCAGAACCGTTAGAGAATAACCTAATACAACAAATGGTGGATGGAGGGTATTCCAATAATTCCTCAATAGGGGGTTGAGACCTAGCCCCTCACTGGGTACACAGCATTCCTCAAAAGTACGGAAGGAATCAGCTGTAAATACCGAGGTTCCCAATAACGCCACAATAATATTGGATAATGTGAAAAACCGTCTATAACTATTGGGTTCCCCGGAATCTTTTATTTTGAAGACTAAGACTCTATGAATAAATAGAAAGATGGCAGATAACATTACCCACCAGATTATAAATCCTCCATTACTACTCCAAGATGAGGAGAGTTTAATCACTATACTCTCGGAACTAGATGAATATTTATAGACATCCATTAATGTGAAATCGTCAATAAGGAATGATATAACATATATGAGCGATGAGATTATAAGGAGGGCATAGCCAATTATGGGGAGCAAAGATCTTCTAAATCCCTTGGAATACATTAGATACACATCATATAGCAGTAATAAGATACCTAATGCAAATATACCTGCTGAATAGTGATATGGCATTTCCTCACCTAAATACAATATATACAATTTAATATTTTACATGAATTGTATATATAATATTCCTAAGTTATTACAATATATAAAAATATGAATTACTACAAAGCTTTGGGTTTTCCAAGCCTTAAATAGACATATATCGATATAACTATACTTCCTAAGATTGCTAAGGAGGGTATTCCTACATTAATAATTAAAGGCAGTGGGTTAAATTCTTTCTCAGGTAGGTTACATATATTTGGATATTCATCTGGTGAAGCAACTTTGTAGAGAGTCATCTTTATATCGAGGACTTCAAGAGAGTCTATCTCTTCTATGTAGACCCATATATATTCTATCTTGGACTCTCCTTTTGATAGCCCCCCTCCACAAAATTCCTCCAAGGGTGGAAGTGGATATAGCCTTAATGTCTTGATTATTTCCCCTTGGAAGCGTAGCTGGAGACTACCAATATTAGTGGAGTTTTTTAGATTGAAATAGTCAGTAGAGCCTTGAATAGGCGGTTCACTATCCATTTCATATACGATTTTTATTGGTTTGTAATCATCCTTGTAAAGCCTTAGAGTTAGCTCCAACACGAGATAGTCTTTATATTTGATGGATTTGTTGACTGGTATCTCAATAATAAACTTCCCATCTATTAAGGTGGTCCTTACTTCCGGATCATATGAATACGTTTTATATTCGCCGCCTTCTTTAAGGAGTAGTGAAAATTGAAGTTCCTTCACCTTGATAAAGTCGGGTGTTGATAAGTCGATGATTATATATCCCTCAACAACACCTGGGTCGTCAAAAAAAGTTAATATGTTTACAATATATCTCGGATCTCCTTCCCTCTCCTTTACAAAGACTTTACTGAATTTTGGCCTCATCTCAGGATTCGTCGGATCAAAATATATTTTTAGATTATCAATGGCTATATCTTCATATATACCCAATGTGATTAAGAGCCATCCATTACCAAGTTCCTTGAAGCTCTCTATCTTCGCATCTAATTCATAAATATTTATCCCTTTCCCACCATAGATATATACTGGGCCAATATCCTCTATTACATCGAATCTGTTCTCTCCATATGGAACCTCGATGATAATCCATAGATGCACGATCGTTAGATTGTTGAAATCGATATAATCTATGTATTCCTTAGGGAGTATTACCTCATTATCCTTGGATAGGTTATATGAAACATCCTCATATCTACCGTCTATCAACATCTCAATGGCTATAGAGACGTTAATGTACCTCCTGAAATCCTTGTTTAGGAGATTATACCAGATCCTCATGGAGCGTGAATAGTTAAAATATTTGTTGGATGAAATCCTTATCAGGCCTATCTTACCAGCAGATGTATATAACTCGTAGTCTATCCATCCAGGGTCTCTCTCGAGTGTAACGACCTCAATCCAATACTTATTTAAGTTGAGTATGATATACATTGGCATATTGAAGGATCTGAGAATTGACGCTACATCTATTGGAATAGTAAAGCTATTAGTAAGAGTATATGAAGTCAATGTTAAGACTAACTGGTCAATAGTTAGATTTGTTAAATCCTCTACTCCCATAGCAAAGGATGAAAGTGTCACTCTAGCGTTAATCCGAAAGATACGGTCTCCATCTATCGACTTGTTAGCAAATAAAAATTTGTAATTTATTTTGAAGTAGGTCTCGATAGGCTCTCCATCTAAGACCTCAGATATATTGCTTGGATAAATATCTAGTTCTATGAGATAGTCGTATACCTGTTTTACCTGTGCTATAGCATATATAGGTCTAAAAAGAGCCTTTCCAACCAAATATCCTCCTTGATATAAGTTGATTATCAATTTATCATCGATATATTCAGCCTCATAACTATTGTAATCTAACCTAGATGAGGAGGTGTAGGTTGATATTGACATTAACAATATAAGTACAATTATCAAGGCCTTGAGGCTCTTCAAGATACTCCCCTCCGCTTAAGTATGAAGATACCTATGGATAGGATTATGACCACAGATACTCCTACAATAGGGAGGTATTCAAAGTATAGAGGTTTGCCGTCATATTCTGTTGAGGTTGAGAAGATTGAATCGTCCAATACTAAGTCTACATCCCCCCTTATATTCACTATTCCCTTTAGAAACAGTTTAACTTTTGCATTGGTTATTGCCTCCTCTAATAATCTAATCTTAATTGGATATTCCTCGAAGAATATGGATGATTTTATCTTATCAATAACCAGCCAATCAGGCTGTATATAGCCCAGTAGGATTGATAAGGAGTTTAGGATGGCATCATACCTCAATCTATAAATTTCCTCAAACCCTGGGTGTAGAGCCATATAGAGTGTAAGGTTGGATAGGGAATCTACTAAGTAGCTTATTCTAGCCAGTTCATTGATATTCTGGGGATACTCTGTATATCCACCTTTTCTAGCTCTATCCAGACTATATCCTCCGAGGGATATAAGGTTTGACGATACTTTAGTCTCTTGGGAATATCTATAAATGTATTTGAAGAGTGTATCGGTATATCGATATATCTTGTCTGCAACAAAAGATATATCGATTTTGGGGTCTCCATATCTCATCGATATATAGGAAAATGCCTCCGCCTTCAACAGTTTATGTACTGCTTTAGCCATCTCCCCAGCCAAGCTTATTGAGAGCTCTGATAAAACATACGGCTCTACCTGGAAGAAGTTTAGGCCAGATAAAGCAAGTCTAGCCTCCCTCGTACCCTCGATATAGAACCTAGCAGAATGGGATTTATAGACTATCGATACTTCATCTACTCCATTTGAAAAGGATGCGTTTATTATTGATACCACCCTATTCCTTAGCCTGTAATAGTCATCATTTATTATATCTATCCTATCATTGGGCATCGTTAACATAACTGTTAGAAAGAATGCTTTAGATACCGTTTCATATGCTTTTAGAGAGTGTTCAAGGGACATAGATAGATATCCTTTCTCAAGGAGATACTCCGATATGGATAGGTTATCCCCGGTATAACCCAATATCCTGATCACATATCTATAACTCTGGGGATTAACAGCTTTTATATTTGATTCGTCTAATAATCTCTTGACATCGTTCACCCGCCTCCTAGTCATTTCAAGGATGTTATATATATAGTTTTCCACCCTCTCCCTAACATATGCGAGGTGCTCAGATTCCATGTTAGAAGTGTTTGACATATCAATTTTATTGAGATACTTCTCTATAGGAGTAAAGCTGTTGTACAATTCCTTTAGATCCATATCTATCCCAGTGAAGTTATAGGGTATTTTCTCCACAGCATAGGATTCAAATATATATGGGCCAACTCTTAACGGCTTCTTATCTATTTGATATTTATATCGTTCACCAGCCGGCATAAAGAATGTTTTTAGACCATGGTTTGATGCACCCAGGGCCTTCTCCTCAATATATCCTACAAACCCAACGGTTAGATCGGGATTTATAGACCCTGTATACACCGTATCTTCATCAAGATTAATATCTAGATACGTGGAGATCGTAGCTAAATATATCGCTATGGATAGACTAGGTCCTGCCAAGTAAGTCTTAATACCTTCTCTAGGCTCAATATAGACTATATAGTCAAATTCATAGGGTTCTAAACCCAATGTAAGCATAGCTTCATATACAGCTGTATAAGTGGAATATTTGAAGAGTTCATCGTACCCAACACCTTCAATATATACGGATCCATTTCCATGTAAGACCTGAACTTTTATATCTATCGGGATTCCGATTCCCTTATATACACCAATCCCTATTGAGGGAGAACCTCTGACACAATATATAGGAAAGGATAATGTTAGTATTAAGACCCAAAGGATGAGGATTTTAATTATTCTTGCCATTATATATTACACCCCGATATATTGAGGGATATATTATCTTAGGGTATCGCCCACCATCTTGGAGTTCTCTTATATGTTTACAAATCGGTTCCATCCTACTACAGATATATATTGAATATAGTATTGAAACGTCTATATAAACTGTTTAAAATCTATATTCAAATTTAATATTTAGAATATTTTTTATACGATTTCTGATGTAGATATACAATATATACTTTGAAGACGATGTCTATATATAGATAATACAAATTTTTTGTTATTGGTTGGAATGGAGAAAATAAAAGATTTAATTGATAGAATGGGGAATGCAAAAAGCTTTATATGGTTGGCCTCCGTCATTATCATAATACTGGCTGCCAACAACATCTACAGCTATGTAATGACTGATCCCTCTGCAAACCAATTATGTAATTCCTGCCATGTAATGACGCCCTTTATACAAGCGGTCAACTCAACACCTCATGGAGAATTCAATTGCCACACTTGTCATGGACCTCCTACAATAGACGTATTTATAGGTGCATTAGACCCATCTATCACTCCAAGCAAAATAAAGGAAGAGATGAGTCCAAAGATAAATATGTTTGAAGAATGTATTGCATGTCACGAGTTAAACGATGTGCTTCAGTTGAAGATTCATTCCGACCACATGAATATCGTGAAGAAATTTGGTAGTTGTGATTCATGTCACGATCCTCATATGATAAGGGAGGAGGAGATATCCTGTTTGACTTGCCATGACGAACAGGAAGCCATTAAGGAACATTCCAAGTTCCATGATGAGGCGTTACAGTCTCTAGAACAGGGAGATAGAGATGTATGCAGTACATGTCATTCACCGAATGCAAACGTAGGGCCAGGAATATGTGATGAGAGTTTAATGGGAGCTCTCCAAGGACTATCATGTTTTGATTGTCACCAAGCACCACTCGATGCTCCGGACATTAGAGATCAGACGTGTACAGAATGCCATAATAGTTAGGGGTCTATATAAATAGGCTATCGAATTTCTCGTTTTTTCAATATATATAATCAATTCAGCAATATATACTCGTATATAAAGATGTAAATAGATTATACGTCATGGGGTGAATTTTAAGTGAATAAATACGGTATAACCGTATTGGTGTTTATAATTTTAATGACAGGACTATTTATGACTCTACCAGTTAATGTAGCTGGTTATGGTCAGGGGCATCCAGACTCTTGTCAA
The DNA here is from genome assembly GCA_015523605.1 of Candidatus Geothermarchaeota archaeon. Classification (GTDB taxonomy): domain Archaea; phylum Thermoproteota; class Nitrososphaeria; order Geothermarchaeales; family JDFR-13; genus SZUA-1514. Next base: position 39,163 of record WAKC01000019.1, read on the forward strand.
CCATGTCATGGTGATAGGGGGACGATGATGGATAATACCGGTAACATGTGGGACCATAATATACAAGATGGGACTCAGGCCTGGAATCGATGTACATCATGTCATGGTGACTATGTAGCTAATACACCACACGCTAGTGTAGGCTGTAAGTGTCATGCTGTTGTACATGTAGGGTATGACAATCAAGGGACATGGGCTGCATGGCTCTATGCTAAGGAGCCTTCACCAACAAATCTCCCTGCGGCTATAGGTGATGTAGCCTCTTTCCAGGATGTTAGGCTAGTATTTACCAATCTAAATGCGACACCGTCTATACAAGCAATAGTACCCAGTGGTGGTCAGGAGATAGAGGTAGGCCTTTATGATGCGTGGACAAATGAGTATTTAGCTGTTGGTGCGGCAGATGCTTGGAAAACATGTTTCAACTGTCACTTCCTAGCATCTGATCCTACAATGGTTGGTGCTTATAAACTAGATGGAGGGGTATGGAAGGTCGGGATTCCAGAGTATACTTTGAAATTGGACCCACACGAAATTACCGATGTAGACTCACTAGAGCCTCCAGTAAAATCAGGGTTCAACCTGGCGAGTATACAGTTCCTAGTAACTACATTGGCAGCAGCCTTTGCATTGTATATCCTACTGAAGAGGGTATTCTAACCCAGTCCTTTTTCCTTTAATTTTTATCTCTAAAATTTTTATTTAGATATTTTATCCTAGGTTTTCCCCCAATCATTTCACTTGGAAATAGAGTTCCAGCATCCCATATACATGTTTCACACTCTTGATGAAATCATTCAGCCTAATATTCTCGTTTGGAGCATGGGCCCTAGATGCATAGTAGCCGACTCCAGCCCCAGCTAGTGGAATACCAAGTAGATCAGTGAAGGTATATATAGGTCCACTACCCCCGGAGATAGGCGATACTACCGCCGGAGCCCCATATACATCCTTGGCTGCTTCAACTGCATATTTTATGATTGGTTCATCAGGCTTGGTATATCCAGAGGGGTACATAGAGTGAACCTCAATTTCGATGTCCTCGTATCCATTTTCATTCAAGTATTCTTTAAACTTTTCTAGAATAACACTTGGGTCTTGACCCGGTATCGGGCGAATATCAATCTTAACCCCGGCCATCGACGGCACTATAGTCTTACTTCCTTCTCCCGTATGTCCACTATATAATCCAGCGACGTTTAGGCTAGGCTCTGTAATTATCTTTAAGAAGGCCTCCTTAGGCGTTAAACCCCCTACAAATGACTTTAGGCCTAGTTGGCCTAGCATATCACCCATCGACTGATATGGAAAGTCTTCAGCAATCTCCCTAGCTATTTCTAGATATTCAGGGTCTATACCATTGTAAATGTCTTTGAAGAGTATCTCGCCATTACTCCTCTTCAGCTTTGTTATTAACTCCGCCATCTCCAACGCTGGATTAGGTAGGATGGGTGCGAAGCCACTATGGACATCGGTATTCAATCTCTTTATCCTCAGCTCAAGATATAACATTCCCTTGAAGCCAAGTGAGAAGCCTAGCCTATCATCAGGCCGGACATAGCCAGTCTCCCATAGGCCGGCGTCACCCTCTATCTCGTTCTTATGCTTTCTCAGGACAGCCTCTAATGTGGGACTCCCAACCTCCTCTTCCCCCTCTATAATCCACTCGATTGAATAACTATCGCCATATTCTTGGATGAATAAGTCGGTCGCCATCAACCGAGCTATAATATTACCCTTGTTATCAGCCACTCCCCTCCCATATAGATGACCGTTATCAATAGTCAGCTGGAAAGGTGGATATTTCCAGAGCTCTAGAGGTTCAGCTGGTTGGACATCATAGTGATTATAGATTATAAATGTCTTTCCACCATCTCCAATTCTGGCATGGACAACCGGGTTCCCACCCTCCTCCCATAAATCTACCGTGTATCCCCTCTCCTCAAAAAGACTCTTTAGATACTCAGCCGTTTCCCCAGTTTCATTGTTGGAATATGCGGCTACGCTCTTCAACCTTAAAAGCTGGTCGAAGATACTGAGATATTTATCTAGGAGTTCATTGACTCTTGAGTCTAGGTTACTCATAAAATAAATATAGGTTTGATATCTCCATATAAAACTGGATACCCATTTGAATCTTTTCAATGAACTAGAGTAGTAGAGAAAATCAATTTTCAAATCCGTTTACATCCTGTTTACACTTAGCCACCCACCCTAAAAGCCTATCCACATGTGTATAGGGGGCTAGACATCCTCTGGATAGCCGACTGAATATAGGAGTAATGGCATCTCCCTCTCCCTCAATTTAAATATTTTTGATAGATCGTCGTCTCTAAATGCACCCATGCATACAGTGCCTAAGCCTAATGCAGTAGCGACTATATATATGTTCTGCCCAAGATGCCCCACATCCTGTAAAACATATCTATATGCCCTCAAACCATACTTTGAATATGTCCTATCATATATCCCGACTACAAGGACATTAAAGGCGGCCTCCAAAACCTGACTCTGATCAAGGGAAGCATAATACACGTCATGCTTGAAATCACCCAACTCTATAAGTTCAAGTGTATGGTCAAACGGATTATAATGGTATATCCCCTTATCAATCGACTCTACATTATCAATATGTACAAAAACTTCTGGACTATTCAATGCCCCGGCCGTGGGGTAAGTCCTAAGGGGATATCCATATTTATATCCTCTAACTCCCGCGATGTAATACATGAATGTCGAGAATTTCTTGAAATCTACTCTCTTCATCTTATACCTCCTTATACTCTTCCTTTTTGATAGTGCCACTCCAACTGGCATTGAGAGTAGCTCTCTATCAGGTTCACTAAGCTTGATTGCCCCGAGATAGTTGTATTCCCGGTTAAATCCTGGGTTCGCCCTCCTCTCTAGGTCGAATTCATAGGGAAACGGTATCTTGGATACTATGTGATAGGCATATCCAGGGTCTTTGAGAAAGTTTGTCAGGATATCCTTCATAATATAATACATATCTCTATTAAATCTATATTTTCAAGATTGTCTCTGGTATAATTCATATTTTATTAACCGTCACCTAGGGAATTGCGTTTCAACCCCCTATATGATTTAATGTTTTACCCCTCTATAGGGGTATTATGTTAAAGGTTATTTCCAAACTATACTTGGGTTTATTACCTACCATTTCTCATAAACCTCTTATCCAGAGGTGAAACAATGTCTTCCTTCCAATTCACTGATAAAACCATCTCTATATATAAATCCATGACCAAAAAATCTAAAGAGCTCTATGAAAAGGCGATAGAGACGAATCCTGGCGGTGTACACAGCAGCTTTAGATGGTTCCATCCATATCCATTCTTTGTCTCAAGAGGTGATGGAGCATATATCTGGGATGTGGATGGAAATAGATATATAGATTTTATAATGGGATATGGAGCCTTAATAGCCGGCCACTCCCCAAGAGAAATTATAGATGCCATTAGAGAGCAGCTGGAGGATGGAACCCTCTATACAATGCCATATGAACTTCAAATCAAACTTGTGGAGGAGCTGGTCAAGAGATACCCCATGATGGGGGGATTTAGGATATCAAATACAGGGACGGAGGCAGTTATGCATGCGATAAAAATGGCTAGGATATACACTGGAAGGGAGAAAATTATAAAGGTTGAGGGGACATACCATGGTAGTTATGACCCTGTAAAGGTAAGTGAATTCGTAAGACCTAATCAATGGGGGAGTAGTGAGAGGCCTAATAGTGTCTTAGCACCCGGTATACCAAAGTTCTATGAAAAGGATGTATTGGTGGTCCAATTCAACGATATAGACTCTCTCGAGAA
>WAKC01000020.1 GCA_015523605.1 Candidatus Geothermarchaeota archaeon
GATAAATAATCCATATAATATATTTAGCATTCGATAATCGCGGCTTTTACATTAAATGAATCAGTAGATATTTGTCTTTTTATAAAAACAGAAAATCTAATTCTTTCATAAGTATTTATTAAAAATAATGATTTAGTAGGATGTTAATAGTATATACATTTTCAGATATTACCTAACAGGGATGGGGTGGATACAACTATATTTGATATTGAGGTATATAAATACATAGTTTTTAATTTATCATATCCATTTTTTCATATAATGAAGTATCTAGATAGATTAGGCCTGATGCTTCTAGTTTTGATAATCATGTCTAACTTCTCAATGGTCTATCCATCTGATTTCACAGGTGATTACGTGTTATATGTATATGGTTCTAGATCATGTCCCCACTGTCATACACTAGCCAATTATCTAATTGATAAGGATCTAAAGTTCACGTGGTTTTGGATTGAAGATGAGGAGAATCTAAATGTTTTAAAGGCATTGGTGAGGGACTTAAATATTACTCAGGGAACCCCTACAACCATTGTATACGTTGATAATAGGCCGACTGCCATCGTCTTAGGAGCAATTGTCGAAGATTCTTTCTGGAAAAATATAATAGACAATCCAAGTGAGAATCTACGCATATATTATGGGGATAAGTTGATCAGAGAGATTCCTATTCCTAGTGGGTTTACAGAGAAATATATACCTAAGAATCCGGCATCTTATGACGATATATATAGCTATGCAAAGGGCACTACACAAGAGGATCCACTGGAGTACCTACCCTCACTAATACTCATTGCGGTTTTGATTGGGGCTGTTATACTGATTTACCTTAGGAGGAGATAGTTATACTATAGCGATTTCCAGGATATACATAGTTAGGATTCCGAATATGAAGAACAAATAATTTTTAAGTCTACCTACTCCTTTAACTTTCCTTGAGACCTCGGGTATCAGGTCTACAGTCGCTAGATATATATAATTTCCTGCCATGAAAGAGACTAATAAGATTGGCTCCAAACTTATGATGTCAGCTATCAATATGGCTAGTATCGTCGACATAGATACTAATACGTTGAGTAGGATTGCCTGAACCCTCGAAAATCCACTATACTTCAGAACTATATAGTCACTAACTTCCTGTGGAATCTCATGAAGAAGAACACCAATTCCAACCATTAAACCTAAAAGGAAATCTATCTTAAAAGCGTATAGAAGGAAGAAACCGTCTATGAAGTTGTGTATCAAGTCTGAAATAAGGTCCATATAACCAATTTCAATGTTTGATTGGAGATGATGTCTCTCGTGATATCCCATAACTAATTCCAAGACTGAGAAGAAGAGGAATCCAGCCATTACATAAACTGTTAACGATGGTTCACCAGTCTCTACAATCTCAGGGAAGAGATCCAGAAAGATGAGGCCTATAAAGACTCCAGCTGCATATGAGATGGAAAGGTTAAGGTCTATCTTCTTCATACTAAGTATGTCTAAGATTAAAATGGCGATCAAAGATATGAATATAGAGAGAAGTCCGAATACAAGTGCCATGGCTAGAGATGGATCGATATTTATAAACATATTATTTTATATGGTGGTGTAACCTGATAAATTTGGATTATATTATATCAATATGTTTTTTAATATAGTGACTTTTTTGATGAAATGTAGTTCCCACTCTCCTGTCGACAATTCTCCACATATACATGTATATGTTTATCGAATATTTTCCACATACCATTTATACTTATCGAGGATACTCTGAATATTCGGATGATAACATGAATGTAGAGAAGGATGATGGGTTGGATTATATTCTTCAGGCGATAAGTAATAAGACTAGGAGGAGGATTCTAAAGCTCTTGGCTGAAGAGGCCCCCCTAACCTATACAAAGATTATGCAGAAGCTGGATATCAAAGACTCTGGCACCCTAGGTTTCCATTTGAAGAAGATGGCTAAGCTTCTAAGGCGGGATGAATTTGGTGAGTATAGACTTAGCGAGCTCGGGTGGAAAGCTCTAAATATTATGAAGCAGTTGGAAGGTAAAGAGGAGGTTGAGATTGGTGATGAAGAGAGGGAAGAGGTTGAGAAGAAGCTTCGTGTATTTAGTGACCATCTAAAATTTGAGTATACCCCTAAGCTGGCTATGAGGTTGAAGGAGGAGAATGCAAAGGCTGTCTTTACCGATATCATAACCCTTGTTATACATCCGATGAGTAGAGAGTTGTTCAATGAGACTGTTGAGAGTATAAGTGATGTATTGACATGCTATGTACCAGAAGATTTGTATGATGATGTAGTGTTGAAATCCTCTGATGTATTTAGGTTTAATAAGTATAGGAGGGGGGACCAGGATATTGAGGGTAGGGATAAAGTGATTATAGCTAAGGTTGGTGAAGAGGTAACAGGTGGATGGATAGATGCATTAATTTCTGGGCTAGTGACGTCACTAACCTCTTCACTCAGTGGGATAATAACGTTTTTTACGGGTGATAGGTTTACCAAGAGGATTCGTGAAAAGAAGAGAGAAGTATATATGACTGAGGAGATCCATGAGGAGTTTAAATCGGTTAAGCTTGAACTTACAGGTGGCTTCTTCGATGTTAAGGAGGGTCCTCCAAAGATTGTTGCATGGACTACCGACGGCGGGAAGCCGGACGTCTCATACAAGGTTGAAGGGGGTACACTCAACATATTCTGCTCCTCTGGATATATCGAGATATTCCTACCTGAGAAGCTCTATAAGAATGTTTTGATTGAGATATCAGGAGGAGTTTTGAAGACATATAGGATGAGGGCGAATAACGTCGGGGTTGAGCTTGACGGTGGTATGGCCAACCTTGATGTTTTGCTGGATATGAATGGAAATATAAAATTCAGTATGAGTGGAGGTGTAGCCAAGACATCCATACATGCCCCGGATGGTTTTAAGCTTGTCGATTTCAATATCCACGGCGGATATCTCGATATGAAGATTGTAACACCTCAAAGGCCGATTGATATAGATGTTGATAGGGAGGGTGGCTGGATAGATATACAATTGTTCGGTAAGAAGGCCGGGTTAAAAGTCTATTCTGGAGGTGAACATCGGGTTAGAGGTGATATATCCGGTGGATATGGAAGGATTGTCATAGCAGAGCATGGATAACGAGTTAATAGATAGAACGTAGTATCTCCATTATTGAAAGTTATGATTGATAAAATATTTGAAGGTTTGATATTCGAGTGGAAAGATGGTAGAGCATACCATTTAGATATCGATGCCAATGATGTCACGAGTTACATATTGACAATGGGTTCTCATAAGAGACTTGAGAAGATTAGGGAATGTATTGAGGTGGTTGATGAAGGAGGCTCAAGACTAACCTGGATAAAGGGATTCTATAAGGATATATTAATATTCGCTTTCAACAGTGGAATGGGGCCTTCATCAGCGGCTATCGCCTTCACAGAAGTCCTTAAGAAGTTGTATGAGGGTGTGAGACAGGGATATATAATAAGGATTGGAACCGCAGGGGCATTAGACAAATCTATCCCCCGATATTCATTGGTGATTCCCAAGGCCGCGGTGAGGAATGAGCATGTCAGCCGATATATTGTGCCTGCTAGCTATCCATCTGATATGGACCCAGTCATCTATCTCACGGCTCTCCAGACCGCCTTAGACAATGGATTTAAACTTGGGGAGAACTTATTTATTGGGAAGGTTGAGACGAAGGATGATCTATATTTTCAAGAGGGCTTTCATAACAGCCCCTTATCAGATAAGCTTAGGCAGGAGTATAACGCATTTAAGAGGATGGGGGTATTGGCCACCGAGATGGAGGTAAGCCTCCTACCTATCCTAAGAGACTATTTCAAGGGACTAGCGAGGAGAGATGGTCTAGAATTCCATCTTTATGTGGGTGGCATTCTATTGACGATTGGAGGTGAACTTGAGAGGGAAAAGATTAGTGAGGAGGAAGATGCCCTTGTAAAGATAGGGTTGGAGACGTTATACAATATAAATAGATTTTTAAGGGGTGAATACAATATAGAAAATATACTAAGGTATATCTCCACTTGACAGGCTGGACTGTGATCTGGAGTTTGGGAGTATGAAGGCTGTTGTGGTCGAGAACCTCGTCAAATTTTATGGTAAATTTCAAGCCCTCTATAATGTTACATTCGATTTTGAAGAGGGTGAGATATTTGGGTTGATCGGTCCTAATGGAGCTGGCAAATCGACAACCCTCAGAATTATAGCTACATTATTAAAACCATCTAAAGGCTCGGTCAAAATATTTGGTTTGGACGTCGTTAAAGATGCAAACAAGATTAGGAGAATTATTAGCTATCTTCCTGAGGAGGCCGGGGCATACAAATATCTTACGGGTTATGAATATCTAGAGATGATGGCCAAGATATACGACCCCAAAAACTATAGTGAATATGTTGATTTTGGAATAAAACTATCGGGTCTCGGAGATAGGATATACAGTAGGATTGGGGAATATAGTAAAGGTATGATGAGGAGGCTCTTAATGGCTAGAGCATTGATGACAAGGCCTAAACTTGCTATTCTTGATGAGCCGACTGCCGGTATGGATGTCGTATATGCAACCGAGATTAGGAGATTGATAAAAGAGGTTAATAGAGAAGGAGTAACCATCCTACTCTCCAGCCACAATATGCTTGAAGTAGAGTATCTATGTGAGAGGGTGGCAATCATAAATAAGGGTAGGGTGGTAGCCCTAGGCTCACCGGACGAACTTGAAGAGAGATATGAGAGTGAGAATTTGGAGGAAGTATTTACCAAGTTGGTGAAAGGATGAGTGCGTTAATCGAGCTTATTAAGAAGGAGATGAAGGAGACATTCAGGAATCCAAGGTATCTAATATTTACAATACTATTTCCATTAATCCTTTTCCCAGCAATTGGATACTTATATAGCTTCTCATTCCAAACATTCAGAGAGAGGGTTGCAACAGCCACAGTCTTGATTGTAGACTTTGATGAAGATGTTCTAAGTAGGCTATTCATTAAATATCTAAATGAGACATTAGGTATAAACACCATTTTAGGAGATCTTGGAGATATAAATAGCTCCAAGTATCTCGCCGCCATAATAATACCTGAAGGATTTACTGAACGTCTTCGAAATCAGGAGCCAGCTGAAGTGGAGATATACTCTCGAATAGGATCTCTATCATTCACTTCAATGGGGATAGCTACATATGGAAACACTTTAATAAATAGATTTGAAGATTTTCTCAGGCAGGATATTCTCAGCAAGACCGGTCTAGACCCAGAGTTCTTCAACAACATGATAAAAACGAGGGACTTTGTTTATGTGGAGGAATGGGGTAAAACCGTGACCGCTGAACAGCTAAATGCACTGGCTTTCCAAGTCTATTTTGTCCCATGGCTGATATTCGGTCTTATAATATCTATCCTTCAGGTCTCAGCAGCCATGCTCAGCGAGGAGAAGGAATATAAGACTTTGGAGACTCTTTTAACTCTACCGATAAATAGGAAGATACTAGCACTGGAGAAGATAATTGGTAGTATGATAGTGTCATTAGCCGCTACAGCGTCATATGCAGTTGGATTTGTTATATACATATATTTCGGGGCAGAACTCTTCCTAGCAAACTTCCCAGAGATAAGTATATCACTTGACTATATGGTTGTACTTCTCCTTCTACTTCTATTCTTCCTAACAACCTTGATTACTGGAGGGCTGGGCCTAATAATATCTTTGTTTACCCAGGATACAAAGACGGCCGAGAGCCTATCAGGAGGTGTGTCGATGCCCATCCTCTTCCTAGTGTTGATGGGGAGCTTTGTAGATGTAAGTACACTCCCAACCTATATATCAGCAATATATTATTCACTTCCATATCCATATCTAATGAAGAGTTTCGAGTATCTATTGGTAGGTAGAACCGATATGTTCTTCCTTGGTATAGCCGTAAACCTTGTTTGGCTCATTATAATACTCTCGGTCCTAGCCAAGATGTTTGATAGTGAACGTCTACTCACCATGAAGGTTACATTCGGACGGAAGAAGAAAAGGTCTGAAGAAGAAGGATAAAGCCTTTTACTAGATATCCTATCAATATATTATAATATATGAATAGCAGGATACCTGGGTTCTATAAATATTCGATGGAGGAAAGGTTGAAGAAGGTTGCTGAGCTTGTAGGTTTGGATGAAGATGATATAAAGATATTGAAGAGCTTCGGTGATGTAGACCCCAGTATATTAGATGCAATGATCGAGAATGTAATTGGAGTATATCCAATGCCATATGGAGTCGCCGTCAATTTTAGGATAAACGGTAGGGACTACCTCGTTCCCATGGTTATTGAAGAGTCTTCAGTAGTCGCTGCTGCAAGCAATGCCGCAAAGATTATGAGGGAGGGGGATGGTATAGAGAGTAGAGCTTCGGAACAGATTATGATTGGCCAGATACAGCTTATCAATGTAGATAGCTTTGAAGATGCTAAGAAGAAGATACTTGAAAATAGGGATAGACTCCTTGAAGTAGCTAATATGCAGAGTAAGACATTGAGTAGATTAGGTGGGGGGGCCAAAGATTTAGAGGTTAGATATATAAATACTAGGAAGGGTGGGATGTTAATAGTCCATATATACGTTGATGTTAAGGATGCCATGGGAGCGAATGTAGTTAATAGTATGTGTGAATCCATAGGCCCAATCCTTGAAGAGTTGACAGGTGGTAGAGCCCTCCTGAAAATACTGTCTAACCTAGCTGATAGGAGGATTGTAAAAGCTAGGGTAAAAATATCTAAGGAGATATTGGGGGAGGATGTTATAGAGAGGATTGAATATGCATCTGCCTTTGCGGAATCTGATCCATATAGAGCGGCTACACATAACAAGGGGATTATGAACGGTGTTATAGCAGTCGCCTTAGCAACTGGCCAAGATACTCGTGCCCTAGAAGCTGCCGCCCATGCATATGCCTCGAGAAGTGGTAGATATACCTCACTCTCTAAATGGTATAGTGATGAAGACGGTGATTTAGTTGGAGAGCTGGAGATACCCATACCAGTGGGTATAGTAGGTGGGGCTACAAAAGTCCATCCAACGGCTAGGATAAGCCTGAAGATATTGGGGGTTAAAACGGCTAAGGAGCTGGCGGAGGTTATGGCTGCAGTTGGACTGGCACAGAACTTCTCAGCTATAAGGGCATTAGCCACCGTAGGTATCCAGAGAGGCCATATGAAGCTTCATGCTAGAAACCTTGCTATTATGGCTGGGGCAAGGGGAGAGTTAGTAGATAAGATAGCTGAGGAGATGATTAGAGAGGGTAATATCAAATACCACAGGGCTAAAGAGCTTCTTGAAAAATATCGGTCTTAGGAGACACATAGAAAAACTTTTTCCATACCCAACAACTAAATATATTTTTAGGATGAGTTGGAGAGATATAGATAAAATCCTATTGACAATATTTATAATCTTGATATTATCCAGTACAGTCAACCTAGTATATTCCGTACCCCGTAATGTAGCTGAAGAACCCCAACAAGAGGAAAACGCTACGTCTACATATCCCCTACCTAAAATCTTCAATAGCACACCGGACGAGCTTGATATCAAACTTCTTGAGATTCTACAGAAGATGAGTGAGGCTATAAACATTACAAAGAAGGTTGATCCTTCACGGGCAGAGATTCTTGAAGGGATTAGGGACAGTTACATCTCCAATGTCCTCTCAGGCAATTTCGACGAAGCAGAAAGAGACCTAAACATGTTTTCACAGATATTAGATACGATTGTTCGTGACCAAGGGGCTTTATCTGAGTTAGGAGTTGAAGAATATTCAAAACTTAATGATGTTGTGTTTGACCTATACGTAGAGAGTATGGTTACGGAGAATATAGGAGAGATTGTAAACCCACCTAGGGATGTTACAGCTCCACCCCAGGATTTGATAAATAATTTCAATTTATCTATTACACCCTCTATTGGAGTCTCACCCTCAGTCAACATTCATCTAACTGGTATATCATATTTTATCACCGTGATATTGGCTATAGTGGGGGTTGGACTCCTTATATACTTCAACCGAGAGAGAATAATAAATGTGTTAGATGATGTCTCCCTAAAACTTGGAATCAGGAGGGCACCCATTACAACCGTAGTCGATGAAAAGAATTTCTATAGGATTTTCCTCGAGATTGCGGGGAAGAAGGGATATCCTAAAGCCGATTATGAGGGGCCTGTAGAGCATATCTTCCGAATAGATGATGAATACCTCAAGAGTGTCGGATATGAAGTCGCCTATACCTTTGAAGATTATAAATATGGATTGAAGAGGATCGATGAGAACAGACTTACAAGGATTTATAATCTACTTAGAGGGAGAAGATGATATCCAAACGAGTCATATTCATACTAATCCTACTCCTCCTATTCCTAGGTGCTGTATATGCGAGCCAAAAAAGGGTTAGACTGCCTATCTATACCGGGACTCTCCACCCTGAAAACACTGATAGATATGGAACAGCCGAGTTCGTGAAGCTTCTCCAGGACAGTGGATTTAGAGTTTCGAAGGGAGGGACTCAAGACCTATTCAGAGGGGAATATGGACTGTATATCCTCATCGGCCCAGATTTTCTAATCTCCCCTGAAGAGGCGAGAGAGATCCTATCTTATCTCATGAATGGAGGGACGGCGATAATAGCTAGTGAATTCAACGATATAGAATCAATCCTCAAGATATTCGATATATACCCCTCCAATTTAATTACACAATTAAATCCAGATGAATTGAAAGACCCTCTTATTACGATCTCCTGCTCTATATGTGAATCTTTCGATACGATCGAGCTTGATTTACCAAGTAGCTTCGTTATAGCAGCTACAACTGACGATTTAAACACTAGATTTAGAGTCCTTGAGGAGGGTGACGACTACTTTATATATAGATACTCTGTAAATGGCATAACCTTCACGGCAACTGCCTCAGGAAAGATTGTTGATTTAAATGGAGAGTTTAAAACACCCGTGACAAAAGGGTTATTCGGTGAGATTACCACGAGAGAGAACTTTGTATATACACTCGATTTACTCCAATATACAGCATTTTCTGGGAATACCATAGATGAGATAACAATCTTCACAAACGATTTCACCATTATATTTATAGACATAGAGGGTGGAGGGAGGATAGTCTTCATATCGGATACATCACCTTTTATAAACTTTTATCTAGAGAAGGAGAGAACAACCCCATTAATATATGATATAATCGGTTTTCTCCAGCCACCTAATCAAGATGTATTGATAGATGTAAACCATTACGACATTATAGAGACCTCAATAAAACTTCCACATCTGGGTAGGATGATCCTAGCATCCCTCCAACAATATATTAAACAATTGGATAAAGAGTATACTTCAATATTCTCCGAGAATACCCTCCTATTAATGGGGACTATAACCTTGGTCGGACTATCAATGTTCACATCTCTAAGAAGGTATCTAAAGATCAGGGATGAGGCTCAATTAGCAGGTGAGGATGTCGTTGAAAGGGATATCATAATTTCAACCGACACATTAATTCCCATGAAGGATATATATGGAAAGAACTTTAAAGAGTTTGTATCCAATACCTATAGCTTTGCATCCATCCTAATATCCGAGTTATACGGAGTGTCAATAACTGATATCATCTATAGGAGGGTGGAGGTAGATGACGATATCTATAACTCAGTAAAGTATATCTATAAAATCTACAATAGAGTCTCGAGAAAAATAGTTTTTCCACTTATTTTTAATAAGAGAGGAGTTGTAAATAGACTCCTCAAATCTCTAGACGTAATTACATCCAAAGGAGGTGTAAATAGGTAATGGATTTAACATTTGTGAGAGAGACTTGGGATAGGGTGAGGAATCATCTAGATAAAGTAATAGTAGGTATGAAGGATACTAAAGAGGAGGTCTTCGCTGCTCTAATTTCTAGGGGGCATATTTTGATGGAGGGTCCTCCAGGAATAGCCAAGACCACCTTAGCTAAGACCTTCGCCAGTCTATTGGACCTAGAGTTTAGCAGGATACAGTTCACCCCTGACCTTCTCCCAGCAGATATAATCGGCACTAAAATATATAACCAGAGGACAGGCGAGTTTGAGACTAGATTGGGCCCTATATACTCGAATATCGTATTGGCAGATGAGATTAATAGGGCTAGTCCAAAGACCCAGAGTGCGTTATTGGAGGCTATGCAGGAACGTCAGATAACCATTGAGGGTGAGATCTATAAGATTCCAGAGCCTTTTATGGTTATAGCGACTCAAAACCCTATAGAGATAGAGGGTACATATCCCCTCCCAATTGCACAGTTAGATAGATTCATGTTTAAATCATATGTGGATTATCCGAAGAGGGATGAATATATAGAGATTCTCTCGATCCATGGCGGAGTAGAGCCGGAGAAATTGGAAAAGATTATCGATAGAGATGAGGTATTGAAGATGAATAAGGCTCTCGACCATGTCACTGTCTCTAAGGATATGATGAATTATATCGTAGATATTATAGACACCGTATCTAATGATGACAGGCTTGAATGGGGGGTCAGTCCAAGAGCAGCTCTACACCTACTCAAAGCATCCAAGGCATATGCGTTGATGAATGGTAGAGACTACATTGCACCAGAAGATGTTAAGAGAATGGCATATCCAGTTCTTAACCATAGGATAATTCTATCTACAGAGGCTCTATTCAAGGGAGTAACTTCAATAGATATTATTGGAGAGTCGCTTAAGAAGGTAAAGGTCCCAATATGAGGCAGGTAGCTGTTGGGATAAACAATTTCGGAAGGATTCTACTTATTGCAATAGGCTTCTCTATAGGCTTCCTAATCCCAATCATATATCTTGAGACGATTCCATGGCTAATCTCAATACCGACGACCTTCTACATATTTGTCGTTACAGGCTGGATATACTCTAGAATCAAGGCAACAGCAGTCGAGAAGCTTAGGATTAGGAGGATCCTACCAGAGAGGGTTTTAGATGGTGACGAGGTTGAAGTTGTAATTGAGATTATAAACGATTCATTCATAGGGATATATAATGTCGAGTATATCGATTATTATCCTGAAACCCTCCATCTACTTGAGGGGACAAGCAACAAAGGGTCATTAGCTATACCCCCCAAATCCCGGGTTGAAATCAGATATAGACTTAGGGTACATGGGATTGGAAAACATCAGTTCAAGGCATTCTATCTTAAAACGAGTGATATACTGGCATTATTCACGATAGAATTGTATGATGATAGGCTTGAAAAGAGTTTTATAAGATGCTATCCAAAGAGCCTCGCCGAGTTGAGCCAATTAGCTATATACACAAGGAGGAAGTATTTATCCGGTCTACATAGGACTGTGGAGCTAGGATATTCAATGGAGTTTAAGGATATTAGGAAGTATGTACCTGGGGATGTAATTAAATTTATAGATTGGAAGGCAACAGCTAGGAGAATGAGTCTAATGATTAGAGAATACTATAGAGAGGTTGAGAATGACATAGTCATTATGATAAGGCTTTCAGAGAGTATGCTCGCGGGTAGGCTAGGGAAGAGAAAGTATGACTATATAGTTAACTCGATATCGAGACTGATTATGGAGATGATAGATACTTCAGATAGGCTGGGGATAGTTATATTTGGAGGTGTAAAACCCCTTGTCAAACCCTTGGCTAGAGTGAGGATAACAGGTTATAGGGAGATCATGGATCTACTCACTGAAATCCCCTTTAAAATAGAGAGGTTTGAAGAACGAATAGACTATAGCTACATATTCTCTAGATTGAGGATGAGAGGTAAAACCCTATTCCTATACATCACCGATCTAGAGGATGAGGAGGAGCTTACCTTGATAGAAATATTACGACTCATGAAGCATACAGTCTATGTTATAAGCCCATCCACTACACGATTCGCTATCGAGGAGATGGAGGAGATGGATAGGCTAGCATTTCAAGTTATAAGGTTTAGAGAGGATAGGCTTAGGACTGGCCTAATGGATAGACTATTGAGGATGGGTGTAATATCAATCGATGTAGGTCCAGAGACTATCCTAGAAGAGATTCTCGAGAGGATAAGCAGGTTTAAGAGGTTGACACCGTCATGAGCCTATTTAGGAGGATAGAAAGAGAGATATTTACACAGTATATTCCATGGGCCATCTACATCGGTATAATGGTATGGATACAACTTTCGATCACGGGGACGCTCTCAAACGCCATAATGGAATATAAAGATGTCTATGGACAGGCAGCACAAATATTCGTCGATATAATTATACCCTTCGTTCTAGTATCTGGTATCCTCCTAAACACTGTCTCATTCTTGATGAGGAAGACTTGGATTGCTTTCTTCTCGGTATTCCTCGTCATGCTTGTGAGCTTCGTCATATATTATGGGCTCTCATATCCAAGCATCGTAAACAGATTCATTCCCTATAGTTTCTTCAGCGAAGTCACGTCAAACATATTCCTAGACCTCTTCCTAGCTTTAATACCAACACTTCTATTCACATACCTACTAAACATTTTGACGATCGACAGGAGAAACATAAATATAAGAGTTAGGAAGAAGCTCTTCATCCCACTAGATATTACATTTGCATTCTCACTCACAGTGGGACTAGCGGTATTCACACTCTACCTCAACCAATTATTCCATAAAGCCCTTATAGACTCTCTGGAATACGTTCCGAGAGAGATATCACCCTTAATAAGGGACTTCATAAACACAAACTTAGGCCAGCTACTGATTATACTTGCCTTCCTATCATTCATTACATATATTATTTATGGATTGGTCGAGCCCCTCACAATATATATAGGAGGTTTGAAGGGGCAGGCTATAGACCTTATACAATATGAATACGAGAAGCTTTCGAGAAAAGACTTTAGACTTAGAAAGCCTGGTATGACATATGTCCTTATAAGGGGGATCCCCTATTTCGGTCTAACCATGCTTATAATCATATATAACTACCTATTCCTAGATAATCTTATGATAGTATTAAATACAGATAACATTCTAGATCTTCTTACTAAAATGATAACGACATATTATGAAGATATAATATCGTATAACCATAAAGCCCCGATAACACCTGGCGATATAAACTTGATAAACGCTATAAACTGGCGTGAACTAGAGATTTACATTGAGATGTTGAGAGCAGTGATAAGGTTCCTCTTCAGACTAATATTTTAGATGATACATAATCCTTTTTGATGAAATACATCATAGAATATATTTTAATTGGTGTCTCAATAGCTTTATTCATCCATTCAATTGGATATCTACCTCTCAAGATAACCTATTTTACAATAGGGACTTTCACAGGATTTATACTTCTCTTCATCGGGTTGAATAGAATGATCAAGAAGGTGAGACGGAATGAAGATAGAGGTCTTAATAGGTGAGATCATAGCAATCATATTAATTGCAGTTGGCCTCTACTTCATAGTATTAGGAATAGACCTTCTACAACCAGGTAAATATGCTGTCGTGGCTGGAGTTGCCTCTCTAGCCAGTGGCTTATTAATTATAGGCACATCAGTAACACTCCTAAGGACTGTATTAATATCTATAACCGCTGAGAAGAAGGAGGAGAATATATAGGAAGGTTGAAAAACTCCTTCAGATAGAATATTTATACATGCCGGTATTCAAGAACATAGATAGGAAATTCTATCCTGTAGACTGGGCATATAAAACTTCGGTGGCGATCCTAGGCGCTACAAGAGAGAGGGGATTCAATTATAATATGAGACACTTTAAGATTGACGTCGGAGGTTTTATACCGCTCCATAAACATAGGAAGATATTCCATCTACAATATGTCCTAAGGGGGAAGATGCGTCTTATAATAGGGGATGAAGAGTATATAGTTGGTCCTGGAGATGTTTTATACCTCCCAAGTGGAATACCCCATAAATATATTAATATCGGTGATGAGCCCGTGGAATTTTTATGTATAACGCCACTCTATGTAAACGAGATGGAGCTTCTTGAGGAAATAAAGAGATAAATCATTTCTTGATGAATATGAGTATAGCACCAATTAAAGTTCCAAATAGGATTAGCCAGCCAAATACATGATGTATGACTCTCAGTACTTCCATGTGTTGGACGAATGCCATGTATAATCCTATCAACCCCTGTAGCCCAAGTAGCCCTACAAGGCCTAAATAAAACTTTTTTGCCAGACCATCGCTTCTCATAAAGGGTACATGTAAAAGCATCAGAAGGATAAAGGCAACCGTGATATGGGTATGTAGACCCCCTACACCGAACGATTCCATATTCAACCCTAAATATACCTGGAAGGCTGCCACTAATATTGACAGACCCGACGCACCATATACCATCTGCCCTCTCATACTCAATCTTTAATATTATAGGTGTGATATTATAGATGGTTTCTAATTGATATATACACCCTTGACGATGTAAATAATCTATATAACAGTGTTAATTTTGGCTTAGACATGTAGGGATATATTTTAAATATAAGGATATCCAGAGAATAAATCCACTATGGAACATGTTGACGAGGTAATTAAAATAGCAAAGATAGTAGATAGGCTGAAGAGGATTAGGAGGACTGGATGGTTAAAATCTAAGATACAACATTCCGAAACAGTATCGGAGCATCTCCACCATACAATCCTCATGACAATCTTATTGAGGAAATATATTGAGTTAGACATTGATTGGGAAAAGGTGTATATCATGGCTGCCTTACATGATATGGGGGAGGCCTATGTAGGCGATATACCACATCCTCTTAAAACAGAAGAAGATAGGAGGAGAGAGAGGGAGTATCTACAAGAGATTCTTAGGCTCTTTGGGGTCGAGAATCTCGTGGAAGAAATCGAGGATAGATACTCTTTAGAGCACTATATCTATAAATTTGGGGAGTTACTAGCCACATATAGCCAAGGGATAATTTATCTCGAGAAAGGATATAGAGACCCATATATATTCGAGATAATTTCCAATACACTAGAGAGGATGGAGAAGATAGCCATAGAAACGGGTATAACAAAGCTACGAGATATTGTGTCCAGCCTAAAGAAATACTATAACGAGGTAGTGTAAAGACATATTCATATAACTATTAAGTATATATTCCTTACTGATATGAGTGGTAATGAAGACCCACCCCCTCCCCCAGGAGGGGGTGGTGGAAAACCTTTACTATTAACTTTGATTGAGAATGGCATATTTAGATATGGGTATAGCCTTAGGTATTTAAGGCCTAGAGGATTCAATATAGCTGAGGTTTGGAGTCCGGATAGGATAGATGTGGAACCTGGATTCTCAGTAAATCCCTATATAGCGCAGAATACAGATATCGATAAGTTTATGGTTAGAACTCCTGATAAACTTATAAAGCTTGGGAATAGACTTGCCACACCATATGTCAAGGTTGGAGGTTATGACAAATTCCCATTTAATACATGGCTTGGATGGAGCATAGCATTGAGATATTGGAAGAAGGCTATTCCATGGCCTAAGCCTTCGAGTTATGTTAAAGAAGAGGCACCATATAGGCTTGAAAAGTTAGAGCCAGATGTGCTTATAGTAGGAGGCGGGATATCAGGTTTACATGCGGCTCTCTCCGCATCACAGCTAAAACTGAAGACTGTGGTACTAGAAATGGATTATTGGGTTGGAGGTAGATATCCACTTGTAAACAAAGATGATCCAGACGGTTCAAGCCTCTACAACCTGGCTAAGACTGTTGAAAGGTTGGGGGCTAAAATCCTCGTAAACACAGTATTCCAAGGTTTCCATTCAGACCATCCATACGCCATAGATTGGAGAAGGAGAATAACCTACATATTAAATCCGAAAGTCATAATATTTGCGACGGGACATTATGAGGTCCCACCCCTTATTGAGGGGATAGATCTCCCTAAATCCGTTCCATTCTATACCTATGCAAAGCTGGTCAAAAGATTCGGTGTAAAACGTTTTAGGAGGATAGTCGTCTATGGAAGAGATGAGAGGCTTGAGAGCTTAAAATCCATTTTTGAAAGGTTGGGGGTAGAAGCTGTATTTATCGGTTCTGATGTAGAGGGATTTACATCCTACCCAGATTTTGACTATATAAAGCTTCTGGGTAGAGAGGCTTTTGAGTATATGGAGATTGAGTATGAGGGTAAGATGGAGAGGATTAAAGGGGATCTCTTTATATATTTGGGGGATAGAGTAGCTAATAGCTGGTTGACGCTTCAAATGGGCATAACCCATCTCTTCATAGATGGGTTAGGAGGGTATATCCCATGGCATGATATAGAGGGTTCAACAGAGAGAGAGAATGTATTTATAGCTGGTTCTCTAGGAGGAGTATATAACTTCGATTATGATGTCCTTACAGGGATTGTGGCTGGGTTGAAAGCTGGTGAGTATCTAGGCTTGGATGTAGATGAGAAGATGAGCCAGTTTATATTGCAGATTAGGGAGATGCTTGACAGGGATGAATGGGCAGATAAACTATTTGGGAGTTTATTTAGGAGGGAGAATGTATATCCAAGTAAAGATGCTAAGCTCTATAAAGATAAATCCAAAGTAATCCTATGCAGCTGTACAGACGTATCCCTCGAGGATATAGACCACTCGATAGAGAGACTGAGGACACATGATATTGAACTCCTAAAGAGATATTCAGGAGTATTAACTGGTAGATGCCAAGGCAAGCTATGTCTCTACAATCTACACAAGTATCTACATAGAAACCATGGAAGGATGATACGGAGTATCCATCACAGGATAAGGCCTCCATATATACCCCATGAGATACATAGTCTGGAGGTGGATAACAGTGAAATATGACATATGTATAATAGGTGGGGGGGTGGTAGGCCTCGCAATAGCATATTACCTCAAGAAATTCGATAGGAAGCTACGGGTGGGAGTCTTTGAAAAGAGATATTTTGGATATGGAGGTTCAACACGTAACGCGGGACATTTTAGAGTACATTTTTGGACATATGAAAACAGTAAATATGCATCTGAATCTATCAAGCTCTTGATGAAGTTTATGGGTGAGACTGGGTGGAACCCGACAATCATGAGAAGTGGATATCTATGGCTTATATCGGATGAGAAGGTCTGGAAGGCCTATGAAGATACAAACATTAGAGTATGGAGTAGACTTGGTAACCCAGTCATATTCATGGATATAGATGAAGTCTCAAAGAAATATCCATATCTAAATCTGGAGGGTTTCATAGGCGCTGTATTCGGACCACAGGATGGAAAGCTCCACCATGACATCGTCGTATATGGATATCTAGATAGGTTTAGGAGGATGGATGGAGAGGCCCATCCATATACCCCTGTATTGACCATAAACGCTAAGAATGGAAAGGTAAAGGGTATCGACCTGGGCCATAAAACAGTTGAATGTGAGAAGGTAATCGTAGCTGCAGGAGAAGGTTCAAGGATCTTATTCGATTCCTTGGGAATCGAGATTCCAATTAAGATTAAGAGGAAGGAGTTGTATGTCTCAGAACCCTATACCCTATTTATAGACCCACTCGTGATAGACACTAGGGAAGATTCCATGGGATTATACATCACCCAGAGCCTACGTGGAGAGTTGATGGGGAGCCTAGACTATCCAGAGGCATATGATGATTTAACCCATGAGACTACATTGGAGCATTATATTGTATATGCCAAGAAGCTTGTGAGGCTCGTCCCAATACTTAGATATTCTACCATTATGAGGTGTTGGAGTGGGAACTATGTTACGACTCCGGATAACAGTCATATAATGGGTAGGGATCCCTATTGGCCTGAAGGCTTATATGTAGCTACAGGATTTAGTGGACATGGATTTATGCTTGCCCCTTATACCGGCTTTTTAATGGCTAGGCACATAATATACGGAGAGACTCCAGATATAATGAAGCCCTATACACCTGAGAGGTTTAGAGAGGGTAAACTCATTAATGAGAGTCTAGTCATAGGTTGATAAGATGTAAAATAGGTGTTACTATAATTTCCTTATTTTATGAAATATAGGAGGGTGTTGATAACGGGTGGGACATCTGGAATCGGACTAGCAACTTCCCTTAAATTTGCTGGTGAAGGAGATAGAGTAGTTATATCTGGTAGGAATGAGGAGGTTGGTCGTAGGTTGGAGAGAGACAATAAAAACATATTTTTTGTAAAGGCTGATCTCTCGAAGAAAGATGAGATCGACTACTTGGTTGATGAGGCATATAATAGGTTGGGAGGTATAGATATACTTGTCAATAACGCAGGTGTATTAATTCTTAAGAGACTTGAGGATATGGAGCTTGATGAATTCATCTATACCTATAAAGTCAATCTATATGCACCATTCTATCTTATGAAGAGAGTCATGCCGAGGATGGCTGAGGAAGGTGGAGGTGTAGTGATAAATATATCCAGTATAGCTGGGTTATCGTCCTACCCCAATGGCTCTGCATACTGTAGTAGTAAGGCCGCTCTAATATCATTATCCAAGGCTTTAGCCCTAGAATATGCATCTAGGAAGGTTAGAGTTGTAGTAGTTGCACCAGGCCTCGTAAAGACTAGGATGGCTATAGAGTCATTGGGTAGTATAGAAGCGGTCGATAAGTCGGCTAAGAATATACCCTTAGGTTTTGTGGCGGAGCCGGAGGATATTGCCGAGTTAATCTATTATCTCTCGTCCGATAAGGCTAGATATGTTACAGGATCGGTATACGTTATAGATGGTGGAGTTATAGCAGGGAGATATAAGAGTCTTGTAGAGGAGGATTAGACTATTCATCAATATCCTCCAAAATCTTTTTCAATAACTTCTTAGCCTCTATATAGACATCAT
Organism: Candidatus Geothermarchaeota archaeon; assembly: GCA_015523605.1. Taxonomy (GTDB): domain Archaea; phylum Thermoproteota; class Nitrososphaeria; order Geothermarchaeales; family JDFR-13; genus SZUA-1514. The sequence continues at coordinate 18,885 of WAKC01000020.1, forward strand.
CATATTCACTGGGGAGCTCTAGACCATCCATCCTATCTGATACGATCTTCTCAGCCAACAATCTAACAAGTATCCTACTTCTAAGACTACGTTTCTCACCATATTTACCAGTCTCCCTCAAATACTCTAGATGCTCATCGATAATATTGACAAGCTCATCCACACCCTTACCTAGAACAGCTGAAGTCTTTACAATTTTTGGGACCCAAGTATTATGACCTAACTCTCCACTTTCAATAGCGAATTTCAGGTATTCAAATGTCTTGCTAGCCTCCCCAGGGTCCTTATCCACCTTGTTAATGATGTAAATATCTCCAATCTCCATTACACCAGCCTTCAAAGCCTGGATATCATCACCTAATCCTGGAACCGTAACCACCAAGATCGTATCGGCTATACCCATTATATCCACATCAGCCTGGCCAACACCTATACTTTCAACGAATACCTTGTCATAACCAAGCCTACCAAAGACATCCACCATAGCAACGCCAGCAAACGATAATCCTCCCTTCAACCCCCTAGTCGCGACACTACGTATAAATATGTTTGGATTTGTTGCATGCATCTGCATCCTAATCCTATCTCCTAATAGGGCACCTCTAGAGAATGAGCTACTAGGATCTATGGCGACCACGGCGCATCTCAAACCTTTATTAGAGTATGAGGTCAGTAGTTGTGACAGCAGAGTACTCTTACCGCTCCCTGTTATACCAGTTACACCTATAACATGGTAATCATCATTCCTAGGAAGACTCTTAAGTATCTCACCAGCCCTCCTAGGATCCCTCTCTATATACGTTAATAGCCTACCTATAGCCAGTCTATCTCCTTTCAGAGCTTTCTCAATATATTTATCCATCTAAACAACCCCTCACTAGAACCCATATCAATATGGATATATATCCGGCTAATACCTAGATTTGGATCTGCGTTCTTTAGCAGCCTCGAAAACCTTCTCAATAATTGTATTTAATGAGGTACCAGGTAGGAAGATATCTCTGATTCCCATCTCATACAGCTTGGGTAGATCTGGTATGGGGATAGTACCTCCTAAAAAGACTGGGATATCGTCTGCTCCATATTCTTTAAGGAGTTCCATCAATCTAGCCATTAAAGTCATATGAGCTCCACTCAAAATACTTACACCTATAACATCTACATCTTCCTGTATAGCGGCCTCTACAACCTGTTCTGGTGTCTGTCTAATACCAGTATATATGACCTCGAAACCTGCATCCTTAAGAGCTCTTGCCACGACCTTAGCTCCCCGGTCATGCCCGTCTAGCCCCAGCTTGGCGACTAAGACTTTATAGCGTTTCGTCACTGTGGTAGTCATTCCAAACATATGAATATCTTAAGAGATAATTTAAAATGGTCGTATAGCTAATATTGGGATATTGAATTATTTAAATTCCATTGTCCAGCCAAATATAATCAATATATTATAGGTTCAGTCCAAACCCCATATACCTCCTTGAGAACATTCATAATCTCTCCTTCCGTTGCATAAACCTTCACAGCCTCCAATACATAGGGAATTATATTCTCTCCTCTTCTAGCCGCGGATCTTAGATTATTCAATGCAGACTCGACCCGAGCATTATCCCTACTCCTCTTAATCTCTTTGAGCCTAGCCTTCTGACGCTCCTCAGTCTCTATAGGATCAATATCTAGGAGGGGTACATTCCTAATCTCCTCATCCTCCTCCTCAACGAAGATGTTTACACCAACAATCTTCCTAATACCCTCCTCAACCTCCCTCTGATATCTATAGCTGGCTTCAGTCAACTCCTTCTGTGGATAGCCCTTCCTCACAGCCTCTATCATCCCACCCATCCTCTCTATCCTATCAATGTATTTCCATGCCTCCTCCTCAACCTTATCAGTAAGCCATTCAACATAATAGCTTCCAGCCAAGGGGTCTACTACATCGGCGACGCCAGTCTCGTAAGCTATTATCTGCTGTGTCCTCAGGGCTACCTTAGCAGCAAACTCACTTGGGACCCTGAAGGGCTCATCCAATGCATTTGTATGGAGGCTCTGGGTACCACCTAATACCGCGGCCAATGCCTCAATAGCCGTTCTAACTATATTGTTGAATGGCTGTTGAGCAGTTAAGGATACACCTGCTGTCTGTGTATGGAAGCGCATCCAGAGGCTACGCTCCTTCTTAGCGTTGAACCACTCCTTCATAATCTTCGCCCACATCCTACGGGCCGCCCTAAACTTAGCTATCTCCTCGAAGAAATTGATATGGGCATCGAAGAAGAAGCTGAGTCTAGGTGCGAAAGAATCTACATCCAAACCTCTCTCAATAAGATGCCTCACATATGCAATTCCATCTGCAATAGTGAAGGCCAGCTCCTGAACAGCCGTTGAACCAGCCTCCCTAATGTGATATCCACTTATACTGATTGGATTCCACTTAGGAGTATGCTTCACACTATATTCAACAAGGTCCATAGCTATCTTAACAGCCGCCTCCGGCGGGAATATATAGCTCTTCTGAGCTATAAACTCCTTCAGAGGATCATTCTGGGTTGTTCCACCAACTCTATCCATGGGTACACCCTGCTTCTCAGCAACAGCTAGATACATGGAATAGAGGATTGGAGCTGGTGGATTAATCGTCATATTTGTGGTTACTTCACCCAGGTTTATACCGTCGAATATAATCTCCATATCCTTCAGGGTATCTACAGCTACACCAGTAACACCGACCTCACCATGGGCGAGAGGATCATCACTATCAATACCTAGGAGTGTGGGGTAATCGAAGGCAAGGCTCAAACCAGTCTCACCATGGGCCACGAGGAACTTCAACCTCCTATTTGTATCTTCAGCAGTTCCAAATCCGCTGAACATCCGCATCGTCCAGAGCCTACCCCTATACATCGTCGAATGGATACCCCTAGTAAATGGATACTCACCCGGTAGACCGAGCCTCTCAAAATAATTAAAGTCTTTAATGTCTAGAGGAGTGTAGAACCTTTTAACCTCGATACCAGATAGAGTAGTAAACCTATCCATCCTCTCAGGAAACCTTTTAAGAGACTTTGGAAGTGTCTCCCTCTCCCAACGCCTTATCTCCCTATCAAGCTTCTTAATCAATTCATCTCTATAGTCTGACATACTAAAAAGGTATATTAAGCCATTTAACTATTAAGCATGTCATAAAAATATTTTTAACTAAATCGTTTAAGCTATGATTTTGTCAACTCAACCTTGATATATCACCTTTTTATTCAAACTATGCCCTTTAATTTTGATGTTATGAGGAAAGTTTTCAATGAAGTTTTAGGTATGCATATCGAGATTCCAGATAATCCTAGGATAGTGAGTCTTGCACCATCCATCACCGATATACTTCATGAGATTGGGGTTTGGGATAACGTGGTGGGAGTAAGCATATATTGTAACATTCCTGAGAAGGCTAGGGAGAAGCCTAGGGTAGGTGCCTACCTCAAGGTTATGTATAATAGGTTGGATGAGTTGGAGCCGGACATTATATTTACCACTACTGGTGCACAGAGAAACGTTACATTTGAGCTTAGAGATAAGGGGTATAACGTATATCCAGTTAAACTCCCGATATCTCTATATGGGATTATTGAGAACGTGTTTGAGATAGCGGGTGTACTAGATAAGGTAGATGGGGCTATATCACTATCAAAGGAATATATCGACATACTAGATAGGATTAAAGATTCACTCTCAGGAAGTGTATATTATGAGATTGATTTGGGAGGCCCTATAACAGCTGGGAAACTATCTTATATACATAATTCACTCGAGCATATAGGACTTAGGAATATATATGGAGATCAGTATGTTACATGGGTCCAGCCAGACTTTAACTATGTAGTGGAAAAGAATCCAGATATTATTCTATATGAGATGAAGCCTGGGTCAAATATCACTGTAGACCAACTAAAGAAAATCTTTGAAGAAAGGGGATGGGGCGATATAGAGGCCTTCAAAAACGACAGAATATTCTTGTTAAAGCCTGACTCACTAGCCCATTACGGGCCAACACACTTCAAAATACTTGAGGACTTAGTCACAAGAATTGAAGGAACGCTCCTTAGTTAGTTGTGGATTACTTCAGAATTTTAATCATATTCGCTACGTCTCTTTTCCCTCCAATCTCTTATGATATTGGTAGTGTCACCCCCTGGAGAAACCGATTTTCTTATCCTTTCAGATATTAAAACAGCTTTAGCCATCTTACGCCCTTCTTCCATATTTATCTTCTCTATAATGGCATGTATAATTACTTCATTCTAATCCACATGTTTCATACATTCCATTTTTTCCTTCAATTCTCTACTAACCCTAACTTTTATTACAGGCATTGAGAGACCTCCCAGTAAATAATCATTTAATATCTGATATGTTAATAAATATAGAATACGCCTGGCTAGAAGATGGTTAGAATCTAGATAGCATTTCAGGGTCTCTCTTTACCTCTTCGTATATCCCTTTTATAGCTAGGTCCACGAGGATCTTGGCTAGTGGGACGTCATCCAATCTACTGTATATTTCTCTGAAGGATTCATCATTGGATAAGATGTTCTCGGTGAAGGATTCTAATGAGTTTATTTCGGCAGCTATCTTACCCCACTCAACTATTCTATTATAGAGCTCATCGATCTTCTTCCAACCATCTTCCGAGATTCCATAGTGTGCATAGTAGATGATACCCGGTTTTAAAAGCTTCATCCTCCTCAGACTAGCCATATAGAGATCAAGTCTACAGGGATAGATTGTAGTTGGAATTATATATTCCAGTTGAGGTATGTAGATACCGGCTGAGTCCCCCACGAACAATCCATTAGAATCTTTATGATAGATGGATATATGGTGGCTTGCATGGCCTGGTGTATGTATGAACATTAACTCTCCTCCAGAGGGTATTATCATACCATTTCCTACTGGCACGAGATATTTCTCATCGATGGGCTTCGGCTCTCCATACAGCTCCGCGAAATCACCGAGGGCTTCTTTAGCCGTTTCCCATAGCTTAGAGGGGTCTGCAACATGTTTCACGGCTTTTGGATGGAGATATACATATCCCTTAAACTTCTCATGTAGATATCCGAGTCCACTTACATGGTCAATATGTATATGGGTAAGTACATAGTCAAGCTCATCGAAATCCCTATTTGACAATGCCTTAATAAGCTTCTCCGAAGACGACTTTACACCTGCATCCACCAATACATTTCTATCCCCGTATACCAAGTATGTAGCTAGGAAGGGAACATCCAACCAGTCTGGAGTCGCATCGATCAACTCTACACCATATGACATACAATAATATCTAACCCTAACCACAATATAACGTAAGATATCAACTAATGAACTGGATATACTTCCAGTCCATATCTACAACGAAACGTTGATTTGAAATTACAATCTACATCTTCTTAAATATTATCTCAACAACCTGAAAACTCAATCCACTCAAATCAGTCTCAGACTCCAGCGTCTCAGGTATTAAAAGGTATAGTCGGTCATCAAAAATCTTCTCTTTAAGGACGACTGGTGAGAGAACATCTAATTCCCTCCATAAGTCACCATCTACATACACAATTAACGAGTATCTAGGGCTACCCTCTTCACCTTCCGCTTCATATCCACCTAGGACAAGGAGGACATCATCCGCTCCATATGCCCATGAGACATAAAAATCTCTATAGTTGGAGAGTTCCAAAAGCCCTCCAGACTTGACGTCATACTCTATAAGCGCAGCCTCATACGTATCGTTAACGTTAGATGCGAAGAGATACACAGAATTAGGTGTGTAACCAGCCAGAGATACACTACTATACCTAAGTTCTTCGTAACCCACTATCTCTTTTATGCCCAGATTTAATAGGAATATCCTCCAGACCCCATCACCAGGATCATATCCAAGGATAAAAACGTATTCATTACCAAAATATACTTAATATCATTGATGAACGTTACATTAAGAAGATATTTATCCCCATCTATCACAACCTTCATCAAACCATTTGTAACCATGCTGTCAAAGTATAGGAAACCACTATCTGTCAATAGGATATTACGTCCAAACTCATATGGATACTCCTCTATCTTTGGCACACCACCCTCAGATATATGTGCCAGGAGCCACTCTCCGATGTAACAAGATATCCATCTCCAAATGGTATCACCCCGTACTTCAATATTTCAGCCTCCAAATCTACAGCCCAACTCTCTCCACTTAAGATTTTATAGAAATGGATCTTCAGTTGTCTATCGGTTTGGTTGAAGTAGAGAAGATAATCACCTATGAATCTAGCCGTTCTAAAAGTCCCGAATGACTCTAAATATTCCATAGAAGTATAGATGATTCCTTCTCCAAGCTTGAAAAGGAGAATCTCACCCTCGGAAGAGACACAGGCCACATAGACACTATCCTGGATCATAGTATATCCTCACAAAATAGACCCTCATCCACCAAAAGCATATAGAGATTTATATCTATAGGAGGCTCAGAACCACTAAATATATTAAATGGGTTGAAATATACTGTGGCAACCCCAAGTATAACTATTAAGATAATTAGGGATATAACCTTCTTAATATTCACGCTATCACCTATCTATAAACATATCAACAGGCAATATTAAACCTATAGAAGTAGGAAAACGGGTGAAAAGCCTCATCTAGCATACCGCTCATCACTGGTCAGACGATGCAGACCCAATCATCGGCAAAGAATGATATTCGACTTTTTATTTTTAAGATTTCTATATAAATTGGCTTAATACACAAAAATAATTAAAATATGAGAGAAATTTGCTGATGATGATTAGTCAACATTTAAATTAAAAGCTTTTATTGATTTCACTTTACCTCTAAATAGGACTATTGATTTATGGACATTAAGGCGATAATGTTTTACAATTGTAGTGTCGGGTGTCGCTACAACTATAAGTTTGTTCTCCGAAACAAGGTTTAAATATTCAATTATTTTTTTAATGTACTCCTCATCTTGATGGCTAAAGGGTTCGTCTAGTAGAATAATGGGTGGATCCAAAATAATTGATCTAATGAAAGCTATTCTCTGCCTTTGTCCAACGCTCAATTGACCACACTTTCTATCCATAATATCCAATAACCCAAAATCCTCAAAATGTTTTTTTACAATATCTCTCCATCCATCAATATTTTTGAGTATCAAGGGTAAACCGGATGCCTTATCAGCTCTCATAGATTTAGGAACTAGAAGTGTCTGAGGCATAAAGCCGATATAGTTCATCCTAAGTCTAGAGAGACAGTCTCCTTGGCAGTCTATGAATAGCTTATGTTTACCAACCTGAACATAGCCGCTAGATGGTTTCGAGATTCCAGCCATCAATCTTAAGAGAGTGGATTTTCCAGATGCGTTCCCCCCAGTAAGTAGAAAAATACCCATATGTAGTTCAAGAGATACGTTATCAACAGCCAAAACTTTCCTCTTACGCACTTGATAATATTTAGAGACGTTATGTAGCTGAATATTCACTAAGCCTCACCTGTAGATACATATTCTTCCAAGTCTGAAACTGAAAACTTATAAAAAGTGAAGATTATGGCCAGTATTGAAAGAATAGTAACTGCTAATATCATAGTTGGAAATGAAATGTACAAATAGATATTAATAGGTGGAAGTCTCAATACGTTTAGCAGTGTAAAAATATAATATGTCGCTAAACTCGAAAGAATAACCGATGAAAGACCGAGTATTAATAGCAATATAAGGAAAGATATTATAATGTTTCTCCTCAAAACACCATATATCATGTATAACCCGACAACATCTTTTGATCTGCTAATAAATAGAAAAGAGTTTCTAACTAATATAATACCTCCAAGTACTATACCCATCCAATATGAGATGTAATAATAATCAAATAAATTAGAAAGTTCCGGTCTCCACATGTTCATCACTTCCAATTCATCAGATTTATTGACAATAGATAAGTTGTATCCGTAATTTTCTGAAATAATCTCTACTATCTTTTTTTCCATATCCCCGTCACTATCCCTGATGATAATAGAAAAAATTGAGAAGTTATCTATCTCCATGAGTTGGTTAAATTCCTCTGTTCCATATTTTATAATAAGTAGTCCGCTAGGATTGAACAGTGGTTGTGAATGAATAAAAGCTCTTAAATTAAAGGTTCTATTGGTATCCAGGATTATAAATTTTATCTGTATAGATCGTCCCCTCAAGTGTTGAGGGGCTCCCTCACTAGTAAGAGATTCACTAAAAACTAATATTGGGATGTTGTCCTTTGGAGCCATGTCAACTCCTAATAGGGATATCCCTTCATAGTCGTCTACAATTGCGATGATAGGACTAATCAACCTAGAACCATTCACTTCAACAATATAACTTAAATAAAGAGTCAGTAAAATAGCTGCATCATCAACAATTAGTTGATGAACCATTTCCTTAGAATCTGCAAATATTTTTGATATATTTTTCCTTCCATAGTCTACTATTACCATCTTATCAAAGTCCATTGTTTCAAATGGACGATATATATAGTAATAGTTGTTAGACCATATCAACTGAGTAGAACCTATCAATAAAAGAAAAACTATAAAAAGATAGAAGAGGGTTTTGAAGAACGTTGTTCTCGTCTCAGAGAATATCTCCCACAAAAGAGTATATATCATCTAGGTCCACCGGGTAATGGTAGAATATCTAATTCGGCGGTCCCAGGATTATCATATATGTTGAAGCCCAATACACCATAAAAACCTACTTTTGTTGTCGCGGTCTGAGGATATAGACTCCCTGTTTTATAATCCAACCAGAAAGTATTGAAGCCGGTACTAATTTCGTGTGATTCCCAATACCATACTCTCCCACTGAAATACCTTCCCGGACCACTTTTCCAATTAATTGTCAATCGACCAGGGACATTCCCATCAATATTTTTTGGTGCATACATCTCAAATCCACTCAATTCAACACGATATTTTCCGACAGTAAAAACAACTGGATATACTCTTACAAGTGTATGCGTGATACTGTAGTCTCCTACATATATTGAGGGAGGGATGAACTCGGCGTCTCCGTACGCTGCAGATAAGATATTTGGTTTTATTTTGACATTTGAAGACGCAACGACACTGTTGATGTTCACAGTTAAAATGAACATAGCGATTACTCCAAATATCACTGCATGCTCAATGAAATCTCCAAATCTAAATTTCATACTATAGATTCTATTATCATCATATACTTTAATTAATACTTAAATAAATAAATATGTTTTTAACAAAATATTTATTTCCAAATGCCGTCATAAATATAGCCGATTTATCTTTATACTTGTATGTATGTTGTTATAGTTATAATATTACCTTTGAAAATTAGGTAATCTAATAGTTTATCTATAATAAATATACGATGGTATCCTAGCTATTAATATGTTTAACCTTTGGTTAATTTCGAAACAACTTGATTCTTAATGTTATTATTGATTTTTTTATGTTATTTGAAAATAATACTTGATGATGGATTGTGAAATATATCTATAGATATTATTTTAAAGACAATCTATTCTATTTTTGGTGGTTTTATTATGCATATTGAATATGATAGTGGGAATGTGGTTGATTTAATTAAGAAGTTGGATCAGGATTTGAATAATGTTCATGAGATTAGTAGGTTGGGTAGGATACCGGAGCCAAAGCCTGGTAGGAGGTATAGGGAGATACTTCTTAACATGTTTAGAGAGAGTGGTTTCGTATCTGCAACAGTATTCATAGATTTCAAGGATGGTGTTAGGAGGGTCTATACATTCATAGGCAAGGTTATTCCCAGGGGTGATATAAACAATCTATTTGAGATGCCAATCTATACAGAAGGATATTATATTGATAAGAAGGGGGATGAAGTTCTAAAGATGGTAGTCTATAATCCATATACATTTACAAATTCTTATGAACTCTTCAAGTTGATAAGCGAGTTTGGTGAGAGGTATAGGCTGACGGACTATGAAGTATATGTAGATAAGATGATTGAGTATATGAAGGTTGAAGATTTGTTTGGAGGGGATATAGGGGGATAAAAAATAGGGGGTTAGAAGAATCCATATAGTTTAATGCCTGGTGCCCTTATAATCAGCATCCTATCTTTCCAATCCATCAATATATATCCTGGACACCATACCGAATCAATGTTAATATCTATGTTGATAATGGTATATCGTGAAATATCCATCATATCCTTGAATCTTAGCTGATATACCTTTACATTCTGCGAGTAGGGATTAGATAGGACTATCGTCCCTCCAGCCAATCCAAGAGTTAAATATCCAAAGCCATTTCTCCCATAAACCGGAACATTGGTTAAGAACATGGGTAATGTTATGTTAAATGTGTAGTACCAGGATGGGAGTGTATGTGTCCTATTAAAATCGACATATCGGATTGTCTCAGAGCCTCCTTGGAAAATAGCTGTAAACGATAAATCACCAAATGATATATTATTGTTATAGTAGTATCTAAATGTGAAATAGGCGATTCCAAAGCTATCTGTAAATGAACTTCCTATAAAGGCTGAACCGTTAAAGAAGTTTACTTGTGCACCACGTATTGGGAGGCCTGTTGCACCTGTAACGTCGACTCCTATCGTCCACTCCATATACATTAAGGTGCCGGCCGATATGCTGGAGCCCACCTCATTAACGACGGATTCATATATCCATAGCCTAGGCGAATCCCCACCTTCTACATATATCGAACCAATTACTGAGTAGTATATATATGCTTCTAGTGACGTGGTGGAATCTAGGTCTATCTCGAGTGTATATGTTCCATCTTCACATTGAAGCCGGGTATCCTCGATATAGAGGTGGATCTCAGAATCTACATCGGCATCTTCAAACTCTATCGTCTGACTATCCGGGGCGAGAAGCTCCGAACCAAATATATTTAGATATGCATATGATTGATAATCCACATCATTGATATAGAAAACCTCATCCTCATGAGAATACATGGTTGAGGGGTTAATATTTACCTGCAACCGGGAGTCATACAGTATGTTATCAATCTCGAAATTCTCCCATTCTGATTCCACATGACACGAGTAGATGTTAATTGTAAAATTACTATCATACCATACCCAACCAAGATCAAGGGCATTATCACTCCCTGAATATAGATAGCAATCGATAAACGTAAGATTAGCGGAGGAGGAATTCTCTATACGATAGATTCTTATCGCATCATCATTAGGAGATGTCAAGTTTGCCTCGGCAAATATAACCTCAACTTCTGAATTAAGATAAACATAATTGATCTCCAGGGAATAATCTATCTCTGAATATATGAAACTCGGATCTACGTACATTAATACAGTTGAATTATATTCCACACTGTCAATGTCAATGGCATTTCTATAAGAGGAAATGTCGAGAGAAGTGGCTGATACATTCACAATCGAATTCTCTTGTGTAGTATATATATACAAGCCATATCTTTTTGAAGTTATCGATACGTTTTCAAGAGATATTGAGGCCCTACTTCCATATGTTACATAATAAACAGTTAGCCCCAAATTGCGCCCCTCAAGTACCGAATCTGCAACATGTAGTTCTAACATGCTATTCTCGGTGACATCATTAATGTATATTGGCGTTCCTCTTGAGCTATTTAAGATTGTGAGGTCGGTGCTTAGCATAAGCCGTGAATTTCTTAGTTGATGGAAATATATGGCTTCATTATCAGACCATATTCTACAGTTTTTAAATATCATGGAGAAATTGGTATCTCGATTAACATTCGTATCTATCGCGTCATCTTTTACGCTCTTTATAAATGTATTTTCAAAGTAGCTGTATATGTTAGCATTATATTGATTGTCGAAATCGATGACATCATATCTGGCTGTAATATTTGAATCATCTACTTGAAAGTAGAAATTAACGTTATTCACCTTTGTAAAGAAGTAGGCCATACTTGCTCTTTCCACCTTTGATTTTACCATTGTAATGTTGTAGTCATACCCGGAATCCGTGAATACACCTTCTACCATCCTACCAGATGCTTCTGCATAGAAAGTACTGTTAAATAAGGTTAAATTACTATTAGTTAGATGGAAGTTTCTCCGTATGCCCGAACCCGAAGCATAGAATCTAGATGAATTGATGATTATCTCGGCGTAATTAGCTACAACCTGACTCCCACTCGTCCTGTCATGGCGGCTCTCTATATATGAGTTGTATATCTCAAATCTGCTGAGAGACCCAACACCTATTGCATTGACATAGTCACCTAGCACACCCACATCTTTCTGAAGAATAACCGTTATATTTTTAAGCACCACAGTTTTACCATTAACTATGCTTATAGAGTATGTCCCTGGAGTCGTATCATTAACTATCCATGTATATCCATTACCAACTATCGTGACACTAACACCTATATTCAGAAGTGATACATCCTCCATAACGTCATTACATAGATATATCACATTACCGTCAGATGCAGTGGCAACAGCGTCCGCAACGGTGAGATAGGCTCCTGGACAAACTGTCTGTGTAGGATCCACATATAAAGCGGCTCCCTCAACAAATGGGTTGCTAGGAAACACTAGTATGATTATAGATAGGAGGGCCAAAATGAATATGTACTTAATATTCATTTTGACACCTTTTAAATATTGAAAATATATTGTCAACTTAGGTATTAAATATATTTAGAATAGTATGTATATATATAAGAAGTAAAAACTAGTATAGACGGTCGTGGAGAACATTGATTCTAATATACATTAAAATACCAGTCTAGACCAGAGTATACAAGTCTATATAAATTTGATTATAGTGAACAGGGGTATAATATACTTCTATAAATTTTGGGTAAAGAAGTGAGGGGAATGAGGTATCGTAGACTGGGGAAGACTGATTTAAAGGTTTCCATTCTATCTTATGGAGTTTATAGCATAACCGGTATGTATGGAAATGTATCGAAGTCTGACGCTGTGAAAATTTTAAAGAGATGTTATGAAGAGGGGATCAACTTTTTTGATACTGCCGATATGTATGGAAAGGGATATGGAGAAGAGATTCTATTTGAGGCTTTCAAGGAGGATATTAACGATATAGTTATAGCAACTAAGATCGGATATGACTTTTATAATAGTGAGAGGCCCGTTAGGAGATTTGATCCAGAATATCTAAGATATGCTCTGGATAAGAGCTTGGAAAGGCTTAAAAGAAGTTATGTAGACCTTCTCTATATTCATAATCCTTCGATTGAGGTCTTGAAAAGATATGATGTTTGGGAGTTGCTTGAGGAGTTCAAGGAGGAGGGTAAGGCTCTATACACGGGTGTGGCACTTGGGCCCGAGGTCAACATATTAGAACATGCCAAACTATCCATGACTAGGGAGAATACCGATGTAGTCCAGTTTGTTTTTAATATGTTGGAAGAATATCCCGGAAGGATCGTGTCTGAAATTGCTAAGGAGAAGGGCGTGGGGGTGGTAGTTAGAGTCCCGCATGCAGGAGGAGTTTTAGATGAGACTATCAAACCAGGGTTTGAAAAGAAGATTAGTGACCATAGGTCGTTAAGGAGGAGGGGATGGTATGAATGGGCATTCAAGGTGTATAATTTAATGAAGCCTTATTTAGATGATCTTCCTGGGACACCGGGTCAGAAGGCTTTAAAGTTTATTGAACAGAGTATAGAGCCTGACTCTATAGTTTTGATAGCCAATTCAATAGAGAGGTTAGACGACTATTTGGGTTATCTATCCATCCCGGATATTCCAAGAAATGTTATAGATAAGTTAGTATCTATTCACGATACATATCTGAGAGAGAATCCGGAGATCATTCTTTAACTATCTCCCCTACTAACACGGGCTCCTCCATTACAATCCATTTTCTAGCTCTCGCCCTCCTCAGCTCCTCAACAATCTCAATCCATTCATATAAGGATTTAACCTCATATACAACGAGGAATTCATAACCAGCAAGCCCGAATGCATAGGTGGTGTACGACCTAACATTACCTGAATATTTATGTGTACGTGCTATTCGAATATGCTCAGCCATTATAGATCGTCTCTCATCGAAAGGGAGTAGATACCACTCCGGATCCTTCTTCATAGGATATGCAATTAGATATTTGAGAGGCTCGCCTGCCATCTTTTCATATACATTAAACTCCTCCTTAACATATGGCGACGCCTTATATATCGATAGCCAGAATAGGCTCTCAACAACATCATCAAACTCTTCAGCTACATCCATCCTAAAATTATATAGTGGCCTAGTTTCTGGAGACACCAGCCATACTATTACATGGGCTTCTCCACATAACGACCAGTATATCCTTTTAATAATCAGTCTATCCGAATCTATGGAATTTAAGAATTCGATGAAATCATCTACATCTGATCTTAACTTGTATCCTAGGAAAGCCATGAAAGCCCTTTCCAGACGTTCTCCCCCTCTAGGCATATACATCATTATTCTATTATACTCTTCACTATTTGATTGATAGAATATCTTTTCCCATCCCCTACATATACCTTGTATTTACCTTTTATACGACCACATATTCTTTGATAGCTAGTATTGCCTAGAAAAACAAAAATAAACTCTTTATCTCCATATTCTTTGGCTACTTCATACACCGTCTCAGAGATTAGGGGGCTAGTCAATATACATATGTTCTTCTCACCTAATCCCTCTACAAACTGGTTTATTCCATCCTTATTCAAAACAGGTCTATAAACATGAACCTCATAGACTTTTATACCATGCTTATTAAGTTCGTGATTAATGATTTTCAACCCAGCTGACGATCTAGGGAGGACTATACATTCTAAATCCTCTTCAATCAAACGTTTAACAAGGCCGTATGAGTCATATTCCTCTGGAATTATTACAGGTTTTTCGTTTAGATAGCTTCTTATAGTGGATGCGGTCTGGGGGCCTATTGCAAAAATCTTCGATTTAAGCAACTTATCGACTAAAGCTTTATAGATACCGAATTTTTTAGCATCTGAAAGGAGGAACTTTATGGTTCTTGGGCTTGTAAACACTATGTTTCCACATGTATCCATATATTTTAGAGTATTGATTGAAGCTTCTTCTATTGGCTCTAATTTATATAGTTGTATCCATGATAATTCGAAGTATTGCCTAAGATATTCTACCAGCGATTCATCTGGAGAGAAGATGAATATTTTATACATCTATTCTTCACCGAGGATGTATCTACTGAGTCTGACCGTATCGCCTATAATGAATACAGCCGGCGGCTTTACATGACCCTCCTCAACATACTTTAAAACCTCTTTGAGGCTCCCTCTGAATATCCTCTCAGACTCTGTAGAGGCATTCATAACTACCGAGGCTGGGGTATCCTCACCTCTAACCTTAATGATTTCAGATATGATCTCTCTAGCCTTTGAAACCCCCATAAGAATGACAACTGTATCTACGGATGAAGCTATCTTAGCCGGATCTACGGATTTGAATCCCTTTGTAGGGTCTTCCACCCCTGTAAATACTGCGAAGGATGATGCATACCCCCTACTCGTCAGGGGAGAACCTGATGAGATTGAGGCTGCCTGTATACTCGATATACCTGGAATGACTTCACAGTCGATACCATGTCTCCTGACATATATACATTCTTCTTCACCTCTCCCAAAGATATAGGGGTCTCCGCCCTTCAACCTCAGAACTTTATAACCTTTTGATGCATATTCTACGAGCATTCTATTTATCTCATCTTGTGTATAGCTATGTCTACCAGGCTCCTTCCCAACATATATCTTTATGGCTTCAGGCTTAGCATATACAAGTAATTCTTTGGATACCAACCTATCATAGAGGATGACGTCGGCCTCCTGCAGAATCTTAAACCCCTTAAGTGTTATCAGCTCCGGGTCTCCAGGCCCAGCCCCTACAATATATACCTTACCCTTCATATAATCTTCCTCCAGCAAATTCCCTAATTTTAAAACCTACTTGTCTACCCAACTCCTTATATTCATTAACTGATGAAGACTCTATGATCCAGTGTGCCTCTGAACCATCACGGGAGATGGCGCAGGCTATGAAAATAAGTTTCCCATCTCTATAGAGACAGGTACCCCCGATTGGAACTCTGCATCCAGCACCTACAGCCTTTATAAACTCCCTCTCCGCATTAGCAGATGCCCAATTAGCTGGAGATACATTATTTTTAAGGATCGAGGCTAATTCACTATCTTTCTTAGCTACGACGGCTATGAACCCCTGACCAGGAGCCGGTGTAAAAGGCTTAATAGGTAGTCTACTATACTTGATATTTAAATCCAGCCTCTGGATCCCGGCTTCTGCCAATACTATAGCGTCATACTCACCATCAAAAAGTTTCCTAACCCGTGTATCTACATTCCCCCTGATATCCTCTACTATTAGATCATCACGGAGGAACTTTATCTGAGCACGCCTACGAATACTGGATGTACCAACTACAGAGCCAGATGTTAAATCAAATATCGAGATAGGCTCTCCAGACCTATGAATTAAAACATCGTTAACAGGTCCACGATCAGGAATGTAGACAATCTCCAACTCGGGATCCAATTCTGAGGGTATATCCTTCATACTATGTACAGCTATATCAGCCTCTCCATCCAAAACCTTCTTATTAACCTCCTTCTCAAAAACACCTTTAACGCCGATTTTATATAGAGGCTTATCCTTGATAACATCGCCCTTAGTCTTAACTTTAATAATTTCAAACTTAGAATCCGGGATCACCCCTCTAATCTCCCTAAGGGCTAGCTCAGTCTGTATAAGGCTCAGTCTACTCCCTCGTGTAGCAACTCTAATTAGCAATTTAACCCCCTAATGCCTTAATAGATTCTGATATAGACTGGAGGACAGTATCCAAAATCTCTTCCTTATGCTCGGATGATAGGAATAAAGCTTCGAATTGGCTGGGTGTAACCATGACACCTCTATTAAGAAGCTCCCTATGGAAATTGAAATACATTTCCTTATCGCTCTTTTTAGCCTCTTCAACAGTCCATATAGGCCCTTCTGAAAAGAATATTTGGATTAGGGATTCGACTCTATTAACCCATATATTAAGATCTATCTCTTCAGAGACCTCCTTAGATACCTTTTCAATCTCCTCTGCAGAAGTGGCTAATGTCTCCAATATCTTATTCTCTTCAATATATTCAATGGTAGCCAATCCAGCCACTATGGATATAGGGTGAGAATTGAATGTACCCGCATTAAATATTTTTCCTTTTGGTGTAATATTCTCCATGATTTCTTTCGCTCCTGCCACCGCTCCGATTGGGAAACCACCACCTATAATCTTTCCAAGAGTGACTAGGTCTGCCTTTATGCCGTAATATTCTTGGGCTCCACCAAGAGAAAGTCTGAAACCAGTTATCACCTCATCAAATATGAGTAGTGAATCGTATTCCGATGTGACTCTCCGGAGATATTCGAGAAACCCCTTCTTAGGCGGTATTACACCCATATTGCCTATCACAGGCTCCACTATAACCGCGGCAATATCATCACCGTATTCACTGAAGATTTTCTCGACATCCTCCCTATGGTTATACCTAGCCACTAGAGTCAACCTAGATATCTCATCCGGTATCCCCAGGCTTGTCGGGACGCCAAAATGTTCAGCTGCACTACCCGCTGAAACAAGTACATAGTCATATGCACCATGGTAACAACCCTCAAATTTAACGATATATTTTCGTCCAGTGTAGCCCCTTGCAATTCTAATAGCTAACGATGTAGCTTCACTCCCACTATTCACAAACCTAACCATACCATTTGGATATACATGTCCTAGAATCTTCTCAGCCAGTTCTAACTCTGCCTCATAGGGCGCTGCGTATAGCCATCCCCTTTCAATCTGCTCTAAAACCTTCTTATATACATATGGATGTCTATGTCCCAAGACAAGCGGTCCATATCCAAGGATTAAGTCGATATATCTCTGGCCATCAACCGTATATACGTAGGCTCCTTCACCCCTCTCAATAAAGAAGGGATATGGCTTGAACGCGGCTCTAACCGGGCTGTTAACCCCTCCTGGAAAAAGTTTAAGGGCCTTCTCAAACAGGGTTTTACTCCTCGACATAATAACCACCAAATATTTAATACATATTTTTCAGAATCTTGGCCGCCTCAATAGCATGATATGATATGATTATATCGGCTCCAGCCCTCTTAATACTCGTCAGAACCTCGAATATAATGCCACTCTCTTCAAAGACACCATTTTTCGCTGCTACCTTGACCATCATATACTCTCCACTCACGTTATAAGCTGCCAAAGGGATATATGGATATTCCTCCTTAACCATTCTTATTATATCTAGATAGGCTAGAGCAGGTTTGACCATTATAATATCTGCGCCCTCTTCCAAGTCCATCATAACCTCCTTCAAAGCCTCATACCTATTTCTGTAATCCATTTGATAACTCCTTCTATCCCCATGCCTCGGTGAAGAATCCATAACACCTCTAAACGGCCCATAGAAGGAGCTGGAGAACTTAACCGAGTAGCTCATTATTCCTACCCAGTTAAACCCCTCCCTATCCAGTGACTCCCTTATATACTTTACCTGACCATCCATCATACCCGATGGAGCGATGAAATCTGCACCAGCCTCTGCATGACTCACCGCTATCTTACCATAGAGCTCCAGCGTCGAATCATTGTCTATAATTGTAGACCCACCTATATCTTTAGGGAGTCCACAGTGGCCATGATCTGTATATCCACATAGACAAAGATCTGTGAATATTACCGGGGAATCCCCCAGCTCCCTCCTAATATATCTTATCGCCTTCTGGACTACCCCTTGCCTACTCCACGCCTCACTCCCATAAAAATCTTTTCTAGAGGGAACACCGAATATCAGGAAAGATTTTACACCTAATTCCAATGCATAGTCTAGAAACTTTGTGAGATCGGGGGATTCTGGAGGGTAGTAATTATGTCCTTCTAGATCATCTATTGGTATAGGCTTCCTGATATTATCATTCACGAATATTGGAAGTATGAAATTATCCTGAGAAAGTCTGACATCCGATATTAAATCTCTAACATGTTCTTTCAGTCTCAGCCTTCTTGGACGGCTTATAGGAAATCTAGTCATCATCATCCACCTTCAACTCCTTCATATATATTGAATGGATCTCCTTCACAATATCTACATCCCCATGAATACCCTTCTCTCGAAGATACATTAGGAGGGGTCTAAACACCTTCTTCATATAACTATTGAGTGATACCCGGAGAATCGGTGAGATATCAAACTCTCCTGAGTCGATATACTTCATATGCCTATCCAATTCTTTATCAATCAACTTCGAAGCCCGTTTCATAATATCATCTATAAGAGGTTTTACAAAGGCTTCTTTAACATCTCGGGAGAGATTTCTCATCTCCTCCTCAATAATGTTATATACCTTACCCACTTCCTTCATCCTATTATTTATAGACTCTTCAGCCAGTCTCTTCACATCTTCGAAGGTATAGGTCTTCCCAGGGACCTTAACGGCGATACTAGGATTAGATATATCTACCACCACACCCTTCAAACTACTGATAATATCATAATCCAATAGTTTCCGACCTCCAGATATTGCGGAGAATACACCGTCAACCTCTGATATAATCTCTGGAATATCCTCAAGTCTAGCTACAGAGGCAACAGGGTTCTCCTTTGTAAGCCTCTCAGCTTTCTCAACACTTCTATTAGCTATATAAATCTTCTTAGGAGAATATTTCTCGGTTAGATATTCAATAGCTGAAGATGAAGCCTGCCCTGCACCAATGATGAGAATTGATTTGTTATTTAGATCACCTAAGAGATTGGAAAGAAGTTCTATAGCTGCCTGCGGATATCCTATTACACCCCTACTAATATTAGTCTCATTCCTAGCCCTCCTACCAGCTATAATCGCTCTATGGAATATCATGTCGAGATATTCAGATATATATCCCCTCTCCCTAGATTTGAGCCATGCATTCCTTACCTGGCCCAGAATCTCATTCTCCCCCACGATTCTCGACTGTAGACCACACGCCACTTCAAATATATGTTTCACAGCCTCGACACCCTCCAAGACTTTAAATTGCCTCCACACATCTCCAAAGAAGCGCTCCAACTCCTTTTCAACCTGGGACTTTGAAGGTGTATCCAAGTATATCTCCATCCTTAGACATGTGAATAGTATGATAGTCCCTCTCGAGAGGGAGTACATACTCTCATATAAATCATCAATATAACTCTCGTATCTCCCAATTACCTTGGAATCTTTATCATCCCCTTGATACGTATATACAACAATGTCATTGAGAATCGTATCTAAATGCCTCGCCTCTTGAGATAATAGAAACTGGAAATAACTCATGAAACCACCTTCTTACACTTTTAACCCCTCTAAACCATAAAAAATTTGCATTTGATATTACAAGGAGATATTATTTATTTATACATATTATTACAACATACCGAGAAGTTTGAATCCCTTATCCAAGGCTATTTATGGAGATTGAATTAATAACTGGGATGAATTATATTGTTTAGACATGAAAAAGTTTTATCCATTTTTTATAGATTTATCTGGTAGAAAAATCGTTGTGATTGGAGGTGGAGAAGCGAGTTATAAAAGGGTAAAGTCCTTCCTTGATTCAGGAGCTAGAGTAACAGTCTTATCCCTTGAATTCCACGATCAACTGCTGGATATTAATAATGATGATCTGGAGCTGGTTAAGGTTAGACTCCCTGAGGAACTTGATATAGCTTATAGATATTTTAGTGATGCTTTCATGATCGTAATAGCTATAGACGATGACGAGATAGTTGATAGAATCATCGAATATGCAAAGGAGAGGAATATACTAATTAATAATATGGTTCACTCTGAAAAAGGGGATGTAATAGTTCCTTTCCATGAGGAAGCAGGGGGAATATCGATAGCTCTAACCAGTTTCGGAGTGTCGGGATTAGCCACTAGGGTGGCGCTTGAAAAAGTTGTTAAGATATTGGAAGATGATGTAGAGGTCAAGGCTATCCTTAAGGTGTATGGAAGACTGAAGAAAATAATCAGAAGTAGAGTGGATGATCATAAACTTAGGATGAAATTATATAGGGAGTTATCAGAAGATAGTAAGTTTAGAGAGTTACTTAGGTCTGGAGATATAAAGGAAGCCTTTAAACACGGCTTAGACATTCTCCGTAAGTATAACATTCCCCTCCAACCATCTGATGAGAGGTTCCTTGATGGCACAGAATAGGTATGGAACCGCAACCCTTGCACCCGCCTCTCTAGCCCTTAAAGTTAAGCGGCCTGGAAAGACGCTTGTTACAACTATACATCCCCTATACACTTCCTCATATATTGGATAAAGATTTATCCCACCATCGAAACCCATCTTCCTTAGACCTTCACATATATAGTTTAGATCCTCTCTCTGAGCCTCAACAAACCTCTTTGCAGGCCAATACAGTATAGAAACTTCATTACATTGGGAGACCTCCTTGTATATACCCTCCACAATGACCTCGTTGGGAATCTTACCTAGGAATGTTGAGCCACTCTCTTTAGCCATAGTCTCAACAAGATGTAGATGCCCACCTCTAAACGGGAGGAGGCCAAATATATAGTCGTCCTCCCCAAATGGGTTCTCACCCTCCTCTAAAACACTTATCCTAATCGGTTTTATCCCCAATTTACCTCTATAGATGGCTTTAAGTTCTAGGGCAAGGATCTCGACGAGACTCTCTCCCAGCTTAACCCCGGGGTCATGATATACAATAAATAGTGTCTTCACCTTATCACCTGGGGCTTAAGATCTTTTATACTGAATATGGCCTTCAAATCCTTTGGATTGCACCTCTCCCTCGCTTCTTCTACGGCTTCCCATATCTTTTCCCTATCTACAGCATGAACCATGAAATAACATATATGCCTCCATGCCTCAGGCGGTTCAGGATCCCTAAGGACGACATGGGTTGTAAATGGAAGTTCGGTTGCACATTGACATAGTGAATATCCGTCGTCATATGGTTCCATAACCACCATAGCATTCTCTTTAAACCCGACTTTCTTACCCTCTACTGCGGCACCCGGATCACCGAGAACACCTCTCTCCAAAAGTTCCTTAACGATATTCAATACCTCATCCTCTTTTAGGCCGACACGTTCACCTATATATTGATATGGCCTCTCAACTAGTTTAAGCGTCCTAGCCAACCTTGGTATCGAGATATCAATTCCAAGGTCTTCAGGCTTAGGCGGGTTTTCGACGACTTTAGAGTAGCGTCCCGATCTTGATATCCCCCTGTATAAATCGAATTTAACACTTAATTTGAAAGTCTTCCTACTCCATAGAAAAACCCATTCCGAGATTCCACACTCCCTCGCTATCGACTCTACATAGGTCTTTAACTCTTCTCTAGAACCCCTTTTGATAACAGCCCATACATTATATTTCTCGTGATCCCTTAGGAAGTTATGGGTTACAAGGGGGTCTCTACGTAGTATATCAGCAATCTTTTCATAGG
This sequence comes from Candidatus Geothermarchaeota archaeon, assembly GCA_015523605.1. Taxonomy (GTDB): domain Archaea; phylum Thermoproteota; class Nitrososphaeria; order Geothermarchaeales; family JDFR-13; genus SZUA-1514. The sequence continues at coordinate 41,473 of WAKC01000020.1, forward strand.
AGTCACCCGCTGAAAATGCAACTAACGAGGCTACATGGCCTTGAGACCTATAATTGAAATAGAATCCCACTCTTTTTAATATTCCCACTTCCTTGAGATTCCTGAGCACCTTCAGTGTAGAATTTACATCTATACCGAGTTTATCAGCTACATCAGTATAGGGGGTTGGGGTTAGAGGAAAGTTATATTGAAGCTCCATAAGAAGATCTCTCTCGAGGTCATTAAGCACATAATTTTCAGTATTCATTATTTAAAAACAATCGAAGAGACATACTTAAAGGATGGTCTCATCAATGTATATATGGGTTAAAACTCAATTAGAAACAGTTAATTAAACAATATACATATATACTAAATATTCTATATCAGAGTCACCTTAATAACTTCAAGACGATTTATTCAATATGAGGATGAGACATGGTAAATGGCCTTTCGATGAGAAGCCTCTAATCGTATTCTGGGAAGTTACAAGGGCATGTCTACTCACATGTAAACATTGCCGTGCAGATGCAATCACAAAACCATTGCCTGGGGAGATTCCACCCGAGAAGGCCTATGATTTTATAGATCAACTTACAGAGTTTAACCCTCCATATCCGATTCTCATCCTTACCGGTGGAGACCCACTCATGAGGGAGGATATATGGGATATAATCTCCTATGCAAAATCCAAGGGATTGAGAACTTCGATGGCTCCATCTGTTACAGAGAAGCTGGATGATGAGGCTATCAAGAGGATAGCGGACTCAGGTATTTCAATGATCTCGATTAGCATCGACAGTCCCTATCCAGAGGTCCATGATAATATACGTGGTATTCCAGGGACATGGGAAAGAAGCATCTCAGTAATCAGGAAATTTAGGGACTATGGTGTGAAGATCCAAGTAAATACTGTTGTTATGAGGGATACAGTCCATGGCCTCCCTGATATGGTTGAACTACTTAAGGAGAGGGGGGTCTCTACATGGGAGGTCTTCTACGTCATTCCCGTGGGAAGAGCCCAATACAGTTTAGACCTTAAACCTAGTGAATGGGAGGATGTATCACACTTTCTCTATGACGCTTCTAAACACGGGATTTTAATTAGGACTGTAGAGGGACCGATGTTTAGAAGGGTGGTTCTCTTCAGAAAATATGTGGAGGAGAATGGTGCTGACATAGATATGGGGCTTGGAAGCCTATATAAGAAATTGTATGATCGGCTGGTAGAGTTATTAGGCGATGGAGTTGGCGAGACGATGGCGCAGACGACAGGGACTAGAGATGGTAAGGGAATTATATTTGTCGCTTATAACGGCGATGTATATCCAAGTGGATTCCTCCCACTAAGCCTTGGAAACGTGATGGAAAAGCCGATTAAAGAGATATATAGGGAGAATAATCTGCTCCTAAAGATTAGGAGAGGAGAGTTTGAGGGTAGATGTGGAAGATGTGAATTCAGAGATATATGTGGAGGGAGTAGGTCACGTGCATATAGCTTCTATGGAGACCCATTAGCTGAAGATCCAGCCTGTCCATATGAACCGGGTGAATATGGTAAATATGGTTTTCAATTTGAAGGTGGGTCGACGTGATACCAGTTAGTGTTATGGTTACTGGTAGAGGGACGGTCTCACAGAGACTTAAGGGTAGATATAATAAGGAGAGACCCCCTAATTTCTCGACTATATTTAGACCTATTATATTCTGGAACATCACGTATAGGTGTAACCTATATTGCCTACACTGCTACATATACGCATCTCCTGAGGGTTCTCCAGATGAACTGCCACCGGAGAAGGCCTTGGAAATAGCTGAGGAGATTGTAGAGCTCAAGATTCCCTTGGTGGTTTTAACCGGTGGTGAGCCTCTCCTACACCAAAGATTTTGGGATATATCCAAGACTCTTGTGGATGGAGGTGTCAAGCTTGTATTAAGTACTAACGGAACCTTGATAACTAAGGATGTAGCGGAAAAATTAGGTGAATATGGATTCCAATATGTGGGTATATCCCTAGACAGTGTAAATCCTGATGAACACGATAGATTCAGAGGTATGGCTGGAGCATATAATCGGACATTGAAGGGAGTCAAGAATTCTTTGGAAGCTGGTCTCGATGTAGGGTTTAGGATGACCCTAACCAGGTATAACATCGAAGAAGCACTAAAAATAATTGAGTTGTCCAAGGCCTTAGGCGTCAGGAGAATTGCATACTACCTAATAGATATGACTGGAAGGGCTGGGGAAAAGTTAGATCTACTCCCCACACATGAACAGCTCAAGAGCTTTATCAATAGATTAATTCCTAGGATTGAAATGGATGGGGGCGATCCGGAGATACTCATTGTAAGAGGAAATTTCACGGGGATATATTTGGCTGACGTATTGGCAGAAGATAGAGAAGACTTCATAAAATATCTTAACCTTATCTCAGCTCAGGGAGACTGTGGTAGAAAGACGGTGAGCATATATCCCAATGGAAGAGTGAAGCCATGTCAATTCATGGATGACATAGACATTGGAGACTTGTCGAGACAGAAACTTAAAGAGATTCTAAATACTGAAAATGAAGATTTCATGAGATACACACAGATATATAGATTCTTAAGAGGAGAGAAATGTGGTTCATGTATCTTTAATAAAATATGTGGAGGAGGAAGTAGAGGTAGGGCTAAAGCATTCTACAATGATTTTTGGGGGGATGACCCTCTCTGCTTCATAGACCCGCAGGAGATAGCCGAGAGATGGGGTTACACATAGATATAAAAGATCATTCTATAGATATCATGTGCAAGACGGATAAGTATCTAAAAACATATAAGAAGAATTTGTTTGATGATCATAATTCAGAAAACGATTAGCTAGATGTATCCGTTATTTCCACGCCTCAATCTTTTGACCACCCTCTCTCAACCCTTCAGGGATATACCAATCCCTAAATTTATTGAATCCGGCTTTATTCAAAACCCTCCCCAGAAACGTATCTTCCAGATATAGACTAGTCTCAAGCTCCTTTGTCAACTCCTTATCATGAAAATACTCGATAAATAGTGACTCGCCGGGCTCCAGTATTGAAGAGAACAACTTCAAAAAATTAATTAGAAGCTCTTCATCACCCTTCAACTTCCTCCATAAACTAGTAAATCTAAACAGTTCTATCCACGGTTTATAATAACCTCTTCCACTGAAGACCTTCATTACACAGAGCATCTCACCATTCAAATATACTATATAGTTAAACTCTTCCTTGAAACGTCCCCTACCCAATGGCTTAAACTCAAAGATATTATTTGAAATGGAGATCTTCTTTGGAATCTCACGCATAGTCCAATATATAAGGTGTCCAATATATAACAAGATTTGTATATATGATTTTCTAAAGAAGTAGAGTATGACATATAAATTTTTAATTCTAGGTTCAGGATTACAGGGCTCAGCAGCCGCATCTATATTATCTAGATCAGATTATGCGGACAAAATATATTTAGTAGATTTAGACTGTAGGATGCTTGATAAGGTATCTAATAAGATTGCTTCAGATAAATTGGTAACCATATGTGGAGACGCTACAGATGTTGAGTTAGATGATGATATCGACATTATACTAAATTTTCTACCACCTATGCTAAACCCTCGAATCATGGAAATGGCTATAAAGTTGAATGCCTACTATGTAGATACAGCTTCTGGACCAGACAAGAATCTAAGACCTATAGACGAGAATGTTTTGGATGCCTTCAAATATGATGAGAGGTTTAGGGAGCATGGAATAGGTGGTGTGATATCGTGTGGTGCAACGCCGGGATTAACAAATATTTATGCCAAGTTATTGGCCGAGAAGATCAAGAATCCCAAGAAGATATTCTTCTATGCTGCGGGCTACTCCCTAAACCCACCAAAACTCTTTGAGCCGGTACATCCATATATCGAGCTCCTATTCGCATCCTGGAATCCAGAGACAGCTTTTCTATACAGAGCAACAAAACCAGTTGTGTATGACTGTGGGTATAGGAGGGTAGAGCCATATTCAAACCCTGAATACATCGATTTTGGAAGGCCTATGGGGAAGTTATTGACTGTATTGGTGGAGCATGAAGAGACTGTAACAATACCGAGATTCATAGATGTAGATTATGTAGAGTATAGGAATACACCCGACTACATAGCTTACGCTCTAATTAAATATGGATTCGCAGATTTAGATAGAAAGGTTGAAGTGGATGGGGTAGAGGTTAATCCATTTAACCTGCTTAGGAGATTATGGCCAAAACCATCCAACCACTTCCTACATGATAGCTACACCGAAGAACCTAGGGAGATGGCGTTAGAAAGGATTTTAATCAAAGTAGTAGGTGATGAGATATTGGAAGGAGTTTTGGACATGGAGATCCCACCATGGGATATAGATGAGAGGAAGAGGTTCTATGAATTATATGGGACGACATACATCTATGTGGCTTTACCTGCTATTGCTGGTGGGATATACCTCCTAGAAAACAGGGTAGAAGGTGTATATGCACCAGAATATTTTGATATACACAAATATCTAGAGATCCTAGATAGGTTCGGATATAATCCAAAGTTTCGAATACAAAGTTAGAGACACCCTACAATTATGTTTAATATAAAAAATAGGGGGTTATTTGAGATAGAACTCCTTAAAGAGCAGGGCTAAGACAGCTAATGTAAAGACCAATCCAAGTCCGGATAGAATTGGAGTTATCATGTCAGGACCTGGAATCTTATCCTCTAAAGCCTTCACGTCACTGGAGACTTTATCAAATCCGGATTGGATATCCTGCGAGAGTGTATCAACTAAATTATTTATGTCATTAAGGCTCTGAGATATCGAGTTTATTTTAGAAGCCAGATTATTTACATCACTGGAGACCTTAGAGAGTGAATCGTCAAATCCATCTAGGGATTGGAGTATATTATCAATTTTAGAAGATATTTGGAGTAGGTCCTGTGTTAGATTGTTGACTGTATATTCAACATTGGAGATTCCATCGATTAGTGTATTGAAGGACTGTCTAACAAAGTTATCCAGGTTTTCAATGTTGTTATCTATCTTATCTAGCATATTCAGTGCATTGGAGACACCGCTATTGATGGAGTCTAGAAGCTGTAGCCTATTGGATATATAATCTATTCCTGATTGGATTGAGGATGTGTCACTCTTGACTGATTCCAAGTCATTCTTTAGAGAGTCGATTCCATATGTAACTTTGAAAGGCTGACCGGCCTTCTCATATGTATCTACATTCTCCACATATACATTGTAGTCTCCAGAGTTTACCATTGGGACAAAGAATGACGCTTCATAACCTCCTGATGCATTGGACATGGTGGTTGCTACCAACATGGATTCAAAGTAGATGTTAACCCTGCTGAAGGGGAGTGTAGTCCCTGTGACCGTTACCTTTGTACCGATGGAAGCGGATGACACGTCAAGTGACATCGTTATCTGGCCATATACAGGTATTGATGATATAAAAAGGGGTAGAAGAAATAGTGTAGCTACTAGGGTGAAGAATATTCTGTGGGGCATATAAACCACCTACTAGCTGACATAGTACCACCATAGATGTCCCTCAGCCCAGTTTAGAATCAGCTTCTGAGTTACATCTTCGGTTATACCGAATCCTGATGGGTTACAGTAGGTGATCGTCTTGACAAACTCGGCGGGAACCCACCACAAAGCCCATACATAAGTCTCTCCAACTACACTACGCTCTCCAAATAATGGCTTCACCCATATGGGAACTTTCATCGTAACAACTAAAGGCACTATACCCTTTGATTCCTTTGTAATGGATACACATGCCCTCAGTGGAATTGCATCTGTAACTATGGTATTCTCAGTCGGGTTGGTATTAAGATATCCAGGAGGCCATAAACTACTCCAAATGACCCTCATATATGGAAATCTAACCGAAGATACCAACTCCATATTAGAATCAGAGGATCCAACCCTACCAATATCTGAAAAAGGATACAGTGGTGGAAACATGTCATCGTCGTCAAGGGGATCACCAGGGTCAAGCTGAGGCAAACCGGTTTCGGGATCCACAAGTGTGTCTGAAGTCTCTTTCTCCAGATTAGTCATCATATCTAGGGCTAATAGGAGCCATTCTAACACTATCCAAGCCTGTGAAACCATACCCTCAGGTATAATACCATTTCTCAATGCTGACATTAGATAAGCCGCAATTGTCGTTACCCTATTGGCAGTTTTATTGAACTGCTCCTCAGCACCGGGAACACCTGGTGTAGGTAGAGTAGTTAGACCTCCTGGTATAGCGACTCTAGGTGCATCCTCCAATATAGCTTTAGCCTCATCCTCAGAGAGAGGGGTACTGGTAGACAAAGCGGTTGCAAGCTTATCTATAATGAGATAGAGCTTATCTTGAAGTGCGTCGTAACTCTCCGGATGTGGAACAATGTAATTGGTATCGACGTATAGAGTCGGCTGAAACAGTCCATAGACACTGTACCCAAGGATTACCAGCATGGCTACAGAGGCAATCACAACCAGAAAATTACGACGAGACCTCAAGAAACCACCATTAAAAAGACATAGCTATATAAAATTAGATTGGTATATAAACATATTAACAACTATCCAGGAATAAACATATACCATAACCAAATTATATAAAGTATATATAA
>WAKC01000021.1 GCA_015523605.1 Candidatus Geothermarchaeota archaeon
CTCTTCAACCATAGTCCTAATCTTCTCTTTGATCCCAGTTACCAGTAGTATTATGGAGATGATGATGGCTATAAATAGTATACCGGCTAGGATGGCGACCAACGACCTTAGTGGGAGTATTTCAGAGGCGAATACACCGAATATTAATCCTGCTACCCATGACCATCCACCTATACTTTCTAGGGTTCCCACCATCCTATCTATCTCATTCTTATAATTGTCTATTAGGAAGAAGAGTAGTGAGAAGTAGATGAGGTTTGTCAGGAATGTTATTAGGAAGGCCGTTATGTATATGAGTGGTAGGCTATTTGTGGCTAACAATGTTATCGATAATGTCATAAAGAGATATCCAAGGAGTATACCATTGACGTAATTACCTTTTTTAGCTAATATACGAGACCAGAGTAGGGCTCCTATCAAGTTGCCAAGAAATGATAGGGCAACTACTATTCCTACATCCTTGGATCCACCTCCAATCTGGATAGTAACTAGTATTACTAGTGTGGTTGAAATAGCCCCTACAATTTTAACTGGGGTTATTGTATACAATGGCTTGTATCTAGTCAGCGGCATCTTCCTCCTTCTCTCTAGGCTTAGAAATCTCCTTTAAAATCTTCTTGACATATGGTCTCAACTCATCTTTTAATATGAATCCGAGGGCTATACCAAATGCGATTGAGAATGAGAGGATGAATCCACCAATTGTGAAGTATAGTAGCTGGTATATAGGCTCTACATTTACTGTTAAGACGTCGAGAGCTATTAAGAAGAATATTGTTGCTGTTATGAATTTGACGAGGCCTCCGAAGAACTCTTTGAAGAGAAGCATCGTCTCTACAACTTTTTCTTTAAGCCATTCAGATAGTATCAATCCTATTACGAATATAGTGGCTGCGGCCAATATTCTCGGGTAGTATAGTATAAAGATGTTTAGATAGAAGGTTAATGCCTCTATCTTGAGTCGTGAGAGTGCCTCCGCTATGAATAGGAAGTAGATATACCATTTTATCAGGCCCGCACTGAGATGTGATATTCTTATTCCAAAGGCGGCATCCTCCAGATGGCGCATCTCCAACCATTTATCCAACCCCAAGAATTTTTGTAGGAATAACCTGACAGTCTCCCCAATCAAACGGCCGATTACATATCCAATGATTAAAATGATTAATGCTTCAAGAGCGTTTGGAAGTATATTTATAATTGATCTATACATCTCAGTGAGTAAGTTGGAAATATCATCAAGTATCAGGAATACCCCGGATACCAGGGTCATCTCCTTCACCAAAAATATAATCTAGAAAGTACTTGGCAAATAAATATAAAAAGTAAATAGTTTCTATTGAAATTTAAGGGTGTTCTAGTGAGAAATTGGGAAGATAAGATGTTTTTTCGTTTCGACTCTATAAGGCTCGCTTTAATATCGGTTTTATCAGCTTTATATGCAATCCTCTATTATATCCCAATAGGTTTTCCTTTAATAGGTTTGGAGGGCGCCAAACCCATTAGTATAGCTTATTTTATGGCCCTTTTAATTGCACTCCTATTCCCAGTGGAGATATCCTTTACATCAGTAGCCCTAGGCGGTCTTATAATCTCGATTATACAGTTTTCCCCTCCCTTCTATCTATTGAATTTCCTGCCAGGGGCTGTAATGGCTCTGGTCACATCCCTCTACTTCAGGAATGAATTATATTCTCTGGTAATCTATCTAGTCTTTCTAATGGCATATGTTTTCTATCCTGGGGGAGGAGTATTCTATACTTATCCATATCACGCACTTCCACATGCTCTCGTTCTACTTACATATACGATATTGAATGCTTCAGTCCTTCCAGGCTTTATAGCTAAATATAAGGATATTATCTCCCCTCTATTGCTAGGTGCCTTCTCTGGTCAGGCTACTGGTACAACCCTCTTCTTGATGATGTATTATGGTGTTTCCTTTCTATCTCCAGAGGCTATAACACCGATATGGGTGTTCACACTCTATGTATATCCTATTGAGAGGCTTGTCTTGATTGTAGGGACTTTAGTTCTCTATCTTGGTGTTAAAGAGAGTGTCAAAAGATATGTGGGTGAATCGGTCAGGATACCTATGAACCTTTGATTATCTCGATAGCCTCCTCAAGTGTAGACGCCTCATAGACCTCTAATTGATATCCATTCTCCTCTAGATACTTCTTAAGGTCTATCTCTCTCGGCTCTATAACCACAACAGTGAAACCTGGGAATATCGTTTTCTCAACCCTTTCATAGACCACTACTTTAGACTGCCCCTTTGGAATTATAAACTTTTCTGCACCACCATTTACACATGCTAGAGCTTTTTCCAAAATCCCTCCAACTGGATATACATATCCGTTTGAGTCTATAGCCCCTGTAACACATATATTGGAGATGTCTATATCCTCGAATGCAGAGACTATGGCTAATGTAAGCATTAAACCTGCACTAGGTCCATCAACCAGTCCTACCTCTCTAGGGGCTTCGATCACTAAGTAGATATCGTATGTACTGAGGTTTATCCCTAGATATTTTCCGGCTGCGTCTCTAGCCATCTCAAGGCTAGTTTGTAGGTCGACACCCACATGTGGAGATATAGCAATAAAGATCTTCCCCTCTCCGGGTCTAACAGCTAACTTAAATTTTATCAATACTCCCTCCATATTCTCATTTTCGATACTTACTGCCACTATATTACCTTCTATAAACTCGCCTATGGCTTCTAGAGAGTTGTTTATTCCTCCACCGTCTACCGACCTGGATATCATGGTCTTGAGAATATTGTTCTCCTCTCTAAGCCTCTGCAACTCGTCTAAGACCGTATTGTATGTATTTATTAGGTTGATATATTCATAGGATTGAACTGCATAGAGAAGAATTAGTAGAACCACTATTGAAGTTAACAGTATAACCTTGGCATCTTTCATATCTAAAATTATCTATAGGGGGATATGTATTAATTTAATACATTTATCACCTGTTTAATGGTAAATTATCTTATAGGCTGTATATCTAGGTGTCTCCAGTGGCTATATTGGAGGCTAGGGAACTAGTTAAAATTTATCCAGGTGGGGTGAAAGCGGTAGATGGTATATCTCTAGTGTTTGAAAGGGGTATCTATTCTATAATGGGTCCAAATGGAAGTGGTAAGAGTACTACCCTCTCAATGTGTTCAGGTGTTTTGAAACCTACAAAGGGTAGGGTATATGTGTTAGGTCTTGATTTATGGGGTAAGGACTGGATAGAGGCGAGGAGACATATTGGTTTTGCCCCTCAGGATATGCCTTTCAACCCAAAACTGTCGGCCCTGGATAATCTAATATGGTTTGGACTCCTCAGGAATATGAGTCTAATGGAGTGTAGAACTTCGGCTAAGAAGCTTCTCATGAGCGTAGATCTATATGAAAGTAGGAATATGTTGGTTGGGAAGCTGAGCGGTGGAATGCGGAGGAGACTCACTATTGCTTCTGCATTGATACATAATCCTGATGTGATTATTCTTGATGAACCTGGAAGCGGTTTAGATCCTAAGGCTAAAGAGGATCTATGGATGTATATCCAGGAGCTTGTCGAGGATAGGACACTGATATTTTCCAGTCATGACGCCCGTGAGGTGGAGAGATTCAGTAAATGGACATATATATTCCATAGGGGTAGGGTAGTAGCTGAGGGGGAGCCTAGAAAATTGATTGAGGAGTATGTGAAGCATCCCTACATAAGTGTATGGTTTGCAAAGGATGTTATACCCCCTGAGATAAATGGTTCAAGGCCATTGGTGTTTGGGTCGATAGCTTGGTATAGCCTTGAAGATGTTGATCTACCAGATGTTATTAGCTATTTGAGGGAAAATAAGATGCCTTTTAAGAGGATAGAGATTATCGAGCCTAGTCTAAATGAAGTTTTCATAAGATTGACTGGTGAGAGGTTGATGGAGTGATGATCTGGCAATTGATAAGCGAATCATATGCTTTTTTGAAGGGATTCCTGAGGAATAGAGAGGGTATTTTCTGGTTGGTAGTATTTCCAATAGTATTTCTGGTTATAATGGTTATGGTATTCGCTTCAGAAGGCGGTGTCTCCTATGACGTAGGTATTGTTGGAAACTCCTCCATAATCTCTGAGATCTTCTCAAACATATCCTATATAAATTCTTACTATGTTAAGTCGGAGGAGATATTATATGATATGGTTAGAAACGGTTCTCTAGATGCTGGTCTCATATTAAACCTTGATGAGGAGGTTGGGATATCTGGTGAGGTGAAGATAGTCTATATATCTAATCTTACGTCTTCAGAGACCGCGGCTAGGATGGTCTCCTCAATTATAGGGGCTTTGGAGGATGAGGTTAGGAGGCAGGCTTACGACTTTGCCGAGTCATATGTTCCTAGACAGTTCCATGGATTTCTAAAGCTTATTTCCGACCCTATTGAGGTTCAGTATGAGGGTATTACTCCTGAAATATATGGTACGCCAGGTGGTTTAAAGCTCTTCTACGTTATCTCGATGATTGGTGTGCAGGTGCTATTTATAGGGATGTTTAACGGTGTTCTAAACATTCTTGAGAAGAAACGTTCAGGTGTTCTAAAAGTGGTTGTATCAAGCCCTATAGATGGATATGTAATATTGATGGCTGATACATTAGGCGCTATAGTAGCTACCTTAATATCTGGTGTAGCAATATTAGTAGCCGGATTTTTTATAGGAGCTGATTACACGGCTCTCACTTTAGATAAGATCTTGTTAATCCTTTCGTTGACTATCGTAAGTCTACTCTTCATGACCGGTTTAGGGCTTATTCTATCTACTTTACCGAAGACTTATGAGGGTGCACAGGCCCTAGCAAATATGGTTGCATTCCCATTAATGTTTGTAGGGGGCATCGTAGTCCCTGAGTTTCTCCTTCCTGACTATATAAGGACATTTGCAGAGTTTTTCCCTGTAAGTAGACTAATCTCGACAATGAGAGATATATTGATATTCAATATACCTATGTCCTCAGTCTACTTCGACATATTATATGGTTTATCAGCGACATTAATAGTCTTTATAATAGGCGCCTATGTATATAGAAGACTTCTACTAAAGACTATCGAACACCCCATCTAAAGTCTCTAGTAGTTAATATGGTCTTTATACCCCCGTATCAAACATAAACTTTATCTATCTTTCTGTAAATAGTCAATTTTTGAAATGTATGCTATAAGTGAGTTTATACTCCAAGCAAACGTGGATTTCGCCAGCATAATCTGGTTCCTATTCTGGCTGCTCTTCATGATAATGCCTTTATCCACCTATCTACAGGCCAGGAATCTCAAGGCTGCACGTCTGAATCTCTTAAAGAGGATGGAGAGGAAGTATAGAATGCGTTTTATAACGATGATTCATAGGCAGGAGAGGGTGGGCTTCCTCGGGATCCCTATTTACCGGTATATAGATATTGAAGATTCTGAAGAGATTTTAAGGGCTATAAGGGCTACACCTAAGGATGTTCCAATAGCACTTATACTCCATACTCCTGGAGGTCTGGTGTTGGCGGCGTCACAGATTGCAAGAGCTTTAAAGAAGCATCCGGCTAAGACGGTTGTTATAGTCCCTCACTATGCAATGTCTGGAGGTACCTTAATCGCCCTTGCCGCAGATGAGATTTGGATGGATGAATCGGCTGTATTGGGCCCTCTTGATCCACAATTGGGATTGGGTGGCCAGACCCCTCCGATGCCAGCTCCTAGTATTGTCAAGGTGGCTAGGGAAAAGGGTGATAAGGCTAGTGATCAGTTCCTCGTATTGGCTGATATTGCGGAGAAAGCTATGGCTGAAATGAAGAGCCTGATCGTGGAGCTTCTAAGTGATAAGATGGACGTGGAGAAGGCTGAAGAACTTGCTGAAACCCTTATAAGTGGAAAATGGACCCATGACTATCCCATAACAGTCGAGGAGGCTAGGAAACTAGGTCTTAATGTTAAGACGGATGTTCCGGAGGAAGTATATTTGTTGATGGATCTATATCCACAGGCTCATCAGAGGAGACCGGGTATAGAATATATTCCGTTACCAGCGGTTCCACATAATGAGAGACAGACTAGATAGAGCGTCCAAGTCTGATTAGATAGTCTATAGCCATAGATGCCGATCTATGTGTTGTAGGGGATGGAAGTCCATAACTATGGAGTATATCCCCAACCTTCTTTATATCTACACCCATGAATAGAGGTATGAGGGGCTTCATCCTGCCTGAGTCTACATATGCCTGTCCAACCGCCTCCGCGACTTTATAGGGATTTATAAAGCTTGGTGGTACATGTAACACGTAAATTAAATCTGGCCATTCACTCCTCATCAATGTATAAACTGTATGGTAGTAATAATCTTCATCTCCATCTGCTGTGAGGTCTATTGGATTTGTCCTCACCATATAAGGCTTTAAATGATCGAGCATCTCGATAACCCTATCAGGTGTTCTCTCAATCTTTACTCCAAGCTTATGTAGATGATCAACCGCTATAACACCTGGTCCACCACCATTTGTCACGATCCCTACTTTATCCCCATTAGGCGGATTTAGATAGGCTGTCGCCTCAGCAACATCTCCAAGTTCTATATAGTCATCAGTGAAGTATGCTCCTACACCCTCCAATACGTTTTTTAGTATTCGATAGTCTCCCGATAGGCTGGCTGTATGGCTATATACTGCTTTCTCTACACCCTCAGTTGTGCCTCCTTTTAGAATTACTACTGGCTTACCAACCTCCCTAATCGTCTTTGCAAGTATCCTTCCCCTACCATATTTTATTCCCTCTATGTATAAGATGAAGCTCTTCACATCTTCGTACTTAGAGAAGTATTTTAGGAAATCGGTCTCGTCGACATCAACCTTGTTTCCAAGGGTTGCTAAAGCGGCTAGGCCCATCCCCTTCATCCCAAGATATGTTGTTACAACCGCCGAAAAGGCACCGCTCTGGCTGGCCATAGCAATTAAACCCTTCTCAACATTTGGAACGAAGCTTGCATAAACCTTATCCATGTTGTTGACGATACCAGCACAGTTGGGCCCTACAATCCTAAGATTATAATTTTTAATCAGGCTGGTGAGTCTATCCTGCAGCTCCTTATTCCCTATCTCGGCAAAACCAGATGCATATATAACCGCGGCTCCTAAACCCTTCTCTGAAAGAGCCTCTAGAACATTGAGTGCTACAGCTCCAGAAGTAGCAAATAGGGCCAAATCTATATCATCTGGCAATTCATTCACATCTCTACAGAATCTTATGTTGAATGCTTCACCACCCTTGGGATTTAATCCATATATCTCACCTGGATATCCATATTCCACCAGATTCTTCAAAAGTTCGTACCCAACCTTCCCTTCTTTGGAGGATGCTCCTACAACAACTATTGATTTAGGTGAGAAGAGTCTCTCTAAACCATTCATCAATGCATAATATCTATGTTACTAAGTTAAATCCTAGGGTAAATACTGGGCAATAGATAAATGCCTTAAATTACAAATTCTCCTATCTCCCCTGTCTCGTGGAACCTCGATACCTCTTTAAAACCTATTATGATGAAGGTCAAACCCATTATTGTAAGCATGCTTCCTATTGATGCAACTATGATTGAGAAGAGTAGTACAGCACCTATTAAAAGGAGGAGCCCCCCATACTTCAACTTAATATTATTCGAGAATTCAGAACCTATTTCATATAGAAAGAGTGCGAAAATTATATATCCGATTCCAATTAGTAGTAGGCCGATCATACCGCTAAAAATTGATGTTATCGTGATATTCTCTAGTAGGGATATATCATTTCCACCGTCGAGTGAGTAAAATGTATTAGGGGCATCAAGTTTCCATATATATGAGGCTAGGAATATGATTGGGAGTGGAAGACTAAATATAACACCGGCCATGAACGTCTTCCAACCTATGTTGAGATAAGAGTATCTGTCGACATGTTTTAAAAGGAGTTTTGAACCTCTTATCCATTCTAATATACCTATTAATATGAAAAGTTGCCCCATCATATAAGAGACGGTTATTATACTACCCAATAACAATGTGCCTGAAACGGTTAGAGAAGGGAACTTAAATCCAAAAATAGTTAACTGTCCAAGGATCAAAGTTATGGAGACACCTATATATCCTATCAACTGTATTATCGAACCTCTAATGAAGTGACTGTATACCTGTGTATGTATAGATGCCTCCATTACAATAATTATTTAATAATATAGTTTAATAAATTCCATGTGATACCGCTAGAGCCTCTTTAGGGTATCAAATATAGAAACTATTTCTCCCCGGGGAATTTGAGTTTACCCTCTAGAGCCAGCCTCAAATTCTTTATATACTTCTCAGTATCCTCCTTTATCCAGTCTGTTACATCATAATATTTGACCTCACCATTACTCGACATAGCCACAACCTTCTTTATACCCGAGTTTATAATAGCCCTTCTACACCGTTCACATGGTACTGCGTCTAAAATCTCGTTATTCTTCGGGTTTATACCATAGAGATATAGAGTTCCACCTAAGACTTGCCCACCATTCCTAGCCGCATTGATAATACAATTTTCCTCTGCATGTACCGCTGGGCATAAATCATACGAGGTTCCATGTGGGAGTTCAAGAACATCCTTTATACATCCCCCGACTTCGTAGCAGTTTACTCCTCCTCTTATAGGCCCATTATAACCCGTTGATACTATTGCATCATTAACTACGACGATAGCTCCATAATTAGCCCTTGTACATGGAGAACGTAGTGCAACAGCCTTCGCAATCTCAAGGTAATATCTATCCTTATCAATCCTACCTTCCGTGTTAGACATTATATAAATATTTTGCTTAGTGACTATTTAGACTTTTAGGATCGCTAAAAATTCTATTTTGAAGCGTTTTTCAGTGTGAATCTACGTATCAATATATACACTAACACAATCGTTACCGAAAGTATTACAGCTTTTAGACCCATCTCAAATATATATCTAAGTATATCACTTCTCTGCGGGATTATTATTTCCGAATCTATTACCTTTTCCTCTGTCTTTGTCTTGTTAAAGGTTTCAAAAGTTGTCCTGTTGTTTATTTCCTCTACAATGTTTGTTTGATTGGATGGCTGGCTCTCCTCCGTCGGCTCACCATCTGTTTCTCCCGGTTGTTCAGTAGTCATATCCCCCTCTTCCTGCGGTATTCCACCAATTATGGGCCTTGAGAAATCGATGTTAGTATCAACGAGAACCATCTCCACTCCATAAGACGGTGATGTCGCTCCATTCAAGTTATCTTTAAATACCATACTTGGAGGCAGAATCTGGCCTACTCCCATGGAATCATTCACATATAGAAGGAGTCCTGTGACTGAGTCGTAGACAGATAGTGTGGGGCTGACGAGACCTACTAACGATGCATATATATAGCCATATGCCCCAAGAAATATATGTTCATCCAATCCAGGTAGTAGGTAATGGGTAGGGTGCTTCTCATAATATTTTGTGATATGAGTCATGTTAACCTTTCCTTTCCTCTCTAAGTCTATATAATTCAAGCTATCCCTTCCACCGAGTATAAGCCTATCCCCAGTGAAGGTACTACCCATAATGTCAATGGAGAAGCTGGCAGGCGGTGGATATAATATATATGGTGATATCAAGGCATCTCCAATCTCAACTGAAATTTTATTACCTTCTTCAGCTATATTCAGCCTAACTGTTCTATTCCAGTATGTAATGGAATCATTGTTAACATTCGATATGGTATCAAGGAATTCACTTATGTTACTAGTTACGGATCCGCTTAACACATAGTTTCCACCTACCATCGGTAGAGGAATGTATAGCCTTATGGTCTCATTACTAAGTTCATATCCGGGTAGCCAAAATAGCCAGTCCTCTATCCATCCACCATTCACTGGGTGGTATGTGAATCCATGAAAATCTACAAACACCTCACGGGTAAAGGATATGTTAACAATATTCTCACCTTCTCCCGGGACATATTTCCCCACGTTATACAATTCAAGAATTAACTCAAGTAGGTATCCTCCCTCTCCAATGTCCTCCACTCTCCATGTAAAATAAACTTTAGACTCAGGATAGACCATATATTTCACTCTATCCTCAGTTAAAGGGGTGAGAATGTCAGCCTCAATCAATATAAATACCCATTCTGGCTCCGGCTCCATAGCCTCTCTTATCCGGTAAAAATTATATGTGTATCGGGCATAGTCACCTTTAGATAGATTTAAGATTAAATTATCGTTTCCGTGTCCATACATAATTGGATATAGCAGTAGTAGTATGTGTATACCTATGATTGCTAATCCCAGCAATCTTCTGGGCATCATAAATATATTAACACTAAGTAGTCATAAGTGATTTAGCAAATTTTTTATAAATTGGAAAAAAGAATCTCAATACTTATGCTTTTATCGATAAACATCATTGTCTTTAGGATGAGGAGTGTATGATCACCTATACTTTCAAACTCTAGATGTTTCACTTACACATGGGTATGCTAAGGATTATCTCATCAAGTGAGACCTCTGGGTATTGGGTATATAATGTTCAACGCAAGGACCTATGTAGTAGAAAAGGTTTCTATAGAGGGGGTTTCTAATTTGATGGATATTTCTCAAGTTTAGGGTTTAATAAGAGCCAATTGAGAGTTGTTGGGAGGTCACAAAACCAGGGTATACAACTTCACTGAGGCTAGGGAAGATTGTCAAGTAGAGGTTTTGCCAATAGGACTAGATGTTTATATTAAAAGAAAAAAAA
>WAKC01000022.1 GCA_015523605.1 Candidatus Geothermarchaeota archaeon
ACCTAGGCGAGATGACGATAGACCTATACACCGCATCCTCCATCCCAAGAGAGGAGCAGTAGTTATAGCCACAGAGAAACATATTATGAGACGGGATGATGAGAAGACGGTCAAATGAGGAAGAGATGATTAAAGATAGAGTCCCTGACCATCCTCTTTATATAGCCAGAAAATCAGGATATAGATGGACATACCATACTCTCTATAAGGACTCTCCTCCTAAAGCCTATATAATATGGGGAACCACCTCAAACCCACATAAGCCAGATTATGTTAAGAAGGAGGATGCTGTAGTTGTTGAGATTCTTGGGATGAACATATTATACATGTGCTTTCCAGCTCCAGCAATAGCATAGTAGCAATATTAAGCGAGCATGTTATTTGGGATAGTTGCATCGATCCTACATAATCAGGAAGTTTCAACCATTCTTAGTTGAACGTAGCTATTCACCGCCTCCAATCGACATATACTGCTCTACAACTAGGAGAAGCATCACCCCATATACGAAGGTTAGTAAGGCCATCATCTCAACACTTATACCCATTAGCACCTGACTAATGGTTATCTTTGTAAGGAACCAATACACGAAGATAACCGTGCCTATGAATCGTCTTGGATATCTCAAGAGGAAGATGATTAGAATGCTGCTCACCAGCAGGAACGTATCCACCACCATCTGGACAACTACGAACCTCCCCAAATAGAGGCTAATAAACAAAGATATCAAGTATACGATCACCAGGAGGAATATATATTTGGGGCCATATTCCCTTGTGCGTTCCATTCCACCCCACCTCCTTTTATGGAGACGTACATGAGTTCGCCTCTTGAGTACAACATGAATCCAAACACATTAACGTACAAAGGCTTAGACATAGAAGACAACCAATTTTAGAACCGAGGAGACATAATAAACAGTAAATGCATTCCTCAGCACAACATTCAATATCAATGGAACAACAGTAAGGATAACATCCCATGTAGGGAGCACCAGCACAATCATCGTGTGATGTGCAGCTATCAACACATGAAGCCAATTTAACTATTCGTCCATTGACGCTTATTTTTCCGAAGTGAATTGAGTTGTTTCGGATCATAACTTTGGCAGCAGCTCTAAATTTATCTTCAGTACCAATTTCATAATAAACGAGATAGTTTCCATCCTTAGAAAACACAGCATATTCAGTTACCGGAATCTTCCAATTTTTGTATAGTATTTCTAAATAAACTTTCCTCCCTTTTAAAATTCTTGGTTTTTTACCGTGAACTAAGAAAACATCAAAACTCTTTTCTATACTACTTTCATCTTCTTTACTTAAATCAGACATCTTAATTATCTCTATCGGAAAAATTTTAGTTACATGATTTCCATCGCCTAGATCTTCTAACCTATGTGTAACATATAGGTCCAAGATATTATATAATATCGTCCCCCTTGAAACGATATACGAAGGATTAGCCTCGGCTTCACTTACCTTACTTATTTTATTTATTGTTATTAGAAATGAGGCCCAAATAGCTAATTTCAGAAAATCTCTTCTATTTGTCATGTTAATTATTTTTCTCCATTAAATATATAAATCTTTCTTAATCATAAAGTGCATTCATCTGGCTATATCTTGTATAGTCTCTTATGGATATAATTATCACTCCAGAGGCGGCAATTACATTGGGGGTGTTTAGACATTCTACATAGGAGCTGTGGTGTAGAAGAGCAGGTTAACATGGCTAGGAGGATTAATAGATTCGAGTCGAATATCCTCAGGGACACGATCGTTGTAGATCCAGTTCTAAAGTCTCGGATACCATCGAGATCATGGTTGGTATGAATATACATGGCCTACCTGTTGTAGAGAACCAAGATAAGCTAATAGGAATAGTCATATGGCGGGGGAGATACTCAGCTACTCAGAGCACTCCTACAGGACGATGGATATAGAGAAGGCCAACGAGACCATCTCAGCCGGGAAGAGGCTGATAGCCAGGATAGAGGCAACCGTCAAGAAGCTACAGGCCAAGCCCCCTAGAAGCCCCA
>WAKC01000023.1 GCA_015523605.1 Candidatus Geothermarchaeota archaeon
ATTGTATTTGGTAGGGAGCGTTTTATTAATTTGACTACATTCGATATCTCACTAGTAATCCTTCTAGTATCTTCCCTCCTATTTTATGAAATATACAATATCTCTAGGACTAGGATAATAGGTGCCATGGCTGTAGTGTCTTATCTAACCGTCTTCTCATCTCTCGTCTCTATAATTGCTTTGAAACCTGAGACCTTCCTCCCATTAAACAATATAATTGGTACAGGAGAATATCTCTTCCTCTTATTCACATCAATGATACTCACCTCACTTGTAATCTCGAGAGAGATTTTCAGGAGGAGTTTCTTCCCATGGTTTAGCGAAGATATAGAGTTTTTGACAAGGGGTGGGAGTTCGATAGTTCTTTTTGCCTTGTTATTCTCTATGATGATCTCACTCTTTAATCTCAGCATATACTACACCTTTGGTGGAGAATCTGTTAGGGTGTCGACAGATTTCATTGTCTCGATATTATTCTATCTCTCCACTTTTACATTCATGTCATTAGCTGGGGAGCTAGTGGCTAGGAGGAGTCTTAACATCAACAATGTAATATTTACAGTGTTTATACTCTATGCTTTCTTGGGAGGTGGATACAATTATAACTTCTGGTTTATTAGGGAGTATCTGTATATCTATCCCCTTCTAGCCATTCCATTCGCGATATATCTATTTTATAAATATAGGAAGGTGCCCCTGGTTAGAATTATATTTCTTATAGTGTTCTTCCATTTACTGGCTAGCCAAATATGGTTTGGTGGCGGGCCTATAAAGTCTATTAATGCCGGTGATACCCTTGAATTTAGGGGGTATACCCTCTCCAATCCTGTATTTAACATTACTATTTCCGATGTTCAGGTTTATGAGGATATAATGTCGAACTCTACAAATCCCTATTATTCGAACGAGTATGCAGTGTTTGAAGATGGACCTAGATTAGATCGATATATCTTCGACTCCTTTGATTTGAGGTTTCCAGTGGGTTATATAGATTGGAATCCGACCATGTATAAAGAATATATCATAGGGCTTGTTACGGGTAGCCAGGATGGTGTGAGTGTCTTTATTGCAGATGCATATTGGTCTCCAGCTACATACTTCATCCTTCCTGCTCTACTTGTATTGGCTCTTTATCTAGGTAGGAAGTTTGAGTATTACTGATCCTATTCTTCATTTACAAATAGGCATTACCTTATATTCTCTATATCCTACTATGATCTTAACAATATTTGGAAATTCTTTGTTGAGAGTTGGGTCGTCAGTATCTATATATAGGCAGTCTAGAATATTCAGCTTCCATCGTGGAGATACGATGATTATATTTTTAAATCCTACGGTTCTTATGACATCTGGAGATACTACTTGGTTACCCCTTCCAAATAATATGCCTTGTCCACCGATAGGGGATACTATTATGGATGCCTTAGAGAATTTATTAAGATATGCCATTACCTCTTTCTCAGTTGCGTCTAGCTTTACAACTGATTCCTTTGTTATCAGATCGACTCCTAATGGGGTGTAGCCCAGCCCTAGTAATATATGTATTTCTTTGACAGTATTTCCTGGGCATGTGATATATAGGGTGTTATCTTCCATCTCCTCTATGACATGTCTTGCTATTGCTCTCAACTCCTCTTCTACTTCGTTCACGGGGGTTGGCGATTTACTACCTTGTATATATCCACGTCTATATGGTATCTTCATCTGTCCATATATCTTGATAGATATTCTGCCGGATCTATACTCATCTTCATCTATATCTAGGACATCTGCATAGTCTAAAACTGTTGAACCTCTGATATATTCATATAGAAGTTTAGCAGCGTCTTCTGGTGTGATGGCGAATACTCCGCTAAAGATTTTTACTCCGGATGGGACTCCAATTACCGGTAGTTCTCCGTTAACGACTTGATATACATCCCTTGCAGTACCGTCCCCACCTACAAATATTAGGAGGTCAATACTATCTTTAACCCTATCAACAAAGCCTATAGTGTCTTCACGGGTAGTCGGGATATGTATATCTCCTTCAACCATATATTTAAAGTGGGTTCTAGCTAGATAATCCTCTCCCATGATGGATGGGGGAGTTATAAACTCTACGTTGCTGAGTTTGAATTTGGATAATTCGGTTAGAAACCTTCCTGCTCTAATAGGTGATATTGGTGTGGCCCCTCTCTTTATAGCCTCATCAAGAACGTTATCCGTCCCCTTTAGCCCTACTCTGCCTCCCATACCAGCTATTGGATTAACTAGGAAACCCAATCTCATCTTTTCAAAACCATTTAATCACCATTTAATCTTTAAATAAACTATTTTAATGTCTTATATATTGATACAGCCCCGTGGTGTAGCGGCCAAGCATGCCGACCCCATTATGGGGGTGTAGGGCTCTGGATCCTGGGGAGGAGATCCCCGGTGACCCCGGTTCGAATCCGGGCGGGGCTACCACATAATACCTCCTTTCTATTCCGCGTGACTAGGGTTTCGTGGACAGTCATTTATATGTTATAGGTTGGGTTTGATAAGTAGGTGTGATCCATCACAATAACATCCTGGGGTGTCTAGATGTGCTAATCCATCTCTACATGTATTAAATGTTAGCCCAGCCGACTTTACCAAATCTCTAACTTGTGAGAGTAGCTTTAACGAGTAGTTAAGTTCTGGATATCTATATCCACCTATCCTTTTACCTTTTTCATATATTTTTCTATATTGTTCTATAAATTCTGGGAAGGCTTCTATTACTCTCTTTAGGTTGTCCGGCTTCGCCTTATATATTGATGCTACTATGTGTCTGGCACCCAAATCTCTGAATGTTTTAACTGCTTCTCCAATATCGTTTAAATCGTCTGTTATTGATGGTATTATGGGGTCAATCCTTACTACTACTGGTATACTATTTTCAGCTAGTTGCTTAATGGCTTTGAGCCTGGCTGACGGTCTTGGAGCATATGGCTCTAGTTTTTCTGCTATATCGTGATCTAGAGTGGTTATAGTTATGGATACGGCTACATTCATATCTCTTAAGATGTCAAGGTCTCGGAGGAGTAGTGTCGATTTGGTGGTGATTAAGGTGGGTATTCTATATCTACTAAGGATCTTTAGTATCCTCCTCGTCAACCTATATCTAGATTCTAGTGGTTGATATGCATCCGTACTTAGAGATAGTGCTATAGGCAGTCTAGAGCGGGCGATTTTTGCAATATCACTCTCTAATATGTAGAAGTCGATATCCTTGATTCTCGGTGTGAATCCATCCTTTATATAACTGGTTATATAGCAATATCTACATCCAAATTTACATCCTGTATATGGGTTGAAGGTGTATTTTGGTGGGCATTTACATAAACTGTTTTTCCATGGATCGAATTCTCTAATTAGTCTCATATATAATCCTCTATTCTGACTTTATTCTCTATTTCCTCTCCTCTTAAATATCTTAGGACATTCTCTAGTGCATGGCTTAATAGTTTTCTTCTAAATCCTTTCCAGGCCCCAGCCATATGTGGGGTCATGACTATATTTTCAAGTTCATGGAATGGATAGTTCTGGAATGTCTCCTCTCCTCTTCTACTTGGATATCTCCACCATACATCTAATGCAGCTGTAAACTCTGGATTTTCCCGTAGATGTTTGTATAGTGCCTCTTCATCAATTACTGGTCCACGACCTACATTAACTAGTATTGCATCCTTCTTCATCTTATCAAGCAGGTTTTTATTTATGAAGCCCCTCGTATCTTTAGTAAGTGGGAGAGCAGAGATTAATATATCAACTTCACCAATTACCTTATCCAACATATTTGGTTTTATCACTTCGTCTATATAGTCATCTTTGAAGCCCCGTCTATTGACACCGATTATCTTTTTTGGTTTGAACGGCCTTAGTCTTTTAGCTACCTCCCTTCCTATCTTTCCATATCCCAGTATCATTATAACCGAGTCTCTAATTAGATGTGGGGTGTCACTCCTCCATATCCCCCTCCTCATCTCCTTATCGAAAAGTACTATCTTTTTAGCGGCTGTTAGTGTGAGTGCAACCGCGAATTCAGCCACTTCTTCAGCATTTGCACCTGCGTTTGAAGCTATTACAACGTTTCTCGGTAGTTCGGTGAAGGGGAGGTTATCCACTCCAGCTACAAGTGTCTGGATATACCTTAAATTCTTCGCGTTTGAAAGTATCTTCCTTGTCTTTTCCCCCCTTGCCATGGATACAATCGCTATTTCTGCATCCCTTATTTTTGGATGATCTGGCTCTATATCATCAAGAAAATATATTTCAGTATATTTACCAATTTTCTCTCTGATATAATTCTTATCCTCTTCAGATAAGTTTCTTAGGAGTACTAGTGTAACCTTTTTCATCAGGCTCACACCCTTAATTTGTATCCACCTTATTCTATATAATTTGTCGGGTTAATGAAGATTAAAGTTTTGGGTGGAGAGAGCCTTGGATGTAGAAGTTTAGCGACGTATGTAGAGGCTGGAGGTCTAAGGATATTTATAGACCCTGGTGTAGCCCTTGCTCCAAGACGTTATGGACTCCCACCCCATGATCTAGAGATAGAGGTTAAGGAGGAGGTGTGGAATAATATTGTCGACCATGCTTCTAACTCGGATATAATAATTGTCACTCACTACCATTATGACCATCATAATCCATGGGATAATCTTAGGGAGGTATATGGAGATAAGATGATATTTCTCAAGGACTTTAAAAATAACATTAATCCTAGCCAGATACGTAGAAGCCATTTTCTTCTACATAGGCTGGAAGAGGCTGGTATAAATACCTCGGATATTCATGTGGCAGATGGATCTTCACATGTACTCGATAATGTCAAGATAAGTTTTAGTGAACCGTTCTACCATGGTGATTCCCCGAAACTTGGATATGTGATTATGGTCCTGATAGAATATGGTGGGGAGAGATTCCTATTTACCAGTGATGTTGAGGGCTTAATGTATGATGCCCCTCTAGAATACATCCTATCTATTAAGCCAAATATTATATTAATGGATGGCCCACCTACATACCTAAAGAGATATGATGAAACCGTTATTAACCATACATTTGAATCGATTAAGAAAGTCTGTAAACTCCCCAGCCTAAAGACTTTAATACTCGATCATCATTTTACTAGAGATAAGAATTATAGGGATATTTTACAGTCAAATATATTGAGTATGGATTGTGGGGTGAGAATCTTAAATATTGCTGAGTATATGGGTGTCCAGCCTCGTTTCCTAGAGGCTTATCGCGACATACTTTATGAAAGGGGTGAATTAGATCTTGACATATCTTAAAGAGGTTATACTCGAGAATTTCATGTCATATGAATATGCGAGAATTCCCTTTAAAAACGGTTTGAATATTATTGTGGGGCCTAATGGAGCGGGTAAGTCCTCTATCCTCCTAGGTATTTCACTTGCCCTTGGCCAGAGCCATACTGAGAGGGGGCGGAGACTCTCTGATTTGATTAGGTTTGGTAAGGACATTGCAAGGGTATCTATAGTTTTCGACAATACTGAGGTTGGTGGGGAGAAGCCCTTCCCAAGTATAAGGAGTGACTCTGTCGTGTTGACCAGGATATTGAGGAGGGATGGCAACTATTATTTTGAGGTTAACTATAGAAGTTCATCAAAGTCTGAGGTTAGATACCTCCTTTCAAGGGTGGGATTGAACCCTGATAACCTCCTTATCATTATGCATCAGAATATGATTGAATCCTTCAACTTTATAGATCCCAGGGAGAAGCTGAGGCTTCTGGAGGATGCATTAGGCTTAAGCGGTTTGAGACAGCGGATTATCGAGGCTAGGGAGAGGCTTAAGGGAATTGCGAAGGAGGAGAGTGACGTCAAAAAGGCTTTTGAGGACGTTAAGGAGTCTCTGGATAAGTGGGAGTCTCAATATAATAGATGGTTGGAGAAGAAGAGGTTGTTAGATGAATTGGATATACTCAACGCAAAGTATGCCTGGGCTAGATATGAGATGCTTGAGAAGGAGTTGAATAAACTCCTAGACCAGGTGACATATGTTAATGACAGGATATCCTTTTTAGAGACTGATTTGAAGAGGTTAGACCTGGATATAAAGAATATACTTGGTGATATCGATCATCATATCACTGTAATTAAAGATATAATTGGGGATGTCGAGGCTGGGGGTTTCGTCCCTGAGGAGACGTTAAAGGAGGTTTTGGGGAGACTGAGGAATAACATCTTGAGATATGGTGATATACGTTCTAAGGAGGCGGTTGAGAGATATCAGCTTGAGGAGTTGAGGCGGGAGCTTAGGAATCTGGAGTCTGAGGTTAAGAGGTTGGAGGGGGAGTTGAGGGAGGCTAGACATCTTGCGAATATGTATGAGAGGGTGGATGTCGATAAACCTGTTACTGAGATTCAGATGGAGATTAGAAGTTTGAAGAAGGTGTTAGAGAGGTATGGGGATGTCGATGAATCTGTGGTTGAGACATACAATTTTTATAGGGAGCAGTATGAGAAGCTTGAGGAGAAGCTTCTTGAGATTGCGAGGAATAGGGATCAGCTGCTTGAGGATCTAAATAAACGTGTTGAGAGGTGGAGAAATGAAATATTTAAGTATGTAGGTATGGTCTCGAATGAGTTTAACAGGATATTATCCTATTTTGGTGGGACTGGATATGCTAGGGTGGAGGAGGCAGATGATATTGACACTGCCCATCTACAGCTTTATGTTGCATATGGGGGTGCACAGCCAATATTACTCGATGCGTATACACAGAGTGGTGGTGAGAGGACTGTGGCAGCAGTATCTTTTCTGATGGCTATGCAGAGGTTTGTCAAGAGCCCCTTCCGGGCGATAGACGAGTTTGATGTCCATATGGATCCTAGGAATAGGAGCAGAGTTTTAGAGCTTATGATTAGATATGTATCTGAGGTTGGCGGCCAATATATCCTTATAACCCCTGGATATATCGGTGAATATGTGGGGGATGCGAATGTCATAGTTGTTCAAAAGGTGGAGGGTGCATCTGGTGTGGTGGTCCAGGAATGAACCGTGAGTCTGAGGTCTATGGAAGGATAAAATCTCTATCTAAGATGGTTGTTAATGGAGATGTAGACCCTCTAAACATCGATATATCTACCCTTGTCGAGCTCTTTTCGAAGATTGATGTTGAGAGGCTACCGATGGAGTTGTTTATGGAGGATGTAGATGCCTTGAATGGATTGTCTCTTGTCCTTCACTATCAAAAGGAGACTATTAAGAGATACTTGGAGGGTCTAAAGATAGATGAGATGCTTGTTAAGACTGCTATACTTTCTCTAGATATCGAGGCCTTAGCATCTATTGTCAATAGGTTATATAGACCGCCTATTGATGTATCAAGTATAGATAATGAGTATATTCTTGAGTCCCTCCTTCATTTCAAGAATATTGAGAGGCTTAGATTTGAATTTACGGATAAACCAGTTGAGATAGGGTCTGTCGATGTCCCGGTTGAGGAGGATATTAGGAGGGAGATGGAGGCTTTCCATAGGAGGGTTTTGGAGGAGAGTGGTGGGGAATGGGTTAGATATGAAGATTTACTTGGTGATAAACCGATTCTAAATTCGTATCTGATTAGTCTCTTGGCATCTGAAGGTTACTTTATTATAAAGGTTGATAGGATGTCAGGTGATATATTTGTCAAGGCATTGGCAGAGAGGCGGGAGTTTGTAAACCCAGTTTCCATACCTATTGTGGTGAGTAGAGGTGGATATGGAGAGGAAGATTAAGAGGGCGGCCTATCTACTCTTGGTTAGGAGGCATAATTATCCAGGGGTTCGTGAATGGGAGCTTGAGAAGTATCTAGGTAGGAATTATATGGAGGTCTTGGATAAGTTGGGTGATATACTTTCGAAGATAGGGTTGGAGATTAAAGTTGTAAATATACGTGAGGGGGATAGAGAGATTAAACATTTTATTGTTGTTCCTGAACGTAGGGTGAGGGAGGAGGTTGGCGGGTCAATATTCAGGTCTGATGAAGCTGCCGTACTTGCGATAGCGGTTTCCCTTATAATTTCGTCTGAGAATATGAGGGTTCCAAGAGGGGAGATTATTGAGCTTGCTAAGACGAAGCTTCCTGAATATAGGGTTGAGAGGGCCCTGAATAAGTTTTTGAGGTTGAAATATCTTGTAGAGGATGGTGAATATATTAAATTGGGTTTAAGGAGTTATTTAGAGCTTGATATCGATATGCTGTTCCAACAGTTCACCTCTTCTTTAAGAGGCGTTGAAACTGTTTCTCACGGCGAAGATCAAGAAGAATCTTAGTTAATCGGTCGCCTATCCGGTTCTCTATCTTTAATGCATTTTCGATGTCTTTTCTACTCAGTCCCTCAAAGGATGCGGCGAAAATTCCTGCTAGGCCATATTTTACATAGAGATCTGCATTCCTCCTCAACTCCCTGAGTGTGGAGTCTGTCTTGCCCATCATTCTATATTTATCTAGCGATGAGATGACCTCTCTCAAGGGTTTGGCTGTGAAGCCTAGTTTCGGTGAGCCGCATACTGGACATTTAATCTCTTCCTTCAAGTCTATGAGACGGTTTTCATCGAGATACTCCATACATTCTAGACATGTTATGGTATAATATGTTGTGAGTATCTTCATCTTGGTAGCTAGTATCTCTAGCATCTCGTATCTACTTGTCCTATATGTTTCCATAGGTATATCCTTATACTTGAAATATTCCTCTGTAATTCTCGACCTATAATCTTCATAATATACTAGCTCTATAATTCCTTCCGCCAATTTCTTTAGTATGCTATGAGCATTTTCCAAATCAAAGTCTTTTGTTAATGTTTCTTGTAGAGCTTCTTTATATAGAGGTGTATTCTTCATATTGTTAATCATCACATCTAATATCTTACTGGTTATCTCTGCATCTTTTGATATAAAGCCCATTCTTTTGGCTGAGTTTAGGAATCTCCATCTAAATATTCCACTGGAAGGAATTGCTCTAAAAACTAACTCTCTAAATGAGTCTGTATTTGATAGTGCTTCTTTTATCATCTCGATCTCGAGGAGTGGTGACTCAAGTATTACTCTATTTTGGTCGGATGTATGTCTAACTTGTATTCCATATTTTTCTTCTATATATCTAGCTAGATATTGCTCGATAGTCCTATTTACATTTGTCCCTCCAAGTATGTTTATAATAAACGTGTATTTAGCCTTCTCTATTGTCACCCTCTTATCTGTAGGTATTTTATATCCACCGTCTATCTCCTCTTTAAAGATTA
>WAKC01000024.1 GCA_015523605.1 Candidatus Geothermarchaeota archaeon
CCTCCTCCCTCTGGTAATACTGTATAGGCCTGTCTATATCCCGTGTATTCAGCCAGTAGTTCACCAATTGTAAATTGAAGCTCGATAGAGTATCTCGTTCTCAGGGCTTCCAGGTCTAAGTCGTACTGTAGCCCCGCAGTGGCTTCATCGATGTACATTAGTAATGCGATGGCCGATGATCTATGCATATAATAATACTTTGCCCGCCTAGTTTTCCAGAGCGGTATCTTCTTTACCAGCCCCATCCTCTCCATATTATCAAGTATACCAGTTAAATAGCTGGGGCTTCCACTCGGTATCACGCCTGATGAGTATAGTTTACCCGCTATTTTTGATATGCTCCACTCAC
Source organism: Candidatus Geothermarchaeota archaeon (assembly GCA_015523605.1). GTDB lineage: Archaea > Thermoproteota > Nitrososphaeria > Geothermarchaeales > JDFR-13 > SZUA-1514. Next base: position 350 of record WAKC01000024.1, read on the forward strand.
CTAGGGCTAGCTGTCTCAAGACAGACATATATAGCCTCGTCAGCCTTCTATCCTCATCGAGGAATACCTCTCCTACTAAGCCCTCCACAGCAGGTATTAGATACTCAGCTTTGTCAAGAAGTTCTCTATAGGGAGGCTTTGAAAGGTCTAGATGTCTAATTATCCATGGATCTCTAGCTATTGTACTCCATAATACAGCTTCTCTAGGTGGTAATACATTATGTAGAGAGTATATTGTATCTGCTACAGAAGCTACTTCCATTTTAAACCCATTTACTACTCCGAGAAGTGGGCTTCTATCGTCAAACACCTTATTTACTATACCGTGGCTTGAGCCACATAGTATCAGCCTTCCTGATGCATCCTGATATGCATGTGCTATTAAATCCCAGTATTTCTGGGGTATCCTCTGAAACTCATCTATTATGGCTGTTCTCCCCTCCACCAAAATCTTTAGTATCTCATTTAAACCATCTTCAACCTCTATAAACCTTTTTGTCCCCTCAATCTCCAGGATACATTCACCACCTTTAGTTACAAGCATATACCCATCCCAATCTATACACCTCCTTATAAGCCAGGTCTTCCCAACCTTCCTCCTGCCATATACCAATGTCCAACCCTTGAGCCTCCTAAGCTCTTCACACTCCCTCCTCTTAATCTCGATATTATCCATTATCACCACCGTTATATCACTATAGTGATATCATCATGATGATATAAATTTTTTCGTTGTCAAACTTTGAATTAGAGATCTTCCTGAAGAATATTTCTAACGGTTTTCAGTCAACCCTATTTATAGTTTTACAGGATTCTTAGCCTAGGTATTTACTTTCTAATCCCTCCTCTGATGCTATGTTGAATAATCTTTTATCTCCTGTAACGAATAAGGTGGCTTTGACTTCTTTCGCTGATGTGATCTGTATGGCATCGGCCTGGTATATCCCATATTTTTCGATTAGCTTCCATGAATTGGTCAATATTTTTACATTGACTGGTATGATGTGAAGTATGCCTAGTTTGAAGGTTCTATTCGTCTCGTGTATAAACCTCGTCTTAACTAATTTATAGTCTCTATCCTGTATTCGACCTATTCTTCTTGCTCTATCAAATACACCTAATACCTCTCCTATATTCCATATGCTATATGCGATTGTCTTCTCTCCAAAGTATAACTCTCTATAGAGATTTCTAATATATGTGCTTCCCGGCTCCTTTATATATCTCTTTATTATCGCGCTACTGTCCAGATAGACTATTTCTTCTCTCATCTCTCATCTTCCTAACAAGATTACTCACAATCTCACTGACTTCGATAGGTTCAAAATCTAATTCTTGGTTTTCACCCTCCACTTGCCGGTTCAATTCCTTTTCCAGGTTTTTTAATAGTTCCTCCTCCATAACCTCTTCTAAATATTTACTAACTTCTTTACCCTTTGATACTGCTTTCTTCTTGAATTCTTCCCAGAGAGATTCATCTATATATATACTTGTTTTTCTTCTCATCTCCATATATACTCTAGTAGGTATATCGGTATATAAGTATAATCTTAATCCTGAAGTTTAGAGTTATTTTATGGACTGGAATGGTCTCCTTCTAGCTATTCCACATAAGTCGTCTCAATTTATGTGGCTGGATAAGCTCTCAACTATAGATTTCAGATAATCATAATTGTGAGGTCTATACGGAAGCGACTCCCAATAGATATATAGATCCCAAATAATACCTCCCTTGACAGTCATGAATACTTTAAATGGGGATAGTTGGGTATTCAAAAAAGTTGTTTTTCGGATTGTGTAGTATCCAAATTTCTTCTTGAAGTGTTAAGTTTACCACATAAATATTGTTAGTGGTAAAAGTGTTTTTATGAGGATTCTTATATCGGGTGCTAGTAGTCTGCCAGGGTATCTTGTCTCCAAGCTTCTTGTTGAGAAGGGTTATGAAGTGGTCGGCCTATATTTTAACAATCCTGTTTCTATGGATCGTGACGGATTCACTGGTTTGAAGATAGATATAAGAGATTATACTGGTTTGAAGAGGGTTTTCGATGGGTTTAGACCCTCTGCTGTACTCCATTTTGCTGCGTATGGTGATGTGGATGGATGTGAGAGGGATAATGGATATGCATGGTCCGTCAATGTAGATGGAACTTCAAACCTCTTGAATCTCGCCTCTAAATATTCTAAGTATTTCCTCTACCTATCTACAGATTATGTCTTTAAGGGTGACCGTGGCTGGTTTAAGGAGGATGACATCCCAAACCCAGTAAATTATTATGGTTTGACGAAGATGGTTGGTGAAGTCCTTACCAAGTCTTCTACGGTTAGATGGTGTATATTGAGGGCCAGCTCCATCTATGGTTTGGGACCTGGTAGGAAGAATTTCGCGAAGTTTTTAATTGAGAGTCTAGGTAGTGGTAGGAAGGTTAGAGCGATTACCGACCAATATACGACTCCTACCTACGCAGGGTTCTTGGCTGAAGCTGTATATAAAGCTTTGGATAAGGAGGTTGAGGGTGTATATCATATAGTCTCAAGTATCAGGTTGAGTAGGTATGAGTTTGCCTTGAGACTCGCAGAGTATTTAGGGCTTCCACGCGAGCTCATTGAGCCTGGCTCTATGGATGATTTTAACTGGTTTGCTCCGAGGCCTAGAGACTCTTCGCTTGATTCGAGGGAGTCTCAGAAGGTATTTGGAGAGTCACTCTTCTCGTTTGAAGGCGCTTTACAAAGGCTTAAAAAGGAATATCGTGAATATATTAATTCGTAATAATGAAGGTATTGGTAACTGGGGGAGCAGGCTATATAGGCTCTATATTGACTAGGCTATTGATTGACAAGGGCTATGACGTCATCGTCCTCGATAGGCTCTTCTTCGGATTAGACCCAGTCAAGGATATCCTGGATAGGATTAAACTGTATAAGGATGATGTTAGGTGGTTTGACCCCTCTATCCTGAAGGGTGTAGACGCTGTTATGGACTTGGCCGCCCTCTCTAATGATCCGTCGGGTGAGTTGGATCCTGCTAAGACTATGGAGATAAATTATAGGGGTAGGGTTAGGGTCGCGAATCTCTCGAAGAAGTATGGGGTTAAGAGGTATATATTGGCTAGTAGCTGTAGCGTCTATGGTTTCCAGGATGGTATCTTGAATGAAGGGTCCGAGACTAAACCCTTGACGACCTATGCAAAGGCTAATCTCATGGCTGAGAAGGAGGTCCTCCCATTGGCTGATAAAGACTTCTCTGTTACTGTTTTGAGGCAGGCTACGGTATATGGCTTGTCGTATAGGATGAGGTTTGACTTGGCTATTAATGGTATGACTAGGGGGCTCTACCTAAATGGTAAGATACCTATTCTAAGGGATGGTACTCAGTGGAGGCCTTTTGTCCATGTTAAGGATACATCGAATGCCTTTATCACCGTGTTAGAGTCTGATGTGGAGCTCGTTAATGGGGAGATATTTAACGTTGGTAGTAACGACCAGAATGTCCAGATATTTGACTTGGCTAGGAGGGTTGCCTCAGCCTGTGGAGTCGAGTTTAGATATGAATGGTATGGCGACCCTGATAGACGGAGTTACAGGGTCTCCTTCGATAAGATATCTGAGAGGCTAGGCTATAAAACCAGGTATACGATTGAGATGGGTGCTAGAGAGATTTGGGATGCTCTACAGAATGGGCTTGTAGATCCTAATGACCCGAGGACTATAACAGTTAAGTGGTATAAACATCTCTTGGAGACTAGAGATTTTATTAAGGAGATTGAGATCGATGGGAAGCTTTTATAACTCCAGATTTATTAGGCTATAAAATCTCTAGTCAATCATATATTATAGGCTGTTTTGTATCGTGTTGGAAGGTGTTGGATATGCCTTTCGAGTTTAAGAGATTGGAGATTGAGGATGTCATCCTTGTTAAGCCGAAGGTGTTCCCCGATAATAGAGGCTATTTTATGGAGATGTTTAGAGAGGATATGTTTATAGAGGGTGGTATAAAAACTAGGTTTGTCCAGGATAACCACTCCTATTCTAGGAAGGGTGTTTTGAGGGGGCTCCATTTCCAGTATGAACCCTATTCACAGGCTAAACTGGTCTTCTGTGCCAAGGGGACGATATTCGACGTAGCAGTTGATATTAGGCCTGATTCACCAACCTTTGGGAAGCATGTATCCGTCATTCTATCTGATATGAATCACTATATGCTATTCATCCCAAGAGGCTTTGCACACGGCTTCCAGGTATTGAGTGATGAGGCCTATGTATTTTATAAAGTGGATAACTATTATGCACCAGGCCATGAAGGAGGTATAATATGGAATGACCCGGATCTAAATATTACATGGCCTATTAAAGACCCTATCCTATCTGAGAAGGATAAGAAATGGCCACGCCTCTCCGAATTGAATCTTAAATAGATGTTTATAGCACATCATAATATATTCAGATTGTTGATTGAACAATATCCAATATCTATTCTAAGCACTTCATGTGGAATTTCCACTTCCTCTCCTATATGTTTTGTAGAAGATTAGGGTTGTTATTGTGAAGAATATTGCTGATAGTGTGAAGGGTAGTCTGACATCGATATAGTCGTATAGGTATCCCCCGAGATATGGTGCTGGTACTGCCGCTATAGACCTTAGCATATTCATCTTTGAATATTCGGTTGCCCTATATTCCTCCTCTGTATAGATTGATATTGCCTTGTTGTAGGATGGTGTCCAGAAGGATATTGATAGGCCGGTCAATATTAACCCGGCTAGTAGAAACTCTATATAGCCAGTTACCGATAACGCGAGTGCCGCGAATACCGCTATAACCTCTGATATGATCAGCCCCTTTAGGAAGCCAACCCTATCTATCCATCTTCCTATAAAGTATTGGGACATCATCATGACTCCATACATGGCCGAGTTCAATATACCGACTGTCGTTGCAGATAATCCGTAGATATCCCCTATATATGCGTTTAGTATTGGGAACCAGAGGCTCCATCCAAACCTATCAAAGATTATCGATAGGTATAGCCATCCCAATCCCTTCCTCAGCTTTAGATCGTTCAAAGCCTTCGATAGTGAGAGCCTTCCACTACCTCTATAGGTCTCTACACCAAAGACGGTGAATATCCCTACTCCTATAGAGACCATGGCGAAGCCCAGTAGGAATGCTGGTTCATATCCCACTGTATCCGCTATATAGCCGGATAGGGAGGGTATGAAGACCCTTGTAGCTATTACGGAGGAGGTGACTAGGCCGAAGGCTGCACCCATCATCTCCGGCGGGACAGACTCAGCAATCAACGCTCCTCTAGCTGGTTGGCCACCCCGCATAGAGAATCTTCTCAGGACATATGCCGTTAAGAGTACTAGATATTCAGGAGATAAACCTACTAGGAGTAGGCTCATGGCTAATGCTACGCCCGTCAATATTATAACCGGCTTCCTCCCATAGCTATCCGAGATTATCCCGAAGAGGGGTATCAGGAAGAGGAGTATGAGGTTGGATATAGTTGCCAAGCCTCCTATATCGCTTAGCCTATAGCCTAGATACACCATATATAGGGGGAAGAGGGTATTGAATGTACTCCCTCCGAACCCCCTGAGGAAGCCATATACCGTCATTATATAGATATTCCTTCTCTTCCCCTCCTCCAAAACCCCCCTCCTCCAAAGCAAAATAGACTATACCAAACTCCTCCTTAAATTTATAAATCTAATAGATGTCCAGGTGTCTTAGATAATCGTAGCTACCTCTATTTCTCCATGGTTTAGAGTTATTGGTAGATAGAAAGGTCTTTGTAGAATGATATATAATGTTGAAGAAACTTCTAATGTTTGGATGGAGATTGAAGAAGGAAACATCTATCGAGGATGGCACTGACTTTTTGGCGTGAATCGGTTGATTCTGTTCTAAGTAACAACTATTCCGTTATAGTGATCAGCTCAGTGATTGGGAAGGATCTATTAGAATATATGTTTAAAGGATATAGGATGTCTGGAGATAAACTCCAAAAAAGGGTCAGAGCTTAAAAAGAACATTACGAATCCCAATTATCTTTATGAATTTTTCAGGATGGAATTAAAGCATGAAAAGAGTTATTTTTTCTACACAATTCAAAAATAACAATGTACTATAGTTTTCTATAACTAATTATAATTTTTATAATGGTCCCCCTTAATTATTATTACAGATGAGTTATGAAGACTACTATCCAGATTGATTTAGAGCTTAAGAAGCGATTAGATGAATTGAAAATCCATAAAAGAGAGTCATATTCTTCCGTTATTAAGCGTCTAGTAGATTCTGTATTTGATGACGAGCCTATTTCTAAGGAAACTTTGGAGGAGATTGAGAAGTCGTTGGAAGATATTAGGGCAGGGAGATTGTTTACTATGGATGAGATAAGGAGGATGGTGGGTGAAGAATAGGGTATACAAGATATATTGGACTGACCAGGCGGTGAAAAAGCTTAAATCTCTTTCTAAGGAGATACAGAAAAATGTTGTTTATAAGGTTGTTGAGCTTGAGACTAATCCTTTTAGATATGTTAAGAAGTTAAGGGGTACTAGTTTCTATTCATTAAGAGTTGGAAGATACCGGGTAATTATGACCATCGAGTTATCTAAAAGATCTATAGTTATCTTGACTATTGAACATGGGAGGAGGGCCTATAGAAAGATGTAGATGTTTATGTCTCTCGTTTATCTTTATTTATTCGGGTTTGTATTGGTGTTGTTGGTATGGATGATGTTTTTAGAGCTAGGGTTGTCCAGTTGATCTTGGATGGTATGGTTGAGGAAGCTCTTAGACTTTTATCCGATTATTATGGTATCTCCCCTCCCAAGATTAGAGTGGGTAAAGTTAAGGGTAAGAAGCGTGCATTAGCTGTCTATTCTCATAGGGATAGAACTATCTATATCCAATATGGAGACCTCTATACAAACCCTTTTGTAGTCCTCCACGAGTTTTACCACCACCTGCGATTTAGGGATGGAAAGCATAGGGGTACTGAGAAGCATGCAGATAAATATGCATATGAATTTATCAAGGCATATCAAAAGGTTTATGGGAGCGACATTTCATAGGCTGTCTTTAAAATTATTATTAACCGGTTATTCATATTGAAGTATATCTAGATCCTTTATCCTGTTGAAGTGCTTTACATTGCCGGTTAAGAGTGTATAGCCATTCTCTCTTGTAATTATGCCTATCAATAAATCTCTGATATCGATTTTCAATCCTAGTGATTCCAAATACGCTATTTCTTCACCAGCTTTGATAGCATCTTTTACGGTCATGTTTAGTATGATTAGACTCTCGGTCAACTTCTCTATATCGTTTACCCTTTTCTTCCCTAGTTTATATGCTCCCCACGAAAGTTCAAATATATTGATGACGGTGGTTGCAAGATTGATATTAGATTCATATAATTTTTTAATTAATCTAACAGCCCTTTCTTTCCCTCTTAGAAAATCTATAATTATATCGGTATCCAGAGCTACTCCTCTAAATCTCTCCATTTACTCCACCTCTCTCTAATATCTCTGTATATATTTTCCACATCCTCCTCGTTTACGTCTCTCCAAGTTCCCGCTAGATCCATTATACTACCCCTACTTCTTAAAATTCTTAGTATTACATCGGAGAAGCTCTCTCCTGGTCTTTTCTCTCTCAGCAAGGCTTTATATGCTTCAAGAGATATCGTAATAGTTTTTACACCCATATTTCATCAATAATGATTATGTTTATAAACACACTTATAAACATATGGCATCTTTTACCTCATTATTGGCATAATGTGAGGTCTGGGGCTGAGCCTCTCTCCTTTGAGGAGACTATTGAGAGGGAGGAGGATGAGTAAGGGGATTTGATGCATAGAAGTCTATATTCATATCTGGATAGAGGTAAGTATGTCATCAAGCTTAAGAGGTATAGGAAATATTTTTCTAAGGATCAGATGTTGATACTACTCTCTAAAGATCTTAGGGATAATGCCGTTGATACTGTGGTTAAGATACTCGATTTTATCGGGGTATCAAGTGATGATGAGGCGTATCTCAAATATCTAAGGAATTATCTTTTGAAGAGGAGGTTTAACACCGGTAGGTCTCCTAAGAACTGGACTGTATATAGGGTGGGGGTTAGATTGGCCGGGTTCTTCGGTTATACAAGTTTTCCGGGTAGGGTGATAAGGTATTTCCTACGTAAATATAATGTTAAACTGGGTTATCCACCTATGAATAGGGA
>WAKC01000025.1 GCA_015523605.1 Candidatus Geothermarchaeota archaeon
CCTGCATTCCACAAAAAATACATTCTTACAATATATAAACAGGTTGGCGACAACAAAATCTATATATCGCCTTCACCCCCTCTAATGAAGAATGCATAATATAGTATAGTAGCTATGGATTTTGCATCCTCCACCAAACCATTCCTAACCATATCCAAGGCTTCATCAAAACTCATCCTAACAACCCGGATCTCCTCACCATACTCCGGCTTCTCACCAACATACTCCAATTGAGTAGCCAGATACGCATACATATACTCATTTGAATAGCCTGGAGAAAGATACATCCTGAACATGGGCTCCAGCTTACCAGCCTCATATCCAATCTCCTCAACTAGCTCCCTCTTAGCACACTCTAGAGGGTCTTCCCCCTCCTCCAAGGTACCGGCGGGCAACTCATATATCCAGTCTCCAACGGCGGGTCGATACTGCCTAATAATGAAAACATCATCTCCTTTAATTGGTAGTATAACGACAGACTTCCCAAAATCCACTATATCCCTTATAACCCTCTTACCCGAGGGAAGAGTAACCTCACCCGACAAAACCCTAAACTTCCTCCCTTCGAAAACAACCTTCATAAAAATCAAATAAACCTGAGGAAAGTGTTAAAGCATAGGCAACATCAAGGATAACGGATGAAGAGGGGGAATCGAAACCGGGAAAAACATTTAAATTCAATTTTTGAAAAATCCTTTTTTTATTAAATAATAAATTTTGAATTACATTAAATTGGAAAAATCAATATTAAAAATTTATAAGCTACTGACTTGCTTATGTAATATGGTGATTTGGGATGTCAGAGAAGAATATGTTGACTCTAATAGTTGAGGAAGGAGAGAGGAGAGATGTTGGTAGTGGTAGGGCCAGACTATCTAATAAAGATAGGGAGGCCCTAAATCTAGAGGTTGGAGATTTAATCGAGATTATAGGTACAAAATCTACTGTTGCTAGGGTATGGCCATCAAAATATGATAGACAGGGCTATATCTGGATAGATAAGTATATCAGGAGGAACGCCGGTGTAAAGCTGGGAGATACGGTCAAGATTAAGAAGGTCCCAAATAAAGAAGCTACTAGGATTAAGATAGCACCTACAACACCTATAAGATTCGGCCGCGACTTCGTAAACTATGTCAAGGACAGGCTAATCAACCTCCCTGTAATGCGTGGAGACGTTGTAGTCGTTCCAGTCCTAGGTTCAGCGCTAGAGATGGTCGTCACCCATGTATTCCCAGGCCCCTATGGTATAGTAACTGATATGACAGAGGTTGATGTGAGGCCAGAGCCGGTCAGGGAGGTTGAGAAGAAGATTCCAAAGGTTACATATGAAGATATAGGTGGATTGGATAAGGAGATACAGAGGATTAGAGAGTTAGTTGAGATCCCTCTGAAGCATCCAGAGGTATTTAGACATTTGGGTATAGAGCCTCCAAAGGGTATACTCTTGTACGGCCCACCAGGAACAGGTAAGACATTACTGGCTAAAGCAGTTGCAAACGAGAGTGGTGCACACTTCATAGCTATAAACGGTCCAGAGATTATGAGTAAATGGTATGGAGAGTCTGAAGCAAAGCTAAGGGAGATCTTCAAGGAGGCGGAGGAGAATGCGCCGTCAATAATATTCATAGATGAGATAGACGCTATAGCCCCTAAGAGGGGGGAGGTTGTAGGTGAGGTTGAGAAGAGGGTTGTTGCACAGCTACTCAGCCTTATGGACGGTCTAGAGACTAGGGGGCAGGTTATCGTCATAGCCGCTACTAACAGGCCTGAGGCTGTAGACCCAGCTCTAAGACGTCCAGGTAGGTTTGACAGGGAGATATACATTGGAGTACCTAATAAGAAGGGTAGGAAGGAGATTCTACAGATACATACTAGGAATATGCCTCTCGCAGATGATGTAGACCTCGATAAGCTAGCAGAGGTTACACATGGATATGTAGGTGCAGACCTAGCTGCACTAGCCAAGGAAGCAGCCATGAATGCATTGAGGAGATTCCTGCCTGAGATTGAGAAGAGTGAGGGTGAGATACCTACTGAGGTCCTACAGAAGATTAAAGTCACCATGGACGACTTCTTCGAGGCTATGAAGGAGCTACAGCCTTCAGCACTAAGGGAGATCATGGTGGAGATCCCAGAGGTTAGATGGGAGGATATAGGTGGTCTAGAAGAGGTTAAACAGGCGTTGAAGGAGGCTGTAGAATGGCCCCTCAAGCATCCAAAGCTATTCGAGAGACTCGGTATAAGGGCTCCAAAGGGTATACTCTTGTACGGCCCACCAGGAACAGGTAAGACATTACTGGCTAAAGCAGTTGCAACGGAGAGTGAAGCCAACTTCATCAGTATAAAGGGTCCTGAGATACTGAGTAAGTGGGTTGGAGAGTCTGAGAAGGCTATCAGAGAGATTTTCAAGAAGGCTAGGATGACGGCTCCAACAGTCATATTCCTAGATGAGATCGACAGCATCGCTCCTAGGAGGGGCTCCCACCTAGGAGATAGCGGTGTTACAGACAGGATTGTAAACCAGCTCCTGAGCGAGATGGATGGTCTAGAGAGGACTAAGGACGTCATAGTCATCGGTGCGACAAACAGACCAGATATTCTAGACCCAGCACTTCTTAGGCCCGGTAGATTCGATAGGATAATCTATGTACCACCACCAGATGAGGAGGCTAGATACCAGATACTGAAGATACATACGAGGCGTATGCCATTAGCTGAGGATGTAGACCTAAGGGAGTTGGCAAGGCTTACAGAGAACTATACCGGTGCAGACTTAGAGGCATTGGTGATCGAAGCCGCTCTAAACGCTGCTAGAGAGAATATGGAGATAGATAAGGTCTATAGGAGACATTTCATGGCCGCTCTAGAGAAGGTAAAGCCTTCATTAACGCCTGAAGTGATAAAGAGTTATCAGGAGCTTAGCGAGAGACTCAGAAAGACCAGTGAGACTGGTAGGGTCGATATCTATCGTTAGACCCTCCAATCCCTCCAATATTTCTCCTGCTCCTCCGTCAACCTATCTATTTTTATATCCCATCCCGAAAGCAGATATTCCGCGACCTTCCTATCAATCTCCTCAGGCACTAGATAGACCTTCCTATCCATCTCCGACCCATGTTCAACTAGGTAGAGTAGGCTCAACATCTGGTTGGAGAAACTGGCCATCATAACGTCTGGAGGATGCCCCTCAGCAGCTACGAGGTTTATAAGTCTACCCTCACCCAAGAGATATATCTTACGGCCATCCTCAAGCCGATACTCACCGACATAAGGACGTACACTCCTTTTATCCCTTGCCATATCCTCTAAAGCCTTGATATCAATCTCTACATTGAAATGACCAGCATTCGCTAGGAATACCCCATCCTTCATCAATTTTATATGCTCTCCCCTAATCACATCCCTCATACCCGTACATGTAACGAATATATCTCCTATCTTCGCAGCCTCAGCCATTGGCATAACCTGGAAACCGTCTAGATGGGCCTCTAAAGCCTTCAAGGGATCCACCTCTGTAACAACAACCTTTGCACCCAAACCCCGGAACCTCTGGGCCACACCTCTACCTACATATCCATATCCAGCAACTACAACAGTCTTCCCAGCAATGAGAAGAGAAGTTGCTCTCAACAACCCATCCACGGTACTCTGGCCAGTCCCATATTTATTATCAATAACCCTCTTGGTAGGAGTATCGTTAACAGCTATAACTGGGTATCTAAGTCTACCCTCAGCCTCGAGGGCCTTCAACCTAATCACACCAGTGGTAGTCTCCTCTGTACCACCTATAATCTTGGATGCAAGCTCTGGAAACCTAGAGTGGATGAGTGAATGGAGGTCACCGCCATCGTCTACCACTAGATTAGGCTTTATATCCAGGGCTGTAGCCAACATCCTATAATAATCCTCTGATGACATCCCCCTCCAACCAAAGACGTTAACACCTATAGAGGCTAGATAAGCAGCTACATCATCCTGAGTCGATAAGGGGTTAGACGCTGCAAGAGATACCTCCGCCCCCAATCTCTTGAGATACTCGACAAACACACCAGTCTCCTTCGTGATATGGAGGCATAGAGAGACTCGATACCCCTCAAAAGGCTTTTTATCCGCCAACTCTTCATAAACCTTCCTAAGAGCAGGCATATTATTACGGGCCCACTCGACACGCACCCTACCCTCATCCACCAAATCCGGATTCTTAATTATACTCGTCATCCACCCCTCACCTCTCTAACCTTCTCATAAAGCTCCATACTCCTCCTCCTAACCTTATCCATAACCTCATAGACATTTATATCCACAAACTCTTTAGACTCATATATAATCCTACCATTTACAATTACAGTATCCACATCTGAGGAACGACATGCATAAACCAGATGACTATATACATCATATACAGGGGTTAGATGAGGCTTGTTGAAATCTATGATTGTAAGGTCAGCGAGGTATCCAGGCTCGATCCTCCCAAGATCGTTATAGCCAAGGTTTATAGCCCCATATTCAGTAGCCATTCTAAAGACTATATTGGCTGGGGTAACCCTAGGATCCCTCTTAATCGGCTTATTTATTAAGGCGGCAAACTTCATCGTCTCAACCATGTCCAACGTATTATTGGAGGCTGGGCCATCAGTCCCGAGGCTGACCTTAATGCCACTATCCAATAGTCTAGGAGTATCTGCATATCCCATCCCAAGCTTCATATTTGCGACGGGGTTATGGGCAACTTTAACATCATACCTCTTCATAACCTCAATATCAACCTCATTCAAATGAATTCCATGAGCTGCTAAGAAGTCGCTGGAGACGACACCAAGCCCCTCGAGATACTTCATTATACTACCATCTGGGACCTCGACATTGAAACGTTCCCTAACAATATCGACCTCTCTCCAATCCTCAGCTATATGACTCGTAACTATAATCCTACCCATATCACCATATCTACTGTTTAACTCAAGCCTCAAATCCTCAGAATTCTTCCAAAGCTCAGGGTCAACCGTATAGGGAGCATGGGGGCAGGAGGCAATCCTGATGAGACCATCTCTACCATGATATCTCTCAACCGCATCTCTAAAATTCCTAAGTGAACCTTCAGGATCCCATGTGAATATCGCTATACCAATTGTCCCCCTAAGACCAACCTTTAGGAGTGCTGTAGCCTCATTCCTATCACTATGATAATGATACATACTACAGACGTTCGTCACTCCAGAGGCTATACTCTCTATAGCACCTAGAATAGCACCTAACTCTATATCAGCCCCCGTCAACAGGCTTTCATAGGGCCAGATATACTTCTCAAGCCACTCTTGAAGAAGGAGGTCATCTGCATATCCACGTAATAGGGTCATCGATATATGTGTATGTGAATTGACTATTCCTGGTATGACGATCTTACCGTCCAAATCTATAATGTCATGGCCAGAGCCGCCATGCCTACGGAGAATCTCATCAGTCGGGCCCACATCGACTATACGGTTATCCTCTATAACGACAGCCCCATCCCGTATATTCCTCCTATAATCCTGTACTATCCATCCACCCTTTAGAATCATATCCTACGCACCTCCCGAAAATCTCTGAAGACATCCCTAAAACTACTACATCCATCTGTAGGCTCAAAATCTGCGAATACCTCAACCAAGATATGGAGGATATCCTTAAGTTTGGGTTTGACAGAGGCCATGACATCATACACCTCTTCAGAAGTAACCCTATCCTGCATACCAGCCGCATAGTTAGATACAATCGATATCAACATATAATGTAGCCCAGCCTCCCTAGCAAGGACAGACTCCGGTATATTAGTCATACCAACTATATCGGCTCCCATCCTACGTAACATATCAATCTCACCTGCAGATTCAAATCTAGGGCCATAAGTAGACACATACGTATATCCATACTTTACATCCAAACCCCTCTCCCTAAGGACTTGATAAGCCTTCAAACCCATATCCCTACAGTATGGAAATGTAAAGTCTACATGGAATGAGTCGAAGTCGTAGAAGGTCTCCCCATGGAGTGAGTAATCTATCAACTGGTTAGGAATCACTATGGAACCAGGCTTCAAGTCATATCTCAAGCTACCCACAGCGCTAAAGGCTATAACCTTCGATATGTTATGGGCAGATATCAGTTCTATATTTGCTTTATACAGGACTTTATGAGGTGGATTCTCATGTTTGAACCCATGTCTAGGGATAAATAATATATCTACATCTGAGATCGAGCCCAATACATAATTTACAGTGCCGAACATAGTCTCCTTAAAATATCTCGAACCAACATCGATAAATTCCTCGAGACCTGTACCACCTATTATAGCTAGGACTGGGCTTCTCATCACGATACACAATATTATTTAATTACAGCCGATGTAATATATGCATAGAAAGGTGTTGAGAGAATGGATTTCAAGTCAAGAGAGGCATATGAAAAAATGATTGAAGAGGCATATAAAGTCATACCCGAGACTGGATATAAACAGGTATCAGCCAGGTTCAACCCTCCAACCGTGAGGATATTCTACCAAGGCAAGAACAAGACCGTCATCCTAAATTTCAAGGAGATAGCTGAATATCTAAATAGAGACCCGAATATGATGAGGAAGTTCCTTAGTCTAGAACTGGCCGCACCCTCATCACCCTCAAATGGAAGGCTAATCCTTCATACAAGGGTCGACGAGACTACACTCCAAAACACTATAAACTATTTCATAAAGAGATATGTGAGATGCCCCGTATGTGGTGGATACGATACCACACTTAAAAAGATTGGGAAGAATTTCTTGATGAAATGTGAGATATGTGGCGCAGAGAGTCCAACGCCACCCATAAAGTAGAAGCATGGATGAAGAAATATTCTACGTAGATATCAGGAACAACCCCCGATATGGACAGTTTATAACGGTATATGATAAGGATGTAAAGGAGAATCACGAGGTATTCAGGGAGAAGTCATATACCAAGACTGTCAATAGAGAGGAGTTGATCCAGCTCCTCAGAACATCAGTCTCTATAATCCTATATGGCAGGAAGTGTATCGAGATAGGTATTGAAGAGAGATTCATACATCCAGATGCTATATCAAAGCAATATGGAGTTGAGGTAGCTATATATATAGATACTAGGAGATACTAGTAAGTGGTGTTCATTCAAATACTATTTTATTATATATTATTGGGGGTGAGGTGTGATGGGAAAGAGAAGAGTTATGTCTGAAAGAGATTTGAAAGACACACCCCTTCCATCTGAGGGTCAGATAATAGGGATAGCAAAAAAGATTTTAGGTGCTGATAGAGTCTTAGTCGCATGTGCAGATGGAAAAGAGAGGGTATGTAGAATACCTGGTAAGCTTAGGAAGAGGGTATGGATAAGAGTTGGAGACGCTGTATTGGTTGAACTATGGGGATTCCAGAACGATACTAGGGGAGACGTAGTAGGTAGATATACAAATTCACAGAAGCAATGGCTTATTGAGAACGGCTATATACCAGAGTGGCTACTCTGAAATGGAGTACGACGATAAAATCGATAGAGAGCTTGAGAGGAGGCTAAACCGATTCGTCAAAGAATACTTACTTAGAGAGAAGGATAAAGACGAGTTTGAAACTGTAGAGGAGGTATTCGACAGGACTACACTCCTAAACCTATATCATCTTGCGAATAAGGGTGTCATATCAGAGCTTCGAGGCGTCGTATCCGCAGGTAAAGAGGCTAGGGTATATGCCGGCCTCGACGGAGAGAATAGACCTATAGCAGTGAAGATCTTTCTAACCTGGACAGCCGAGTTTAAGAAGGGACGTCTGAAGTACATCCTTGGAGACCCTAGATTCGAGGGTATAGACACCTCTACAGTCAAGCTCATCAATGCATGGGCCTCCAAGGAATATAAGAATCTAAAGAAGGCTTATGAAGCGGGGGTATACGTCCCCAAGCCTATAGACCATTATAGAAACATAATTGTTATGGAGTTCGTGGGTAAGGATTTCACACCCGCACCTACCCTGAAGGAATATAGGAATATGAAGGGACTCACCTTCTTCATGCTCCTCCAGATCATACGCCAAATCAAGATTTTATATGACTATGCAGACCTGGTCCATGCAGACCTAAGTGAATATAACATCTTCTATTATAAGAGGAAACCAATTCTATTCGACTTTGGACAGGCAGTTGTTAAATCACATCCAAATGCCGAGACATATTTAGCTAGAGATATAATGAACATCCTGAATTTCTTTAGTGAAAGTGGTGTCGATACACCGCCATATGAGGATGTACTCGAGTTTATACTCCATGGGTGAAGAAGATGGAATATAGGCTTCCGATAGACCCTGATAGACTAGGTGTATTAATCGGTAAGAAAGGAGAGGTTAAGAGGAAGATAGAGACGCTAACCAACACGAAGATAGAGATTAACGAGAAGGAGGGAGTGATAAAGGTGATTGGGGATGACATGGACAATGTACTCGTTGCATCAAACATTATAAAAGCTATAAACCTTGGGTTCTCACCGGAGAAGGCATTTATACTCCTAGATAGAGATATGAATCTCCATATAATCGATATCTATACCTACCTGAAGAAGAGGGATGAGAACAACCTTAGACGTGTACTGGGCAGGATAATCGGGGAGAAGGGGAAGGCGAAGAGGATAATTGAGGAGACTACCGAGACATACATATCAATCTATAGGAACTATGTAGCCATCATAGGAAGCTTTGAAGGGATATACCTTGCCGACGAAGCCATTAAGATGCTCGCCCTAGGGAAGCCTCATAAAGTTGTTTATGAACACCTCTTCAACGCTAGAAGTATGGGTAGAAGAGGGTTCAAAGCCCTCTGAAACAGGTTGTAGAGGGGAGTGTCTCATCATCCTTAATACCGATGAAGGATTAAGGTTTTATTAGGATGTTGGAGGAGTATAAACGGCTTAGTCCAAGCGAATTCTTCTATAGAAACAAGGAGATAGCGGGGTTCTCAAACCCCTCAAGATCATTATATACATCTATACGTGAGTTATTTGAGAATTCTATGGATGCCTGTGAATTAAACGGCATCCTACCCGAAATCATTATATTCCTAAGGAGAGTTAGAAAGTCTGAGAAGGGTGAGATATACAAACTCTATATCCAAGATAATGGAAGTGGGATACCTAAGAAACACATTCTAAATGCATTGGGTACAGTACTCTACAGCAGTAAATACGTGATCCGACAGAGTAGAGGTACATTTGGATTGGGCGGGACACTTGCTCTTCTCTATGGTCAGATAACTACTGGAAAGCCGGTTAAAGTGATCTCATCTACGGGGAATAGCCAGATACACCAATATACCTTTAAGATCGATATTAGAACGAACAATCCAGTGGTATATAGCTATAAAGCAATTAGGAATAACAAGAAGTGGAGGGGGACTATAATAGAGTTTTATCTAGAGGGTAATTATACCATAGCCTCTAGATATATTGTTAATTATCTCAAGCTCACCGCGGCTATAACGCCCTATGCAGACATACTATTTGTAGATCCCAATGGAACACTCTACTACTTCCCAAGAACTGTTAAAAGGATGCCTAGGCCGCCTAAGGTTATCAAGCCACATCCGCATGGTATAGACCTGGAATTCCTAAAATATCTTATAAGCATGTTCCCCAAGACGATGACGATAAAAGAGTTCCTGACCAAGGCCTTCCATAGGGTAGGTGAAACCACAGCCCTTAGATTCCTACAATATGCAAAGATAAAACCTACTTTGAGACTTGGAGCTATAAGCGAAGATATACTAGACAGGCTATACAATGCGTTAAGGACATATGATAAATTCATCTCTCCAAGTGCAGACGTCCTAAGCCCTATAGGCGAGGATATTTTGATGGAGGGGATCAAGAAAGAGTTTAAACCGGAATATGTGGATGTAGTCTCGAGGAATCCATCCAGCTACAGAGGACATCCATTTATAATTGAGGCGGGAATCGCATATGGCGGTGAACTACCGGGACAAGCTGGAGACATACTCCTATTCAGATATGCAAATAAGATCCCACTATTATTCGATGAGGGGAGTGACGTATCCTATAAGGTATTGGAGAGGCTTAGGCAGGGTAGTTATAGGATACAGAGTGACAAGCCTATAGCGGTATTCATCCATATAGCCAGTACAAAAATACCGTTTAAATCGGTCGGTAAAGAGGCTATTGCCGATGTGCCAGAGATTGAGAAGGAGATAGAACTGGCCTTAAAAATCCTATTCAGGAGATTCCTGAAGTATAGAAGGAAGATTATTAAGAAGAAGGAGGTTGAGAAACGTCTTAAAATCTATGAGAGGTATATCCATTTAATCAGCAAATTCTCTGGGAAACTGGCTGATAGAGAGCCAGCCGATGTTGAGAAGCTCCTAGAAAAGGTTAAGAGACGGTACGGAGTTAAGGAGAAGATAGAATCTACATCCCTATGAGAACATCTCCATCTTATCCTTGAGATACACATCTACGATATAGGTCAATCCATATCTACTAAAGGCCTCAAGCTCACTCTTCCTCTTAAGCTTCCTAAACTTCTTCAACTCCCGACGCCAAGGATCATCTGAATACCTAGGATCCTTAAGAAGTTCATCCAGCCTCTTAAGGTCTCTCTCATTAAACGGATCCGTTGGGAGTTTATACTTCTCTATATCGGATGCCCATATTCCAATCCATTTGGCATCTGGAGTGTGAAGCTCCCTTACATGGGCAGAGTTTGCGGAGCCATATACAATGACACCCGCTATATGTAGCCCCCACACATCACCATCTGTAAATATATAGACTGGTAGGCCCAACTCCTTATTCAATCTCCTGATGAGATATCTCGCAGCCCTTGGAGCCTGTCCAGAAGTACTTATCAATATCGCTTTATACTTCTCATAGACCTTCTCCTCTATAAACCTATTGAATATAGCGTCTTTCTCGATGACGAAGACCCTCTCGGCACTGGTCTCAACAAACTCACATGTCTTGAGACTATGCCCAATCATCAACCCATCCGGATGGGTAAGTAGGTTGACCCTTCTACCCTCATAACCAGGAACTGTATATTCAATAGTCAAGTCACCAAATATAGCTGCTCTCTCAGCCGGTATTATATTGAAGTCCTCCCTTGGATATCCAAGATACGCCTCTAAATCCATGATAAGCTCGTCAGACTCCTCCTGCTCCTCAAACTCCACGTTATACGCTTGGGATGAGTAGTAGACATCACGGAGTGTACTGGTCCTCCTCTGTAGCATAAGCTCCTTAGCGAATGAGGCTATCCATATAAACTGGGTAAATCTCCTGAGATGTGTATATACCGATGCACTCCTACGCCTAACCTTATCCCCCAATATATAACCCCTCTCACTAGGGTCATACCTTATATTTGATACACTCCTACTTGGAATATCTATAACTGGAAACTCACCATTCTCTATAGATGTGAGGACATCCTCACCTAACATCTTAAGCCTATTCAACACATCACTTTTACGCTTGGATACCTTCGACATACCTATCAAAATAAGGTATGGACAGACATATAGTAAAGCTTTTAAGAAAAAACCGCTATACAATAATCCATAAACACCAGCAGGGTGGAAAAAATGTCGAAGGAGATAGCGAGGACACCGCTACTGATAAAAACACTTGCCCTCTTATTACTCCTACTAGGGCTAATACTTATATACCTAACCGCAACATCCCCTGAATTACAGTTAAACCATAAATTAGTAGGATATATAGTAGGCCTACTATTAACAATAGTCCCAGGATTAATCCTGATATACAACGTAACCGAATAAAACCAAAAATTTAAAAACCTTTAAATA
This sequence comes from Candidatus Geothermarchaeota archaeon, assembly GCA_015523605.1. GTDB lineage: Archaea > Thermoproteota > Nitrososphaeria > Geothermarchaeales > JDFR-13 > SZUA-1514. The sequence continues at coordinate 11,856 of WAKC01000025.1, forward strand.
ATAATGATATACCTTAGAAGCCGCCGTAGCTCAGCTGGAAGAGCACCGGGCTGTTAACCAGCCTAAAACCCCACGGGACAGATACCCGGGGGTCCCCGGTTCGAGTCCGGGCGGCGGCGCCATTCTTTCTTAAATTCCATCCTACCTAAATACCTAGATTAAATTCCTGGTTTAGATAATATTTTTTGATGATCAAGGTATGGATCTCGAAAGATAAGGATATGATAGCTTTCTACACCGGGGATAAGTGTATAGATATCTTTCTAAAGGAGGAAAGCCTACCTAAGGATAAAGTTAAGATTAAGTTCTTTATTGGGGAGAAGATGCTGGAGGAGAGAGTCATAGATACTGGTGAGATAGGGTCGTTAGATGAGTTTATAGAGTTTCTGAAGGGAGTTGATGAGTGAATCATTCTATCCCCTACAAATATTTTTATAGGGGTTCAAGATTTATTGTAGTGGATACCAATGAATAATGGAATCATCAGGCTCTCAAATGTCACTAGGTATTACGAACTGGGGATATCGAGAATATACGCTCTGAAAAATATTGATTTAACGGTTGAAAAGGGAGAGTTTCTGATAGTATTGGGTCCAAGTGGCTCAGGTAAGACTACTCTACTAAATGTTATAGGGAGTATTGACAAGCCTAATGAAGGTAGTGTCATTGTCGACGGTATAGATCTGACTGCGTTAGATGAGGATGGTTTGATAGAATATAGAAGGAAGTATGTAGGCTTTATCTTCCAGTTCTTCAACTTGATACCCACATTGACTACCTATGAGAACGTGGCCTTGGCCGCGGAATTAGTAGATAATCCTATGGACCCCAAGGAGGTGCTTGAAGAAGTTGGTCTTGGGGATAAGCTTGATCATCTACCTAGCCAGTTAAGTGGTGGAGAGCAGCAAAGAGTAGCTATTGCAAGGGCCTTGGTGAAGGATCCACCTATACTTCTATGTGATGAGCCGACGGGTGAATTAGATTTTGAGACTGGAAGGAGGATATTGAAGACTTTGAAGGAGGTTAATGAGAGACATGGGAAGACCATAGTCTTGGTTACGCATAACACACCCATATCTATGATTGGGGATAGGGTTATAAGGCTTAGGAGTGGGGAGATTGTCGACGAATATATTGTCGAGGAGAAGAAGGATCCCCTAGAGATTGTTTGGTGAAATAATGTCCATATTACGCAAGAAGCTCCTAAAAGACATTAAATTTAATAGGATTAAATTCATGGCAACAATAGTCATAGTGATATTTGGAGTCGCTTTTTACGTAGGTCTCTACTCGAGCTATCAAAACCTTAGATTCTCCATCGATAAAGTCTATTCAGACCTAAACTTTGCGGATATATGGATATCCATCGGCTATTCCGATGGAGAAGAGATAGATAAGAGGATTGAAGGGGTAGATGGGATAGCGGACTATGAAAAGAGGCTCGTCATAGAGGCCCCTACATCGTTTGAGATTGATGGAGAAGAATTTATAACTGGGAGATTGATCTCGATCCCGTTAGATGGAGAGACTGGGATAAATAAGTTGTTGATTAATAGGGGTAGATATCCTGAGAGACCGGATGAAATACTTGTTGAATATGGATTTGCGAAGCATCATAACCTATCCATAGGCGACTCTGTATATATCAAGAATGGAGAGAATCTTCTAGAGCTGGAGATAGTTGGAGTAGCAATATCGCCTGAGTATCTCTGGCCTGCAAAGACGATATTAGAACATATGCCTGATGTATTGAGAAGATGGGGAGTATTTTACATACCTGAAGAAAAGCTTCAGGAGGCATTTGGAATTAAGGGGCTATACAACAATGTTGTATTCAAGGTGGAGGAGGGAGCAGACCCCGAGACTCTAACCAATATATTGAAAGATAGGTTGGGGGATTTAGGTGTTAGTGAGGCCTTTACTAGGAGGGACCAGCCCAGTAACAATATAATATCCCTATCTGTAGATTCACTAACTACATTAGCAATAGCATTCCCAATATTCTTCCTATCAGTCTCCTCAATAGCTACATATATGGTTCTAAGTAGAATTATAGCTATGCAGACGAGGCAGATAGGCCTTCTACAGGCCCTAGGATATAAGAAAAGGGCTATAATTATACACTATCTAGAATATTCCCTATTTATAGGTATTATTGGAGCTATATTGGGTATAATCCTGGGTGAACTAATTTCGATACCATTGACAGATATATTCGCGTCACAGTTAAGCCTACCGTTAACTTTTAGAAGGGTATATCCAAGTCAAATAGCTCTGGGGTTTGGGATTAGCCTACTATTCACATTATTCGCCGGGTTCCTATCATCGGTGAAAGCCGTTAAACTATCGCTTATAGAGGCGATGAGGTATACCGGTGTAGATATAAAGAGGATATACAGGATTAGAAACGGATTTCTAGCAAAGATATTTAGGAAATCCATATGGAAACTCCCCTTTAGAAATATAAGTAGAAATCCCGTTAGAACAATCTTCACAATATTCGGTATTGCACTAGGCTTTACAATGATAGTCGTCCCTTACTCATTCAACGACTCGATGGACTACTCCATAGAAGACTATTTCGGCAGAGTCCAGATCTACGACGTAAAGGCATACTTCTCAAAACCCTATAACATCTCAATAGTGGATGATGTGGCTGGATGGGATGGAGTTAGAAATGTAGAGCCTTATATCGAGCTCTACCTAAGGATTGAGAATGATGGAGAGAGCTGGACGGTCCTAGTTAGAGGGCTAGAGTCCGATACCGAGCTATATAGAGTTGAACCGTTAGAAGGGAGAGGAGGGCTGAAGAGTGGAGCCCTACTATCCAAGGCATTCCTCTTCGCTTCTAACATTCAAGTTGGAGATGAGGTTACTATAGACATTAAACCGATTAAGAAAGTCTATTGGATCGAGATGAACAGGACATTTCAGGAGATATATAATGAGACCCTCAACCTAACGCTAAGCCTATCGATGGAAATATCTAATATGAGGGAGACATACACCCGGATAAAAAATATGAGTGGGATGCTCGATGAAGCAATAGACGTCTTCTACGGACTACTGTATACATATGTAGAGAATTGGGATGCCACTGTGAGAAGAGAGTTGATAGAGGGTGGGGGCAACCTCACATTAGAAGAGTTAAATTTAATTGCATATAATGCGACCCAACCATACATTACATACTTGTTGGGGAGATACGGCTATAACGAGACTATCGTAACCTACTACCTTGGCCAATATATGTTCATATGGAACCAGAACATCTTGAATAACCCAAGCCTAATAAGAGATTACAGCCAGGAGACTATCTATAGAGAAGCGGACAAAATCGTTGAGCAGATGGTGACAGAGGTTTCACAATATGGATATATTCCTAGCGAAATCGTTTCAAAACTCAATAAAGAATTAGATATCAGAAACTGGAGGGACAGGTCTCTACGTATCCACATATCTTACAATATGATCCCACCTGAATATAGAGTGTATATTGATATTGAGACCTTCAAACAAATGGTGGTAGCAGGTGATTTTAGAGAGTTTATTAAGAGTATCATTATAGACAAGGGAGACTTCAATGTTAAATATCTTGATTATATAGATATTCTTCTAGATACCGGAGACCCTGAATATACAGCGAGACTAATGTCGGATGATATAATTGCGGAGATAATATCTAGAAACCCACCTCCACCTGATCAATATAGCGTTGAAGTTATAGGATTTGCAAATGACCCTGCTGGACTCGCCCTATACATTGATATAGAGACTGCACAGAAGATATTCAGCCTTAGAAACATGACCATGGGGCTACTTATAGATGTTGATGAGAATTCTCAAGAGAAGGTGATAGATAGACTCTACAGTGAATATGACATCCTATTCATAGAAAACAGTGCCAATACAAGGAAGGACTGGGTGGAAATGTTAGGCCTATACTCGAATTTCGTCAACGCTATAATCGCTTTTGGATTAACTATATCAGCAGCAATAATGTTCAACACTATAAACATAAATATTGAGGAGAGACGTAAGGAATACGCTACCATGAGGACATTAGGAGTTAGAATGAGAGAAATCTTTTGGATATTGACAATAGAGAATATAGTTTTGATGGCGATAGGAATCATAATTGGTATACCAATATCTATATTCACTTCAAACTACCTACTTAACGTATTCAACAGTGAGTTCTTCGCCTTCGATCCCGTTATCTACAACCAGACATTTATCATAGCAACCATCCTCCTAGGCATAATTCTATATGTAACAATATGGTTAGGTGTCAAATCGATAAAGATGATAGACCTACCGAGGGTAATCAAGGAGATATCCACATAATCCCCTACTATTTTAGGGGTTGTGCTATATCAATGTGTATATCCAAAAATTATTTTGTGAGGGACTATGAGCAGTGTTGAGGAGAAGGTCTTAAAAGCGTTGGAGCAGGCAGGTAAACCATTGAGACCTGGTGAGATTGCCGAATTAGCCGGTCTAGATAAGAAGGAGGTTGATAAGGCCATTAAGAAGCTTAAAAAGGAGGGTAAGGTCACTTCACCAAAGAGGTGTTACTACTCACTCCCATAACCTCCTTTTTTATATATATAGCTAATGATTCATCCTGTAATCCTACTTGTTTATACCGTCTAGGATTAGGTTTAAAGTAAATCATGTTATATATACGTGCTCTAAGGCATTTATTAAGATAACTCACAAATATTTTCATATACCGAATAGGTAGTATCAAAAATATACAATGATTTTTAAATTGTGTGGGTGTCTTTAATGGATAAATTTGATGTGGCAGTCTTGGGTGCCGGTATATCCGGCTTAACCGCGGCCCACTTCTCCGTAAATGAAGGTTTTAAGACTGCATTAATAGATCCTAATATCCCCGGTAGGGAAGGGTCATACAACTCCGCCGGTATAATAACGAGACAGCTTTATACCAAGAGAGAGATTCTGCTTGCAATCGAGTCAATATCTATATTGGGGGAGATAATACCCGATATAGATGTCGTAACCTATGATAGGAAGTTTATAACGATTGAAGATGAGAAGACCGCCTTCCAAGACTATAGATTCTACCGTAAGATATTCACGGATGTAGATATCTACTATTATGGAGAGCTTCCGGGAGACCTCTCAAGCATAAACCTCCATGTTAATGAGGCAATACTAATGTCATACAAGGACTTGATGATAGATACTAGGGAGACCCTGAAGAAGATTTATGAGGGGATAGCTGGTAACAAAAACTTGAAGGAGTATAGGCTTAGGGCTGTAAAGATTTCTGAATATGAAGAGGAGGAGGGCTACACTATCTACCTCGATAATGGAGAGATGATAAAGAGTAAGAACGTGATTCTCGCCCTGGGTGCATGGAACAAATATTTTGTTGAGAAGAGTAAAATATACCTCCCGATATCCACATATGCATGTATAGCGGTTAGGTTTGAGGTGGACGGTTCTATACCAGTGAGTGGCTCCGACGAGATAAACTATCTATATTGGATGAAGGAGGGAGATAATAGAATAATCGCCGGGGAATATTACCAGTCGACACCGATTACAAGGCCGGAGAAAGTGAAGGAGATAAACCTCGAGAATAGAGAGAAGAGTGTGATAAAGAGTCTAATGGATAGATTCAAAAATATAAAAGACCTTAGATTCATCGAATATGTAATCGGTCCCTGTAGCTTCCCAATAGGTAAGAGACCATTATATAAAGAGTTGATGAAGAACCTATTCCTAATTGACGGGTTAGGCGGTTATGGATTCACATTAGGACCGGCATTAGCCAAGGAAACTATAGATTCAATCACGACACGGCTTTAATAAAATCTAGATTCACTAAATAAGGAGTTAAAGCCTGTGTAAACACACCTAATTAGATTTAAAAAGCTTTTAACAGACTTATAAATATATTTTGATGAGGCCCCGGTGGTGTAGCCAGGTCAAGCATACCGGCCTTTCGAGTCTCATTGAAGATAGCCGGTGAACCCGGGTTCAAATCCCGGCCGGGGCACCAAAATCATAATTTATCTTCATATGCGGTATAGCCATGTTTTAATGAATGTTAATCTATAGTCCACATTCTCAAATCGGAGGTAATGCGGTTATAGCTCAAAGTCCTCTATAATCCTATTTATAAGATCGTCGATATCATTTGAGATATAGTTTGAATAGTTTCTAAAGAAGGGGCTTACATCGGGCTCCGTAAAATATGTGTATACCTTCTTCATATGTGTGAAGCCATAGTTCATCTCACTGAGTACACCTGCCGATAATTTACTTGTCGGGTAAAATACTATAACCATATCACTCTGGTCTATGAATCGATAGTCTCTATAGACGGTCGAGTCAATGATATAATCTTTAGCCTCCCTAATCTCCTTCACTGGAATCTCGACATCGAAGAGATCGATATAGACCTTCTCATCATCCTCCTTACCCTCTATGGAGTCTAGGAGGACATGGTCTTCTACCATTATAGGGTCGAATACGATAATATTATTCTTCCTCAATTTACTTAGGAACTCATTCTTCATCTTATTGAACTCCTCTCTATTCTCGACATGCGTCATTGGATAGCTTAGATATGCCCTACGTTTTCTAGGCTTCTCACCCCTCATTAGAGGGAGTTCAACATCATATAATAGGTCGTATAGTATGGTGGGATCTGGTTCCTTAAAATCTATGTTGGAGGAGGGGATTATATAGAAGTGTTTATCCAGCATATCTGCAACCATCTTCGTTATAAACATCTCCTCATCCTGCCATATCAGAAGCTCCTTAATCGTCAACTTACCTCTCCAAGGATGTAACTCAGGGTCTTTATCAATCCGCCCTCTGATATTACCGACCGAATCTATAATGGTTATAAGAACGTCCGGAGCGACTTTAGTCAGATAGTAGTAGTCGAAGGCCGGCATCAAAACCTTCTTCCATCGAAAACTCATATGAAGACTTATATACAGGTCCTCATTGGAGTCGTCACCCCTAAACTTATCAATCCTATGTACGATACCCTCGAAGACTGTGGCCCTCAAGAAACGTAATGCAGTCTCATCCAAGTCAAGAATCTTATCACCAGGTATCTCCACTCTAAGGCTACTAGCCTTTGTAAACATCTCAGGGCCTACATCAATAATATCCACATTACGCCCCTTCCCACCGGCATACTCCCTAGTGGCATGTAGATATTTAGCCCTTCCAGAGCCGGTTATCCCTGTGCCTAAAACAATCATTGCAAAAATAAATTTATGGATGCCCACCCTTAAAAGAGCTATTTAACATACTTGTCCCAATCAATCTTAAGAATGACGTAGGTTAGGACAAAAGCCATAACTAATATAATGATAGATGCCCAGATACTCATCTCCTCCCCAATATAACTCAATACAGCTTCATAGGAATAGTATCCAGCATACGCGATAAATACTGATAGAAGCGTCTTACCCAAGAAAGCCGCTATAAAGATCCGCTTAAGATCAATCTTTAGAATACCTAGTAATGGATATATCAAATCATCGGGTAGTGGCGTAACTGCAAATATAAATACTATTAGAAAGACCCCATAGGATTCAATGAGTCTACGTAGTTTTTCAACCCTCTGCCTATAATTTTCAGATAAGAGTCTTCTACCACCTCTACCTACAAAATATAGCCATAGCTCACCTAACGCGGCTCCCAATCCAGAGGCCAACCCAATAAATGCAGGGTTAAACTGCTGTGTAGACCCAGCAAAATAGATTAGAATTAGATATGGGACGGGTAGAATGACTGTGAGAGTTGCTATAAAAGAGACTATAAAGAATCCTATGTATCCATATGTCGCGATGATTTCATTGAAGTTGAGGCCTAGGTCGAATCCTTGGATGAGAAGCAGATATATATAGTAAACGATATCCATATCATTCTACACCATATTCTTCAATGATTTTACTGACCTCCCTCAGAATCTCATCTAGAGTATCCTCATCCCTCTTCTTACGCTTCTCCTCCTTCTTCTCCTCCTCCCTCTTCTCTTCCTTCTTCTCCTTCTTCGGGGGTTTCAACCGCCTCTCCAACTCAGAAATCCTACTCTCCAACTGCCTCCGCTTCTCCTCATACTCCTTAACAAGCCTCTCATACTCCTCTTTCAAAGACTCAAGCTCTGCATACTCCCTTAGAGATGCGAGTCTAGACTCGATCTCATCCAATTCAGACTCAAATTTACTTACCAACGCATCCTTCAACTCCTCACTAATCTTCCCCTCCTCATACTGTTTATAGACGTTTAATATGGCGGTCTTAATAACCTCCCTTCTAAGCTCTAACTCCTTAACCTGGGAACGGTAGCTCACACCATGGGTTACAACGGAATTCTTAGGAGAAGGTGATGATGTCAATCTATAGCTTGAATATAACATAGCTATTGATGAAGCAAGTATCGTGGCTGGAATAATATACTCAACAACCATAATTAACCAAACTTAAAGATACACGGCAATAGAATATTAATTTTTTGTCTTATACCCCTTCCTATAGACATGCCCACATAACAGGCACTTCACCGCAACATGTTTATAGGGACGGCTTCTAACCCTATAAACCGCGTTAACACCTGGAAGCAAAACCTCTTTACATTTTTTACAATAGAAAAGTTTAAGATGAGCGGGGAGTCTAGTACGAGTCTTCATAGAGATCCTCTTTAAAAGCTTAAGATATTTGATCCGATACTCCCTAGGAACGTCTGAATACAACATATAATTCAACTCTTTAAACAGTCTCTGGGCAACCTTCCTAGCCCTCCTAGAAACCATATCAAACATAAATATTAGAGTCTAGACGATTAAATTACCATCAAAAACAAATATTCATCTTATAATGAGTAGGATACGGATCGTCATTGCTGATGCACAGCTTGAAACAGTTCCTGAACAGCTCTGGAACGAAAACGCGGTAAAAAATGATTCTAAAAGGAGGAAGAGACATCCCAGTAAAATATTACTGTATACGCCCATCCACTATACTGCTATGCTGAAACACGGTATAAATGTTAAAAGACGTGGAAGGCCGGATATAACCCAAGATATCCTAAAGGCAATTATAAACCATCCTCTGAATAGGGAATTAGATATAGAGATCTACATCTATACAATCAATGGAGAACTTTTCTGGATAAGTAGTAAGACTAGGATCCCTCATAACTACTACCAGTTTGAGGGATTGATGGTCCAACTCCTTAAAAAGGGTATGGTACCTCCAGATACCGGAGAATTTATGAAGAAGATGGATATAAATCTTGATGAACTGCTCAAGGGTGATGTATACCTTTTACATGAGGATGGGATAGACATCGACGAAACAACATTCCCCATGGATAGAACGTTAACATTCGTTATAGGGGGGTTTCAAGAAGGTGATTATAGCGAGAAATTCCATAGGATTAGAAATAGGATAAGCGTGTATAAGGAACCATTATATGCAGGAACCGCAGCTTGTATACTTCTCACAAGACTCTGGAGGATGACAAGATAGGATAGACCGGAGAATGTAGTTACTTACACAACACCACCAAGTAATATGTTAAACACTATCAATACAATTAGGATGATAATGGCTGAGACTCCGAGAATATCCCTCCTCCTAAACTGGTTGTGAAAGGCTATAATGAGGAGAGTAAGGGAAGGGAGATATATCAGATAAACAACTTTAAAGATGTATTTAAGTGGGAGAACATCTTGTAGAGATACTAGTACAGCTACTATAGAGGATATAACTAGACTTATAAGTAGCATATATCTAACCATCCTCCTATTAGATATAGAGTTCACATAGACACACCCTTCAAAACCATGATAAAGGCGAATAACATCATTACAATTGCGAATATCTTCCTAAGGATATAAGCCTCGGTCCTCAAGCTAACCCTACTCCCTAGTTGAGCCCCCAATACAGAGGCTAGAAAAGCTGAGCCTAGATATTGTATGTTTATCTTTCCAGCATTTAAATATATAAAGCTCCCTGTGAACGAAGTGATTGCAATCATATACTCACTAGTTCCAATCGCGATCTTCATAGGTACATCTAGATATAAGGTCATTATCGGTACCTTGAGAATCCCACCGCCAATACCCAGTAATCCAGATAAAAGACCCGCTATAAAGGAGGCTACAAAACCATTTAACATCTTTAACCTCCCAATTCTAGGGAGCCTCTCAATCTTCTCTTTAGATCCCCCTCTAAACATCACCAAACCAATATAAACAAGGGTAAAGCCAAACACTATGAATAACATTTTAGAAGGTGTGTATAGAGCGATATTAGCGCCTGCGATTGCCCCCAATACACTTGCAACCTCGAGGATCGATCCCAATTTAAAATCTACATTACCCTCAACAACATAATTTAGTGATGCGGATGTGGAGACTCCAACTATTGATATGAGACTCAAACCAATGGCTTCATGTATGGGGAGGCCTAATAAGACACTGAGTAGAGGAACCATTAAAAAGCCTCCTCCCAAACCTATTAACGATCCTAGAAAGGCCGATGAAAATATTATGATAAATATCCATACAATCACATCCAACATTATGAAATATGGATAGTATACATGAGAATAAATATTGAGATGTTTTGGTGCGGCCGCCGGGATTCGAACCCGGGACCTCCGGCTTGGAAGGCCGGCATCCTACCAGGCTAGACTACGGCCGCATAGGCTGTAGAATGCATTATCTATTATTCATAGGATAGATTAAAAAGTTTTATAAAAAATTTGTGGAGAATAGGTTATAACTTCCTAACCAAGACTTTATAGGATGTGGGGGACTCCTTCCAATACCTCAAAACCTCATACCCAAACTTATCCCCCATATTTCTGATTGCAAACCATGCATCGGCGCTAGAGGTCACTATCAAGATCTCTTCACCAGGACTAAATCCGGATAACTTCTCCCTAAATATCTCTATAGAGGGTTTTGTACAGTCCTCCTCTTCCAATACCCTCTGTAGGTCAATCACGTTTCTAGTCATCATACCTCAGTCTCTATTGGAGCACCCACCATATTACCCCATTCACTCCATGATCCATCATAGACCCTAATCTTCTTATAGCCTAGGAGATGGTGCAAGACGAAATATGTAAATGCTGCTCTCTCACCTATTCTACAGTATACAATGATATTTTTATCGGGGGTTACACCCAATTCCTCATATAGCCTTCGAATTTCATCGAGGGGTTTTAAAGTTCCATCCTCATTCACTGCCTTAGCCCAGGGGATATTTACAGCACCGGGTATGTGACCACCTCTCTGCGCAGCCTCATTAGGATACTCTGGAGGCGCCGTCACCTCCCCTTTATACTCAGCCGGGCTCCTAACATCCACCAAGACTACATTAGGGTCTCTAAGATGTTTCATAACATCTATAAACGTCGCCCTCTTAGTCATATCCACCTTAACCACTTTATAGTTAGTTGGAGAGATCTTAGGAACCTCTTTAGTCATAGGGTATCCAAGGTCTATCCACTTATTTCTACCGCCATTCAATATCTTGACATTCTCATGACCATAGAGGTCAAATATCCATAAGGCAAAGGCTGCAAACCAATTGTTATAGTCCCCATATAATATAACTAGATCGTCATTTGAGATGCCGAGTCTAGACATTAGCCTCTCAAATCCTTCAGGGTCTATTATATCCCTCTCGGGATATTTATTCAAATCCTTCTTCCAATCAATAAGTAGGGCGCCTGGGATATGGCCAAGTTCATAGGCTGTACTAGGGTCATAATCAACCTCAACCACCTTTATACCCTCACTTCCCAAGATTTCCTTTAGCTCCTCTGGCTGGATAACCTTTGTAGACATATCAGATCCCTCTAAATATAACACTGTTATAGATGAAGTTATAAGAGATTAGTTATATTCTCTCAGAGTGATATAAACATTTTGGATATGAAGATTATATCATTTATACACCGCGGCATATTCAACAACAAAGTTTTCGACTCTATAGTGGCGCAGGCAGTCTCTAGAAGAATAGATAAGATCGTGATAAACACAGCCGATTTACTAGATAAAATGATTTTAAATAAGGTTCTTGACCTCCAAACTACGTATAGAGACTTGGATATAATTGTTAAGGAGAGTGTCAGGGAGGATTTTCTAGGGGGTATACTATCCACACTCCAGCTCTTTGAAAAGGGAGACTTCCTAGTTATAGATATGGACTGCAATATAGATCATATAGATTTAGACAGGTTTTTCACCTATCCAGATGCCTTAGGAGTGTCTAAGAAGGTTAGATGTGAATACTCATACTCATTCGACCTCGACGATGAGGGAAACATCATTAACGTACATACTGGATTGAGAGATGAATACATTTTCAGCGGTATCGCCAAGTTAGGAGACGGTTTTATCGATACTCTACGTAGACTCCTAATCCTATACTACAATCCTGAATACATAAAATTTGAGAATCTGATAACCAGCTATCTCCGGAGGGGTGGAACAATTAAAGCTGTCTATATAGATTAGAACCTACTCAAGAAGTATATTTGCAGAGTCTTTCTTCCATCCAAATGTAACTGTATCTCCAGTATCTGGAAGTGGCTCAGCGAGTCTAAACGGTCTAAAGACTATAAATCTCTTGCCGTCCACCTCGATATGAAACTCTACATACGACCCCTTGAATATTTTGAGTAATACCTTTCCATAGTATACATTATCAACCCCCTCTACATTACCTATGTAGATATGCTCAGGCCTCACGGCTATCGTAACCTTACTACCATCATTCAACTTGACATCTTCGGGGAGTTGGATAACCCCAATCTCACTATCTACCTTCCCACCGCTGTAGGTCCCTTCAATTAGATTTATAGCTTCACCGATGAAACGGGCTACAAAAGTATTCTTGGGATGTAGATATATCTCCTCGGGAGAGCCTATCTGCATAATACGTCCATCCTTCATAACGGCTATTCTATCCGACATCACCATAGCCTCTCCCTGGTCATGAGTTACATAGATGAATGTAGTTCCAACCTCATGGTGTATACGTTTAAGCTCCACCATCATCTCCTGCCTAATCTTCAGGTCAAGCGCTCCAAGAGGCTCATCAAGGAGTAGTACCTTAGGCTCTATAACTAGAGCCCTGGCAAGGGCGACTCTCTGCCTCTGACCACCACTCAACTGGTTTGGATATCTATTCTCCATTCCAGGCAACCTGACAATCTCGAGGATCTCCCTAACCTTCCTCTTAATCTCATCCTCAGGAACTTTCCTCATCCTGAGGCCGAATGCAATATTATCATATACATTCATATGGGGAAAGAGTGCTAATGTCTGGAAAACCATTCCAATACCCCGTTTATGTGTCGGTACATATGTTACATCCTGGCCATGCAGCTTCACAACCCCAGAGTCGGGCCTCTCAAGCCCAGCTATAATCCTTAGAGTAGTAGTTTTACCACATCCACTTGGACCCAATAGACTAAAGAACTCACCCTCCCTTATCCTAAGAGATACGTTATTGACGGCGACTACATCACCAAAACGTTTAGTAATATTTTCGAGCTCGACGGCATACATATCTATACACCGTGCCCTGTATACACACGAATAATAATAATTTCTATGGTTAAGCCTAGTTTATATTTTAAATGCATATATACCCAATAGACCTCTCACTATCTCCACTTTAAACCCAGCATTCTTGAGACGCCTAGCAACACCCTTAACAATATCCTTCCCACGTCTATGCCCCGGATTACCTACATAATGGTATAGCCTTCCACCAGGACGGATTACTCGATAGAGCATCCTATAGAAATCTAGGCTATAGAGTTCACCAGCCCTCGCCATCCTCGGAGGATCATGGATTACAATATCGAAGAAGTTTCTAGGGAGATCACCCACCAATTCATATGCATCCCCAAGCAAGATAGGGATTTCTGATAGTTCCCTACTCCAGGGATTGTATTTTGCAAGGTCCAAAACGTTCCTGTCCTTCTCTATCGTCAAGACCTCAGCCCCTCTATTTAGACTATGGATAGCGGTATATCCAAGGCCTGTACAGACATCCAACACTTTGTGACCCTCTCTAACATTTACCAACTCAACTTTTTGACCGGCATCTTCCCAGGGGGTAACTTCGACTACTCTATGCATCTTAATACCACTTATCTCGATAGTGGGAGCCTCATACATAGCAACTGGATACAACTTATAGTATATGTCATCTCTGAAGAAGGCTAGATCTCCATATCTACCCTCCCTAAGTATATATATCCTATCATACCTGAAATCATCTATGAGGACATTAAGATCATATGTGAATTTATCAATCTTCAAGACGCCTTCAGAGACGTCTACATATGTGAAACTCCTTCCAAGGTCTAGAGATATTTTTATAGTGCCCTCTCTATATCTCAGGTCGTCTAACAACCATTTCGTAACCACTGGTATCTCGAAATACTGATAGAGATACCTATCGAATGAAGATGCAATGTCCTCGACCACCCTCATCAATTAAGATTAAGATAAATCTTATCACTGAAAAATATTTTTGGTAAGTATGAGGAGTGGAACCCTACGACTCTACGATACAAGGACTGGAGAGAAGAAGGCGGTTAAACCGTTGAGAAACGATAATATAATAAGGATATATATATGTGGACCTACAGTTTATGATTATAGCCATATAGGCCATTTCAAGACCTTCATAACATATGATAGCCTAGTCAGGTTACTCAAATACCTCGGATATGACGTTATCCACGTCGTCAATATAACCGACATTGATGATAAGATCATCAATAGAGCGAATGAGGAAGGAGTCACATATAGGGATATCAGCGAGAAATATACGGAGGACTTCCTATCCATATGGAAGAGGCTTAATATGCTTCCACCCTATGCACTACCAAGAGCTACATATCATATACGCGACATGATTAACATCATTGAAAAGCTAATTAGAGAGGGATATGCATATCCTGCAGATGGAAACGTCTACTTCTCCGTATCAAAGTTTAAGGGATATGGTGAGATAAGTAAGCAGAAGATAGAGGAGTTGATACGTGGCTACAGAGTTGAAGAAGGACCTGGTAAAAAGGATAAACTAGACTTTGCATTATGGAAGAGATCTAAAGAGGGGGAGCCATCATGGAAGAGTCCATGGGGAGAGGGTAGGCCTGGATGGCATATAGAATGTACTGCTATGAGCAGCAGATTCCTGGATCCCCCCTTCGAGATACATGGTGGCGGTGAAGATCTAAAGTTCCCACATCATGAGAATGAAAGAGCCCAGACCAATGCATATATAGGGGGTGAAGCGGTCTATATCTGGATGCATGTAGGAATACTAAAGTTTGCCAGGGAAAAAATGTCGAAATCCCTAGGTAACATAATTACTATGAAGGAGATGCTAAAGGAATTCTCTCCAGACCTAATTAGGCTCATAATCCTCTCAACCCATTATAGGAAACAACTTGAATATAGTGATGACAAGGTGGAGGAGGCTAGGAATGTACTTAGAAGGATAAAGAGGGTATACAAAAAACTATTGGATTACAGGGAGTATAGGGATATGGGAGAATTGGATATAGATGGCTATAGAGAGAGGTTTATTGAGGAACTCCTAGACGACTTCAACACGGCATCCGCATTGAATATATTCATGTCATTCATTGATAGACTTGAGAGTTCAATAGACAATAACAAATTATCTAGGGAAGATGTGACAAATGCATTGGCACTCATTGAAGAATTTAAATATATCTATGGATTGACCCTTGAGGATGAGGCTAGACTTGATGAGGAACTTCTCAAGTTGATTGTCGATGTTAGGGGTGAACTGAGGAGGAGGAAGATATATGAAGTGGCTGATATGATAAGAGATAGGCTCAGGGAGATGGGGATAGTCTTGGAAGATGTGGGTGACAAGACTATTTACTATCGGATTTAATATCCAGCATCCATCAACGCTCTAACCACGAACGGAAGTATAGTCGTTACATCTCCCCATATACTCACATGATTGGCATACTTCCCAACCTTGTTCCACGTAACAGCTTCAGAAAGTCTCGCACCAGATAAGCTACCGTCATACTCCAATGCAGTTGTAATCTGTAGGGCATAGTCAAGCCCCTCTCTAAACTGGTTCCACCATATAAGATGATGTTTCGAAATCCCTCCTCCAATAATTATTCCACCAGTATATTTAGCATCATAGACATAGTCTGAAAGGAGTTTCTCATCCTTGAAGAGATCTAGCTTAAAATCTCTGTTAAACTGTTGAAAGACCCAAATCTGATAGCCGACCGCACCATCATATATACCTGGTATAACAATTTTAATATCGTTCCTAGCAGCCCAAGTCAATATACTCGAGTCAGAATCTATGAAACGGCCGAGTTCATAACACAATTCATATGTAGAAAGCTCCTTTACACCCCTCTCCTTCAGATTATTTAGGAAAGCCCTCATCTTCTCCTGAATAATACCACCATAATTCTCAAAGGGTATCAATACATTACCAAGTCTATGCACTTCAGAATCCTTAAGCCTAACATCATCCATCCTAAACTCACCCACATAATAGTCCTTATAAGTTCGTGCAAGGTCGTGATCAAGAGTTCCACATGTCGTTATAATAACATCTACCCATCGCCTCTTAACAATCTCCCTAATCACTCCTCTAAGACCTGTGGCTATAATATCTGCAGGGAAACTCATAAAAATCGTTGTCTCCCCACGCTTCTCCAACATCTCCTTCCAGATTCTATATGCAAGCCCTACATAACGCCCCATAAACCCCCCGGAATCTATAAGTTGACACATCAAATCTCTAAATGTCTTAACCTTATTCAAATCAATATCTTTAACTACATCCATCTCGTAACACCTACAACGCTAAAACATGCCTTATTAATTAGATATTGCATATGGCTTGGGAAAAAGGTTTAAACTATATAATTGTATATGCCTTATTCAATTTAGTCAATACCCTGGCTCCAGACTTATCAACGTAAACCATATCCTCTATACGGACGCCACCCAACCCATGTATATAGATACCCGGTTCAACGGTTAATACCATACCCTCCTCAACAACAGTATCATCAGTCTTGGATAGACGTGGGGGTTCGTGAACCTCGAGACCTATTCCATGCCCAGTAGAATGAATAAAATATTTACCGTAACCAGCATCCTCGATAATCTTACGTGCCACTGCATCGACCTCAGATGTCTTCACACCCGGCTCTACAGCCTCAACCGCAGCTACCTGAGCCTCCAAAACAATCTCATAAATCTTCTTAAGCTCATTCTTAGGCTCTCCAAGAAATACAGTCCTAGTCTCATCACCGAAATAACCGTTTATAGATGCGACGAAATCGAAGGTTATCGGATCTCCCTCTTCAAGCTTCTTATTTGAGGCTCTCCAATGTGGATTAGCCGAGTTAAGACCACTGGCGACGATTAGAAAGTCAAATACACGGTCAGCACCGTATTTAAACATCTCACATTTGACTGTATCCGCAATCTCCTTCTCGGTGACACCCTCTTTAGAGATGGTTATAGCCTTATGAATCCCGAAGTCAACAAGCTCACCGGATTTAACCATAATATCCAACTCAAACCTAGTCTTAATCTTCCTAGCCCTCCAAAGATATTCAGTAGCATCAACCACTTCTCTACCTAGGGCTTCAGATATCTGCATGTATTGTCTGTGAGTCACCTTATCATATGGAATTCCTACCCTACCCTCTGTTAAGACCTTGGATAATGCATCATATAGGTTTTCCCCCCTTACAGTCTCATAGCCTCCATCATACTCCGTCTGGGGCCTTAGATACACATAAATATTATCTAACCAGGTAACTTGAGAAGCTCTTTCAGCCTCCATTATATTTACCAACCCATTTACAGTACCCTCTTTCACATCCAGAAACACGAGGGAATAGTCTATCGTGTTCCCAGCTAAATACTTTATATTGATATCGTCAAGGACAACTAGATAATCTATCCCCGCCTCCTCAAGAATCCCAGACAACTTTTTAATCCTCTCGATATCCCTCCTTACCAAGTAGGATCACCCTCTAAAATTATATCTTGACAATACATCCTTAATTATTTACATGCAACTCAGGAATCTACAGAAGAATATCTATGATATGTATATCCATCACGATAGGAAGAGGGGAGTAGATAAGACCTTAGATTGGTTATTAACAGAAGTCTATGAATTATATGTGGCCGTAAAAGAGGGTGGAGACGTGAGTGCTGAGGCATCAGACGTCTTAGCCTGGCTTCTAAGCCTATGTAACCTATTGAACATCGATTTGGAGAGGGAGTTTATCAATAAATATGGCGATAAATGCCCGAAATGTGGTTGGAATCCCTGTAAATGCGGGTATAGGGAATATCCCAATAAAAAGGTTAGGATAACTAGAACCCAGTAGTTACTTCAACATCTTTTAATGCGACGAATCCGACTTTACTTGGTATCCATACATCCCATGGCTGGACCCACTCCTCAGCTTTAGAGGCAAACATAACCTTCGATACAAGGTCTCTGATTGTTAGAGAGAGTCTGGCACCTGTAAAGCCTCCCTTAACCTTACCATTATCAATATAGAACCCTACATCCCTCTGTAATGTGGACATCGTACCCAGACGGAAGTTTGCAAATCTAGTATACCAGACATTAGATATGTATATACCTTCATCCAACTCCTTAAACACCTCCTCTGGATCTGTATTAACCGGCGACTTGACCTCAAACACCAAGGGATATGGGAACGGCGATATAATCCCAGCATGACCATTCGATTCCCTATCAAGTTTCTTTGCGGTTAAAGTATTTAGGGCAAGGTCGTTAAACACTCCATCAACAAAATACTCTGTCTTACCGGTTTCAACACCTTCTTCATCAAAACATGTAGCGTCTAGAGATCCCTCCATCCTAGGATTGTCATATACATATACATCCTTAGAGGCTATCTCCTCACCTAATAATCCTGATAAGGAGGACATATTCCTTATGTAGGAGTATCCTGAGAGCATGTAACCAAGATAGTTCACCAGATTTGCATAGGATTGTGGGGAAAATACTACGTTGTAGATACCCTCATCAACAGGTGTTACATATTCCACCATACCTAACATATTGTCAATATTATCTAGCAAGTTTGGTACATCTTCTGGCTTCAGATTAACACCTACCTTAACATCTGTATAACTCACCTCTTTATCCTTAAAACCACGTACCCTCACTAGGAAATCTGAGTTCTTCATCTCCCCCCTCACACCATATGAAGTCACAATAAAATGTTTCTCCGCTTCAGCTGAGAATATACCGCTTAACCGTTTGGCATTCCTACCCTCGTAGGATAATAGATTCTCTACGAATTTGAGATGTATATCTTCATTAAACACTTCATCCGAAAAGGTATTTGGTATAAGTTCATAATAGTCTCTCGAAATGTCTGGAGGAGTATATCTCTCCTCAGTAGGAGTACTTACCTCATAGAGCTTCCTAAGCTCCTCCACAACATCATTAACCTCCCGAGTAGATACATTGGTTATCTTCTGAGTTAGATATTTATCACCCTTGGCTACAAAGACCTCAATAAAGTCTGAAAACATCGTCTTCACAAGATCGAGCTTAGTATTAGAGAATCGATAACGAGTGGCATATTGGATATACCCGTTTAAAATCACTGTTTCGAAGTATTCAGACAACTTCTTATTAAGTTTATCCAGATACTCCTCAAGATATATACCCTCAAAACTCTTTCTTATCATCTCACCCTCCATATTAATCACCCCTCCTCCTAATCTTGATACCTTTCAGTAATAGGTCTGGCCCACCCATACTCACAGGCATCGGCTGCATCGGATCACCTTTTCCACATGTTCCTGGGTGTAGCCTAACTATGTTAGACCTAGCAGCTAGACTCCCCAGAATCTCCCGAGTCGTCGACTCCAGGACAGGATATTTTATTGGGACACCTATCTCCCCATTCTCTATCAGATATGCCTCAAACCCTGTATATCTCTGGTTAATCCTTCTATCATCAATATTCCATTCAGTATAATCAACTATATAGATACCATGCCCAGCTTCTTCAAGAAGCTCCTCTAGAGACATGTTACCCTCCTCAAAATATGTGATACCCATTCTAATCAGGGGTTCGTGATAGAAATTAGCAGCCCTAGAAGCACCATTACTCTTCATATCTATCTTGGAACCTACAAACCTATTAACGAGAAAGGAGTTTACGAATCCATCCTTGATTAATATACGCTTCTCAACCTTAACACCATCATCGTCGTAGATATAGAATCCATATTCCCCTTCCAATAGAGGATTATCCACAACATAAACTTCTTTAGAACCTATTCTACTATTTATGGACCCATAATCTAGGTATGACTCACCCGCCTGACCACCCTCCATACCCAGGATCCTATCAAGTTCAAAAGGATGGCCGACTGCCTCGTGAGCTATAATACCAGCGATCTCGCTGCCGACGACAACGTTAAGCCTGTCCCTTGGAGAGGGGATAGCCTTAGTCAATATATTCTCCATTGCCTTGACACGTCTCATAACTTCTCCCAAGACAAAGTCGAAATCCAGATATTCCAAACCGGTTGAAGACCCTAGTGAAACGGTCTTAGAGATATACTCTCCATTCTTACCTGTCAACGAGATAAATAATATAAGTCTAGGGATCCTGGAACGCACCCTAACCCTATCGGAAGATATAAAATACTTATTTTCAACCCTATACATCAGAGAATAATGTCTATTTACTAGATCAACCTTACTCGAATCTTTAACGTGTTTATCCAGATCCTTGACAAGTGAAACTACCTCGTCAATATTATCTTTAAAGGGGATGTCCTCCCGAACTGTATACTCTACATCAGCCTCAACAATGGGATGCAACTCATATTTCTGATAGGCCTCTCCCAACTTCTCAGATATTGCTCTGGCGCGGCGCAACATGGAATCAAGTGTCTGATCAACCATCTCCCTACTTGGTAGATTAGGAGAGGAATATATTACAATACCTCTAGAGAAGATTCTCAAACCTAAACCCTCATCCTGACTATACTCATACGATACAAGCTCACCATTATTGAATATAAGCCTATAAACCTCATTACTATGTACCCTAGCATCTATATATTCTAACTCAGGCCCACCACCATATTCAACCGCATAATCGGCAAGCCTGATAAAATCGCTTCCCATCCGCAACACCTACATCAAAAATATATAGGCTAAAGAAGTTGATATTAACAGATAATTAAAATGACTGTCGAGAAGATAATCGACGCCATCACCTCACAAAGAGAGACAAAATACTCAAACAAGCTATACACAGGAGTTCTAGAGAAGATAGCAAGGAGATACTCCTCCGAGCTTATAGATAACTACTTAATAAAAATTGATAGAGTATATCTCGGGAAAAATAATTTTATCAGGATTAGAGGGTCAAAAGCTGTCTTTAAAACATGGAACATAGAAACCGCATTCAAAATAAGGAATCTACTACATTCATCGGGCTATAAAAACTCGAAGGTGAAACCTAGGGGGGACTATTACCTCGTGATTGCCGAAGCTCCCGATAATATACTACTCTCTAATTATTTCATAGATAAGTTGAGAAAGGGAGACGAATATTTTATTAGGTTAATATCAAAATTTCTAAAAGACATTTTTCTGAGAAACATAAAACGAATAAAATTGCTATTAAAAAATACAAAATTTTAAAAATCAGAAAAATATCCAGATATATAACGGGGTGATAGAAGATGAGGTTCGAAGATGAATTTTTCGATGAGATTGATAGGCTGTTCAAGGAGGAGATGAGGAGGATTAGAAAACTGATAACAGAGCTTACAAGGATAAGAGTGAATGATCTGAAGGAACTTGAGAGGAGGGGAGAGCCCATAGTATTCGGATTCTCATATAGATGGCACAGTGGTATGGAGAAGCCTGAGATAAAGTTCTTCGGAAATGTAAAGCCTCAGCAACCATTCGGTGTAAAAGTGGATGACACAGTTACACCTGTATACGACATTATTGATAGGGGGGATCACTACGAAATAATAATTGAATTGGCTGGTGCAAGGAAGGAGGATATAAATATTGAGATGAAGGATAGGACACTACATATCACAGCAAATACGAAGTATAAGAAGTATAAGCATAGCATTACACTGCCAGCGGACGCCTCAACAACTGATGTCAAGGCGAAGCTAAACAATGGCATACTAGTAGTTACGTTGAAGAAGAAGGTAGACGGAGGAGCCAAGAAAATCCAGGTAGAGGAGGAGGATTAAGGCTTAAACCATTTAAACAACACATACCTTATTTTTTTACCATCCACAATTGCATATATAAATCTCTTCCTAACAGATGTTGCTAGTCTACCTGCCCTAACAAGCTCATCCCCACTTACCTTACTACCCGCTTTTATAACATCTACTAGGAAGGGGGCATGCTCCAAACCCGGTCCCTTCCGATATACTGCAAAATCTACACCAAACTTAAGCCCCGAAATAACAACAAATCCCCTATCCCTCAGATCCTTATAAACGAGATATCGAAGGTCGAAATCCACATAGTTTTTACGTGCAACATTCAACAGATCATCCCTAGACAACTCACTACCATTATCATATACCTTTAGAATGCCCTTCTCCATCAGATATAAAGCTTCTAAAAGATCTAGAATAAGGGGCTTATCAAAATCGGGTTCTCTCGGTTTAGCTATACCCAGAGGTTTACCATAGAAGCCGAGAGACCACAACTCCCTGGAATCTTCAATATCAGGAATAAATACCCTATTACCTACCAACACACCCTTGAATATTTTATCCATCAGAATGCACCTATCCAATTCGAATCTAATTCTATTCTAGAGTAGATGGAGACTCAATAGAATATCACTTACCTTCTTCAACATATCAGCGGCAGTCTCAAGCCTATTTACAATATCCAGCCACATAATAATCTTTACACTATCCTTCTCCCTATTGAACATCTCAATCAGGGCCTTTCTATGAATAACATCTATCTCCTCCTCAATCTCACCGATACGTTCAATCGCGCTGGGCAAGGAATTTGGGTTATACCCTAGGAAATATATTGCCTCCCTAAATGCCTCAACCTCCTTATATAACCCATTCACAATCTTTCTTATCCATTCAAGAGACCATTTAGGAAGAGAGTTCATATCTAGATTCGCAAGTCTAAAGGCTGCACCATCCATCTCATCCACTAGATCGCCGACCAAGGTGATCAACTCATATAGAATGTAGACACTATCGCCTAGAAAGACTTTATACCTGACAATATCATTAACAATACTTTTCTGGAATGTATAGATGGAATAGTCAAGCTCCCTTAATGAATTATATGTTTCACCCAATACCTCTGTATTGCCGGATACTAGATTCTCGGTCAGCTTCACAACTCCAGCACTCATATCCATAACTTTACTTGACAATTCTTGAAGACTAGAAACAATTTGTCTGAATGCCTCCATCTGAGAATCTCTATACATTTCTCAAACCCCTCAATAACAAAATAATATTATATTGAATATTAATTCCCCCTTAATACATCCGCAGGATATTAAGGACCAATAATGGAAGGTAAGAGACTGCATACCTCTTACAAATAGTCCTTCTAAGAACTATGTATGTGACTGGATCAACCGTAGAGATGATATAAGCTGTATATGGAAGATGGACATCTAAATATGCCTTGAATAACTGGGTATAGCCTTCATATAATGGTGCAAATCCAAATCCATATCTATCGCTGGACAACGTCACATGAAACTGGGGTATTAACGTGATATATCGGCTCAAGGAGATGAGTTCCCTCCTGTAGAACCTGTAGACACTATTAAGCAAATTAATCTTTAGAACCCCTGTTTTTAAAGGATATACATCACGACGTGTTAGAATGTCGTTTACCAATTTAGAAGGTGTATCTACTACAAGTCTTACCGTCCTACCAACCATCTCATAAGTATACCTATCCAATACAATTATATCGTCAATCCCCTTAGACAAAAGCTTCTTCCAGAAAACCCTCCTCAACTCTCTAAATCCATTTATAGATGCATAAAGATACATCTCTGGAAAACCATTGTATATCGAGATACCCACCTCAAAACCCAGGTTTTTTAGTCTATCCACTAGGTTGTCAACCATATTTGATAATCCATCAATGCCATATAACACCTTAGGGAGGAGGATATGCTTTACACCCTCCTCGACAACCTCAATATCAAATACTCCATCATATTCAAGTACCTCCCTCCAACAACCCTTCATAAATTCATATAAAGATTTACATAGACCACATAGGTCACACCATTCTACACTCTTTCTATATAAGTCTCGGGATATGACACCCTCCTCAAACAATGTTTTATACGTATAGATCCCCCTAGGGCTTAGAATGCCCGACTTAAACCTATATAATGGACAATCAACTGAGTACCTGACAAGAGACTCTCTATCCATAGTATCTAGACCTCCTTATCAATCTACTTAACTGGGAACCATCTACTCCCAACGAGATATTGGATGGATGGTGAACAAATAGAATTCCATCAAGACCCTCCCCTCCATATTCACCAAGGTAATAGTCGCCACCTACATGCTTGACGATAGGGATATCATCAATTGATAGGCTAGATAGCCTAACCGTCTTAAGCCTATTTCTAGAAAGGATACGATATAGAACCTCCTTAAGAGAGCTATATTCCACTCTATCATATACTAGGGATACTAGGAAATAAGATGCTCGACCCTCAATTACAGAGAAGGGATTCTTTATCTCCTCCCTCAATTTTAGAATATATTCTGCCTCACTCTTTGTAACTCTAGCGATTAGGAGTGATGGATTTATATTCTTTATAGGTTTAGGTCTATCAAAATGGATATCAACTATTATACGGCCATCCACCTCATCTAGAGAGGTGTATACCTTTCCATCTCTATTAGAATAAACATGAAGCTTAATATTGCCGTGATCCAAGCCATAAAAGACTGGATAACCTTGAACCAATAAGCCGCCAATACTTTCCAACGGGTTTGGGGGATAAAACGTTGAAAGAATTCTTCTATGCCTACTCATCGACCTTATCATCTTGAGGTAGGAAGCCCCAGAATATATCTTTACATATCTACTATCCAACCATCTAATCAGATCATAATTAGAGAACGAGAGTATACACTCTATTCTATCCCGTTCATCATGGAAGAGCCCTAGTCCATAACCCAAGGGATAAACATCTTTACAACCCTCAACCCTCTTAAAAGAACCATCAAATGCAATCCAATTTTCAACTTGAACCGTTTTACCGTTTTGAAGGGTCAGATGAATTGGGAAACTGGATGACGTCATCCTCCTACAGAAAATTTTTAATTTTATCTAAGTTATAATTGGAAAATGGGTGTTGGGAAATGGCGATAAGACCCCTGGATGGAAAATTCGAGAGGATAGGGTTCCACACCCATATCAGGGGATTGGGGGTCAGAAATGGAAAGGCAGAATTTATGGCCGATGGTATGGTAGGTCAGGTTAAGGCGAGGGAAGCCGCCTACATAGTTGTACAAATGATCAAAAAGGGTAAGATGGCTGGTAGAGCCATTCTACTGGCAGGCCCACCCGGTACAGGTAAGACTGCTATAGCCCTTGCTATAGCCAAGGAACTAGGTAAAGATGTCCCATTCATCTCGTTGAGCGGAAGTGAGATATACTCTACAGAACTAAAGAAGACTGAGATCCTGATGAGAGCTATTAGAAGAGCTATCGGTGTTAGAATTAAAGAGATAAGAGAAGTTATAGAGGGTGAAGTAAAGAAGATAGAATATAAGATGTCTCCGCACCCATATAATCCGTATCAGCAGATACCCGAAAGCGTTACAATTACCCTTGCAACCGACCAGGAAGAGAGGAGATTCTCCGCAGGAACCGACGTAGCCATGGCATTCCTGCAGCAGAATATTAGAGAGGGAGATATAGTCCTCATAGATAGAGAGACAGGTAGAACTACAAAACTAGGAAGGTCAAAGAATGCACCCAAATCTTTCGATATAGAAGGCGAGGTATATATAGACCCACCGAAGGGTCCAATAATAAAAGAAAGGGAATTCATATACACACTCTCACTCCACGACCTAGACCTCAGCAGAGCCAGGAGAGGAGAAAGCGTCCTCTCACTCTTCTTCGGAGGAGAGAGGGAAGAAATAACAAATGAGATTAGGCAGGAGGTAGATGAGATAGTTAAAAAATGGATAGAAGAGGGGAGAGCCGAGATAATACCTGGAGTTCTATTCATAGACGAGATTCACATGTTGGATATAGAGGCCTTTGCCTTCCTAAACAGAGCCTTAGAGAGTGAGATGGCACCCATAATAATATTCGCTTCAAATAGAGGAATAACCAAGATAAGAGGAACCGAAATTGAGTCTCCACATGGAATACCAATCGATTTTCTAGACAGGATATTAATAATCAGTACAGACCCATATACAGAGAAGGAGATAAGGGAGATTTTGAAGCTTAAGATTAAGGAGGAGAATATCGAAATAGAGGATGACGCCTTCGAAGAACTAGTTAAACTCGGTGTTGAAAACAGTTTAAGATACTCACTAATACTACTGGGACCCTTAAAGGAGATTGCAGAGTTAAATGGAAACGACAAGATTAAGAAGGAAGACGTGGATAGAGCCGCTAAACTATTCCTAGACTACAGGAAATCCGCTGAGATAGTAAAGAAATATGAGAAGCTCTTCCTAGTATAGAGACCCATAACTCTTTATTTTATCTCTCTCCACACAAAATTCTTTAAATGATGACTGAGACCGTGAATCTTGGAGACTATATTCTTCTATATAGTTTGACGAAAAACAGGAAATGGTTGGTAAAAGTTGAGGAGAGAAAATTCTCTACTGACCTGGGTGTCGTAGATCTAAAAGAGACAATCGGGAAAAAATATGGGGAATATGTATATACCTCTAAAAATATAAAACTCAAGATTGTAAAACCCGCCCCATATGACTATATCATGAATAG
Organism: Candidatus Geothermarchaeota archaeon; assembly: GCA_015523605.1. Taxonomy (GTDB): domain Archaea; phylum Thermoproteota; class Nitrososphaeria; order Geothermarchaeales; family JDFR-13; genus SZUA-1514. The sequence goes on from WAKC01000025.1 coordinate 38,976, forward strand.
CGAGAGGCCAACCCAGATTGTATATCCAAAGGATATAGGATATCTACTTCTTAGACTAGGTGTCGAGCCGAATTCAAAGATATTGGAGGTTGGCACGGGGAGTGGTGGTCTTACAACGGGGTTTGCATGGTTCCTATCTGAAGAAGGTGAGATCAAAACTTATGAGAAACGGAGGGAGTTTATGGAGGTTGCAAAAAGAAATGTCATGAGGATAAAGCCTAGATGTAAAATAACATTTTTGAATCAAGACTTTATGGAAGCTGAGGTAGAAGAAGAATATTACGACCTTGCATTTGTAGATATGGATAGCCCATGGACCATTATAGATAAGGTCTATAGAAGTCTAAAACCCTCTGGAAGAGCCGGATTTCTACTGCCAACCTATAACCAAGTTGATAAGCTATCCACAAAGATAAACAAGTATTTTCTAGATATAGAGGCTATAGAGGTGTTTATTAGGAGAATAAGGATGAAAAAGGGGATGGTTAGACCTGAGTTCCAGATGATCGGCTATACTGCAGTCGTCGTCACTGGAATAAAGTATTAAAGGTGGTTATCCACCCAAGATCAATATGGCAATAATCAATCCGTAGATAGCTACACCCTCTCCTAGACCAGCCAATATAAGGACCCATACTGAAAGCTCGGGCCTCTCAACAAGGGCGGCGCTACCTGCACTGGTAGCTCCATACAATGCAACACCGGCTCCAATAGTAGACCCTGCCACAGCCAATCCAGCACCTAGGTATTTAAGCCCTGTATCAGCGGCTGCAGCTGCATCTCCAGTGCCAGGCTCAGCGGCATATGCAATGGATATGAAGCCCCCAATCACCACTAATGCGATAGCCAGGTTGAACAGTATACTCCCTATAAATGCCTTCTTTGGATTGCCCACCAGCCTTTTCATCAGATTCGTCAACATGGTTAATCACCATATTTGGATTAATAATATGATATTAAGATTATTCACTATTAAAAGGTTATAAGGGGAGATATATAGAGAGTCATAGTCTTAAAGGTCTGAAGAGTCTCCCCTCGTTCCTATAGAACTTTGTAGAGAATTCATAGTACAATAGCCTTATTGATTGGATACCTGCGGCAAAGCCCTCGATGACGATGGCGATTGTGTTGAATAGGATGTAGGATGGTAGGAAGCCTACAAGCCCTGTAAATACTAGTGCCGCTTCACCTAATGCTCCGTGGGCAATTGCGAAGGCTCCAAGCCTAATATATGATACTGAGTTTGTCAGGTACGTAATGAACATCTCTATAAACTCCTGAAGACCCTCAACAAGAGTGATTGGCAGGGGCTTACCCTCCTTATGCATTATATTCTCAATCGTCGGCTTTAGATAAACTAGCACTAAGAGGAATATCTCGAGCATCGTCAAGGGGAATAGGTCTTCCCTTACAAAGACTGCTAGGGACATGCCACCTGTTATAAAGTTTATAGCCAGGTATATACCCACTAGGTAGTATATCAGACCTACTAATCCCTTCCAACTAAGTACTGCCTCGAAATACTCTCCATTCTTCAAGTCGACTATGATGTTAAGTATAAGCCCTATAACAAGCTGTATCAATCCGAAGATAATAGCTATAATGCTAATCTCTATAGTACTCTTAATAGGTTTTATCCACATCGGAGTCATGGAAAGTAGGAATGACTCACCATATAAGAATCCAAAGATTATTGCCATCGTACCAGCAGACATAAGCATGAAACCAAGGTTATTAATCGCCCTATACGAAAGACCTAGTAGAGGCTTCTTCAGCTTATATAGAATGACACCAAGGGACATGAGGATTATACCGCCACCTACATCACCAAACATCATTCCATACATCAGCAGGAACAGTCCAGTGAAGATAGGGGTAGGATCAAACTCGAAGTAGTTGGGGGCACCTCTCTTCCTAGTCAACAGTTCAAATCTTTTTAAGGGACCTGGATTCTTGAGATAGGTTGGTGGATGATCCTCTTCATGTGGATATTCATATTCGACATAGAACTTCTCACCTACTATCTCCCTAACACCCTTAACTAGCTCGTCATATTTCTCGTCTAGAACCCATCCCTTAAATATAGCTAGATTCTTTGTGAATACCAGGGATGAATAGACCTCCTTATAGAACCTGAAGAACTGTCTATACTTCTCCACCTCTTTATTAAACTTTTTAAGCTCCTTATGTAATTCCCTCGCCTCCTTAGAAATCTCCTCCAACTCCTTATCGATTTGTTTCAAGACCTCGGATGCGTCACCTTTAAACTCCTCTGGAAAACGGATCTCCTCAAAATTAAGGACAGATAAATAGTTAAGGATCTCATCCCGATCCTCTATACTACCAGCCAAAATAATAAAGTAGTCTTTCCTAATACCTTCAAAGACATTAATCACGACATTATAAGGCTTCAGATAATCTTTTAGTAGGGGTAGATTCTGAACTGGAAGGAGACCGGCTCGAATAAATATATGTGTAAAATCTCCCATGATATCAACGGGGATATTATATTTTGCAAAGAGCTGGACATAAACCTTTATATCTTTAAGGAATGTAAATCTTCTAGAGATTCTATCAACCTCAGCCGTATAATTTGTGAGCTTCTCCTCCAACTCCTGAACAACCCTAGAAACCTCATCCTTATTCAACACTACAGTCTCCACATCCTCTTTTAACGTAAATGCCTCCCTCAAACGCTCCCCAAAACTCTTCTTCACCTCCTCCTCATCACCAATAAGGGAAGATACGCTGTCAACCAGGACTTTGGCCCTATCAAGTATACGTTCATATCTCATAGCTGTATTTACTTCCTCTCTAGTTGATGTTTCCAATGCATGGCCAATAAGCTCTACACTCTTTAGACTAGCAATATACTTGGACACAGCCTCTTCAAACTCCATAGGCACAGCCAAATAAAACTTCCTAAGCTTCGCCGGTCTGAGCATAACTATCCCACCTTGTGCCTCGTATGAAAAGAGGTTTATATATGACTTATATTAAAACACAATTTATATATTTAACAACTAAACAGAAAGGGTGACCGCCAGAGATGGATAAGAGAGATATAGGAATATTGATGATACTCGGTTCATACATATTTCTCCTAGCGAGGACTGTGATGCTATATATGGAGGGGGTCACAAATCTATTAACGCTCTATAGGGATATAGGTAGCGACCCCATACTCTTCTATGTAAATCTTGTTCTATATCTCTTTGGGGCATATCTACTCATTGGAAATGCTAGTCACGATGTTAGAGACCTCCTTATAAACATACTCTTCTTCGTAATACCCTTTACAACACTGATCTTCATAATATTCTATCTATGGATAGTAGGAGGGGCCAAGGGACTCCTACTATTATATGGAACAGCCCAATTCCCATTATACCATATCTTCCTACTGATAACAGTAGGCATTATAACGGTAATTAGAAGGAAGGATTTAGATCTCAAGAGGTTAAGTTATGCACTACCCTTCATCCTAGTGATGGCCGCCTACGCAGCTGTTAGGGTCTTCCTAGGGATATATGCATTTATGGTCTTAATATTCCTAGTAATAGTAGGAGTTCTAACAGTATTCCTGACTAAGAAATATATGAAATAGAGATTTAGGGGATTAATATAACTCTATCTGCTCAGGGTCTATACCCAGTTCTTTAGCTGTAGCTATCTGTATTAAATTCATGTACTCATACTCTACTGAGTATAGATACCAGAGTACATATGCCATGTCCAGTGGATGCCTCTTCGACAGATCTATATGGAAACTTCTAAATCCTTTTAAGACACCTCTATATAGGTCGTTGACACTCCTTCTCTCGACTGCATCCTCAATATATTTAACAAGCCATCTGTATCGAGATCTTAAGATTATGTTAAGCGCGACATCCTCTCTAGATCTGAGGAGGTCATTTATGAAGTCTACGGGGACGCTTAGATTCCTAGCTATCAGACCGGAGTACCTCTCGAATATGATTAGTGGAGCCTCTAAAAACTTCATACCAAAGATGTAGTATGCAAATTTAGAGAAGTATTCATTCCTAAGTATATCTGTAACTCTCTTGTTAGATGGAAGGCTATTGGCTGCTTCTAGAAGCTTGGAGAAGTAGACCGCCTCAACAGCAAGCTCCACAGGTAGTGTACTATTAATAGACTTCGCCATTGGGATTGCTTCCTGAGCACCCCTATACATCGTAGGAGCCAAATGATATGCAACATCGTCTATCGAAGCAACATTTACAAGCTCCTGAAAGTTCAGAACGGTATACCCCCTTGGAATGGGTATTAAATCGTCTAGAGTGATATCCCTCCCTCTAAGTTTTGCTCTCAACACTCTCCTAAGGTTTTCAACCTCCAATCTCTTAATATAGCTCATCATAAAATCTCTAAACTTACCCGATGAAATCTTTGTGAAATAAATTAGCCTATCTACATATACCTTGGAAAATATTTTGTTTAACGTTGCAGCATCTACTTTTCCCCGCTCCAAAGTCGATAATGACTGTACATAATCGTCCTTGGTAAGCAGATCGATAAATGCTTGGAGATCCTTTGTCTTTTTAAGGGAGTCTAACTCATCATATTTCAGCAGCCTAGTTGCTAATCCATGTGCTCTGCTAACTATAAAAATATATGATGCAGACTTCAACATCCCAACCTACCCCTTCTTATCAACTATAAACTTGGTACGCACGAATTCGGATAACTCCTCCTCCATAATCCGTTCCTCGATGTATCTAATAAGGTCTTGATAAGAAGGAATTATAATTTTCTGGAGTGCGTTAACCTTCCTCGCTGTATTCATAAGGTCATATGCCAATGCCTCAATCTTATTTTCTATAATTGCTACTTCAAGCATCTCCATGAAGACTTTATAAAACTCATTTGCAACTTCCTTCACAACCAAGTTCGGTATAGACTCTACACTAGGAGGCTCCACTATCTCTACATCATATTCCTCAATACCCATTACTAGATGCCTATGAAGCCTAGTCTTCATCTTAGAGACAACCATAGAGGCTGAGGTGAATTCCTCATGCCCTACATTTACCAGGGCCTTGACAAACTTCGTATACGTCTCCATAATCTTCTTCTCTGCCTCCTCCCTCTTACCTAATTGACCCAGATATTTATTAAGCTCACTTGCGACCTTATCACGCTTCATCTCAAGAATCTCAGTACTCTTCTTAATAAATTGGAGTTGTTTCCTAGCCTCTAGTAATGCGCCTCTGCTGGCTGATACACCCATTATAGAACTCATTTCTGGATACCCTCGTATGCAGCCTTAGCCTTATAGTAATACTTCTCTATCGTGGACTCTCTAACACGTGTAAGCTCTTCGGGTGGAAGGACACTTAAGACCTCCCAGCCAATGTCTAGAGTCTCTTCAATCGTCCTGTTTTCATATTCACCCTGGTTAATAAAACGTCTCTCAAAGAGATCAGCAAACTTTAGGAATAATCTCTCCCTATCACTTAATCCCATCTCACCAACAATTCTGGCCAAGTCCCTAGCCTTTACACCCCTGGAATAGGCATCATATAACTGGTCACTAAGCTCTTTATGATCATCTCTAGTCTTACCAGGCCCGATACCACTCCTCATAAGCCTACTCAGACTTGGGAGAACGTTGATAGGTGGATATATACCTCTGGAGTGGAGGTCCTTGCTAAGTATAATCTGTCCCTCGGTGATATAGCCAGTTAGATCCGGGATTGGATGTCTCTTGTCTCCACCTGGCATTGTAAGAATAGGCATCTGTGTTAGACTACCCTTCTTACCTCTTACAATACCCGCTCGCTCATAGATTGTGGCTAAATCGCTATACATATAACCTGGATATCCACCTCTGCCCGGCACCTCCTCCCTCGCCGCACTGATCTCTCTAAGGGCTTCACAATAATTTGTCATGTCAGTTAATATCGCAAGTACATGGTAGTCGAGTTCAAAAGCGAGATACTCGGCGATTGTTAATGCAATCCTAGGAGTAATTAACCTCTCGATGGCTGGGTCGTCCGCCAAATTTAATATAACTACACTCCTATCTATAGCTCCCGACTCTCTAAACTGTGAGATGAAGTAGCTAGCCTCATCATGCTTTAAACCCATTGCTGCGAACACTAGGGCGAAACTCTCCTCTTCACCCAGTATAGTTGCTTGTCTCGCAATCTGAGCAGCTACTCTATTGTGAGGTAGTCCAGACTCGGAGAAGATAGGCAGCTTTTGCCCTCTAACGAGGGATAGCATCCCATCAATAGCTGAAATACCGGTCTGGATAAAGTCATTGGGATATTCTCTCGCTCTTGGATTGATGGGAAATCCATTGATATCCCTTGTATCCTTCGATGAAATCTTGGGTAGACCATCTATAGGCTCGAACCTACCATTGAACATTCTACCAACTACATCAGGTGATACGGGAATCTCAAATGTTGATCCTGTAAACTTAACTATCGAATCATGCTGAAGTCCAGATTCATCACCAAATACCTGGGCAATAACGTAATCTCTACTCACCTCAATAACTCTTCCCAGGCGATCTATACCATCTGGAGCCCTTATACGGATAATTTCATCGAATACAACTCCCGGTATCGGGTCAAGTACTACAAGAGAGCCCCTTATCTCACGGATCCCTCTGTATATCTTCCCATACAAATCAGATATCTTTACAGGAATACCCATTCAAACCACCTCCTAAAACGATATCGAGACTCTATACTCCTCCGCTATGGAGGAGAGAGCCTCCCTAATCTCATTTAATAGATCCACTATAGCATCAAACTTCCTCTCATCTAGCTTGGCCCTCTTAATCCTACTAACTATCGGTGACTCAATTATCCTGTCTATAGGCACATTCTCCCTAACAAGTTTCTCAGCTAATCTATGGAAATCTATAATCGCCTTCAAAATAAGTATTGAACGCTCAGGCTCTGAATATGAATCTACAGGATCGAATGCATTCTGTCTTAACAGACCCTCCTTAATAAGCTCGTTAGTAAGAAGTAGAAGCCTCTGATCATCTGGTAAGGCCTTCTCACCTATAATCTTAGCTATAGACTCTACCTCACTAGCGTTTGTCAAGATATTCATAGCCTCCACTCTATAACTGGGATATTCCTCCTTAACATTTGGCCATACATCCTTTAGCCTAGGATTGTTCTCAACAGCCTTTTCCACATACCCACCTATTATAGCTTCTGCATAAAGACTATAGCTTTTCAGCCAATGTATTGATGGGAAGTGTCGACTATATGCTAGATCGGCATCTAAAGCCCAGAATACACCTGTAAATCTAAGTGTATGTGTAGTAACAGGCTCGTTAAAATCACCACCAGGCGGGGACACCGCTCCAACAACAGTTACAGATCCTATTCTCTCAGGCCTACCCAATACCTTAACCCTTCCAGCTCTTTCATAGAACTCTGCTATCTTATCCGGTAGATAAGCTGGGAATCCCCTCTCTACAGGCATCTCACCTAGCCTACCAGAAATCTCTCTAATAGCCTCAGCCCATCTAGAGGTTGAATCAGCCATGAGAGATACATCATAACCCATATCTCTATAATACTCGGCGATTGTAATACCTATGTATACACTGGCCTCTCTAGCCGAGACTGGCATGTTACTTGTATTTGCAATTAGAACGGTTCTCTCCATAAGGGGTCTACCAGACCTTGGGTCCTGAAGCTCTGGGAATTCTGTAAGGACTTCAGCCATCTCATTACCCCTCTCACCACATCCAATGTATACCACGACATCTGTATCGCTCCACTTAGCAAGCTGATGGAGGGTTACAGTCTTACCCGTTCCGAATCCGCCTGGTATACAGGCTGCTCCACCCTTGGCTACTGGGAAGAGTACGTCTATAACCCTCTGGCCAGTAATCAATGGTGTGGTGAGCGGGAGCCTACCACCTGGCTGGACAGGCCTAGCTATCTTAACCGGCCATTCATGATACATATATAGATTCTTCTCTTCACCATTAACCTCTACAACGCCTATCGGCTCTTCTATCTTAAATTCTCCCTCATATATCTCCTTCAACACACCGCTCATATTAGGGGGTATCATAATCTTATGGACAAGATATTCCGTTTCCTTCACCTCACCAACTATATCTCCAGGGCCAACCTCTATCCCAGCCTCTACAGTGGGCTTAAACTCCCATTTTATATCTCTCGGTAACATATAGGCCTTGATACCTCTAGAGATAAACGGACCACTCAGTTTAATCAGGTCCTCCAGAGGCCTACCAATACCATCAAAGATATTCATGAGAAGTCCAGGACCCAACTCAGCCACCAACTTCTTACCAGTTCCAAAGACGGGGTCTCCCACCCTTAGCCCACTAGTAGGCTCGTATACCTGGGCAGCAAAATCTTCCTCAAATACACGAATTACCTCTCCAATAAGCCTATCCTCACCAATCTCTACAACCTCACCAACCTCAATATCTGGGATACCCCTTCCAAATACAACTGTTCCACTTACCTTTACAATCTCACCCTGCCTCATTCAACACCACCTCTAAGAATATTCAAAATCTCATCTAGACGCTCCTCAAAGAGGGAGTTCAACCTCCCATCGAAGGTCGATACATAGAAGACCTTCTCATCAACATCGGAGACTATAACGCCTCCCAAAAAGTTCTCACCTGAATCCTCAAACACAAGCTTCACCTTCTTACCAAACAGCTTAGATACCTTTTCAGAGATTTTCTTTGAATTCTCTTTAAAGAAGTCTGCGTCTGAAGATGAATATAATACCTTTGCCTCAACAAGATTCAGGTCCTTAAGACCCTCAACGATATATTTGGAGATAATATCAATATATTCATCACTATTCTTGATATTCTTAATCCTCTCGAGAGACTTCTCCCTAACTTCATCAAGAAGCTTCATAATCTGTTCATAAACCATCCTCTTACCCTCCAACCTCTTAACCGCTACAGCAACCTCCTTCTTATTCCTAAGTTCAGATTCTATCTGGGCACGCTTCCTCTCTATAATCCTAAGAGCCCTTTCATTAGCCTCTTCGAGAATCTTCTGAGCCTCCGCCTTCGCCTCACTGATTATCCTCTCTTTCTCCTTCTCAGCCGACGAGATAATCTCCTTTTTCAATGCTTCAATACTCATCCAACCACCTCCTTCACAACAAATTCTATAGCCTTGTCAAGATATTCTAAACCAGTATCATACACCTTCTTAGCCTCCTCCTTATAACTCTCCTCCAACTTACTAAGCTCTTCATCCAACTCTCTCTTAACCTTCTCCTCTAACTCTGGAAAACGAGCTTCCTCGGCCTTACGAACAGCCTCTTCAGCCTCTCTTCTAGCCTCATCAACTATCTTCCTAGCCTCCTCCCTCGCAGCCTCTATAATCCTCTCAGCCTCCCTCTCTATCTCAAGCAACTTATTCAATTCCTCAGACATAATAAGATCACCCCTTCAACTGAAGCCTAACACCAACCGCCTGACTAACAAGATTATATAGATCTTCCACCCTCTTCCCCACAGCACCCTCCAATGTGGGGATCACCATTAGGATGGGGCGGTTGGTACCCTCCTTCTTAAACTTTACACGTCTCGAGCTTAGCTCGATATACATATCCTCCGTCAAGACGAGGACGTCTACATCATCGTCAGAGACTAGAGAACGCACCTTCTTCTCTGCATCTATTACATCAAAAGTTGGTATCGCCTCTACACCTATAGCCTCCATTAACATACCTATATATCTATTTCCGACAAATACTATCCGCCCCAACCCTATTCACCTATACTACATTCAAATTATTGGATTAAAAATATAATATAAATCAAACAATATAGAATGAATTACTTTATGTTGGGAAGATTGGTTGACACTGTTCTAAAGCTACGGAAATATATCGCAATAGCATCTACACTGATATCCTTAGGCCTATTCATCTACTATATCGGGAGGTCATTACTGGGTTTAGATCCTCTATATCCTTTCGGGGAGAATATGGTATCCATCGAGATAGTTTTCATACCCAATGTTATCTTTATGAAACCCATAACAATTGCAGTCATATTTGGATATCTAGCTGTGTTGACAACCCTATCACACATTGGGGACTATGCTGTTGAAAGATGGAGTGAAAAAGAGTTCTTCATAATTGAAATATTTACAGGAATGCTGATGTTTATCTCCGGATATGAGATTCTATTTAACTTTACATTATGGTCTGCGATGATAGCCTCAATAACAACTTCTGGGACTGTAAACGGTAATATAGACCTGTTGTATAATGTATTCCCAAATCCAGATACTCCTTGGAATATAGTCTTCGCAACAAAAATATTTTATTTAATGTTCCTCTCATCTATAACATCATTCTATTATGTAAATAGATGGAAACTACTCAAGAGAGAAATAAAAGGCGACAAACAGGAGAAATAGAGATGTGGCGCTTAGAAATCTAATCTGGAGTGATGTAGGGATCAGCAATACAAAGAGGTGGGTGAAGAACAGAAGGGATAGAGAGGCGGGTAAGAGACTCGACAACTTATTTTTAAATCCACCCATAATACCCAGTGAAGCAACTAGTCCAAAGAAGCCTATCAAAAGTAGGTAGAGGCTTGTACTCGTGGATCCATAGTATAACACTATTAAGGAGGGTACCAATAGGCATATACCCGCCACAATCTGTTTCGATTTAAGCGACGCCATTACAACCACCTTCTTATTATATATCTCATTACAGTTTATATCATCATACAACGAAAAATAAAAGTATGGTACTATCAAAACTGCCAATACATAGATGTAACACCCTATCAACGATTGATGAATTAACAGATGCAGAGATAGTTTTATTGGGAATTCCATTATATGACGGAAGACCATATAAATTCATATCACCCTCTAACCTCCTTAGAATACATACACACATAGTTGAAAGCAATTTATATGGTCATAAGGGATATACAGACTCTCTCAAGATATATGACTTGGGAGACATAACCTCAGCCTCCTATAAACATCTAGAGATTGACCTCCAGACAATAATACATCAAATTAATAAAGAGTATGGAGAGAAGAGGTATATCTTCATTGGAGGAGACCATACCATAACATACTTCACAGTAAGAAACCTGGATTTAGATACTCTCGTTATATTGGATGCCCATTTAGATCTGAAAGAGAGTTATCAACATAGGAAGTTTAATCATGCAACTATATTTAGAAGACTCTTGGAAGTGGATGAAAATCTAAAGCTCCTATATTATGGCGTGAGAGGATATGATGAGGAAGAGATGTTATTCGTAAAAGAGAAGGGAAATATTCATCTTCTTGAGAACATTGAGGATATAGAGCTCTATGATCTGGGAAAGACATATATATCTATTGACTTAGATGTATACGACCCTAGTCTCATCAGACAGATCGAGTATCCAGAGCCACATGGAATAGCCTTGGAAGATGTAGCAAAGCTTCTTGAAACTATATCATCCCATTCGCAGATAGCCTCTCTCGATATAGTTGAGTATCTACCCACCCAGATAGACAGGTCGGAAATAAATCTTATCCTTAGAACCTTGTATCAAGCTGCATCTCAAATGTAGAAATGCATATAGCCTGAGAAAGCCTATATATTACGATTAGAAAGGTATGACACTAGACCGATTTATTAAGCAAAGTAATAAGACAAAAAAGAAAGATGAATATAGAGAAGATTCTATAAATAAAAATAGAGTATCTAAACAGATAGAGGTTGAAACATCTTCAAATAATTCCTCAAATGAAGAAGGTAGAGATAGAGAAATACCAGATAATTTGGAGACAAGATTTGAAGACAATGTATACATGCTTGTATCCGCTAATTACAGCTCTTCAGATAACAAACCGTATCTCCTCTTTTATGACGTTAAAAACCATCGAATAATAAAGTGGATGGACATAACCGACCACCATCCATATGCCTATTCAAAGGAACCTTTAGAAAAGCTTGAAAGGCTACCTCTCATCATAGAACGTATGAACAAACAACAGATATTGGGACTCCGAACCGAAGAAAAGATAGATCCTCTGTCTGATAGAAAGATTACAGTTACTAAGATAATAGTCAGAGATCCACTTATCATAGGTGGTAGAGCGGACTCTTTAAGGGAGCAGATTAAACTGTGGGAGGCCGATATCAAGTATTATGTAAATTATATAATGGATTTAGGTTTAGAAGTCGGGTCATACTACTTCTTCGACGCAGACGGGATACCCCGTCGATACATAATCCAGCCATCTAAAGAGATTAGAGAGGCGATGGAGAAACTCAATGAAGAGGAGAGGAAGTGGCTTGAGAGACTCGCAGAACCAGTAGTAGATTTTAAAAGGATAGCCTTAGACATAGAAGTATATAATCCAAGAGGTGTAATGCCACAACCAGAAAACCCTGAACACCCCATATTCATTGTCTCACTATGCGGATCAGACGGGGTAAAAAGAGTCCTTGTATATGATCTAAGGGGGGATATGCCTAAGGAGGGTATCAAGAGCGATAAATTCGAGGTTGAGGTTTTTGAAAATGAGATAGAATTGATAAAGAGAACATTAGATATAATACGTGAATACCCGATTCTAATTACCTTCAACGGAGATACATTCGATTTGCCATATATCCTAGCTAGATCCTTGAAACTCGGATTTAAGGAGATTAGAGATTATATTGAAAGAGGGAGGAATGAGATACGGATAACATGGGGAATACACATTGACCTATACAAGTTCTTTAAGAACGTGTCGATAAAGACATATGCCTTCTCAGGAGCATACGATATTATCAGTTTAGACTCGATAGCAAGGGCCTTGCTAAATAGGGGTAAGATGGAGACGCCTGGACATTTCGACGATATGTCTATGGAAGAGATAATCGAATATGGCTTTACAGACGCTGAGTTAACACTCGAACTTACACAATTCAATGACAACCTAGTAATGAGATTAATCACTATTATAGCACGGATATCCAATATGACTCTGGATGATGTTACAAGACTATCTGTTTCAAACTGGATTAGAAATAGAATGTTCTACCTACATAGAAGCAAAAAATATCTAATACCGAGGTCAGATGAGATAAGGGAAAAGAAATGGGGTAGACATTTCCAGCCAGTAACTAAAGGAAAGAAGTACGTCGGAGCATTGGTTATAGATCCTAAACCAGGGGTTCACTTCAATGTAGTTGTTGTTGACTTTGCAAGCCTATATCCCTCCATCCTAAAGGAGTATAACATCTCCTATGAGACTGTTAACTGTCCCCATGAGGAGTGTAGAAACAATCTGGTCCCAGAGACTACCACCTGGATCTGCACAAGGAAGAGAGGTTTGATAAGTGAATTTGCAGGTATAATTAGAGATATAAGGGTGAATGTATTCAAGAAGCTAAGTAAAGATAAAACTATATCGAAAGATAGGAGGGAATTCTATGGAGTAATCCAAAGAGCTTTGAAAGTCATTATAAACGCTCTCTATGGCGTTATTGGTGCAGACACCTTCCAATTCTATTATCTACCAGCTGCTGAGGCGGTAACAGCATATGGTAGATACGTAATTAAAAAGGCTATTGAAAAGGCTGAAGAGCTTGGCCTAGAGGTCATCTACGGAGATACGGACAGTCTGTTCATAAAGAATCCTGATATGGATAAGTTGGAGTTACTAATTGAGAGCATAAGGAAAGAGTATAGACTACAGTTAGAGGTGGACAAGATATATAAATATGCTGTATTAAGCAGTCGAAAGAAGAACTACTTCGGTCTAACATCTGAAGGTATAATCGATATAAAGGGTTTAATGGGTAAGAAAAGCAATACACCACCCTTCATTAGAGAAGTCTTTTACAGAATTTTGGATAAATTGAGGACTGTAGAGAATATTGAACAGTTTAAAATGGTTAGGAAAGACATTATAGAAATAATTAGAGATGCAGAGACTAAACTCATAAATAAAGAGGTTCCACTAGAAGAGTTAGTAATTACGGTCACCCTATCAAAATACACCGACCAATATACAAAGACAACCCCTCAACACGTGAAAGCAGCTAGAAAACTTGAGAGAGCATTTGGGATTAAGCTACAACCGGGGCACATGATAAGAATAGTTAAAACCAGAAACAATGACGGAGTTGCTCCAATAGAGCTTGTAAAATCTATAGACCAGATAGATAGCAAAAAATATATCGAGCTGTTACACTCAACTCTGGAGCAGATCTTAGAAGTTCTAGATATTAAGGTTAATAAGGGGAAAAAGGTTGTAATGGTAGACGAGCGTAAAGTGAGTCTAGATAAGTTCTTCAAATTCTAAGCTATACGAAGCTGGCTCTCTTCGACAGGAATTTATCAATGTATAGACGTTCTTTCGGATATCCAGCCAATTCCTTCTCAAGAAGTCCAATAAATTCCTCGATAGTGAGAACTAGGTTTTCCCCATCTCTAGTCCTCACACTCAATTTCTCCTCAGCTACCTCTTTATCCCCAATAACCACTATATATGGTATCCAGAAGGATTCGGCGTCCTTGATCTTCCTACCAACCGTGGCATCCCTGTCATCTATATCGACCCGTATCATCTTCGACTCCAAGTTCTCAAGAACTTTTATAGCATAATCTAGGTTCCTCTCAAGGTTTACCGGTATTATTCTGACCTGAATGGGGGATAGCCAAGTTGGGAGTCTAGGTTTTATACCTCTACGCTCCATCTTAGCGGCTTCCTCTAAAAACTCGAATAGAAAACGCTCTAGACTTCCATGTATAGCCGTATGGAGAATGACCGGATGCTTCTTAGAACCGTCTTCATCCACATATGTAATGTTAAATCGCTCTCCATTACCCACATCTATCTGGACAGTCGCGGTTTCAACCGGCCGACCCGTAGAGTCAATATAGTGAAATTCTACATTCAACACCCAATAATATTTTCCGCTCTCAACAGTATGTATGAGAACCGGCTTCCCTTCCAATTCAACTAGAGACTTTATAAATTCAAAATTATTTTTTAGAAACTCGGGATCTATGTTATACAGACTATAGTATTCCCATCCAAACTTTCGTCCCTCATCAAGAATCAACTTATACAACCTGTAGAACTCCTCCTTCGCCATTTCTATGTCTTTCGTGAGTACATGCATATCAGGCATGAAAAATCTTCTAACCCTAGTAAGCCCAGTCAATTCACCCCTCTGCTCATATCTATAGCTATCAGCCAACTCAAACACTCTTAAAGGCAAGTCCTTATAAGAAATATATTTTCTACTAAGCATCGCAAATTGACCGAAACAAGCGGCATATCTCAATACAAATTCACGTTTCCCCGGCTTGACTTTATACATCCTCTGGCCAAAGAGAGAAGCATGTTTCTTGATTGGAGGACTACCTAAGTCATACATGATAGACGTTACAACTGGATAAGCACCGAGATTAAGGACAACATTAGTGGAATACCTCTTTAACAAGTCGATCATCAAAGCCCCATTAGGAAGGTAGGATAGATGACCAGCATCACTAAGAGGCTCGTTATCGGCAATCCTCAGCTTCGTTAAATATCTGATATGTGGCGACTCCTCCCTTGCAACTGACTTGGAGAATACCTCTCTATCTAGAAGCCTCTGGAAATTATCATCTCCACCATCAAACTCGTCTGCAAAATAGAGTTTCCCATCGAAATCCAGGACGTAAAATTCGTTTTCAAAGACATCGGAAAGGCTGATAGACATCAGCCCCACCTCCACCTCTCTAACTTCCTCTCCCTCTTAGTAGCCTTCTTATACTCCTTCCAATGCTTTTTACAGAGCTTGACCCTCCTCTTACCAGTCAATTGACCGCCAAAGACCTTAGATGCATCTTCGAAAGAGAGGGATTTGTAGCCCGGCTCCCCACAATCTTTTATACTACATACTTCTTTGCTAGACAAGAATGTCCACCTAAATCATATTTTAGTACCTCTCTTGAAATAAAGGTTATGAAGGTTCTCTTCAAGCCTAAAGAGTGACAAGCTCTAAACATTCATAATCATTCGGATAGGATATTTTAAAATGAGAAGGATGTTAAACAAGCTGAGGAAGAAAATATCGAAATATAATGAATTTTCAGCTCAAAAGATTGAAAAAACTGGTTTGTCTCCCTCCACTATTACCTTACTTGGGTTCATAACTACTATATCCTCTATAATACCCCTCATATATTTTCCTGAGCCCTTGAAATATCTCCTATTTATAGCGGTAATCCTGCTGGCCGGATACATGGATATGTTAGATGGAGCGCTAGCAAGATATACAGGACAAGTATCTAAAAAAGGTGCATTTACAGATTCTACTCTAGATAGGATAACCGATACCGTTATAGTTATTTATCTCTATATAGGAGGGATAACGTATAACACGCTTCTATTGATACTTCTTGTATCTACATCTATCCTAATATCTTATGTAAGAGCCAGGGCCGAGGCTCTAGGCCTTAATATGCAAGGGATAGGCTTAATGGAGAGAGCAGAGAGGATATTGTTCATCCTATCTGCAATATTGGTTGGAAAAATTCTTAACCTCATAGATATAGACATCCTACTTTGGGTACTTGTAATCCTAAACATAATAACAATAGTACAGAGAATATCATATACACTTAAGAACATGTAAATTGGAAAATTCTTTTAGTCTCACCTAAAGCCCTGAAACTAAGTTTATCTACTTTTATGACCACAGGCATATCTGAAACGACATTACCCAGTATCAAACACGACCCCCGATTTATATCCTTAACTATCGACTTCACAGTATCCGTATCAACAGCTGAGATCCGCGAAAGCACCTCAAGATCCTTATCATTAAGGAATCTGAAGATGAAAATATTATCAAGTTGCCGGAAAATCATATGCCCAAGAGAATCTGGTTGGTTAGTTATAAATATCATAAACAATCCGAAATGCCTCATCCTCGTAACTACATCCTCCCAATAGGTATCCCTGACATATAGATGTGCCTCTTCTGCGAATAAGAAGAATGGTGGGATCACATTCTTCTCAAGTAGTTTAGAGAGTTTACTTAAAAGGATCTCCACTAAGATCTTCTTCTCTACCGATGATAAATCCCTAAGATTTATTATATAGCCCTTCACTCCATCCCTGAACATATTATTTAGGTCTAATGTAGTGCTCTCCCCGATAAAACGACATGACTTTAGTGCATTCAACCTATGTATGATAGCATCTTTCACCATCAAGTTTTTGATGTATAGATTAGTGATTCTATCAAGTAGATCCAAAGTTATTTTTTCGTTTCTATTCCTGGCTATGTCCCATACCTCTCCAAATAGATTTACAGATACACTAGGGAGACCTAATATATTGGTAAACACGTTGATTAAAGTCTCCTTACCAAGATATTCGATGTCGAATATGAAGTTTTTACCTGGTTCTAGAACAATGATGCCGTCCTCTTCAGAAAGGCCTAGATACTCACTATTTATATCCAGTATTATAAATCTCGCTCCAAGCTTCGAAAAATGATATGCAAGAAGCTTTGCAAGATGAGATTTTCCACTCCCCTTCATTCCTGTGATCAGAGTTAGTGAACCGTCGAGATGGAAAGCATCCACAATAAACTCATTCCCAGACATATCCCTTCCCAGTCTAACGGGATACATAACCTCGCCTCGGACCATATTCAAAAGTTGGTTTGGGGAGATCCTATAAATTTCAGAGGAAAGTCTAGATGGGAGATCATCAATGAAATTTATAAGTTTACCATTTTTAACTGCACCACGGATTTTACATTTTAATATTTTGATATCATTGATCAGTGATGTTACCCTATCATACTTGCCTCCTCCATCTATGTAGATACTATCTCTAAACAACCCCTCTCTTATCACATCCTCCAGTAGGCCAGGTACTTCGATATATTCGAAATCAATAACCTGCACAATAAGACCTAGCTCCTTTGATTCGTCCATAATCATTAGATAGTCTCCTTTATGCACTGTTTCGCCAGGATATGCTACAACCTCTATAAGCTCTCCATCCTTTCTAAAAAGTTTCATGCATACCACCCTCCAGAGGACCTATAACTGCTGATCTATGAGTAATCGAGGATTTAATAGAGCCACCCATCTCCATAATTACTCTATAGAGACCCAAAACATCCCTATACTTCAATTTAGATACTGTGTGGGCCTCAATCAATACACTAGGATAACCGAATCCATTCGATGGAAGGGAATAAATAACATTGAGATATGATGAAGGAGTATTACTCGAAATATCTACTCTAAACGGCATGCCACTCTTAACGTTAAAATACCCTACAAAAGTCGAAGAAATATGATTCAACCTATCAACCTTAACAAAACCATCAACCCCAAACTTCTTTAGATAAATCATGGTCTCAAAATACTTCTTTATTAATCTACTCCTCTTAGACACCCCCACAATTCCTACTGAATTCTGGTGCAACGCGCCTAAAAGTTCATTATAAAGATGCCTTCTTAATATGGGCGATTCTATCGCGCCATCAATGAGGAGGATATCATACCCTCCATAATTTACCAATTCATTTAAAATGTTGAACTCATAAATCGTCACAAGAATCTTTTTAGCTATATATGTATCATAGATAGATGAGAATAGACTGTTCAAACCTAGTCTTACATATCTATGTAGATATTTTACGACCTCCGGAGTGTAATAGACGAGTGTTGGCCCATACACCTTAATAGAGTAACTATCGTCTCCAGCATCGAATACTACAGCTGCACCCCTGACAGCGTAGAGGATTCCTTTTACCGATTCGGCTATAGGAATAATAGAGGTATCTATCCCTACCACCTTAATATTATTTACATCGACCTTCTCAAGTTTCATAACGTCTAAATCGATCTCAACATCAATAGAATTCACATCGAAGAGTGGGAAATACGACATCAACCTCCTGGGCAACCGCGTAATAAACTCGCTCTTTCTCACATAATCTAAGGAGAGCTCTGCAACCTCGTCAAACGTTGGAAGGCGTTCTTTAGTTTTTTGAAATTTCATAACTCTTCATGAATATTATTGAACAATACTGATATTTAAATATTTCTTTTGACAAATTTTATGTTAGGATGAGTGGTGAAGATAATATTAAAGTGAGGATGAGGGTTGGGGATATGGAACTAGAGATTGAGGGGCCACCTGAGAAGATTTCCCATGTTATTTCCCAGATAATGGGTAATGTGGGAGTTTCTACAGAGAAGAAGGAAGTGGATAAAATTCCGGGAAAGTCTTGTAAAGAGATTATAGAGGACTTATGGAGAGAGGGTTGGTTTTCACAGGAGAGAAGATTAGCAGATGTATATAGGGAATTGACTGTGAGAGGATATAATTTTGACAAGAGCGCCATATCACATGCATTATCAGCTCTAACTAAAGAGGGTATATTAAGGAGGGTTGGTAGGGAAAGGAAGTACAGGTATATCCAAAAATATCCATATAAGCAGGTGGTTCGAGATTAAAAACGGGCTAACTCAATTTATTCATGACATATAGTAGACCTCTAACTGTAATCCTGTATTTCGTATGTTTATTTTCACGCATTTTTTCAATGTATCCCTGACTTCTTAATTCACTCAGTCTGGAGGACACTGACTTTTGAGAGGAAGAAAGTATTTTTGAGAGTTCATCTAGGGTTGATGCGTCACTCTCTCTATGTCCAGCATCGTATAATATCTTCATCAGCGACAGAGTAACTAATATTTTAAGATGCATCGATAGGGAAGAGGCCTTCTCCATTAAGTAAATACTTCCATCGTTTGTGGTTTTTATATATTCAGATATAACCTCCGAAAGTTCTAGGTAATCTGGATCTTGGAAGAGTTTCACTGCTACATCAAAGCCTGGGATGTTACGGTTTAACCATTCAAAGACCTTTTTCGAGACTTCTTTTGGGCTACCTCTAAACTCAACCTCAAGACCCTCATATTTAATACGTACTTCTAAGTCCTTCAACTACTTCTCACCTATCACTGGCGTAGATGTTACATACTTGAATACTCCATCCTTACCTTTAATTCTTCTTAAAACACCTTTTTCAACCATCCTCTTGAGGGTGACGGCTATAGTGCTTTTGGGATAGTATAGACCAAACATAGTAAGTGTGTCCATAACCTCACGAAGACTTCTAGGGGTCCTTCCCCATCCACTATAAAACATTTTATTAAGGATATCCGCTAGACTGTCGGAAGATGATATCTTTATATTGGGAATATCATCATAGGATGCTTCATCAACGGCTTTCTTCGTTTCTTCTTTAGATTCGACTAATTCTTTGGAGGGAGATATATGTTGCGACACTTGGAATCTATCCAAGATCTTATTAAGAAATTCTTCAACAACCTCTTTTTCACCTGTAATTTCAAGCTCTAAAGACCTATTACCATATTTATAAACTAGTTTAAGAGATACGTTACTCATTAATCAACTCCTCCACAATATTAACTACAATCTTTGCGTCTATTAAGCCTCTATATCTCTCCATAGCTATACCGATTAACCTTTTCTTCCTAATATTCGGCGGTAAACTTGAAATGTCGCTCCTTTGGTTTAACACCTCCCTCAAATAATTCTTCACCTCTTCCACCGACACCTTCTCAGATTTATATTTTTCGATGGACTCCTCGACGGATATACCTTTGCATACATTTTTAAGAATCTCTTCTATAGATTCTTTAACTATATCTCCATCGCTCAATGCTTTGAAAATTTTCTGGAATACTTCCTCATTGATCTTAGAGATGTCATATCCTTCCCTCTCTAAAGCTTTGGGGATACTTACTAGTACATGATAGATATATCCACTACCCACCATCTCACCATATTCTTCAAACAATTTTATGAAGAGGTCTACCAAATCACTATCCAGAAGCTCTTCTGCCATATCATTCGATAACCCAAACCTCTCTCTCAACATGGAGAGAGTCTCCTCAGGCTCTACAATTCTTATCTTAGAAACGTTTTTAAGCAACTCTTGGTCTACCACTATAGGTGGGATATCCGTCTCAGGATACATCCTAGCCATACCTGGCCTCGGACGCATATAGTAGGTTTTACCGTCTTCAGTGGCACCTCTCGTTTCATAGGGCACTCCTGCGAAGGCTTCCACGATTCTTTCTATTATTTTATCACGTATCAATGGGAGTTGATCATCATTGAATAATCCAATCATGATAAACGCATCTCTATCACTCAGATTTAAGAGAGACCCCACTTTATCAACCTCATTTATGGAGATCCCGTAATTAGGAAGTTCATCGCTATGGAAGAGTCCTGTTATCCCCGTCCAGAATCTAATTCTCTCTAGGATCTCCCTCGCAAAAGTTTTATCTACGATTTTATATCCTAGAAATCCTTTGAACCCGGAGATTTTTAGAGCATAGAAACGCCCCCCTCGATTCAAGATACGTCTAACAATTCTTGACTGTGAAGTAGCTAATGCCTCTGAGACATCCATAAAATCTGAAACCTCAAGGGAATCGGGTGTTAACCCTGATTTAATAAGTAAATCTTTTAATTCAAGTAATTTAACATGGCGATTAAATTCATAATCGACTACCTTCCCAAGGGTATCTAGCTTCTGAATCCCCTTAATCTCAACAATAGTGCCATTCATGATGGATATATTAACATCTTGTCTTACGCTTCCAAGTCCTGGCCTTTTATAACCTGTGGATCTGACTAGTCGACCGATATACTGAGCAACTTTAACGGCCTCCTCTGGAGAATTAATATCTGGTGCTGTGGCAACCTCTATAAGGGGAATACCCAGTCTATCCAGGCTATAAACTACTTTATCTTGCTTTCTATCAATAAGTCTAGCTGCTTCTTCCTCCACTGTAATTGTTTGTACCCCATATTTCTTACCATCCAGTGAGAAACTACCATCATAAGCTACTACAGCTGTACGCTGGAATCCAGTGGTGTTAGAACCATCTACAACGATTTTCCTCATAAACTGGATCTCATCAACTATCTTCATATCGAAGAATTTTGCAAGCCTTATAGCAACTTCTATTGACTTTATATCTGGATAGTGAGGTGGCTCTTCATCTGTCTCCACTAGACAAGTGCTATTGGGAGGAGCGATATACTCGATTATAAGGCCCTTCTCAAACTCAAATAGTGCGGCGGGATCTATCTGACCGAGCTCACTCTGTGTAGGACGTAGTCTACGTATTAATCTAATACCTTCTGGTGATTCAGAAAACTCTGGTGGACACTTGCAGAAGAGCTTCCTACCTGTATCGAGTTGAAAGTGTATCTCGAGACCGACTTTTAAACCATATTCTTCGTATATGTTCATCATCTCGACCTCACAAAGCTCCTCGGAATAATCTCATTTGCAATGTTTACAGGCATCAACTCGGCCAGGGCATCCTCTCCATAATTTCCTATTACCCAGCTAGCCTTAACATATGCAGTCTCAGACAACATATTCTCCAAGGGAATTACACCTATTTTCAAAAGTTCTCTGCCAGTATCATACACATTGAGATTTACACGACCCCAGATACATTGAGACGTCATAAAGACCTGAATACCAGATCTAATTACATCCTTCAAGACACTAATAACCTTATCTGAAACATGCCCCAGACCCGTCCCCTCAACCACAATCGCTTTATAGTCATTCATAAAGAACTTGAATATCTCGGGTGACATCCCAGGATAAAACTTGATAAGAGCCACCCTCTTAGAAAATAAGGGTTTAAAATCCAGGGTATCCTCACCACGCCTCTTTAATGTCAACTCTTCTATAAAATCTTCATAAAGTATTTCAGAGTAGTTTCTAATATACGCGATTGGGGGTACATCGATTGATTGAAATGCAGATCTAATGCTTGTATGGTTCTTCCTCACTCTAGTACCTATATGGACAGCGACCAAGTCGTCCGAGGAGGAGTGATGCATAGCCACATAAACCCCAGAATATCTGAAATTACCAGCTAGATACAATGCTGATAGTAGATTCATGGCCGCATCAGAGCTCGGCCTATCACTGGACCTCTGTGAACCCACTAATATCACAGGTATTCCAATACCTTTTAGAGCAAAGCTTAAAGCTGCACTTGTATATCCAAGCGTATCCGTACCATGAAGAACTACTATACCATCCCATCTCTCCCTATATGCTTGGAAGACTTTTTCAGTAATATACTTCCAATCATCTTGGGTTAGATGTTCACTATATTTACTCATTATAATCTCGGTATCAATATCCGCGATATCGAGAACTTCCGGAATAATATCTATAAGTTCATCTGGATCAACAGCGGATCTCACCCCACCAGTTCTATAATCGACTTTACTAAGTATCGTTCCACCGACAGCTAATATCTTAACCCTGGGTAGATCAGATCTTCTACCGCGTCTCTTCCTAATGACTTGGGGAATGCTACTTTCTTCATGATACTCGGCCTTCTCAATCCTACTGATTTTTGAGATGTGAATTCCTATATTATAACCGCTCTTAAGCTTTAGAATTACCGTCTCTTCATGGGAAAACATGTGTTTCGGCATTAATACACCCTGAAGTTTAGATCCATCAACCAAATGGATAACCACATAATCTCCATATTTAACTCCAAATTTTTCTAGAAAAAGCTCAGCTAAAGTCTTCATTCTAAAATCATATTACGGATTTAAGAATATAATTACGTTCTATCGATAATTCTTCACCTGATAAACTTACTTACATATGGACCATCACGTCTATATCCTAAGCGATAGTAATATTCACGAACTCCCACACCACTGATAACTACAATCTTCTCTCCACCCATGGAAGAAGCTATCTCCTCAGCCTTATGCATAAGCAAGGATCCGATACCTCTATGTTGCCATGAGTGTACAAGCTCTGACGCCCCGATTGGAAGGCTTCTTCCATATACATGAAGCTCTCTAACTAGGAAGGTCTCACTTGATATTATCTCTGGCCGCCAAGCCTTTGATGATGGTTTTCTAAGCCTTACGAATCCTAAAATCAAATCGTTAATCGGATCTTCAACGCTTATGAAGAATTCTAACCCACCATTCGCGTTGTATGTCCTCATCATAATTACGGGTTCAACAGCGTCTATACCTTTCTTAACTATGTTATGCCCAACTTCTCTACATCTTATGCATCTACATTTTAGTTTATGTTCATCCATAACTTTGTGGACAAGCTGCCTGAGATTCGGCTTTTTAACACCAGCCACAACCTCGGTCGACGGAATATCTCTATTAACCCTCATAATCCTGTTCCAGGGAGGGATGAACGTAGACTTTGCTATCATAATAAGATTTAACGCTTCCTCTGTTTCCAAGGGTTTATATTTTCCTTGCTTCCACAATTTTATGAGGCCAGTATGCTCTAGGACCAGAGTAGGATATATCTTTAGATGGTCAGGTAGATAATTCTCACTGGTAAACACTTTCTCAAACACCTGAAGATCCTCCTTAACAGATGTTAATGGGAGACCGGGCATGAGATGGTATGTCACTTTGAAACCTGCATCTTTAAGAAGAGTTGTAGCTTCAATAACATCGTTTAGATCGTGTCCTCTATTCACGAATTTGTAGACATTATTATAAAGGGTTTGGACGCCGAGTTCGACTCTTGTGCCTCCATGTTCAAGCATCCAGTTGATATCCTCCTCTTTGGATGCATCTGGTTTAGTTTCGAAGGCGAGACCTACAATTCTATATCTACTTCTCTCCGCTTTTACAAGGTCATCGGGGAATTTCTTGGGAGGTTCTCCGATAAAAAATTCAAAGAGTCTTCTCATATAGGATTCTCGATACCATTCAGGAGCTTGATTAAAAGTCCCTCCTTGAATGACTATATCTACTTTATCAGTGTAATGGCCCATAGCCTCCAACTGTCTAATTCGGCTCTCGATTTGTTTATATGGGTCGAACTGGAAGTTTATACCTCTCATGGCACTGGGTTCCCTACCAGTATAGGATATCGGTGCTCCTGGAAAGTGTGGACAATATATGCATCTACCATGAGGACATTCGAATGGGGCTGTCATCACGGCTAAAATCACGATTCCAGAGATGCTTCTAACAGGTTTCATTAATAGGGCATCTCTTACCTCCTGAGAATCTATATATTTAAGAATATCTGCATTTGATGGAGTATAACCAAGTCTAAACTTTTTTGCGGCTTCAAGCTTCACCCTTTGTACATCATCTCTATTTATAGACCCCCTTGCTTGTAGAATGGAGAGTAGACTCTCCTCTATATGTCTAGCTACCATCTCTAACACATTCTCTTCAATGGTCTCTCTAGACATTTTTCTTAAATACCTCCATCTAAATATGCAAAATAGGATAATAATAAAAAGTGTTATCGTATGGTATTATAGTCTAGGATATAGAGCGATGGAATTTCTTAGGTCAGATCTTAAGATAAGGAGATACTTTATTTGAAAAAAGGTTTTTTATAGGGATATCTACTCTCCTCTGGATACATGAAATATGGTGGTATTCGTCGTTAATTCTTATCATATGACGAGTACTTTTAGGCGGTAGCTTCTTATTACTTAAACCAGCTCTAATCACATCTTCTTTGCTATATCTCTTTCCCTCTCCCCAACTTTCAACTATGATGTCTGGGGAAGTATAATCTACATATACTGTGGGTACATACTGACAGCCAATTAACTTCAACACCGTGACTCTATGATTACCATCTAATACTACATTAGTCCCTCTATCTGCGACTATAGGATGTTCAATAACACCTTTCTGCACAATATCCCTGAATAACTTGGCTAGATTATCTAGGTCTGTATATTCGTGAAGATGTAGCTTATCTATATCTACCAGTATTACCTCATAATCCATAGCAGGACACCCATTATCTGACTTTTAAACTTTTAAGTACCGTCTCATCATCTGTGGTGAATCCATTCTTTATCATCCACTCATCACTATAAAACCTAGTTAAATAATTTCTACCCGTATCTGGTAGAATCACTACTACCGTCTTTCCAGATAATCCATTATCAACAATATATTTAATGGCGCCGTAGAGTGCTGAGCCTGAAGAGCCTCCAATAAGTAGCCCTTCAGTTTTAGCAGTGAATCTCGCCATTGAGAATGAGCTCTGATCATCGACCACAACAACATCATCGATTAATTCTAGATCTATAGTCTCTGGTAGGATATCCTCACCAATACCTTCCACCTTATACGCCTTCACAAACTTCATGGCCTCTTCCAGAGAAAGCCCTCTTTTTATATGGTGATAGACACTTCCTACAGGATCTATTCCTACTACTCTGATAGAGGGATTCTTAGATTTAAGATATTTTGATGCTCCTGAGATTGTACCGCCGGTACCCATACCTGCGACGAATATATCCACCTCTCCATTCGTTTGATACCATATTTCCGGTCCAGTAGTCTCAAAATGTGCCTTTGGATTAGCTGGATTAAAATATTGGTTTGGTATATACGCATACCCATTACCTCTAGGTTTTATATCCAGCAACTCCTTCAAGACCGATGTATCCTCCCGATTTATTGCAGATTGGATGTAATCTAGAAAGTCTCTTAATTCTCGATCATCTATAGGCCGCTCTAAAGACGATATATAATTTCTTATAGCCTCTGCAACTTTATAGTAAGAGAGTGGGTTGTGTGGAGGAACTTCTGTAGGGGTTCTTATGACATAGCCTCCATAAGCTTTAAGAATTAATTCCTTTTCCATACTCATTTTTCTAGGCATTGTGAATACCGTTCTAAAACCATAAATCCTTGATACTATAGCTAAACCTATCCCTGTATTACCGGATGTAGGTTCAATAATTACTCCGCCCGGCTTTATAACACCTTTCTCCATAGCATCTCTCAACATGTATAGCCCTATCCTATCTTTCACACTTCCCCCCGGATTATAGAATTCTAGCTTCGCATATAGCTTACATTCTATGCCAAAGAAATCTTCAATACGCCGTAACCTAAGTAGAGGAGTGGCACCAATAAGCCCTAAAACAGATTCAAATACATTTAAATAGAGGGTTTTTGACATCCCGACATCCGGATCACCATTCAGATGAATTATAACGATGTTATAAAACTAAGAATATAAATAACCATGGAAATTCACAATAGATGTATATATGTTTATCTTGTAATGAGAGAAGGGTTAGATATCCAACCGTCAAACTAGAAAATAATTTTGTTTAAAGAGGCTTATTGCGATTATATTAAGAGCGTGACTTACAATTGTAAATATGTGGTTTGCATTTCATTTACATCAGTAAATCCCAATCATGTTTACACGCCAGTAGATAACGGAATTTGAAGGTACATTCAAATAACCCCTATGACACAATCAGAACTTTATGTCATACATTACTTCAAATAGCCTTACTAAATCATTTTCTAGAGCGCGGTCTACACCTATCAGATATCTAATTAATTCTTCACCTCCAAAGTAAAAGGTTACTCTGTTAAAAGGTGCTTCACTCTCATACGTGTGTCTCTTGATCCCTACTCTCTTCCTTATTAAATTTTCTATATGTCTAGCAAAATCTTCTTTCCATTCTTGCCAAACCATATACTCATAGTCCATTTTAGATAGTGATTCCTTTAATCTAAATCTGATGGTAGATACTTCCTTGTATCTCTTTGAAACAACTGAATTCACAAAGTCTATATACAAACTTCTAATTCTCTCATTGTGATAGGGAAATGGCTGAGTCAATTCCCAGTCATATTTCTTCCTTTCCATGTAGTACCTATTAATCTCTAGTTTTTCCCGTAGTACAATTTCAACAGTATTAAACTGGAAACAATGCACAAACTCATGAAGAATAAATACCACTTCCTCAAGATCTTGAATGGCCTTAAAACCAACTACACATGTAATTTTAAAATTATTTTCTTTTAATGGGAAGGCAGAGAGAATATTATCATGCAGGTAATTGGGTCTTACCATACTTTTCTAAGGTGATAACTATTCCCTGACGGCTCATAGAGATACACATGTTTTTCATCTACAGTTGCTATGGGTTGTAAGGTTTGAAGAGAGGGATGTAGGTCTCTAACTTTTAACCATAAAGATAAAAATTCTCAAAGTTAAAATGCATTTCAATAAATCAAATAATAAAGGGAAGGAGATATAGTTTTCTAGTTTATATTCTTGGTCTAAATTGTCCTGGGGGCCTCCCTAATATTATTCTCTTCCTAAAATTACTTCTGTTACGTTTCTTTGGGTTAGT
The DNA here is from genome assembly GCA_015523605.1 of Candidatus Geothermarchaeota archaeon. Classification (GTDB taxonomy): domain Archaea; phylum Thermoproteota; class Nitrososphaeria; order Geothermarchaeales; family JDFR-13; genus SZUA-1514. The sequence goes on from WAKC01000025.1 coordinate 67,240, forward strand.
TGGAGGTCTAGGTTTACCCTCTAGTTTCGGAGTTAGAGATCTAACCTTACCAGCTTTTGTAAGGCTTCCATGGGTACCCACTACTCAATCACCTCCACATTCTAATTAGATATTAAGAACTGGTTTCTATATATATTTATCATACTTCAATAGATACATATAACGAACATGTTTCCATTATGTAGCCATCTAAATATAACTTTTTCACATAAATACATTCACCAATCACTACCTCCTTAAAAGCATCAATATCCCCCTTTTAATGAGAAATGATTTGGACGGAGATAGGTGATTTTTCTTCTTCAGGATTAAACGAGATATGCTTGAGAGACGATCTAATTTTAAAGACTATCAAACTTATTTACAAATACTGTGAGGAAACCGTTAGAGTCCATCTTACAACAGAGAGCAATTTCCTGACTGTGGAGGGGCTCTCTAGAGACAGGGTTTCTCTAGCCAGGTTTATTTATAGATTGCCCTTCCAATTAACTAGAAACATATGCTATTCGATAGACTTGGATGAAGACCTTGTAGATAGTCATCTCCGTGTATATAAGGATCGAATAGAGTCCGATTTACCCATAGAAAGATGTAATTCAGATTATAGAATTAACTTAGCCGATATAGATAAAGAACTAAAAATTACTTTGAGAATCGTTCCAAATGAATTTGTAAAGATGCTAAGATTATTACGTAATAAGACTTATATACTCCAATTGAAGGTAGAAGGTTACCGTGTCTATCTCAATTACTCCGATGAAGGTAGAAATTGGATAGAAATTTCTAGATATGTACGACCACTAAGGAACATTAACACCCAATCAAAGTATCCCATGAAATGGGTTGCTAGAGCCTTCTTCACATTCCCATTCAACACCTATGTTGACGTGCGTATGGCGGAATCGAGGCCTATGAAGATCATCTTTATTGATAGTCCTAAAAAGAAGTTGTATGTATATATAGCTCCTTTAGTGGATGAATAAAAAGATCATGTTTACTGTTACTCTGGATGGTCATGAGTTAACATATATAGAAAACCTGTTATCCCCTTTACCTCAACTAGCTCTCTGAGTCTGATGATAAACGTATCATAGCTTTCATGCCCCACATATAGAATAGCATATCCAGTTGCCTCCTGCTCATGCTTTCTAACGTTTCTAATCAAAATCACTGGGATTAGTAGGATATAGATTATAGATGGGATGAAACCTAGAAATATTGGTATTACGACAGATAGTGATATGAGGACGATTCCTAGCAAAACATGTTTCGCCATATGATTATACATTATATGTCCCATCTCATGCGCAAGCAACGCTTTTTTGCAATTCTCATCCATTTTAGCCAAAGCATCCCTATTTAGCACAATAAACTTCAGCTTCGGTAGAAAACCTACAGACATTCCCGCGTAATTGGCCGGGATACTCCTTAGAAAGACCGGTGTTCTTCTCCCATACCATGAAGTCCTATTGGTATATTCTTCAGTATATTCATCCCTCAACAGGACCAACATGGGCTCGACTACTCCCAGGAGTAGTACCATTAAGATTATACTTAATCCTATTATCAAAATAGTTAGTGGGGGTTTAGAAAGAATTAAGTTGAATGCAATATAGATGAACACACCTGTATAGAGTCCTGCATATATCATCAGTTTTCTTGGGTTCATCTCCTTCTTAGCCTTGGATTCACTATTTCATCTAGTGTGAATCCAATAAATATAAATGCCATACACAGTAAAATAATTCCTGCAATTGGAGGCATAACCCACCACCATGCACCCTTTAATATAGCAGCTCCAGCTTGAGCCTCCTGTATCATCATACCCCACGAAGTCGTTGTCGGGTCTCCAAGGCCAAGAAGACTTATTCCAGCCTCAGTTAAAATCGCACCTGGAATTATAACTGTTATGTAGTATACAAGTAATGGAGCCATCTGGGGCAGTATATACCTGAACATTATATATGCGTCAGAAGCTCCAATTACTTTAATTGACTCTACAAAGGGTCTCTCCCTTAGAGATAATGTCCACGCCCGTATTTGCCTTGCCAAACCAGTCCAGCTAAATATAGCAATCAAAGCGATAATTGCAAATAAGCTTGGCCTTCTCAACATCATAGTAACAAGAAGAATTATGGGCAACACTGGTAGGATGTAAATTATGTCAAATATCGAGATGAGTAATCTATCAGTGACCCCTCCTTTGTACCCAGCAATCATGCCTAGTGGAATAGCTATAAATAAGACTATTATAGCTACCAAGATACCTACAGCTAGTGATACCCTCGAACCCCATACAAATTGTGACCATACATCACGGCCTAGATAGTCTGTTCCAAGCAGTCCGTATACCATTCCTTTTGCTTCGAGATTTATCGGTTGTAGGTACACCTCCATCTTACGCTCTCTTCCAGGCTCTCCTCCATAATCATTAATAGTTAAAGCCAATGTTACTCTATACCTACCTGGACCTCTAAATACTCGCTCAGCTAAATTGTCAAATGTAGTCAAATTGTTTAATTGCAATACCTCAACATTTGTTGAATATATCGTCAAGGGATTCTCCATATATGAGATATTACCGAAAAATGTCGAGTCATATAGGATGAATTGTTTCTTTCCTACCTTGGATATATACATAGTAAGTTTAGCTTCCAATCCATCATTTGCAATATAGTCATATTCGTAGAAGTTCTGTATCTGCAACCTAATCCTGTAGATAAAGGTCTTAAGAGTTTCATATGGATATTCAAATGTATATTCAGCCATGAATGTAAAGTTTCCTTCAGCGTCTGTTGGATTTAAATATCTGATTATAAAAGCATTTTCATCCATATCCTTGGATACCTCAGCATATTCCTTTAAACTTCCTAAACTCTCTACTTTCCATTCACCAATATCCATACCATAAAATGTTGTCTTAGGGAGATTTGCGTATTGTCTCGAAATCAAGCTATACCATTCTGGAGGGGCAAATGGTTCGGCGAGATATGTATCGGAAACTGGGTCATGCGGAGCTATTACAGGAGCTGAGAGAGCCAAACCCACGAATAGTATCATGACGATTAGACCAAAGACTCCGATCTTCCGTTTCATATAACGACGTATAAAGTCCTTTGTTGACTGGATAATGAGTTGTCTTCTCCTCCTTGCGACCTCAGATCGAGAGAAGATGAAGCTCATCTAAGCCTCACCCTTGGATCAAGAATTATAAGTATCAAATCCGCTACATAGAGGCTGATGGAGATTAGAACCGCATAGATGAATATTATCGCCTGGATTGCTGGATAATCGTTCTGAAGTATGGCATCCCATAGATATAGACCCATTCCATAATAGCTGAACACAGTTTCAACTAGGATACCTCCTGTAAATACACCTGGGATGGCGAAGGCGAGACTAGTTAGGACTGGTGGAACTACATTTATAAATACATGTTTTCTCATAATCTCTTGCTCGTTAAGACCTTTAGCCTTAGCCGTTAAAATATAGTCCTGACCCAACTCAGAAACCGTTAACTGTCTTATGTAGTATGCCCAGCTACCAAACCCTGCCACTACAATAGAGATTATTGGCAGAGAAAGTACCCAAAGATACTCAAGTGTAATTATTGGTATCCCAAACTGGATAAATCCTAAATTGATTTCAAATACTGGTAGCCTAGGTGGTGTATATGGCGGTAGGGGGAATATAGTCGTATCCCATAGATACTTGGGAAGATATGCCAGTGCGATTATAAGTAGAATACCTAGTAGCCAACCCGGCATTATATATGACCATATACTCACACTCATAATGAGTGTCTCAATGTTCTTACCTCTCTTGCTTGCAGAGTACCAACCTAGGAATAGACCGATGAGTGTTATGAGGATTAGGGCTGGAATATTAAGTGCTAAAGTATTTGGAAGTCGTTCCATTATTTCTTCTATTATATATTTCCTTGTCAAGAAGCTATATCCAAAGTTTAGTGTGAATAGGCTTATCATGTATCTTATGAATTGGTCTGGAAATAATGGGTCGTCGAGACCATAGCTCTCTTTGAAAGAATTTATTATGTCCTGCAATGCGTCAATCTCTCCTGGGTTTAACTGTGCCTGTAGGTATATTAGGAATGGATCTTCACCGAAGATCATTATTGGAAAGACCCTCATTATTAGGAAGAGAAGTATTGTGGTAACGACTACAATGACAATTCGGTCTATAGCTCTCTTTATGAGGGCGTATTTCAGACTAGTCAAATTAAGACACCCTCTGAGAGACAATTATAAAATAATTACTCCTAGAAAATCTTTAAAATTTTATAATTGGATACTTCATAGGTGTAGTATAAGATATTTATATAATCGATGACAAAAAAAGAGGAGGAGGGGTTAAAAAAAGTTAGGATGCAAGTCTTCTAGCGACGAGGAAGCTGAGTACGACAACTAGTACAACAGTTATTATAGGCATCGTCACTATCTGTGATACGCCGACAACACCCTCTGTTGGGAGTTCAACAGGTTCTGGTAGAGATGGCTTCTCAGGTAGTGTTATACCTTCACCTACTGCTGGCCCTTCTGTAGGTGGCTGTGTAATCTCTGGAGGTGGAGGTACTCCCTTCGGATATACCTGTATTTCGAATGGGAATGAAGCTCTTAAGGTACCATACTTTAATGGAATTTCTACTCTAATGTTTAGTGTGTAGTCTCCAGGAGCTAGGTTTGGTATTGAACCTGTGAATACTCCACCGCCTTGATGATCAAGTCTTACTGATGAAGATACCGGGCCGGATAACTCTGCAATAACTGTTGCGTTAGTAGCTGGTTCTCTATGATGATCAAGGACTGTAAACTGGAGGTCTAGACTACTACCCTCCTCTAGAAGTGAGGGTACTTCACCATCAAGGACTGGCAACTTCTCCTCTGGTAGTGAATAGAACTCTGGATACCACTTATAGATTATCTCTCTTCCGGGGATGTAATCGTCAAGCACAAAGATTCCGTTACCAACTAGTGCCGTAAGCTCTGGATTCGCTGGGTGAGGTGTCTGACCTAAATCACCGAATGGATTGGAAAGCTTAGATATGATGTGTGCCGGTAGTGGTCTGAGGAATAGTAGAGATATGAGGTTATACCAGCTCTTACCCTTTAGATATAAGGATACTGTGTACAAATCTTCAACTTCTATCTTATATAACTGTCTTACATAAGCTGTGTAGTATCTAAGTGTCCTCCACTCTTTACCGGCAACTTCGATAGTGAATTTAATATCATATGCGGTGAACTCTGTACCGTCATGCCACTTTACTCCTCTTCTCAGGAATAATGTTATCTTGGTACCCGGCTCACCCTCAATATCTACATCCTCAACCTTCCATCCAGTAATTAGAAGCTTCACCGAGTTATTCAGATCATAGATGTTATTCGGATTTGGCGTTATCAACCACTGATAAATCTTGTTTAAAGCTGCGCTTTCATCAGCCCAGTTATATGTCATTGGATTCAATACTCTAATATTGAATATCGCCTGCTTTATCTCACCACCAACTATAGGTGTGCCAGTGCCTGGATCCTCAAGAGCCATCTCAGCATAAGAGACCCAGCTTATTCCTACAGGGACTGTGTTTGGTGGAGCATAGTCTAGGACTATGTTCTTAACCTTACCTGATACGGCCGTGTAGGATATTCTACTATATGTAGGTACCCATGGAATAATCTCTTGAGTCAATATCTCCTGAGCCCTCCAGAGGGCTCTCTTAGCTTCCTCCATGTCACTTGTGAACATAAACTGATCAAGTACTTGATCAAGCTCTGGATGTCTTACACCCCATCTATTCCAACCCTCTGGTTTCCCATCTACCCATCTGTCTTCACTGCTGTGCCAGAAGTAATAGACATAGGTTGGATACATACCTAGCAGCCATCCCATGATATACGCCTGGAAATTCCTTGAATATACAGCTACTGAATATGCTGCTGGCGTCACGAACTTAGGTGTTATCTTTATACCTACCTGCTTCGCATTTTCAATTAACATATTGAGTATCTCTACATATACTGGGGACCTCTCCTCTGGGAAGGTCATTATCTCTATCTCTAGAACCCTTGTTTCACCAGCTCCTGGATACCCTTCTGGAACTGTATATACACGGTATTCACTGCCGTCTGGCCAAACATATCCAGCCTCATCTAGAATCTGATTTGCCTTTTCAATACTAAATGGATATAATATTTCATAGTCTACCTTAGACTTATCTGGATGTACCCAGTCACCATACATGGAGGGGACTATTGTAGTTGTCTTTATAGCGTGTCCCTTAAGATTTGGCCCGTTAATTATCCTATCCCTATCAAATAGGTGGGCCAATGCCTTTCTTATGTTTATATCACTTAGAACGTTGTAAGGAGCATTTGGATCTTCGGGATTTCCGATCCTATCCCTAACATTCATCTGGAGAACTCCTAGGGTGGTATAATCTATAGTTCTATATACTTCTCCACCCCATTCAGCAATAGGTTTACTCTGCATTATTCTGTCTAGATCCTTCGGTAGAACACCTACTATATCTATTTCTCCAGCCTCAAAGGCCAAAATCCTTAGGCTATAATCACCTATGAACGTATATCTCATACCATCCAATCTAGGACCTTTATAGACATACTGCTCAGTCTGCGCAACGGCTTCTGGAGGAGCTACCTGGACGAATACTGGCATTAATAATAGAGCTATCAGTACGGTAAATAGAAACCTCGTAACGATAGAGTTAGGCATGCCTCCGCACACCTCAAATGAAATGGTATCAAATATAATTTTTTGGTATCGTCAATTATAAATCTTACATCAGCGATATGATTAAATAATATCTTGGTAGAAAGGTTATTCTAAATATATCGTCTTTTGGTTAAATATAATTAAAATATAGTATAACTAAATACATTTAAACAAGTTAATGTATCTCTTTAAAAGCTTTATAACACTCAGGAGGCTATATTAATTATGATGCTTTATGAATAGGGTGTTCATCCCTATTTTAATAGCACTCCTACTGCTGAGCACCGCAGGATATATGAATGGAGTGTCAGTAGCGGCGAACACCCCTCCATACATTGTATCAGTAGAGTTGGATAGCGATACCTATTATAGGGTCTATCAAACTATTACAGGCAAGGTGTATGTAGGAGACAGTGAAACAACTAATCCTGGTAAACTAGATGTAGTTGTTACAATTACGTATAGTGGGGGATTAACCGTATCATTTGAACCAACATATTATTCACGTAGACAATATTATTTGATTAATCAGCCTCTCACAGCCGGTGTACCTACTGGACCGGCAACTCTAACAATAACTGTAACAGATCCAGATGGATTATCCAACTCTACATCCCTCCAAATTACAATCTTAGATCATACTCAGATAGAGGAATTGAGACTAGAGGTTAAAGATAAATTCTCTCTAATTAAGGCCAGTGTTACTCAATGGGTTTCACAAGGATTTAATTTATCCAGTATTGAAAATATGATACCTCAGATAGAGGAACAAATAAAGACTGCCGACACCCTCCTCTTGTCAGCTGGTGATGTTGAAGGAGCCGTTAATTTATATGAAGACATTCTATCGACAATCTCAGACGTAGAGTATTCACTCCAGACATTAATTAAAGTCTATTCAGAGACATTGAAGGCAAAGTCAGAGGCGATGGTAGCTATTGAAGCCGCTAGATCAATAATCTCCAGCTTTGAGGCTCAAGGATTCGACGTCTCTCAGGCCAAGGAAATGCTGGATTTGGCTATAGGCAACTATAGTGAAGGATTGGCTGCTATGGAGCTTGAGGGAGCACCTGGAGCACAGACATTCTTCACAACAGCAAAAGCATTAGCAGAATATGCTGTGGATTTGGTGAAATCTATAGTATCAGTAGAAGTGAATAATATGAAGATTATGTCTGAAGCCTATGAGAAGTTGACAATGGTTAGGGCAAAGGCAGATCAAGCATATTCATATGTAACATCTCTAAACTCATTGGGTGTCGATGTTTCATCATCAATAACGCTGTTGCAATACGTATTTGACTCTCTAGATGCAATAGAGAGTCAATTATCTCCTGAGACAGCCGCCTCTGCAATGGATCTTCTAGACACATTATTGGATGAAATCGACAATGCCGTATCAATGGCCAATGATGTGGCATCCAACCATGCTGATAAATTACTCAGCCTGGTTAAGAATTCACTGAATGATGTTGCCGGAAGATTTATGGCTCCAGATGTCTCAACGGCTAAAGAGCTCCTAGGATACGCGCAAGACAGTATTGACAAGGGTGACTATGTATCAGCAATAAAATGGCTTAACCTAGCGTTGGAGGAGATAAGATACTTAGACTTGAAGGAGAACATATCCTCAAGTAACGTTGTCATGGGTATAGCAATAGTTATAGCCACCTTAACTGTATTCTTCCTAGCCCTCAGAATAGCCACAAAGAAATCCTAAACATCTTTTTCTCTTCTACTTTTTTTAATTTTTATTATTTCGTTATAATAGATCAAAACAGCTTTTTAAGAGTATAGGATACATCTAACACGCCGATTTCCTACGTTAACCTCAGGAATCTCTCCAGAACATTTCTCTGTTGCTTTTGGACATCTATCCCTAAATCTGCATCCCTCGTATAACAGTTGTGTCTGTGGTTCTTTGATGGGTATCTCACTCCTCTTCACATCAGGGTCAGGGTTGGGTACCGCCGCTATCAAGGCCTCAGTATATGGATGTAGAGGATCACTGATAACTTCATCTGTATCTCCAAATTCTACTATCTGGCCTCTATACATTACAGCTATCCTATCACTAACGTGTCTTGCAGTAGCGATGTCGTGAGTTATATACATGATGGTAATGTTTCTCTGCTCTCTCAAATCCAAAATGAGGTTTAAGATACCCGCCCTAATGGATGCATCTAACATCGATATGGGTTCGTCTGCTACGATAAACTTGGGATTAAGGATTAAAGCCCTAGCTATGGCTACTCTTTGTCTCTGACCACCGCTTAATTGATGAGGATATCTCATTATAAACTCCTTTGGGGGTGTTAAACCTACAGCCTCAAGAACCTCGTTTACCATATCGGATGCTTCATCCTCCGTCTTTATCAGCTTATGTATTTTAAGGGGTTCAGCGATTAGGTCGTAGACTGTCATCCTAGGGTTTAAAGATTCGAAGGGATCTTGAAATACCATCTGTACATTCCTCCTGAACCATCTAAGCTCCTCCTTATCTTTGATGTGGGTTACATCCTTTCCATCAAAAAATATTTTGCCTGACGTTGGCTCGTGAAGTTTTACTAGAAGTTTTCCAAGAGTAGTTTTACCACTTCCAGACTCCCCGACTAAAGCCAGTATCTCTCCCTCTAGTATATCCATTGTTACATTATCGACAGCTCTAATGAATTTCCCCCTCCCTCCAAAGATACTCAAGACCGATGTTCTCAAAGGAAAATATTTAGACAACTTATCCAAGGTAACTAAAGGTTTTCTAATCGTCTTACTCATATATAACACCCTCCTTTACCAGGTGACACATGGAATAATGGTTATCACCTACTTGATAGAATTCAGGCTCCTTCTCCCTACAAATTGGCTCTGCATATGGACATCGAGGATGGAATCTACATCCAGGAGGAGGATTTATGAGATTTGGTGGAGTACCTGGTATTGCATATAATCTACGCCTAGGTTCATCCACCCTCGGGAAAGCGTCTAACAAGGCCTTTGTATATGGATGTTTAGGAGACTTATATACATCTCTAATAGAACCCATTTCAACTATCTTTCCAGCATACATAATGGCTACTTTATTGGCTAGCTCAGATACAATGGATAGATCATGACTGATGATTATCATACTTAAACCAAACTCTTCCTTGATTCTCTTTAGAAGTGATAAGATTTGGGACTCTACTATAACATCCAAAGCTGTTGTAGGCTCATCTGCAATTATTAAATCTGGATTGAGTGCCAATGCCATGGCAATCATTACTCTTTGTCTCATACCACCGCTAAACTCGAAGGGATAGTTCTTAATCCTCTCTCTAGGTATCCCTACATGTTCAAGAAGGTCGCCAGCCATTTTAAGAGCCTCTTCCCTTGAGACATTGGGTTTATGGAGGAGGATGGCCTCAGCAATTTGGTCTCCCACTTTATGTAACGGATTTAAAGCATTCATCGAACCCTGAAACACAATCGATATCCTTCTCCAACGGATTTTGCGCATCTCTTCCTCCCTAACCCGAGCTAGATCGATGCCATCAAACCATATCTTACCCCTCTCAATAGTTCCTTCAGGTGGTAATAGACGCATAAGTGTCAGAGCTAGGGTAGACTTACCACATCCTGACTCTCCTACAAGTCCTAGAACCTCGCCTCTATCGAGAGTGAAGCTGATATTATCAATTGCTCTTAGTTTAGCGCCACTCTCAAGATTATATGCAACAACCAGATCCTCTACCCTAAGTAGAGAAGTCATAACGACCTAAAAAATTTAAATAGAGCTAATGAAATATTAAAAGCTTTTCACGGTAGAGTCAACAATATAGGTAGTATAAACACCATATCGATATTCAGTTAAATATCAGACTTTTGAGGGACTCAAGACCTCATTTTTATATCATATTTGTCTAAAGAAATCTATTTGTGAAAAAGAAGAAATTATCTCCAGATTCTTTTGCAGAGTTCACATCAATCTCTAAACTGGAGTTAAATGAATCAGGAGATAAGTGTCTATTTCTAGCTGTCAAACCCGATTTAAAAACTAACAGTTACAAGGTAGAACCATCAATAATTAATTTTTTCACAGAGGAGAAGGTCAAAATTTCTTCCGACTCAATCATAGACGAACTACATTGGGTAGATAACAACACATTAATCTATAAGATAGTTGATAAAGAAAAGGGGAAAACCATATTCAAAGTATGGAGATATCCAGGAACTGTTATTAATGAAGTTGAATTCGAAACTGTTGTTAGCCAGTTCCTCCCAATTGATAAGAGTAGAATTGTAGCATTAATTAGGAAACATCTAGATAGAATTGAGGAAGACTACATCTTGACCGATGAAATACCAATATGGTTCAACGGAGTAGGATTTTTAGAGAACTCCCGAAACGTGTTATTTGAATTAGATCTCGAAAATGGAGATATGGTGCAAATATCCTCCGATAATGCAAATGTAAATACATTTTCAGTAGATACATCCAATAGAAAGGTAATTGCTTCACTTAGTGAAGACAGGTCCAAACCATACCTCTCCAAATTCACTATATATGACGCTGATAGGTCCTACAGGGAACATCAGATTCTTAGAAATGATAAGTTCTCAGTTTTAGCCATAGATCTTAGGAATAGGATAGTCGCTTCGATACTACATAAACTTGAAAGAGGATTTTCTTCACATGCAAGACTTATGCTCTTTGACTGGAAGAAGGAAGAAGTATTTTATTATGGAGCTCCTATGGGATATGGACTGTCTCGTAGAGTTTATCACGACCTCAGAGGACCATACGCACAACTACCTAAACCCAGGATCACAAAGAAATATGTATATTTTCTCCTTAGTATTGGAGGGAGATATACACTATATAGATACAAATTTGACTCCAATAATTTCGAATCAGTTATTGATGGGGACTTCGTAATAGATGAATTTGACGTCTCATACAATGACAATCTAATTATCTACACTAAAACCGAAACCACGGTGCCATCCGAACTCTACATGTACAGGGATGGAAAACAAACAAAGTTAACCAACTTTAATGAAAGACTAACTAAAAAATATAAATTCCATAAACCGGAGAGAATTAAGTTTAAAGCCTCGGATGGTAAAGAGGTTGAAGGTTGGATCATAATACCTAAAAAGAATACTAAGACGGGGTTACCTATGATAGTAAATATTCATGGAGGTCCAAAAAGCAAGTTTGGATATTCATTTATGTTTGAACACCAATTGTTTGCTAATAACGGATTTGCTGTTCTATATCTGAATCCTAGGGGAAGCGACGGATATACCGAGGACTTTGCAGATATACGATTAAAATACGGAACCAGGGATTATCTGGATATCATAGAAGGTGTTAGATATGCCATTGAAAAATTCCGGGAGATCGATCCGGATAGAATAGGTGTGACTGGAATAAGCTATGGAGGGTTTATGACTAATTGGATAGTTACTCAATCAAAGATGTTTAAAGCTGCAATATCTCAGAACGGCATATCCGATTGGGAAGCAATGTATGGAACTACAGACATCGGATTTTACTTCGTTCCAGATCAGATAGGGGGATCGATACTTCAAAATAACGAGAAACTCAGGGAGAAATCGCCAATCTATTATGCAAAAAACGTTGAGACTCCGATCATGTTTATCCATAGCATGAACGACTATAGATGCTACATTGACCAAGCCATTATGTTCCATACAGTTCTTAAATCACTAGGGAAACAATCGACGATAGCGCTTTTCAAGGAAGGAGGCCATACATTTGGATGGAACGGCAAGCCTAGAGCCAGATTAAAGAGATATAAGTTAATGTTGGATTGGTTCCATAGACATCTAGGATCCAAAGATAAGGACATAGCTACATACAAATAATTTTCATAGCTGGAAAGATTATGATGGATATCCGAATATATAGATGTTAGAAAAATAAAATGGTTTATAATGCCACGATATCTAAGTGCTGTAAAAAGCTATTTATCAGCATTACCCCAATATGTAGTCCCCACAGTCGTAAGCCTAGTTACCTTCGGTTTGATAGCTAGAGTCTTAACAGCAAATGAACTGGGTGTATATGGATTAATAGTCTCCGCTACATATCTAATAGGTCTAACTTCCAACTTTGGAATAAAAAAAGCCGTTATAGTAAGGATCTCAAAAGGTGAAAATACCGGAGTATTTTGGGGAGGAATGATCTACTCACTTATAATTAGCATCATATTCTCACTGGTCACAATCACCCTACTAAAAATGTTTAAGATATTCGAGAGCGTAAATCTTCCGGAAATTACATACTACCTATACTTAATACTTCTAATAATTTTTTCCTATAGAAATTATTTCACCGCAGGGTTAGAATCCCTAAAAAAGTTCCATATTATATCACTCTATACATCAATTGGATTTATTACATACAGAATCCTGATGCTAACGCTTGTAATCTACGGATACAGTATATACGGTGTCATAATCGCTTGGATTATTGGAGAACTAATCTCTGTAATACCACTTATTAATATTACCTTAGGGCAGTTCAAAACATTTAATCCCATACTAAAGGGTAGGGAAATCATAGATATCTTGAGAGAAGCACCATCAATTTACGTTTCTGATCTGACTCTTGTACTTATAGACTATGGAGATAGAATTTTAACAGGTATATTTGGTCTCTATTTCCTAGCGAATTTCTACATAGCAAGTACGGGTGCTCAATCCCTATCATCTCTTGCTCAAGCACTCTATAGTGGTTTACTCCCACACATAGCTGAAGAATATGGAGTAGGGGGGAAGAAAAGCCTACAAGAATATATGGAGCAGCTTAGTAAATTCTTCTTCCTATTTCTATCACCAATGTACCTCGTGTCTGCAGTCTTGGCCTACCCCCTCATGTTCATCTTTGTAGGTCCAAGCTATAATGTGGCTGTGCCCCTCTTTCAAATAATTGTTTTAGGGCTTTGGTTAACATCGATAACCCCTTTAATAACTACATCCTTAATCGCAACTGGAAACTCAAAAGAGGCGATGATAAGTCAGCTAATTGGTTTGGGAGTAGATATTACAATACTACTCGGTCTATATTCATATATCGGCTTCTTATCAGCGGGATTCGGTAAAGCATTTCTATATATAGCCTCTTTAGCAATAGGAATTTACTTTCTAAAAAAGAAGGTGGGTGTCATACCATACAATTTAAATGATATTTTAAAAATTCTTCTTGCAAATATCCTCTTAGGCGTATCCACATGGTTTCTATGGATATACACATTTCGAATATCATTGCTACCTCTTTACATAATATTCTCTATCGTTATATACCTTCTATATCTTAGAATGCTGAAGGTGATTACGAAGAAGGATATTGAAATCCTTGAGGAAGAACTACCTTTAAAAGGTAAGATTAAAAATATCATTATTAAGCTGGTTTCCAAAATAAGTGGTGTACCATAAAGAGGTTGATCCAGAATGTCCATCATAGCTACGACAATCGGCGTTATAAAAGAAGAAGATGGAAGATACAAAATACATTTGTTTTCTAAAAATCCCCATGAACTAGGTAAAATCAAGTATTTACTTGAAAAAGGTGAAAAGGAGACTGTAGATAAATATTTCTCAGAATTTAGGAGACAGAATATAAAAACTTTTACACAATCACTTTATAACGTTCTTACAAGATATGGCTACAAGGTATCCCTTAAGAAAGAGAAAGAACTAAAGATAATTGATCTACTTCTTTCTGATGGATTTAAAGACGAAAAGAGTGCTGTGTCCTTCCTAGCTGAAACTTTAAGCAGTTACACAAGCGAGAAATTAAAGGATGAAATGACCAATAAAGACCTCCTTATTATCCACGCAATAAACGCATATGACGAGTATACTGAGATGATTAACATCTTATATGAGAGATTGAGAGAATGGTATGGAGTATACTTCCCAGAACTAAAAGACTACGTCAAAAAAATAGATAGATATGCATCTCTTATAAGAGATATATTGATCAGAGAAAACTTTACAGAGGAGAGACTCATTGAGAGAGGATATCCTAAGGATAAGGCTAGAGCGATCTCTGAAGCCGCTTCAAAATCTACTGGTGGAATGTTATCCCGTGAAGATCTAGAGATAATTAGGTCACATGCAGAACAAATTCTTAACCTTATAAATCTAAGGGAAGAAGTAGATGAGTACTTAAAGAACTTACTGGATGAAGAGGCTCCGAACATCTCTAGAGTAATCGGACATAAGTTAGCTGCTAGGTTAATTGCGAAAGCTGGAGGAATAAGGAAACTTGCTACCCTCCCATCAAGCACAATCCAGCTCCTTGGCGCAGAGAAATCACTTTTCATAGCTCTTAGACGGGGTGGGAAGCCACCCAAGCACGGGGTTATCTTCCAACATCCATTCATCAACCAATCTCCAAGGGTAGTAAGGGGAAGGATAGCTAGATTATTAGCAGGTAAAATTGCAATAGCTGCTAGAGTAGATGCATTTGGTGGAGAATTTGTAGGTGACAAACTACTTGAAGAAGTCACTAAGAGGGTAGAAGAACTAAGGAAAGAAGCTCCAAATATAATGGCTAAAAAGAAGGCTGTTATGAAGAAAAGAAAAAAGAAAAGGAAGAGAGGTAGAAGGAGGAGGTGAGGGAGATGGTTGAAAAAACTAATATAGAAAGACTTGTCTGGATTGACGATAATAAACTTGCAACGGTAAATATAACACCGGGAGTAACGTTCTACAAAGAAGAGGTTCGGAAGATCGATGGTATAGAATATAGGGTATGGAATCCTTTCAAGAGCAAACTTTCTGCGGCGATAATGAATGGATTAGAGGTTGAAGTACTCCAAGATGTAAAGAAGATTTTATACCTTGGTGCTTCAACAGGGACGACGGTGAGCCACCTATCGGACATCCTACACGATGAAGGTATTATATATGCCGTTGAAATAGCTCCAAGAGTAATGATGGAGTTTATCAACAGATTAGTAAAATTCAGGAAAAATGTTATACCATTATTCTATGATGCCAGAATTCCTGAGGAATATTTGGATATAGTCGATAAGGATTTAGATTTGCTATACTGCGACGTTGCCCAACCAGACCAGACTAAAATCGCATTGGATAATGCAGACGTATATCTAAAAACAGGTGGTAAACTGTTAATTGCCATTAAGGCTAGAAGTATAGATGCGGTTATGCCGGTAAAGGAGATTTATGATAAAGAGGTGGATTATATCCAGAGTAGGGGATACAAGGTCATAAAGGTCTTGGACCTGGAGCCATTTGAAAAAGAACATGCGATGGTCTACGCAATCAAACCATGAAGAATTTTTTCACTTTCACAATAAGAACATACTTCTTAGACAGGTCTTTAGGCACTTCAGAGAATGTAATGGAATCTTCTTTTGGATCGTAGACTAAATATGGTTTTTCGACGTTGAGATCTGAATTCTTAAACTTAAAGATCAGCAGGTTATCTTCACCGTCATCCGACGAAGGAACCTCTACATTTATTAAAAAAGTATTCTCATCCTCCAAATACCACATGAATGGAACTATCAAATGTTCGAAGGATGTTGAGTAAGCTAAGTATATCAGTGACTTTATATCATTAACATCAACCTTAACAACATCCACATCCTCTAATTCTACAAATTCATGTGGAGATTTTGCTAATTTAGATACAAATATATTTACATATAAAGGAGACTCTATATACTCAGTTTTAAATACTTCAACACCTCCATCATTCGGAGAATAAGATATAATGTCGGGCAATTCATTCATTGACGTATAAACAAAAATTCCGTGGATATTTTTCACTTGCGGAGGTAAGTAGAATCCAACGACATATTTTCCAGATTCTTTATAAGATATCAAAACAGACCTTTCCTTCCTTATATCAGCTATCAGCCTTACTAAATCCTCTAGTGATGAAAGTTGGATAGGTAAAACTTTTATTGGCATAATTAACACCACTTCACATAATTAGGGGAAAAGATATATTAAATGATACCCTATCATCTAACAGAAGCATTTAACTTAAAGAAGCCAATATATTCATTTCGATGAGTAGATTGACAGAGATCTCGCTAGAAGATATTCTCGTAAAGCGAAGAATTCCGGTAGTTGCCGAAACAGATTCTATCGCCACGTTACTGAAACAAATTACAAAAAATCGGGTAACGGTTGCCCTCGTCGAAAAAGATGGTGACATAAGGGGAATAACTCCAGTATCTAATCTTGCAGAGTTTATCGTCAAAAATTTATGGGATTTAAACACGGTGTTAAATAAATTTTCAATCAGAGACGTGGATATAATGCAAGAAGAGCTTCAAATCTTCAAACCGAGTGATAATGTTCTTAATGCTATAAACTATACTCTTAGGGAGAAATCGTCTCTGGTTGTTGATATCGAAGGCGAGTATCATGAAATATCTCCAGAAGATCTTATAAGCTTATTTCTCCTTTGGGAAGAGTATTTTAATAAAAGAAATCTTGAGGAACTAATGAATAGAGAGATAGTTAAGGTACCACCTACACAGTCTCTTGTATCAACCTTTAACAAATACAAAGACAAAAACCTCGATTCGGCGGTTATTACAAATGTTATGAATAATCCCATCGGCATAGTCACTAACACTGATTACGTCTATTCCTATGAGGAATTAGCATCTAAAGCGATGGAAATAAAGCCAGATAGAGACATCAAACTAACTGTTGATACAGTTATGACCAATCCAGTTATCTTCGAATTTTCTGACACAAAAGCAGCTGATGGCCTTACTAAAATGGTGGAGAATGATATAGGCCATCTGCCTATTGTAAATGAAAACGAGGAGATTATAGGGATGATATATAAATATGATATTCTTGAAAAGTTGGTGAAAATAGATGAAGCTACTTGAATTTGTAGAGAAAGAATATCCCATGATAAAGAAGGATGAGAAGATAAAAAATGTACTGAATACATTATATAAATCCAGAGTCGATAGGGTTATCGTACTGAAAAATGGCGGGAAATTGTATGGAATAGCCACTGAATGGGATATCTTCTTCAAATTATCTATGATGAAAAAGGAGAAATACCAACCATATAACTTATCATTATCTAGTGTTACAACATATCCTGTCGATACGTTAGATCCCACCGCCGATCTAAAAGGAGCAATACAAATGTTTATGATTAAAGGGTATAGTAGCATTCCAATTGTTGAAGGAGAAGATATGATACATGGTCTTCTAACCAAGAAAGTCGTGATTAAAAAATACCTGGGAGAATTGAAAAAATTGAACATCAATATTGAAGAGATAATGAGAAAAGTTAAAGGAAGGGTTGAACCATTTAACAGCCTAAAAAATGTCGAAAACAAAATGAGATTGGGAGGGTTTAATACATTAATTGTCCATTCTAGAGGGAAGTATTTGGGAATAGTAACATCCTTAGATTTAGCGAAGGCCTTGTTTCAAATACGAAAGCTTCATCCAACAAGAGAATGGAGCAGATATATAGAGAAACTGACTGTAATCGATATAATGAGGAAAGATGTAGAGACAGCAAAACCAGAGGATAATATCTATGTAGCGGCTGAGCTTCTAGCAGATGGTCGTCAAAAAGTGGTTCCCATAGTTGATGAAGATAAGAACATTGTAGGTATCGTAACTAGGAGACATATTCTCGAGATTATTCTTAAAAGGATATTATGAGAAAAAATAGGAAACCACCGAAATTTCTCGCGGACCATATGAATGGAGAGATTGCCAAATGGCTTAGGATATTAGGGTTTGACTGTCTATATCCTGAAATAAATCTAAATGATAGAGAGATTGTAGAGATATGTGAAAAAGAGGACAGGATACTCTTAACTAGAGATAGAGAATTACATTCACTAGCTTTAAAAAAGGGTTTAAAATCAGTTCTCATTAAAAGTAACAATCTAATTGATAAATTCAGGGAAATATATTCGACTATCAATTTGAATGACTATTTAGAATATATAACCCCGAGATGTACGCTATGCAACACCCCATTAAAATTGACTGATCCTAAAGATATCGCCCAAGAAACGAATCCGCCACTCTATGAAGACATCAAAAAGAGATATAAAAGGGTTTACTATTGTGAAAACTGTGGAAAGTTATATTGGGAGGGCACACATTGGAGCAATATTTCAAAGACGATTACTAAGATAAAAAGACTTGGAAAATCCACGAAGAACTCAGAAAATATAGCCTAAAACCGTTTATTTCAAGACACACACTCCTTATAACGAAGCATCTCATTTTTAAATATATAGAGAAAAACATGAGACCCCATATTAAGCGAGTTGAAATACACAATTATAAAACACACAAAAATACTAGGATAACCTTATCAGAAGGCATAAATAGTATTGTAGGACCTAATGGAGTTGGAAAATCCAACATTGTAGAAGCCATAATTTTTTGTTTAGGTGAAAGAAGCCCAAAATATCTTAGAGTTTCGAGTTTTAATGAACTCATATACAACTTTAGAAAAGATCTTGATCTATCTGTTACCCTAACAATCGTCGACGCCGAGGGTAGGGAACATAAATTCAAGAGGATTTACTCTCCAAAGAGAGGACATATCTATAGATATAACGGAAAAAACGTATCTAGAACCTCATACCTAGTTAATCTACTTAAACTCGGTGGAAAAGGATTCAAATACGTTTATATAAGACAGGGAGATATAACCAGGTGGGCTGAGGCATCTCCAAGAGAGATAAGAGATATTATCCACGAAGCTTTAGGCATAAAGCAGTATAATCAGAAAAGAAAGGAGGCACTTGAAAAACTTAAGGAGGCTGAAACGAAATTAGAGGGAATCCAGACAAATTACAAGGAGATGCAGAAAATAGTATATGAATTTAGAGACCTGCTAATTGCATATGATACTTTGTCTAACATAGAATCCATAAAAGCGGTTATTGAAAGTGATATCTTACAAAGAGAGTTAGACCAACTTCTAAGTAAGAAGAAAAGATATATGGAGATTGACAGTAGATTAGCGGGTAAAGAGAGAAAAGTAACAAACAGACTTGGGGATCTGGAGGAAAAACTTAATTCATTACGTTCCAAAAACTCTGAGATATTAGGCCTATACGACAAATATGAAAAACTATCCAGAGATTTGAATCAAGAAATACTTGAAATGATACAACTGGAGAACAAACTAAGAGAGGAACTTAGAGAAAATAAACTAACACAAATAAAAATGAAGATAGACTACCTAAGAGAAAGGATAAAGGAGGAAAGAAACAGTGCTAGAGAGGAAGCTAAAGAAATAAAGTCGATAATGAAGCTTCTGAAAGAATATGAAAAAGAGAAGAAAAAACTCTATAACGACAAAGATAAGAAGAGGGAAAGGATAGAAGAGATTGAAAAAGCACTAAAAGATCTGGAGAATCTTAGAAAAAACCTCCTAAATTCATACAAAGAAAATATTGATAAAAATCTCAAGAATCTAGTAGAGAAAGAGTTAATAAAAACACGTAAAAAAGAGATTGAAAACGAGATATCTGAAATTAACCAAAGAATAAGAAATTATCAACGGTCTATTGAAAATCTCAGGAAGAGACGGGAGGAACATACATTGGATATAAAAAAGATAAAAGAGTCGCTGGATATACAGAGAAAAAAGATAAGGGAGTTGTCAAGGAAAATCGAAAGAGTTAATAGAGAGATTTCAAACGCGTATAAACTCCTTAATAAACTAGATAGGGTTATCGATAACATAACAAGAGAGGGAATACATGAGAGTAAGTATTATAAAGATGCCACTGGTGTTATTGAGGTTGCAAAGAAGATTAGATTAGAAGGAGTATATGGGATTCTTTCTGATTTGATAAAAGGACCAAAACCAATTTTATCCTTATTAAAGGATATCGATATTAGAGGATGGTATAGCATAGTTGTAAAGAACCACGAAACCGCTCTAAAAATCCTTGAGATAGCAAGAGATTTAAACAAGGAGATACACGTCAAAGTAGCTGACATAAAAACTGTTCCTGAAATTGATGACACATCTGTCGTCTATATCCTAAAATACCCAAGGAAAATAGAGAATCTGATAATAAGTCTTTATGGGGATATAAATAGGGTTGCAGGATTTGAAGAGGCACTTAACGTGATAAACGAGGGAAAGAGAGCCATCCACATAGATGGTTCATTCTTCCTATATAGAGGGGGTGTAATAAGCTCGGGTAAGATATTTATAAAACTACCTAAGGACATAGAAACAATAGTAAATGTTAGAAACAAATTTAGGGAAACAATAGCCAAGAGGGAGAAATACCTAGATTCACTAAAGAAGGAAATGGATGAACTTAAAAGAGAAGAGACCACCCAACTCTCAAGAATTCTTACATTACGGCTTACAATAAATTTCATTGATAAGAACATTAAATTCCTCAATAACGTCATTAAACGATTAAGAGAAAAGAAAAAACTTAAGGAAGAGAGTCTCAGAGAATATAGACAGATAAAGGAGGGAGAGGGAGATATCACTTCAAAAATAGATGAAATTGAGAGAAAGATAGAGGTACTTAGTAAAGATCATGATTCGCTGAAAGAAGATATAGAGAACATAGAAAACGAAATCCGAAGATTTGAAAGTGAAATATCTAAAATACAGGGTAGGATCGAGATATTCAGGAATCTGAATAGAGAAAGAATGTCAAGAATAGAAAAGCTTAAATCGAGTATCAAAGAACTGGAGAATGAGATACCAAATCTTAAAGAGAGAATAAGAGAGATATCACAAAATCTTAAAAGCGTAAGACAAGAGAGAAGAAAGAAGATGAAGACGTTGACATCAGTAAATAACAAGCTAGACAAACTTAGAGAAATTAATAACAAAATAAACTCTAAGATCTCAAAAATACTAGACCATATGAAGAAGTTACGAGAAAAAGAAACAAAGATTAGGGAGAGGAGAAACCTAATTAGAAGTAGAATATTCGTCCTGCAGAAATCCATTGACGACTTGAAAACAAAGTTGGAAAAGTATCAGGGACGAATAATTTCTTTGAAGAATAGAGAAGTATCGGGAAAACTATATGAAAGCCTAGAAGAAGAGGAAAAGTCACTCCCTCAGACGTCAGAAGTGATTGTGAAATGGTACTTGGAAAGAATTGAACCCTATAAAATATATAGTACGAGGAGAGCGGAATTGTTACAGGAGAAAGAAGAAATTCTCAACTTCATCAGAGAGATAGATATAAAGAGGGAAGAGATATTCTTCAAAGGTTTTCAAGACATAAAGGAACGATTCTATAATATGTTCAAAGAAATCTTCCCAGATGGAGAAGTGGAGATAAGTCTATCTAGAGAAGGTGACATAGATAGTGATGTACTTATTTACGTAAAATTCATGGGTAAACCGAAAATCCTCCTCTCCACAGCCAGTGGAGGAGAAAAGACATCACTCATTCTACTATTATTGTTCAGCATCTACTCAGTAAATAAAGATACAGTCTTCATACTAGATGAGGTAGATGCCCATATGGACCTCCGTGTAGTGGATAATATAGCAAATATAATAAAGGCCCAAAGGAAATATAGTCAAGTCATCCTCGTCACCCTTCCAGGTCATGATAGTATGATAAATATCGCTGACATAGTTATACCAGTAACCTTTACCCGACAGTCAAGCAGGGTATTTCCAATTAAACGTGAATTTCTAGATAAGGTCCGGGGAGAATAAAAATGAGCCTAAAAGATAGACTAATACTACTGGAAACTATAGAAAACCTTAGAAAACTCAATCCTTGGAGAATAAACATAAAGGAAGAACTTGAAAAAGTCTACAGCATACTTAAGGATTATTTCAATTTGATAATAGCTGGTATAGCTGCGGATAACGCAGCATATATTTACAACAAGAAAATCGATGAAATTGAGAGGATCATTAAGCAGAGAGAAATATCAAGGAGAGATGGTGAACCACAATTATACGATGTAGTTTTGCCTCCGGTGGATATCCAATATACCCCCCAAAAATACCTTGTAGATATATCTGAACTCTTAGAACAGTTAAATGAACTTTTAGAGAGGGAGATTAGTAAGAAAATGGAGAAAAACGTCTTAGAAATAAGAGTTGAAGATCTAAGGAGGTATTTAGAGGAAAAACTGGACGAAGCGAGAAACTTTATCCTCCAGATGCTTGAAAAGGAGAAGATGCCGATATTATTTAGCGACCTTGCCAAACTAGCCTCAAAACGTGGTATTGACCCCTTATATCTCCTATATGCAATATTATTCCTTACACAAGAAGGTATTGTAAATATAGAGTTAATGGAGAATGGTGATTATGTCGAAGAAATCATCATCAGAAAAGAAAATTGATTATGGTATTTTAGAAGCAATCTTCTTTTCAAGTCCTAAGCCTATATCGAGAGACAGACTATCCAAGATATTAAATATTGATAAGAAGGAGTTGGATAATCATATTAGTAAATTTGTAAATGAATTTAATAAGAACCATAAGGGTGTCAAGATAGTTAAACGGAGAGGCTATTACTACCTCACAATTGTAGATAAGTATATCGATTTCGTAGCTAACGTAATGGAACCTCCGCCACTTAATGAACGGCAAAAGCTCATCATAGCATATCTATATAAAAATAAAGAAGCATATCTAAAAGACCTTAAAAACGTATTTGGACCGTATGTATATCGCGATGTAAAGAAACTTAGGAGATGGGGGTTTATTTCTATAGTGACTAGAGATAAAAAGAAGGTTGCATGTTTAAGGCCGGAGGCTGAAGCATATATAATTAGAAAGAGAACTAGGGTATAGACCTTGGTAAAACTGTTTAATAAAAGATGATGATATATTTATCTTTCTACTACATAAAAATAATGATAAAAGAGGTGGGTTTTAATGGGGATAGTTCATTGGGATCTTCATAAAAAGAAGAAGACTGGAGGAAGGAGAAGGATTTGGAGAAAAAAGAGAAAATATGAACTAGGTAGGTTCCCAGCCGAGACTTTATTAGGAGATAGAAAACTAAAAGTCGTAAGAGCAAAGGGAGGAAATATTAAGCTTAGATTATTGAGAGATAAATTTGTAAATTTGGTTATACCTGATGAAAATCGAGTCGAAAAAACAGAGATATTACGTGTCATCGAAAATAAGGCGAATAGAGAGTATTCAAGACGTGGTATAATCACAAAGGGAGCAGTAATAGAAACTAAATATGGAAGAGCTGTGGTTACGTCGAGACCTGGACAAGATGGTGTAATAAACGCGGTATTAATTGAGAAGAAAACATGAGATTGAAAGATGTTTATGTAATATGGACTGTTTATTTCGACAGAAAATTATCTAAAAAAAGGGGTAGGAAACTACCTAGAAACAAGGCGATCCATAAACCTACTTTAGAGGAACTCGTAGAAGCTGCTAAAAAAATAGGTCTAGAGATTGTAAGCACTAAAAAAGCACGGTATCCTGCGTGTTGGTGGATTGAATCAGGTTATATAATAGTTAAAAAACCATCTGATATGAATAAGGCAAGATTAATAGATATGATCGGTTATGAAATAAGGAGGAGAAGAGGAGGATGAAAAATATTGGTAAGATAATTCATTATACTAAATATAGGGTCTTTGTGGCCGAATCAAGAAGAGCCATATCATTAAATACTCCTGTATATGATGATAGAAAGAGAAAGATAGGTATTGTAACTGATGTTATAGGCCCTATAAATAAGCCGTACCTTGTTATAAAACCCTTGGTGGACAAACCTGAGAAATATGTTGGGAAAGACATATATGTATTAAGAGTGAAATGAAAGAGAGAAACATAGAATGTCCTATATGTGGAAGTAAAAACATCGTTTATAGTAGACATACAGGGGAATATATCTGCAGATCTTGCGGATACATAATTCAAGATAAAGAACAGAGATATTACAGGCCATATAAAAAAGACTATACTGAAAAGAAACACAGATCGAAGAATACATATAATTCTACTCGACATCATAGAAATTATCGAGAAAATTTATTGGAAGAGGTGAAAGATTATATAGAAAAATATGGAGAGACACTCTCCCTACCTTCAGTTGATATCTCAATTGCTAAGACATTGCTTCATAAAGTTATCAATAAGGGTAGATGGAATAGAAGATATCTGGCTCTTGCTTTACTATATGTATCAAATAGGTATAACTCATTTGACAAAAGGAGTGTAAAGGACTTTATAGCTCTTGATGGAGGTATTGACGTCAAGAAATTTAGAAAAACAGTTAAGAACGTCCTTAAACTGTCTAATGTAACACTTAAATATAGGCTTGATGAGAGGGAAATATTTTCATTATTTTATGACACCTTTGGATATGACGATAAGACAGACGAGTTTATGGAGAAGCTATATGATGGTATAAGAAAATATGGGGTAATTAGGAGGAAAAGTCCCAAAACAGTCTATACTACTGTTGCATATATAGCATATAGAATGCTTAAGGACTCTAACGGAAAAGAAAATGTCACATTGAGGAAAGTAACTGAAATAACTAAGGTTTCCGAGGTTCCCATAAGAAATGCTGTGAAAGAGATTCTTAGAGAACTTACAATTGAAATATATGTATAATCTTTATCTCAAAAACATAATAATTATTTACTCATCGAAATAAAAGGATGTATTGTTTAATATTATATGGAGGGAATGCAATTGTCGAAGGAAATATCTAAAGAAGAGATGCATAAGACATCCCAAATCATTAAAAAGCCGGATCCTAAGGTCAGGATTGAGGCTGTGGACTTTATAAGTGATTTATATTGCATTTTATGTGCATACAAATCAGAATGCTCATCAAAATACACTAAACATCTCCTAAAGTGCAGATACCTAGAAGATTGGGTCTTGAAGAGGTATAGAGAAGCTATTTCAAAGAATTAGGCTAAACCTAAATTATTATTTTGATAACGGCAAGGCCATCATATAATTAAGTGGGGATATTATGAGGAAAAGAGATACATATACAGAATTAGCTAAGAAATATGGTTTACGAAGTAGAGCATATTTTAAAATAAAAGATATGGATAAACGTTATAAGATCTTTAAACCCGGAGATTATGTTATTGATATAGGAGCAGCACCTGGAGGGTGGATAAAGTATATTGTTAATAAAATAGGATTTGACGGACGTGTCATAGGTGTAGATTTAAGGCCAATAGAAAGATTTGACGAGCCGAACGTTGAAATAATAGTGAAAGACATCTTCTCGGAAGATATTTTCAAAGAATTGAAAGAGAAGGTGGGAAATAAGGAGAAGGTCGATGTGATTGTTAGCGACGCATCCCCTAACATAACAGGTGTATATGAAGTCGACACCGAAAAAATCTTTGACATCAACAAAAGAGTACTTCAAATCTGCGATAAAATGCTTAGACCAGGGGGCACCCTCGTTATAAAAACCTTTGAAGGAAGACATGAAAAGACCTTGATGAAACTGTTGAAAAAAAGATTTAGGATTATCAGGAAATATAAGCCTAAAATATCGAGAAAGAGAAGTTCAGAGACATATTATATATGCTTTAGATATCAAGATTTAAGATCTAGAACCTCTTAAAACCTCGATTAACTCATTAAGAGGGGCTTCAGTGCGTATTCCATCTGGATATAAAAATGACCTATAAGTCTTATATCCCTTAGCTTTTAGCGAATTAATTACCACTTTAATTGATGGCTGTGATATTTTAAGTTTCTTACATATCTTAGATATCCTATAGATATATGGGATTGAAGTATCGTCAATAAGCATTCTTGATATGTATTTTGTGACTGGCTTATATTCACTGGTTAATCCCAGTTCTTCACCAATCTTCTGGGAGTTTGCTTCCATTAACGAAAGAAACGATGAATCGAAATAACTATCTAACCAGATAGGTCCTAATAAATAACTATTGCTTAGAGAAACTGATGAAATGTTAGTATATGGTATATATCTATATCCTTCCTCACTTAACAGTAAATATCCTATTTTATTCAAATCTATTTTTGATGGAGAGCGACTATATTTAACGTATATCCTAACATATTGATTTTCAAAGGTAGCTAATATAGGAGATATGACATAGTCGTAATAAGATGCGATTAAAAAGATATTCTTGAGAAGGATCCTAATTGCAAGCTCATGGCAAAAATCAGTCTTAACCATTAACACGCCATACTTCCTATTCAGTGCATCAAGATGAACACCGCAAAGAGTCATAAGATCTGTAGCTGTAAACGCTAAATACCCCTCTCTTCTTCTTAAATTACTAAATATGGGTGAGATGAATGGAAGCGGAGAGCCAAATGGATCTACATCGATAAAATCGAATGAGATACCTGTATAAAGTGACATAAACCTGTCTACATTAAAAGATGTAACATTCGAAACACTCTTCAAATTATTTAATGATAGATTCTTCAGAATACATTTATAGGCATTTTTAGACACATCATTGAAGAACACTTCATTTAAGGACATACTTTCTAGAATATATCTAATTCCCCTTACTCCAGTTGCCGCCATAACATCTGCTACCACAAGATCTCTACGAGTAGTATAAGATCCTAGAGTATATAGAAACACTACACCCAATGTTCTGTTAAATTTCGCTAAGGGATTATAAAAGACATTCTCTGGAATGCTAATTTTTGCTAATCCCTCCATTATGGTCTGCTCCACAATCACCTCCCCCATAAGTTTAAAAAATAGATAACTGGAAAGAATTGAAATACTATGTAAACCAATTTTAAGAATATGATAAAGATATTCCTGACAGGAGCCCCTGGAGTAGGAAAAACAACTTGTGTACTGAAGATTTATGAAACACTATCTATTTACAAATTTAAGGTAGGAGGATTTATCTCTAAAGAAATAAGGGAAGAGGGTAAGAGAACCGGATTTAAAATGATTAATCTCTCAGATGGAAGTGAGGGAATCCTTGCAGATATCCACTCTAAGACGCCTTATAAAATTGGCAGGTATTACGTTAGACTCGATGAATTAAATAAATTTATAGATGGATTATATCCCATTGACGAATATGACGTAATAATAATTGATGAAATTGGTCCTATGGAAATGTTATCCAACAAATTTAAGAAATTGATCGAAGATGTCTTAACCTCAGATATCCCAGCTATACTCACAATCCACGTAAACTATGCTAGCAATATACAAAGACATTTTAAAACATCCAAACCCAACGTACTTTATAAATTAACACGAGAAAATAGAGATGGGATGCCGCTGATTATCTGGAGAGACCTACAAAAATATATCAGGAAGACAACGAAATGAGCAGACAAAATATTTTCCTAATAGGAATTGACGAGGCTGGAAGAGGAGCGGTTATAGGGCCGTTATCCATTACATCCGTTGCCATAACACCAACCCAAGAGAAGAACTTAAAAGAGATAGTTAAATATGACTCGAAAAAATACACAAGAAAAGTCCGTGAAAAGCTAGTTGACGAAATTATTGATAATGGGTTAATAACTACATATCACAACGTATTGGTTCAACCTTCAACAATCAACAAATTAATGGCTCGCGGAACAAGTCTCAACTTAATTGAAGTAGACCATATGATCATCGCATTAAAAAAATGCATAGAGCAATTGCCTCCAAACAATTTATATTTAAAGGTGATTGTAGACTCGATGTATACTGATCCTGTCAGATGCAAATTTACCTTCATACATAAACTACATGAAGCATCTATAAACCCTGAGAGAATAGTTATTAAATGTGAGCATAAAGCAGATGAAAAATATGTACCAGTCCGAATTGCGTCAATAATCTCTAAAGTGATAAGGGATAGAGAGATAGAACAGCTTCACAAAATTTATGGGGACTTTGGAAGTGGATACCCTTCAGATCCAAAGACAATATCCTTCCTAAGAGAAGTGGCGGCGACATTAGATAATAATAAAATATCCTCAATTGTTAGGATTTATTGGAAAACATGGAAAGACCGGGTAGATTAGAATGTGGAAAAAAATAAATTTCTTTAGATCAGGAGAGAACGAAATCATAGATTTGCTTGTTAAACATACAAAGATCTCCCTCCATTCCATGGATAACCTGATAAGAATCGTATCCTCAGATACAGGTCTTGAGGAATATTTAAATAAAATTGAGAAGTATGAGAAAAACGGGGATAAAATCTGCTATAAAGCGACCCGCAAGGTTATGGAGGGGGCAGTATCCATCGCAATTATAAATAACTTGATTAAAATAATTGACGATACAGACCTGCTTTTAGATAAGATACTCTATCTAGCCCGTGAAAGCATAAGACTGAAGAACTCTCTCAATTATAGAGATAAAATCATGTGGGTACCTATTTACGAAAACATTCTCCATTCAAATCTTATTATAAGAGAGTTGAACACAATGCTTGACGAAATCAGAATGGACTATGATACGACAGCGATTCTTAAGAAGAGAGATAGGATCGAAGAATTGGAAGAGGAAGGTGACGAGATGAAAGCGAGGGCGTTGGACATCCTCTATGAGAAAGCCAATGATATGGATGATAAAACATTCATTCTACTTCGAGATTTCATCTTAACAATAGACGATCTAGAAGATTTATGCGAAGATATTGCAAATCACATAATCCTCGTAAAATATATCCTTGAAAGTTGAATAATAGGGTGAAAGATTGATAATAAAAACACTTACAAGTATATTAATACTTCTTATAGTTTCTAATAACATAAGTCTTCTAACCGATTATCTCAAAATAGCGGGAGTTCTCCCAAGAAAAGTAGGTAAGTATTTAGTAGCCACATCAATGTCAATAGGATTGATTCTTGAGGGCAGTAAAATGTCAACGTTTGTGAGAGCTTTCAATCTCAATGAAGAGATTATTTACATTACACTCATTATTCTAATTCTGATATTCCTTCTCGGAAACATAGCCAAACTGCCTACATCTGCGACTCTATCTACAGTTGGAGTATTAATAGGTGTGAGTTTATTCTACAATATGCGGTTAAGATATTCTGCGCTATACAACTTAGGAACAATTTGGATATTATCTCCCATCATTTCTATAGCTGTTTCATATTTTGTCTATAGGATACTGCAGGCTCGAGTCCAGAGTCTAACAATAAACAAAATTATATCTACCATAGCTACGATCTTGCTTGGATATACATTCGGAGTAAATACTCTTGGATTTTTAAGTTCAATCGGTATATCAACTGATTACATACAATTAATTTTAAATGTAATATCTATCTATCTTGGAAGCCTATTTTTATCAGCTAAATTAGGAGAGGAGATAGGTAGGTCTTTTCACAGCTATACAGTTAAAACATATACATCAATATCTCTATCCACAGCACTAGTTTTAGAAATAGCTTCAAACATCTCTATACCCGTACCGCTAACAGCTTTGATTGTCTTATCACTCCTAGGTCCTATAGCTGCTAAAAAAACTAGGTTAGTCAATATGAAGATATTCAAAAAAGTAATTTTATTTTGGATACTTACACCTGTAATAGCATTTCTACTTACTTATAGCTTGCTTCTAATTATACACCCACTATTTTTCTTCTCAAGAGGATAGCTACAACAAGGGAGATTATAACAGCTGGTATGAACCATAGCAAATATGTCTGAGTAACAACTTCTCGTATACTGATCGAGACACTTCCACTCATCGTCGACTCAAAGTCCTTATCATCAAAACTGTATTTCACAGTAATATTATCGAGTGTATATTCCCCTGATTCTAGTGGTTTAAGAACAACCACATAAACCTCTTCAATAGACTCAAGGGATACTGGAATCCCACCATCCACAGTTTTATTAACGACTTTAAGTTGTTTGGGTGCGTTGATATATATAAGTACATTTTCATACATTTCTGGATAGTCTGAATAAATCGCTATTCTCATTGATATGTTTTCATCAACGCTTGCAGTGATTATTCTATCAAGTACGTCTAGAGTTAATCCAGACAATACGGTTATATTACCCAACTTCACAGTATCTACCCTAAACTTTCCTAAGTACCAGTATGAAGCTCTAAAATCTGGAAGGGTATAATTCCCTGGATCCGGGGCCGTGAAATTGTATTCCAGCTCCTCAGTCGATCCTCCTTCGATGACAGATCTACTAACTTCATTTGGGAATATTTCTATATCATCCCCGCCAGCCCAGGAGAAGGTTGCATTAAACATCGGCTCATCAAAACTATTAACAACCTCCACTCTAAACGACAGTTCCTCTCCTGACATCAAGAACTCAGGAAGATCTGATATTTCAATATCTATGGTATTATAGAAATAGTCTATGTTACTCTTGTAAACTACTATATCACCTACTTTTATAATTGCTAGAGGAGTAAGCTCTATCGTATTCTCCGAATAGGATATGTTGAAATCCAAGGAGAAAGATTCCGACTTTTCGACTACAATCTCTCTAGCAACATAAAACTCACCCTCCCTAGTAAAATTGTATGATGAATTTATCAATTCTCCTCCAAAGACTTTTATATAAATATCAACTTTTAGAGTTCTTTCTTCAGAATCATTGTTTACCCTAACTCTATATGAGGCTGTGTTATCATCAATCTTTGAACTCGTCATAATCGCTCTTCCATCGAATAAAACAAAAGCGTCTAGCTTTGGTTGAATAATGAAGGTAGATGATCTTACTTCATAACTCTTATTATTATAAAGATATCTAGCATCCACAGCACTATTTGATTTCAAGTCTTTTAGAGAAAGGAAATTAACAGTCTTATTAATAGATATTGACCGACCACCCTTTAAGTCACCAATTAGAAAATCAGAGAACACTACTGTATTTGCCGTGCCGACTCCTTCGTTGACTAGAGTAACGCGATATGAGAATCCTTCTGAGACTGATGGAGGATCATCAGATATAGGAGTTACATAAAGATTGAGGAAGGGAGAGTTGTTGGCCAAATGGACTACATTAGATGATGAATTGAATGAGAGGGATAGCCCATCTACAAATTCAACCACTATATTGGCTGGGCCAATTATTATCTCATTTGGAGCATTATCTTCAATTTTAACCTTATATTTTAAGATCCTATAAGTTCCTGAGTCTATGAACGCGAAGAATTTGTTGGTATCCCCTTCCAATAATGTTATTCCTTCGCTCTTCCACCATTCAGATTCATTAATAGTAACATTGAAAACAGGTCCTCCAAAGTTGAAAACAGTTACATTTAACGTAACTTCAACTACATCCCCACTATTAAAAGTAGTATCATTGAAATATCTATTTGCAATTACAATAGGAGCGAAACTATACATTTCAAATTCCACATCCCTGGGAGAGGTAATCTGATAAGGATCTTCTACTCTATAAATATATGACTCGACAGAAGAGTTATAACCACCTGACATATTAATGGGGGGCTTTGAATAGATAAAAACATTCTTAAATATAAATTCTAAAGAAGAGGAGACTCCTGTCTTATTTTGAAGAGGATTCGTAGTTGCTAATACAGATGATAATCGCCATCTATTTTCTCTAAGTGTTAAGCTTTTTATAACGTATACCTTCAAAACCGTGTTTTCCTTAGTTGAGGAAATATCAACTATAAGGACGTCACCCAACGTCCTTATTGCTAAAGGATCGACCCATTTTAAAAGGGGAGTATAATTTCCAGAGGGCATTATAATGGAGAAAAATCTACCAAACGTATCAAACTCTGCATATCCTACATAAAAACCTTGGTATTCAACCAATTTAGTGAATAGCATCTCTTCAATAGTATTTACAGCATTTTCTTTGTCTTGGGTTATAGGAGAATCTATATCAAATTCTAGTCTAGCATTTGGATAATCATTTAACTTGATTTCATCAAAGAATTGTTCATATAATAAATAGAGATAGGAAGACTTCCAATTTCTAACAAATATATAATTCAAGTTTATAGAGGAATCTTCTGATACATCTAATGTTTCTATGAGGTTTTCTCTCAACGTTTGATAGTTAGTTATTGTTAGATTTAGAAATATATTTTCTGAAAGGGTATAGACTTTCAAGTTCTCCTCAATTTCTGACTGTGAAGATGCAGCTGGTGTAGAGATAATAATACTGACAACGAGAAACATTAGAATCAGCAGTATAACTTTTTTATGCATACCTGCCACCCCGTACTCCAACATACTTGTTTAGGTATATTATTTCTCATTTGAAAATATATAAAGAAATTAAAGATCTAAACCTGGTTATGGATCGGTAATTCCACCCTCCCATATCCTAAATACCACTTCTCTTGGTGGATGTTCAGGACTATCTACTATCGAGGCAACCCTTAGATCTGCCGCCTTTGCCTTTTTAAGATATATTCTATAAGTCACCGCATGAGCCACTACATGACCTCCAATGGGTCTAGTCGGATCTCCAAACATAACATCAGGTCTAGCCTGGACTTGATTGGTAATAACTATAGCTACATCATAAACCTCAGCAATCCTGAGTAGGTCGTGCATAAATCTATTTAAAAGTTGTTGACGTTCACTAAGTCTTCCGCGACCGAGATATTCAGCTCTGAAGGGTCCGACAGCTGAATCTATAGCTATGAAGCCTACATTATGTTTCTTTATCAACTCAGGAAGTTTTTTAACCATATTTAGGAGGATAACTGTATTATACGGCCTCCCCACTATTATATTTTGGAGAACGGTACTGGGATCTAGCCCTTTATTCATAGCTATCTCAACGATTCTATCAGGGCTAAAGGTGTTTTCAGTATCTATATAAATTGCAGTTTTATTTAATCCACCTTCACTCTCCGGAAGCTGGACATTTACAGAAAGAGTATGGCACAACTGAGTCTTTCCACTTCCAAATTCACCGTAGAACTCGGTGACGGCCTGAGTAGGCACCCCGCCTTTCATCATCTCGTCAAAATTGTTTGACCCTGTTTTTATGAACTTTCTTGTTCTACGCTTATTAAACAATTCATTTGCTAAAGTGAAGTCTTGAGGCACTAAGCCAAGTTCCTTCAGATGTTCATATGCCTGTAACACTAATTTTTCAGCTCTTTCAACCGGTATTCCAGTAACTTCTGAAACATATATGGGGGAATAAAGAAGAAGGTCTTGGATTGTATATATTCCAGCGTCTCTGAGTTTCTTGGCTGTTACATCGCCAACCCCCTTCAATCTACTTATATCCAGATCCTTCTCATCAAACTCATACTCACTCTCCACCATTATTCACACCCACTCACAATCCATCTTAATTTATTCATTTACACTTTAATTAATAGAGAGAGTTTTATGGATATAATCTGCTGGGGGTTCGAGGGAAGAGAGTTGCATCTCTAACATGGGGAAGATGTAACAACCATCTTACAACACGTTCGACCCCGAGACCAAATCCTGAATGTGGAGGCATACCATATTTTCTCAACTCGAGATACCAACCATAATCTGCGGGGTCTAAGCCGAAACTTTTAATTTTCTCCATCAATTCATCGTATTTGTGTATCCTCTGTCCGCCAGAGGTAATCTCACCATAACCCTGGGGCGCCATTAAATCGGATGAGAGCGTTACATTAGGATTTGAAGGATCGTTCATGTGATAAAAGCTTCTAGTAGATACTGGGAAATGTGTAACGAAAAATGGAGTTTCGAATTGGTTACTTAGAATACGCTCCTCGTCTGCACCAAAATCTTCACCCCATTCAATATCTACACCGTTATTCTGTAAAATGGAAATAGCCTCATCATATGTTATCCTAGGAAAACGTTCCTCATATTCTTGTAGTAGAGAACCCTTAAGGAGCGTCTTTAATTCTCTCTCATAGTTTTCATTTAAATAAGTAATGATATGTTTAACGAGACCCTCCTCCACATCCATGATATCCTCATGATCTAGGAAAGCCGCCTCAGCTTCAATATGAAGAAATTCTGTTAAATGCTTTCTAGTTCTTGATTTCTCTGCTCTAAAACTAGGTTGAACTACAAAGACTTTTTCAAAGACGCATATAGCAGCTTCTTCATAAAACTGGCTACTCTGAGTCAAATATGCGTCCCTGTCAAAATATTTTAACTTAAAAAGTGTTGCCCCACCCTCTACTGCCGCGGTGATAAATGTAGGGGCTGTGATATAGACGTATCCTTCCCTAGTAAAATAATCTATAGCGCCTAGGACGACCCCTTCTCTTATTAAAAGAATGGCTCTACTCCTTGGACCACGCATTGTTAAATGTCTATAGTCAAACATTGTATCAGGATTTTTCAGTACCTCCTTGGTCAACGGCCACACATCAGCTTCTGAAACTACATATAGTTTTGTAATATGTACCTCTCTCCCACCGGGAGCTCGGTCATCCACTTTAACAAAACCTTCAGCCGCTATAGCACTTTCAATATTTAGCCTTTTAGCCTTGTCAAAAGCATCTTCATAATGGCTTGAAACCACCAGCTGAACATATCCAAATCGGTCCCTCAGAGATATAAAAATCTTATCCTTATGCACCCTTTTAGAGGCAATCCACCCCAATAGCTTAACCGGTTTACCATCCTCCATACTTAAAACATCACGTGAATATGCATTCCTATAGCTAGACCATTTCAACTTTTACCACCTTCTACATTCTTCTTTATAAATTCAATTATCATATCGATGCCTTTAATGTTAATCAGGAGTTCCCTAATTCTTCTCAAATTATGTCTATAACTATCTATTTTAGATAACATGTCCTCTATTTTCAGCACTGTTTCAGATGGTTTTTTATAGTAGCTTGTATATGAGATATAAGAACCTATGCCTAGTCTACTCACCGAGATAGCGTTTCCCTCCTGTTCGGTTTGATTAGGAGCCGGTACAACTAACATAGGCACAACATTCAAAATAGATTCTAAAATTGCTGTCTGACCACCACGTAAAACCACCAATTTGCTTCTAGACAGATAATCCAATGAATTCTCCACCCAACCTTCTATCGAGACAGAGCCTAAATTTCCAACTTTCGGACCGTGACCAATAATAGTTACCTGATACCCTTTCTTTCCAAGTTCATTAGCAACTTTAAGAGTATCAAGATAAAAAGATTCTCTATCCCCCGAAGGAGCACTTACTATAAACAATACATCAATATCTTTTACATCGTTATCCTTTAATTCCAAATTACTGGTATCAATTAGAAGGCCTACATACTCAGTTTTATTAAAAAGGTTTTCTAGGGACGCACTATTAACGAAAGATATTGTATAAGGTGGTGGGAGGTCTGTAACAAAAATTCGTTGGGGTTGACCCCAAAGATATCTAAATAGGATTCTGATGAAATATTTTAAAATGTCATTGGTATGGAACACACTCAATTGATTACTAATTAGAAGATACTTTTTATTATGAAACATAGAAGCAAGACATGTCGATATTCTAGAATCTGATACGACGACATCCGGTTCAACAATGTAAATATTATTTAACTCATTAAGAAAATGTTTAAACAAGGCTCTTGAACTGAATATACCCTTCAAAATAGTTTTCTTCCAATCAAGCCTTTTAGATGCCCATGCATAAGTATATCCATCTAATTTTATAATATGACAACATTGGGCGGATGAGTTCAACTTTTGTAATGTTTTATATCCATCACCATATGAAGACATATAGACTTCATAGCCCATTTTCGATAATCTCTCCGCTAGTCTAAAAGACCTCATTGCATGGCCTCTACCAATACCGTTTACGCCGAAGTAGATCTTCATTGCTTTAAGGTCCTCTTCTAACTACCTGGCCATTTGGTGACAACTCTACAAAGATTTCTGCATTAAATTTTAGAATTTCAGCCTCTGGATCTAGCCATGTATCAGGAGGAAGGCCTGCCTTTAGACACAGATTCGATAAGAACTCTTCAGGTTTCCAATTTTGTTCGACAGCTACTTGAGGAAGGAGGAGCGCAGAAATTCCTTTATATTTTATTATAAGACCGTCTCTCCCAATTTTAATCTTCTCCGGGTATTTCAATGGAGAATCAACATCTATCTTCTCTGGGGTCGTTAAAAGAGAAAGTTCAATCACCAAATTATCCAATTCATCTACCGAAACGGGTTCGAATCTAGGGTCATTAACAGCAGCTTCAATTGCACTTAATATAACGGCTTTATAAAGAGGATGAGTGGGATATGGAAATCCTATACATCCCCTGAGCTCTTTCGTATCGTATTTGTAAAGAGATGTGAATACACCTTGTTTAACTCTCAACCTTATAGGTAGATCACTTCTTTTTACCTCTAAGACCTCCTTATTTCTAAGGTAATTCTCAATTGCGTTTCTCGCCAGTGATATTAAGAGTTTCGCCTCACTCAACGTTATTGTCATTCTCAACCACCCAATAGAGTTTTATAATACGAGCCTTAAATTACAAAATATCCATGATTTACCTATTAATTATAAGATAGAGTTGATAAAGCATGGGGAGACTATTTAGAGAAGGAGGAGAGATCTATTTCAGTCTGGAATATCTACCTGAAAAGACACCTTATAGAGAAGGCCATATTAAAGAATTGTATTCATATCTAACAAGTGAGATTGAAACTGGTGGTTTTCGACCTCCTATTCTGGTAGGCCCATCTGGAACTGGTAAAACTACTGTAGTAAATAAAACTCTGCAATTAATTGCTAGTAAAGGAAGAAATGTATTTACAAGAAATTTCAATATGATGCTTGTGAATTCAAGCTATTCAGCGATTAGGAACATATGTTCATTTGTAACGCCAACACCAGAAAGAGGACTTTCTCTAAATGAAATAATTGAAAAGCTTTATGGAACCTTAGAGATGGAGAATTCAATATATATTATTGGATTAGATGATATTGACGAACTTCTTAGAAAGGAGAGAGGTAGAATCCTAGAAATCTTAACTAGGATAAACGAGGATTACGGAGAATATCGCGTGTTTCCAATAATTATAGTTAGAAGTCTAAAACCTATATATGTATTACCAGATCACATTAAAAGCAAAATAGGAGGACTTACTTTAAATTTTGAGCCATATAACTCCCAGGAACTTATTGAGATTGTGAAAGAAAGGATCGAGAAAGGATTGAAGGAGAATTCAATATCTTGGAAAGCTATTGAAGCCGCTGCACTAATTTCAGAAAAGATATATGGAGGGAATGCTCGCGAAATGATAAATCTGATTTATAAATCCGCATTATATTGCGAAAGAAAACATTTAGAATTTATAAATGTAGAGGTTATCCGAAAAGTTTTTTTCCACGAATATTATAAACACATTAAACAAGAAATAAGGAACAGAGTGAAAGCAAATATTTTAAAAGCTATAGTGACGTCTTCAGAGGAGGATAACTACATAATACAGGCTAATGATGTTGATAAACTGGTAAATGAAATTAGCACTTTATATGGATATGAAAAAGAGGAGGTGGTTAAACATCTTGAAGAACTAGTTAGTAGGGGATATTTACTTGAGAAAGATGGTAACATCCTACAGTTATTCTTTCCAAAAGATTTGTTTTGATAAGTTTTACACCAATGATTCAAATGATATCCTATTGAATACTTTCACTATACCCTCCTCCGGGTCACAACCATACATATCCATAAACAGGCTATAAATATAGTGAGAAAGATGCCAAAGATAGCATTATATCTACCGAGAAACTATGAGGAAAGGGAAAAATGGGTAAAAATACGCGAAATAGTAAAGGAAGAGAGTAGGTCACTTGGAGTAGAGTATGTTGAAAAAATAGGTGATGAAGAATATCCCATAGTTTACCTCGAAGATAGTGAAACCAGCACCTTCATCTATGTAGAGGACTCAGAAGGTGATGATACCGAAAATATAAGAGCAATGATCAGAGTATTAACATTAGTAGCACTACTTGGAGAAGAGAAAGAGAAGACTGAAATTGAAGAGAAAGAAGTTCGAAAGAGAAGAATAATGAAGTGATGGTGGGCCCGCCGGGATTTGAACCCGGGACCACCAGCGTTCCGGTATTACATCCCCAGGCTGGCATCCTAGCCAAGCTAGACCACGGGCCCATCTGATTCAACTATATTTATCTAAATCTAGCTGTAAATTAAAAATTTTTGACATGATATACTTTACAATTTCCTCAGTTCTTGAATTATTGTAAATATGAACTAGTTTCCTAATCTTATCTAAGTCGACGTTATACAGCTCACACAAATATTTGGAAGAGGGGTGGCGAAGAAATATAGCCTGAATCAGGGACGAAAAATTCCTTGGCTTCTCTTTATACCTTGCTGATTCAAAATCTATAAAAATAGGTTCATAATCTTCTTCTGTAAAAATTACATGTGATTTGGGTCGTGATAATTCACTGTGGTCAATACCAATCTTATCGAGTAGGAATCCTTTATAAAGAACCTGAGACAGAATCTTAGAAAGTGTATTCTTATCTAGATGAAATATTTCTTCATGAAGAAAATTAAACATATCCACTCCTTCGATATACTCCTGGATGATCATCCAGTCTGTATGCCCTTTTAAATGAGGTACCAGTTTAACATCTGGATAACTATCAAGTATCTTCTTAATTATACTTGCTTCATGAGAAAGAGTGTCTCTAGTAGCATCTAACCTCAATATTTTGATAACAACGACTTCATTTCTATATAATCCCTTAACCACTATCGAGTTTGTACCCTTTCCCATCACACTATACTTTCCAATTTGGATTGGCCCATCCAGTATCAAGGCTTCTATGCCACACTGTAACATAATATTAACTCTCTCCTGAAAAACCTTCCAATCTCTCTTTG
Organism: Candidatus Geothermarchaeota archaeon; assembly: GCA_015523605.1. Lineage (GTDB taxonomy): Archaea > Thermoproteota > Nitrososphaeria > Geothermarchaeales > JDFR-13 > SZUA-1514. The sequence continues at coordinate 106,768 of WAKC01000025.1, forward strand.
GATATGTAATAAGTTTGATTAAATCTTCATCTAAACTATTTTCACGCGCATCTCTAATAGCATTTAGATGTACGATTATAATAGAGTCCAAAATTCATCCCCCAAAATGAAGCTTACCAACCAAGTTTTAAGAAGTGTATCATCCATAACTTCTTCAAATCTACGATTAAGCGTAAAGATTTTATACTCATTATATAAGTCATCCGGTATCTTAACCAATTTATTTTCAATTATATGTCTTACAATATCTTCTGCACTTAGAAAACGAGCTTCCCTCAAAATATACCAACGACCATCATCTCCTATCCATTTGATTCTATCGAAATTCTTATCCAGAAAATTCTTCTCAGCCTCCATAAATGGAAATGGTCCTCGAATCTTATCATATCTAGGTCTTTCAAGCTCAGAAAAAAGGAATATTAATAGAGAGCGGCTTCTATAATCTGAATAGACACCTACTTTAAAAACTTCAAAACCCTCATTTTCAACTACATTCTTGATTTTACGAGATAGTCTTTCTAGTTGTGAATAATGGATATCTTCGATTTTTTCATCATGTTCAAAATATACTAGTAAAATTGGTAGTTCCGGGTTAACGATATAGTCAAACCTTAGGAAATATTCCTGATTTGAGAGATAAGGAGATTCTTCGAAAAACTTTATTGATGGCTTATTAATGAAATGCTTTGCTGCTGATATCACTTTTGAGAAGCTTCTTTTCTTAACGGCAGCTGCAACATTTCTACCTCTATCAACTGGATCAACAACGATTAATGGGATATCCCTTCCAAATGCTTCTAGTACCGCCTGCCTCGTTGGATAATATCCCTCCAAATCAACGATGGTGGGTGGCTTCCAATCACTTATATTTAGAATGGCTTCCTCAAAACTATGATATTTCAATACCAGGAGTTCTGTTAGATATCCTGAAAATCCTCCTACAAAAATTTCGGCGCCATATACTCCAGAAGCCTTCAGAAATACCTTCAATCTAACCACTTCTCTATAGAGTTCTTGAATTCCATTCCCGACCAAATAGTTGTGATGATAATAGGATCTATCCATAGGGCTTAGCCAGTTAGGATATTTAGTTTTATATGAAGGGACGATATTAAAAGTTATACCTTTGGCAAAGAGTTCAATATATGGATGTTCTGCATATCTTAATCGGGTCTTGTAACGAGGATCAATCGCATCAATTAGAAAATCTACAACAGATTTGAGTTCAACATCTTCTTCGAACCGAATAAATATGTCAACATCAAAATCATTCTTTAAATAAGTCATTCTAGGTACAGAGCCAAGGATTACTAGGTCTTCCTTACTAACGTTATATCTGTTTTTGAGGAGTGAGAATATATATCTTTTGATCTCTTCAGACTTTTCCATAATAGTCTTCCACTCCTCTTTTTGGGGACAAAAGTTTTTATCAATGAATTCAATTACCTCTCTAAGTTTTGACTTCATGTTTTATTACACCAATTCAAATACAGATACATCCCTATAGATAGGCCCCGAATAAGTAAGTCTACTTTCTTTAAGCTTGAAGGAGGTAACATCTATCTCTACATTATCTATTATTGACCTTATCTGGGAGATCGATCTATCATCAAACCTATAAAATTGCTTTATTCTTGCGATTGTTATATGAGGTTTAAAGGGTTTGGACTCCCTGGGAAACATACTTGATAATTGTGACTCAACATATTCATGCAACTTCCTCAATCCTCCTTCCATATCTTCCACGCTAAGAAATATAACTCTAGGTCTGCTTAGATTTGGAAATCCATCAACATCAACTATTTTTACTTTCATTTTCTTTAATTTTTTCGCAGAAAGTTTCTGAATTATCTCATTCACAAAGCTTTTATCAACCTCTCCAAGAAATTTTAGAGTTATATGTAGGTCGTCGAGCCTTGGATATGTGGCTCTAACTCCAGTGCTCTTAATATATTTTTGGATATCAGATGCCATCTTTTTGACTTCATCAGAATCCACATCTACCGCTATAAACAGCCTCATCAGCTATCAATAATTTAAAATATGGAGCCATAAAAATAGATTAAAAGAAGTGAAATCGAGATGGCTGAACATACAAGAAATAAAATTCTAATTTGTGTAACCGGATATCCAGGTTCTGGAAAGAGTGTTTTCGCCTCTGTAGGAAAAGAATTCGGTATTAAAGTATTTACTATGGGTGACATCGTAAGAGAAGAAGCTATAAAGAGATATGGAGTGATAGATAAGACAACACTCGGAAAAGTGGCTGAAGAATTGAGAAAAGAGTTCGGAGATGACGCCATAGCCATGCTCTTATCAAATAAGATCGAAAAATGTAACGAAAGAATTGTAATAATAGATGGAGTTAGGAGTATGAGGGAGGTAATGATACTGTCTAAAATAGGTAAAATATATCTCATCGCTATATTGGCTAAACGAACTACTAGGTATCTTCGCCTAGTTAGCAGAGCTAGGGCCGATGATATGAAGACATATGAAGATTTCCTAATAAGGGAGAATAGGGAAAGAGGTTTTGGTTTAGCAGAAGTAATTGAGAATTCAGACCTGTACATATATAATGAAAACATCGGACTTGAAACATTCATCAATATATCGAGAAAACTTTTCCAGAAAATTTTGGATGAGATACATGAAAAAGAGAAGAATTAGAGAAAATATAAAGTATAAACACAAGATAGATAGCAAATTGGATAACGCTGAGATTGTAGTTAGAACGATTTTACTTCCGTGTGAAGACAGGTCTAAAGTTGAACAGGCACTGCTAAATGTCGTTCATGGCAACATAGATCATGAAGAGTTTGGTGGAGAGAATTATCTTATTATACAGACTAAGGGAAGAGAAAAAATCGAAAGGATCTTCAACCATTTTAGAAATAGACAGGTATTAGCTGCACTTAGAAAGTTTCTAATTACATACTCTAGTGAAGATGAGATCGTTTTTTATCTACATAAACAAGCTGCATTTAAGGGGATACTTTCTCTTGCTGAGCCTGGAGAATCTCCTGGTGGAGAGATAATAGTTTCCATTAAGGTTGAAAACGCAAGAGAAGTTATTATGTGGCTTACGAGATTTTAGAGTTTATCATAAAAAATTGGCTTTACATAAGGGATAGTCAGATTTTGTAAGTCCTCAGCCAAAAAGGTTGATGGAAAGATCCTTCGGGCCTCTTCAAGTAACGGGTTGGGGTCTTCATATCTAGCACTAAAATGTGTTAATATAAGTATTTTAACGTTGGCTTCTTTAGCTATCTTTGCTGCCTCCAGTGCCGTTGTATGTAGGGTTTCTAAACTTCTCTCTTTTAATTCATGTAAAAACGTCGCTTCATGAATAAGCACATCACAATCTTTTGAGAATGAAATCATCCTTTTGAAGGGAGAAGTATCACCCGAGACTACTATACTCCTTCCCCTTATACTTACAGGTATTATATAATCCTTCGATTTGAATGTTTTTCCATTTATGACCACATCTTTACCCCCAGCCAGATCCTTCCATAAATGTCTCGGAACCTTATCTTCTAACGCTTTTTTCACATTGAATTTTCCAGATCTTCCGTATTCTTGAAATCTATAGCTAAAGGACCATGAGGTATGTGAATTTTTAATCGCTTTTATATAATACTCATCAAACTCAAAGATTGCCCCATCATATACTTCAGTAAAACTCATTTCAAAGGGGAGATTGACTTCTAAAAAACTTAGGAAATAATCAATCAATGACTTAAGTTTAGGGGGACCGAATATGAAAAGTTCTTTAGTTCTTTTAAATAATGTTAGAGTTTGAAGTAGAGGAAAGAACCCCAATATGTGGTCTCCATGGATATGAGTAAAAAATATTTTTATGACCTTCCCTAAGCCCAAACCGAGTTTAAATAGCTGTCTTTGTGTACCTTCCCCCATATCAAAAAATATCAGTTCCCCTTTCCTCCTCATTACAATACTTGTTACATTTCTATGAGGAGTGGGTACACCAGCTGATGTGCCTAAAAAATATAGTTCAATCTCCATTACCTCTTCACCGTATGACATAGAGATACCTTACTAAGTTTTTATGAACCCTTATTGGAAAGACATACTTCACTAATAAATTATAATCCTTTAAAATATTCGTTATACTCATGGGAGAGAAGAATGCAGAGCCCTTAGCTCTGGTAACAAACTTATCGATAAACTCCTGATAAATTTGATTTACGTCGGAGGAGGTGGGGGTTATACGTCCATATGGCGGATCTGTAGCAATAAAAATTTCATGTGAAGATAAGATAAAATCCGTCAAAGAATCTCCACATATAACGTCCCAATATATGTTTGATGGAAACCATTTAAGATTGACATACGCACCACGGGTCCAACGATACTTCAATTCGATACATAGTGATGAGATTCCGATAGATGCTGCTTCAACAGGTATACCCGCTACACCGCAAAAAGGATCAAGAATTATACCATCGTCATGAACTCCTGATAGATTAATGAGAAGTCTAGATAGTTTCGGCTCTAATGAAAACGGTGTAAAAACTGGTCTTCTATGTGGACGTCTATATTCAAAACCTTTTCTGTCATGATGAAATTCCAGACCAAGATAATATTTATTACCCACTTTATAAACAGCAACTATAATTTCTGGATTAGATAAATTTAACTTGAAAGAATATTTCTCATACATTAGCTCGTAAATTTTATCTATAATATGGCGCGAGAGATGCCTCCCCAAATCCCCATCATAGTCGTGAATATGTCCAGCGAACGTCGATAATTCTCGAGTTAATATAAACCTTGGAAGATTAATACTTGGAATTGACTCAAGGTCTATTTCAGATTCGAATAAAATTAACATCCTCTTTATACATGCTGATCTATATAAGATTCTATTTAACGAAGTAAGGACTTTATCGATGTAGACATTTTCTATGGAAACCTTGATAAGTGGTTTTTTAAGTTCTGTTATGATAAACTTTTTGAAAAAAAGCCCTAGTAATGTCTCAAGTTCGGCAATACAGATCGGAAAATAGTCTTGTGAAAGATGAGCTAGTAAATTTAACTTCATTTTAAAAACTCCATTAATTTGGGGAACGTTTCAAAAATAGAAAATATTGAAAAAGACCTCATTACAGTATCACTACCAAATATATTTTTCACACCCGAATCGAACAAACGCTGCTCTGCATTATTAACGAGGAGGAGGTGAGTTGCCAGAGCATATACATTTGGATTGCCGTTTTCTGTAACATATTTTGCAACTCCTGCCATAGTCCCTCCAGTAGATATTTCATCGTCTATGATAAAAACCGCATCAAAATCTTTTAGACTTAAATCCATTTTTGAAAACGAGAATGACACTTCTCCTGTGTTTCTATCTCTAAACTTTGATACAACAGCGTAACTACACCCAAACCTTTTAGACAAATTCTTAACCACAAATTCCCTTCCCTTATCTGGTGATAAAAGTAAGATATTTTTAGAGTTTATGGATAATATGTTCAATGCCTTAGCCAGAATCTCTTGATAGATTGATAGATGAATTAGAGGGATGTCAGAAAGTTCTACAACCGCTTGGATATTATGAACATCATATATGACGAGATAAGTGGGACGATATAATGATATGGCATCTAATATGACTTTCAATGAAAGGGATTCACCCACTAGGAATCTCTTATCTTGCCTTGAGTAAGATAGGTAGGGAATGATTAACATCAACTTAGAATTGGTTTTATAATATCGTATTACTTCCAACGTTTGTAATAGCAGCATAAAGTTGTCATTAACTTGGGGGAATAATGGAAAGAACAACAGAATTTTGTCATCAGCCATCTCAATCTCTGGGATACGGGCTAAGACTTCGTTGTTAGGAAATTGTCTAACTACAACTTCCAACAATTCATAGTCCACATCATCTATAACTGTGGCCACCCTATCTTTGTATTGTGGAGGCACAATAATCGTCGTCATTTCCCTGAAATAATGATTTTAAAAATACCTATATAACAATAGAGATTATAGGCCGAAATGAGAGAGATAGATAAAGATCCAGTCTATATATCAATTTTGAATATTATACATAGATATGGAAAGGCCTATCCCGATACAATAGCTTCTAAACTTGGAATGACGAGGCAGGCAATCGACTATAGACTAAAGAGACTTGTTGAGGAAGGCTATATAGAGAAGCGATATAATAGGAGAGTCTATTACGTACTTACAGAATCAGGTCTCAAAATCTTATCTGGAGTAACTGATTTAGTCCCTGATACAGAGAGACATACAAAAGGTTTGAGTATATTAAAATATGTACCTATTTTAGGAATCTCAATGGGTATCATTACATTAGGCCAATTTATAGCATTAGGCGATATGTTAAGAGGAGTCGTTGGATTCGTTTCATGGACAATCATTGGATTTATAGCTTATTACTACTTAACCAAGAAAATTGGATGACTTTGTTATTTACTCACTCCTTAAACTATCGATATAATGTTTTGCTTCAATAGCCGCCATAACACCAAATCCAGCTGCCGTTACAGCTTGTTGATATTTAGGATCCATTACATCACCTGCCGCAAATATACCTGGTACACTAGTCTTCACAAAATCAGTTGTTTTTATATAGCCATTAGGGGTAAGTTCTACAAGGTTCTTTACTAAATCGCTATTTGGAACATGGCCAATAGCGATGAAAACTCCATCCACTTCTATAACTTCTTCCTCACCTGTTTCTTTATTCAACAATTTTAATGATTCAACTTTTTCATCTCCTAAGATATCCACTACAACACGGTTCCACAATACCTCAATATTATTTCTCTTCATAACTTCATTGACCAAAGCCTCAGAAGCCCTAAATTCCCCCCTTCTATGGATGATATAGATCTTCTTAGCAATTTCCGATAAATATAACGCATCCGTTAAGGCTGTATCTCCTCCTCCCACCACCGCAACAACGCCATCCTTGAAAAAGTAGCCATCACATACAGCACAGTAAGACACTCCTCTACCTAACAACCTTTTTTCTGAGTCTAGTCCGAGTTCTCTATACCTTGCACCCGTAGCTATTATAACACTTAATCCTTTATACCAGGCTCCTCCTGCAAAGACTCTAAATCTATTATTTTCTATCTCTAGCTTCTCTGCATTATAATCAACGAATTCAACGCCAAACCTAGCCGCTTGATTCAACATCCTTCTCATCAAATCAGGGCCATTTATGCCTTCAGGAAAACCTGGATAATTCTCTACTACGGTTGTAGTCATAAGCTGGCCTCCCCAATTAAACCCTGAAATCACTAGAGTTGATAAGCCGAATCTGATTGAGTATATAGCTGCAGAGAGACCTGCTGGACCAGATCCTATGATAATGACATCATATAGCTTTTCAGGAGTTCCCACTTTCCTATTATAGTCGACTTGCAAAGATAGTCCTAATGATATACTCATGACATGTATATATTCTAACGATACAGGTTTATAATTTAATGTATTTAGCTTGCAGTTCTAATCGCAATACTTATATAATTAGAGATTATGAGATAATAATGAGGATGAGATAAATGTACACGTATAGAAGAGAATTTAGGTTTAGAGGATATACACTTGAAGAATTGAAGAAGATGAGTATCGAAGAATTTGCAAAATTAATAGATACTAAAGCGAGAAGATATTTGTTAAGATCAAAATTTACACCTGAAGCAAAAAAGCTTCTCAAGAAGGTGGATTTAGCTTTAGAAGGTAAGTATAACAAACCAATAAGAACCCATGTTAGGGAGATGGTCATTCTTCCAAAAATGGTAGGGCTGACAATATACGTACATAACGGTAAGGAATTCGTACCAGTTGAAATTAAACCAGAGATGATAGGAAGAAGACTTGGAGAATTTGCACATACGATAAAACCAGTTAAGCATGGCCAACCTGGATTAGGAGCATCTAGATCAAGTCTATATGTACCTATCAAGTAAGGTTGATGATATTAGTATTTAACTACAATGAGTGAATAACCACTGGATTTTTATTAACACAATTCTTCTATAAATAACTAAGGCTTTAAGTGTGGTGGGCCCGCCCGGATTCGAACCGGGGACCTCCCGCGCGTCAGGCGGGCGTCATAGCCACTAGACCACGGGCCCAATCTAAGAATATTTTAATAATAGAGAAAGTTTAAAAATTAACACCTTTAAATATCTTCACAAAAATCTTAGAATTCGAGGGCTCAAGAACTTTAGGGGGGTCTCATGAGAAAAGAAAAGACTATAGGGTTTGTCCTTCTAATAGTCTCATCTATATTATTGGTCGTATATCCATATCTAGTCTTCTTTGCTGATGAAGAAATGTCCTTATTCATTACAAAAATAACTGTAACATTTATCGTAGGTATTGTATCAATTATGGTGTTGTGGATAGGATATACGTTGGTAACGACTCCTGCACAATCTGAGGATATTAGAAAAATTGATGAAGAAATAAGTAGGGAGATTAAAAAGTTGGAAGAAGAGTATAAAAAGGAATAAAAAATTAAAAATGAATCCTCTAAATTATTGAGATACGAAGGATATATAAGCGGGGGTTCCCCTAGCCTGGCCAACGGGGGTGGACTGAGGCTCCACTGGCTTAGGCCTTCGTGGGTTCAAATCCCACCCCCCGCACCAAAATCTAACACACACTCGGCTTTTGGGTATCTATTTTTTACTTCTCTAACTATGCTATGAACAATATCTTCTATTTTGGGAGCCAATACATTGTCAATAGCTATATTTAACTCGAGATGATCAGCCTTTATCAGGATCTTATAATACAGTTTTATTCCATGCTCTTCCAACAATTTCAGGATCACGTCCTCTAAATTCTTCTCTCTAATGCTGAAAAACTTAATTTTCACGTATTCAATCCTTTCTAGATTGTATAGATTCCTAAGTATCGGCAAGACCTGACTAGCAAACATTTCTTTTACTTCCCTAGGAACCCCTGGAAGAACAAAAATATGACTAGAATCTATCTTTAGATAAAAACCGGGAGCAACACCTACTTTATTTTCCAAAATAAGAGCATTCTTTGGTATGTAGCACATCTTCATTCTCTTTTCAACTTCCTTCTCATCATTATATATCGATCTGAGTTTCTCAAGAGTCTTATGTGAAACAATTAGAGGTAATTTAAAAGCTTGAGAAACTGCGTATCTCGTTATGTCATCTCGAGTAGGACCAAGACCCCCAGTAACTATAACGACATCCACAGCTTTTATAGCCTGAAGGAGTTCATTAGCGATATCTTCTAATTTATCATGTAATATTAAAGCACGATCTACATGGAAACCAAGACTCGTTAACTCACTACTAATATAATATAAATTCACATCTCTTACAATACCTCTTAACAATTCACTTCCTACAATAATTATCCGCGCAGTTCTACCTCTTTCTCCGTCCTGTTCTCCTTGCTCCAAAACTCCCAACCTTCCTTCCAGGAGGTGCATTTCTAGCTACAGTCTTAGGCTTCCCCACATGTTGATGTGCCCCTCCTCCAAACGGATGGTCTACAGGGTTCATTGCTACACCTCTCACTCTCGGCCAACGTTTTCCACCTTTAGCCTTTAACCATTTATACTTAGCCCCTGCTTTCAAAAACGGCTTATCAGTTCTACCACCGCCAGCAACCACACCAATTACCGCTCTACATTCCGGATTTAAAACAATGCTTTTTCCTGAAGGCAACATCACCTCAATACCATTTCCAGATTTACCTAGAACCTGCACATATGATCCAGAGGCCCTACCCAGCTTACCCCCATCTCCAGGGATTCTCTCTACGCTAGAGACCAAAGTTCCAGGAGGGATATCCTTTAATTTTAGAATATCTCCCGGCTTCAATTCTGTCGATTTATATATTGAGATTTCCTGACCTACGTACATGCCCTCTACGGCGTTAATATAAAACTCAACGTTATTAGGTGTCTTTAATTTTGCTAATGGAGTTCCACGACCTGGATTATGAAGTAAATCAACCACGGTCGCTGTTGTAGGCTCCTCAAACATTGGTATACGAGCTGGGGCTACAGATTTATGTGTGGATGCTCTATATACGGGGCTCCGCCCAAGTCTTTGAGCCAATATTCTTTTACCCATCTCAATCACCCAACTATAAGATACCAAGAGCAGTCGCTACTTTTATAGCATCATCCTTATCGACAAAAGTTACGATAGCCTTCTTTTCACCTTTGGGGGTAATCAACGTATTTACCTTCTTAACCTTAACATCAAACTTTTCTTCGATCACCCTTTTTATATCGCTTTTTGTAGCTTCCTTATCAACTATTAGAGAAAGTTTTCCCTCTCTCTCAAGTAGCAAGACACTTTTCTCAGTTATAACGGGATATTTAACAATAAGGTAGAATGGATCTCTCTGACTCATACCTTAACACCTCCAGGAACATGTCTCAATATAACTTCCCTAAACCTCTCATCCAATAGGGGGAGAGTATCCTCTATCCATACAGTTAGACGGCCCGGATGCCCTCCAGGAGCTAAATGTGAGAGAGTAAGTTCACCAACATGGACAGCCTCAACTCCTGGAAGATTCCTAACAGCCTTCGAGATGCCATTATCCTCATTATAAACTATAAGAGGCCCAACACCCACCTTCCTTCTTCTCCCTCTCCATGAAGCTTTTCCTCCAACGATCTTCACACGGTTTCTAACTCTCTCAACATCATCCCACAAACCTAGATTCCTAAAAACTTCTCTTATTTCGGATGTTTTTGAAATAGTTGAAAATTCCTTTTCAACTATCACTGGTATAAAAGGTACGTTGTCGATCACATGCCCTCTATTGGCGACTAAATCTTTCTTTGCAGTGGACGAAATAGCCGAAGCAACAGCCAATTTCAACTCTTTCTTGTTAATTCTCTTATATATATTCTTTTCAGCTGTAGGTGCATGTGGTCTACGCCCTCCTCTGGCCATAGCCACCATCGCACCCATACCTCTGAGTGGTGGGTTCTTATATCTTGGAACTCTAGCAATACCCAGACCTACACCGAAATATTCAGCACTCATCTCCCTTCCAGCATAGGGATAACGACCCTTAGGCTGTAATTTGTGTGTAAACTGATAAAAGAAAAGTCTTTCAATCAAATCCTTCCTAACAGGTACCTCAAACACTCTGGGTAACTCTACTTTTTTTATTTCCTCACCTACTAAGTTAAATACTGGGACTTTCATCCTTCACACCCCCTAGATCTTTACATATGTTAATTTAACTGGAACCTTCATTTCTTCCCTTACTGGTCTAACTGTGAATCTCATTTTAATTAGTCTCTTTGCAGGTCCTGGCACTGAACCCTTTATAACCAAAAATTTAGATTTTAACTGCCCATATTTATGAAACGATATAGGATGGTCAAATTCACTTGGATCCTTGATATCCAGTATCTTTAAATGGTATATAGTCCTTCTATGGAATCCTGTCTGTCCAGCTAAAGGAACTGTATACCTAGTTGCAGACGGCTTCCAAGGACCTAATGCGCCGGGCTTCCTCCTGGCCTTTCTAGACTTGTGAGAGAGGAGTTTTATTCCCCATCTCTTAACCGGACCTTGGAACCCCTTACCCTTTGTTACAGCAATGACGTCAATTATATCGCCAGGTGAAAAAACATCTGTTACGTCAACTTCTTTACCTAGGATATTCTTAGCATAATCAAACTTTTCATTTATGGAGACATTTCCACCTATCTGTATCTCAAAAATCTCAGGTTTCTTTTTATGAATACCAGCTTTTACAGGTTGTGTTGAAACCAACATCCTTATAATTCTAATCTCATCGAGAGAATCCTCAAAATCTTTTAGAGACTTCTCAAAATTGTTAACCTGAAGCGTTTTTATCCTTCTCCGCACAAAATCTGGATAATCAGGCGTGACAACAGTCTTATATGACACGAGCCTATTCTTCTCTATATCAACTTTATACCCCACAATTCCTAGCATATAAAGAGGAGGAGTCTCAACGATTGTAACAGCTGAAAAGATTTCCTGACCCTTATAAGGAGAATATTTATATTCATCTAGATAATAGACATGTGTCATGCCAGCTTTGTATCCAGCGAAGCCTAAGAGCTTAGGTTCAGATACATCTAATGTTGGCCATGTTTTTATATCTGGGTTGAGAGACTTAGCTCTCTTTCTTGGAGTGAATGCTAGAGACCCTCTTTTAGGCGCATGTTTCTTTCTAGCTCCCATATTAACCTCCTCCTTAACATCATTAATACATCAATCCCTAAACTCCATATAAATTATTCATATTCTCAATTCGATACCTACCAATGTGCTAATCACTATAATTCAATCTAAATATTTAAATCATAATTGAGAATTAACTATAAAATCCATGATTGAAAGAGCTATCCAAACCGCTTCCTCAATTCGAATCGTCTCAACTTTTTGATTATAGACCAAGTTAATATAATAATCAAATAAATTCCTTGGTTCGACATTGTAATAACTTAATATCTCCTTTAGACCATAAGAGTGGGAACCTAATACCAAGAGAGATCTTCCCTTTCCAATAATTTCTCCCCTAATCTTTGAGATGTTCAGGTCTCCTATATAGTCACCATATTTACTCAATCCAATCTTGACACCTTTATACTTCTTAACCAAGCTTACTATGCTTTCTCTTGATCTCAATACCGAATAACCTTTATACAGACCTTTTTCTCTCACTTCTTCATCATCCACAAGTTCACCTATAAGATACTTCTGAGCGTTTTTCACTATCTTAACCATAGCTATTGGAGGTGGACGTTTTCCTTTTACTGCAACAGGTTTATCTAGACCCACATCAATCAGATACAGGTCACCACGTTTTTTAGCAAATGTATATCCTATTCTATACATAGGATATTCAATGTCTTTTATTCTAACTTTTTCCTGGAATAAAGGTAGTTTAACAGGAGGTAATGCACCCACATATGCTAACGAATCCTCAAATTCAAATAGAACTTTCTTAAGATATGGTGGAGTTATTAGATATTTTAAGAGCTTTACAACATCTTTATAGACTGTTCTGTCAGTGGATAAAGGGTCAGGGTAAATATAAATTCTTCTAACTCCAAAACATGCCGCTGCTCTAGCAAGATTACTTACAGCAAAACTCCTTTGTAATGTTGAAGAAAGATTCTCAGTAAAAGATGAAGGAATAGCTATATCAAACTCCGGCATTTTAACCACCCATTGAGAGACACTCCTTTACGATTTTTACTGCTGAACTAGTTCCAATTATATCGGCACCAGCTGAAAAAATCTCTAACGCCTGGGCATAGCTTCTAATACCGCCTGACGCCTTGAGTTTTATGCTGTTATCCAATAATTCCCTAACCTGGATAACGTCATCTACGTTAGTTCCTCGAGGACCATATCCAGTTGATGTTTTGAAGTAATCAGGTTTTACTGAATTTATAACGTTTATCATTAGTTCCAACTCTTCAGTATTAAGTACAGTAATCTCACCTATTATTTTCAAAATCTTATCTGGATAATTAGATTTAATCACATCTACAATCTGAACAATTTCATCTTCATAATCCTTAATTTCTCCCGACTTAACAAGAGATACATTTGATACGATATCTATTTCATCAAACCCCATTTCGAGCGCATGTTTAGCTTCGTTTATTTTAAGAGATAGATCTACCATACCATGAGGAAAAGCCACAACAGTACATAACCTGACTTTATTTCTTACCTCCATATCCAGCCATCTTATTGCATATTGCGGAATCACCAGACACCTAAAACCATACTTAATAGTTTCATCAACTAGTTTTAAAACCACATCCCTTGTAATATCTAATTTCAAGTATGTATGATCAATCTTATTAGCTACTCTGTTACAATTCATCCCCAAAATTACATTAATGGTAAATGGAAACTATTATAACACATTAAAAATTTTTTATGAGAACAATAGAAATGAAAATTCTTTGGAGGTGGGAGTTATATGGAGATTCATGGGATAATTGAAAGTTATAGACGTGGTCCTAGAACTCAAAAGAATAATCAAATGATAATATATCTACCGTCCCTCAATTCTAATGACATACCTAAACTGGTAGGCGCGTCGGTACTTTATAGAGATAAATATGGAAATGCCTATGAAGGAATAGTTAAAAAACGACATGGAAATGGAAACAAAGTCCTAGCCGAATTTAAAAGAGCCCTCCCAGGAACCTCTTTAGGAGACATAGTAAAAATAGTTAAGAGGGATTAACCATAAGGAATAAGCATTGTAACTAGAGAGAAATCCTCTAAATTATATACCATTACACCATTATTGCTAACTATGTAGAGATATGTATCTATATAGACTCCTCTTACTAAGCCTGGTTCATAATATCCTAGACTATCGGGAGATAAGTCAAGGGATCTTATAAGATTTAACCCATCCGTTGTCACCTCTATCAAGACATATTGTACGATATTCTTTGGATAAGGCGTGTAATCATAGAAGATTAGTGAAAACCCTATCATATTTCTACTACTCATTACCAATATAGCCTTATGGTTGTATAATGCTTCTGACCATACCCAATTAGAAATATTGAATACTATATTGTCAACCTCTTTGGGTTTCGACGGATCGGAGACGTCAAATAAACTCACTTTCAGTCCAACTATTCTGGTCGTATTATCAGTTTCATAACCGATCCCAACTAATAATGTGTCACTAACAGGGTGAAGATATGTACTAAAACCTGGTATTTTAAGCTCCCCCTCTACATACGGGTTGGTTGGATCCTCTAAGTTAATTATAAACAGCGGATCTACTAATCTAAAGGTAACTAAATATGCATAGTTCCCCATGAATCTAGTTGCATATAACATCTCAGACTCTGCAAGTCCTTCGATAGACCCTATAACATTTAATTTATCATCCAATATGAAGATGTTTGTATATCGCAATATGCTATCCCTTGTAATAATCCAAGAATGAGTAGACACTCTAAGTAGACCCATATATTCATCTAATTGAAACTGTGAAGATATACTACCCTTAACATCTCCGATGGCTTGTAGTTTAATATCTAGGCCATCCACTGAAAACTTATAGATCCTCGTCGTTACATCATTTGAAGTTTTTATTGTCTCATCTCCCGGTAAGATCATGGGAGGGTATATGGTTTGAGCGATATAGATATTGTCATACGACATATAGAGAACGCCTGTATATCCCAACAAGAATACTTCATAGCTAAAGTCGAGTGTAGATAAGTCAAGGGCAATAATGATATTGTAGGCTAGAGAATTATCATAGAGCCCAGGTATATACTTAATATTTGACGGATAAATCTCCTCCTTAACACCGTTTATCCATATTTCAGGGAGACGAACCTCTATTGAATTACTTTTATAGTCGTAGTTATGAACTGATTGGACGTTGTTGATATAGAGAACAGATTTATAAAGTCTACTCTGATATATAGAGCCAAATAACGATATATTTAACAGTTTTTTAGGATCCGATGGATCGCTTACATCATAAATTAATATTGAGGATAAGGGTGCACCAAGCGTTTCGGGAGCCATCAATTTTGATGCTGGAGATGATTGAGAATCGCCTCTCACGATAGGAATACCTATATACCCGTATCTATTGCCAATTACAATGAGAAGATTATATACTTTTGAAACATACAAGCCTTCAATATAATACCCATTTAAGTTTATTTCGCTAGTTATTTCTAGAGACTCAGGGGGATATGCCTTTATTATTGATATTAAACTTCTATTTACAAAGTAGATATACTCCCCGTCCGTTTTAATGATGTCAGATTCGTCAATCCCTTTTACCTGGACATTAGTTTGGCTATATCCATATGAGTTCATTTGATCTGATGCAGCTTCGGGGATAGCAGTTCTAAGTCCTAAGAGATATTCGGGAAGATAATTGTCATGCCTCGAGTTAACAAAATTCACCAGTTCATAGTAAGACCTGAACCTGGGCAGAGAATCTTCCTCTTTATTTGAGGTGTCAAGGGAGAAATTATTAACAAGTGATATAATTAAAAGAAAAGTCATCGCCATTATAACTAGATATACCGCTGGAGGATACCGTTTAACATTCATGAAGACTTCACCCAAAGGTTTATAACAGCTTCTAAATACATTACTCTAATGCTTTGAACAATTATCTAATACCTTCTTTTAATCAGAAGAACTGGTAAAAGTATATTTAGAATGACCGAGGAGCTACATGGAACTACTTTGAAGGTCTACTTACATATATTAAAACGTGGTAAGGATAGGATCGGAGTTAGAGAGCTTATGAGAGAACTGGGGATGAAGACACCTAGTCATGCCTATTATCATCTCGATAAACTCGTTTCTCTAGGATTGCTAGAGAAAAAATATGGAGACTATTATCTTAATCGAAACGTTAAAATAGATTACTTAAGAGAGTTCATAATTACATCTGGACTTATAATTCCAAAGTTTTTGTTTTATACAATGTTTTACCTAGTTATCCTGATATTCTCGCTTGTTTTACCCCGGTATGATGAATTATATTGGTATATAACGTTGATGTCTTCAATAGCTGGGGTGATAACTTCATTTTATCAGACAATTATCTCATATAAAAAGATAAAGGTCTTATAGTGTTCAGAGTGTTCAAATTATTAGAATAAAAATTAACTACACTATTCTTGTTATTGGTGTCAGAGATAAAGTCAATATTAATTCCAGTATCTGGGGCACTATTAGCAGTAGTAATAATATTATTCTCTATCTATATTTACCAGGTAAACAATTTAACAATAGATAATGGCAACTATCTTAAAGAAGAAGTTAAGGATGCACAACCTTACCAAGATATGTTATATAGACAATCAATATCGGAAGAAGAGAATATATATGAAGCACCTATTCTGATAATCTACCTACTGATTAGGTCTCAAGAAGATGTTGTAACTATTAAAATCAATAAGATACTTGTAAGTAACAATGGGATTGAAATAGATGTTACTGATAGGTCTTTATTTCAAGAAGGTTTTGTAAAAACAAATCAAAAAACTCTGCTATCGGTTGTTCCGGTATACCCTGGTTCTGTAGAATATCTAAGTATCGATATCATGTATTCTATTGAGAGTCTTGAGAACAAAAAGGCAGTAGCTAAGTACACAGAGATAATTAAAGTTGAGTATGGAGGAACATACGAGGTAACAATTTCAATAGATATATAAGGCAATATATTTTCGATATAGCTATCCAGATAGTTTTTATAAACAGCCTTAAAATAATCTGGAATTAGAGATTTATATATAGAGCGAAATCGATTGGAGGGGACCGACAGATGCCCAGTTTTCCATTTAAAGAAATAGATAGATATGTATGGGAGATTCCAAAAAGTTATAGACATGATATGAGAGTTCCTGTTAGAATTTATGCAACGAAACAACAGCTTGATAAGATGACTCAAGATAGAACCGTGATGCAGGGAGTTAATGTAGCGACACTCCCTGGAATACAAAAATTTAGCATTATACTTCCAGATGGCCATCAAGGATATGGATTCCCAATAGGAGGGGTTGCAGCTGTGGATGGTGAGGAGGGGGTAATAAGCCCTGGAGGTGTGGGATACGATATTAACTGTGGAGTCAGAGTTATAAGAACAAATCTTGACTATGAGGATATAAAACCAAAGATAAAAGAATTAGCAGACGTGTTATTCAAAAACGTACCTGCAGGTTTAGGGAGTAGAAGAAGAGATTTCAACGTGACTAGGAGTGAGTTAGATAGAATAGCTATTGAAGGTGCGAGATACATAATTAGAAAGTTCGGATTAGGTTGGGAGGATGATATAGAAAGGATTGAGGAGTATGGAGCTATAGACGGTGCAGATCCAAATTACGTTAGTGACACGGCGAAGAGGAGAGGACTAAATCAGATAGGAACTTTAGGAAGCGGGAACCACTTCCTAGAGGTGCAGGTAGTAGATAAAATATTTAACGAAGAAATGGCTAAGGCAATGGGCATTACTCATGAAGGACAGGTAGTTGTTATGGTTCATTGTGGAAGTAGAGGATATGGCCATCAGGTATGTAGCGATTATCTGAAGGTGATGGATAGGGCAATAAGAAAATATAATATTAAACTTCCAGATAGGGAATTAGCTTATGCACCAATCAAGAGTCCAGAGGCACAGCAATATCTTAAGGCATTCAAATCTGCTGTCAACTTCGCATTTGCAAATAGACAGGCTATTAGCCATTGGGTTAGACAGAGTTTTGAGAAGGTATTCAAAACCGATGCTGACAAATTAGATATGGAGATAGTTTATGACGTAGCACATAATATCGTAAAACCCGAGGAGCATATCGTTGATGGAAAAAGAAAATTGTTATATGTCCATAGAAAGGGTGCTACGAGGAGCTTACCTAAAGGGCATCCTCTACTACCAAAAGTATATAAATCCATTGGCCAGCCTGTTTTAATACCTGGAAGTATGGGTACACCATCGTACATTTTAATTGGGCATCCGAAGAGTCTCGAAAGAAGCTTCGCATCAGCACCACACGGATCTGGAAGAGTTTTAAGTAGATCTGCTGCGAAGAGGATGTATAGAGGAGAACAAATAATAAGAGAATTGAATAAACATGGCATAATTGTCCGAGCAGATTCTATGGCTACTGTGACTGAAGAAGTTCAATACGCTTATAAAGACAGTAATGAAGTTGCTCTTGTAGCTGAAGTAGCAGGATTAGCATATAGAGCGGTTAGGATGAGGCCTATCGCAGTCGTAAAAGGATAATTGCTCCTACAAAATCATATCTATTTTTCTTTGGCTAGAGAGTCATAAAACAGATTAATAATTAGAGTCTCAAGATTATCAATTTCATAACTATAGTCGACCAGGGAATCAACAGCCAAATCAAGAGAGAAACTTATAAGATGGTAGCATGGATACCTTCTAGTAATATTTAAGGGAAACTTGCTAAAGCACCCACAATACCCGGAAAAAGGAAAGATTATATATTCTCCATGCTTCCCTTGGAAGGTATAAAAGTATACAGTAGATAGAGATTCACCCTCTAGTATAATTTTGTATCTCCTTGAATATCCTTTGCCAAAATTCCTTAGAGACACAATTCCTTGAACACCAAATATCTCTACTAATCTTGTTATTACATAATCATCAACACACTTGTTCCTAATGAGATAATCCGCTAGACTTTTATCACCTAAAATCTGAGTAAGAATTCTCTGTTTTGATGTATGATCTAAAGACATTCATAGCCCACCAACAAAAAACACTGTCAATTAAAACTTTTGATTTCACTTAAAATAAAGAAGCTTTTATAAATACGTTCATAAATATCAATAATGAAAGGTGGGTAGCCGGCCACACCATCCCAGGGTACGCCCGAACCCATTCCGAACTCGGAAGCTAAGCTGGGATGGGCCGTTCCGAGTAGTGGGCTCCGAGAGGGCCCGCGAAAGGGCGGTGCTGGCTACCCACCTTAAAATAAAAATGGAGGGATGTAGTTATGGAAGTTAATATGTTTTATGATTTACTGGTTACATTGACCTCGGCCCTCGCTGCGATAGCAATTGTTATGATAATATATGGAGAGTATATTACTATTAGGAAAAAGAAGAAAGGTTAGATTTTTTCGATTTTACTGAAAGCTCTCAATCTCATTTTTAATGGGGAGTAGGGTGTTCTAGTAAGGAGGGATTGGAGATCTACTAGTGCAGTATTTATCTTTACCTTATCACCTAATCCTATATCATCATATGTATAGTCCTTTATATCGCCTCTATATTGTACTGTGAAAGGTTCTCCTTCCTGATCCTCCATGATCAACTCATTCAAGTCCATGTTCTCTGTAGATGTTTTTATAGAAACTATCTTACCTATTATATTTATGTATCGATTATGCATAGCAATATCCTTTACATTCACTGTTGGTATGCTGAAGAATAATCTTTGATGGTCGCTTCGTCTTATCTTTGTTATCTCAGTTGTGAATATATTGATTGCATTGGTTGAAAATGATGCTTTAACTGAGGCTCTGAACATCTCTATATATACCTCCTCACCCTCTAAATATTCTTTGAGTACATCTACCTGATTATCAATAGCAGAGAGAGTAGCTTCCTGTTCACCATCGTATATTAAAATATTTAGAATACGTCTACCATCTCTTTTACGAATTACTCCATAGGAAACTAGCTTAACGTATATCTTTGCAAGATTAAATCCATTGGAAACTCGATTTAGCATTATCTCTCTTGGTTCCAGAGTTATGTTAAGGTCATATGCAGGTTCAATATGAGAAGCTCTAGTCAGACGGATCTCGAACTCTCCAAATCTGTTTATGCGCCCACGTCCGTTGTAAATCCTTATAGGCATGCCGGGGGATAAATTATAAAATTCTATAGGAAATTCCGACCAAGAAGTACATCTTACAGCCTTGTCTTTGTAACCAATATAGAAAGAATGTAATTCTCGTTGTGCCTCATCAACTATTATCTGTCTGGAAGAGGGTTTATTAAGTAGAATTCCATATGTGAAAACTGGTTCATCAGATTTTAACTGGTCTATGGATTTAAAGAATATATCCTCCTTAGGAATTTTATTATCCATATCAAACCGAGGTTCAATACCTGCTCTTTCGGGAACATGTATTTCAAGGTCTCCCCGGATATTTGAACGTGTATAGCATCCTTTTATTTCTATGGGGATACCTTTCTCAATACCTAAACTCTTCAGGTCTTCAACAGTTCTATTCCAAAAAACGATTGGAAGTATCATTGTATGGTCCATTACACCCCCTCTAGTTAAAACCCCATTCTTATATTTCATAGTTGGAGATAGCCATACCAACCTAACTATTAGATGTACGTTCGATAAACCGTTAATAAGTTCTTCTAAAGATAGGTGATGGTCACCCTTAGTCTCAGGAGCTACTCTATATTCTAGAAAAATTAAATATAACGCAGTTTTCCTTGATATACCTAAACTCTCAATATATTCATTAACCATTCTTTCTATATCCGATCTATTTAAGGATGGAACATTTTCAAGAATATACTCAAGTAATTCCTCCTCACTCATATCATCCTTCATATTCCCATTAACCATAACAACATGTAGACAAATTAAAATAATTATGTGATAAAGTTGGTTTTCTAACAATCTATGTAGAGAGCTTAGAACGATCTATGATGTGTATTCTTAATCTAGATACTTTTTTAGGAAGTCCTCTGATGGTTTCCCCTTCAACCATATCAATCTCTACTCTTTCGATGTCCAGAGAATCTTGGCCAAACAGATACTTCAAATAGTTGTAAACATCTACAGCTTTGCATATGTTAGATCCTAGTGCTTCTAGTATAATCTTGCTAGATCCTTTCTCCAACAGTTTTAGACAGACGTTTAAATAGAAGGACATTCCTTTCTTTCCTACATAAACTGTGGGGACGTCATTCATAATTTTACACCTTAAGAGAGATATCTAATAAAAATCTATCATGAACCCGTAATAATAAGGTATAGACCCCACTAAAACATTAGAAACGGTACAGTAATTAGAACAAATAAAAAGGTTGGTATTCCAAATGATATGAAAGCTTTAAACATTTTGAAAGCTGATAATGATAGTTCTCCAAGTTTGTCTATAAGATCATAACCCAATACTTTGGTAGTAACCATGAAACGGTAGAAATGTATATCACTTGATCTAAGATTATTCCGTACCTTATTTAGACTCATCTCAATATTTCTAATGATCTCCTGAGATACACTCTCATTCTCTCCTAACACTCTATAACCTCCCTCTACCAAATCTAAAGCCGTGACTTCATGTGTATCGGTAGTACAAATTACAGCTCTATCAATATTTTTCCTCTTTAGCAGTTCTTCTATCCCCTTTTTAAGGTTGGGGGATAGATTGTTAGAATCTATAGTGATGATGCAATTCACAGCAGTCATTGTTTCGAAATAAGTTATGGAGATACCATTACTTCCTAATCCATCTAGGGCTGTTATTGAGGGGGGAATTATTTTCTCATTCGCTATTTTATATATCGAGAGACTTTCTCTCTTCAACAGGTCAATTAAATTCTTAGCGGCCATTACTATTTCGTTAATGGCTTCGGGAGTGAGTACGAGAGACTTATTAACCAGTGAATTATGGCAATCAATTATGGAAATATTTTCGAATCCTTTCTCTTTCGCATAATTTTCAATTTCCTGAATTATCTGATGAGGGATATCCTCCATCTCCTTGTATTCAAGAAAGATCACCACGTTTCTACAGAATTTAAAGCCATATGCTGTAGCATCTCCATAGGATACCTTAACAATATTACTTATTTTGTTGCATATATCAGGCTCTTTAAAATCGCCGATTCTTTCTAACAATTTAATAACTTCGTTATTAGAAGAAATATCCAGTTCATGTGTTGAAGGAGTGTGGAAGATAGTGGCATTTAGTTTTTTCTCTGAATACATATAAGAAGACGCAACCGCTGGAAAGCTGCTACTTCCTATATTTTTAAATGGACCAAAATGGAAATAGGGTATTAAAAGAATTAATGGAGAGGGATAGACGTCTGGGAAGACGATGGCATCAACCTTGGTTTTAATATCTATAGACCCTTCCTCTAAAAGCCTATCTAAATAACTAGGTTCATCAAGCATCCAACTGTCTAAGTATCCCTTTAAATATTCCAATAGAGGTCCCTTTACACTTTTACTTCTTCTTGATAAGCTATTGACATAAATGTAGAAAAGAGATACTGATAATACTGCGATAATTAAAGGTATAAAACTGTATGTGGATGGTAGAACCTTTGAGAAGCTGATCGTAACCAATATTATAGGAATAGCTTTAATGGTTACTAATAGAAATGACTTTGTAAATCCGTTATACAATATTGGAATAAACACCAATAGATCTCCAAATACCATAATCGAGGTAAGTACGAATGTATCATATACTGGATTAGGAACTGATAAAAACATTTCCGATAGTAACGACAAAATCAAATAGAATATACCTATAAGAAAAAATAGATAGTGTTTTCCCAAAAGTCTTCTTAATGAGAAGATTTGTAAGTCGCGCCCTCTAATGACGTATTTAATTAACATGTAATCCAAAAGGGTGGAGTATAGTGGAAGAAATGAAGCGATGGCAAATACTACCAATAATTGATTGTTATAAATCTTCGCAAGTGTTAGTAACAAATAAATGGAATAAAGAAGTAAATATGTCGTGATAACCTTTTTAAGAGATCCAAAGGTAAAAAGTTTTTCATAAAGATGTATATATTTATGTGTTACCTCACTCATCTATTACGCTACCGGAAATAGGAATCTAATTGCAAGGGAGACTGCGATGAATATTATTGTAGATACAACAAGGTATACTGGATTTATACTTATTCCTGAAAGTGAATCTTCAAAGAATCTCAACAGACCAGCGGTACTCGCTGGCATTGGAGCCTCTCTTCTCCTCCTCTGAGACATTCCCTATCACCTAGTTTCTATATTGTAGTTGTTATTGATAAACAATTATAAAGATTACGTTCCAGTAAGTCATTACTTTTCCTACACTTAAAAACCAATTTTTATTAAACACATCTGTATTGAATAATACTAAGAGGAGAAGGTAAAATGGTCAGTAATACACTTCAATTAGCCGATGAGTTTAACATCATAATACAAACACTTTACATTCTGCTATTTGTAGTTTTAATATTTTTTGGCCAAAGAATACAGTTTCATTTATCATTAATGGAGGTAGGGGGGATATTAAGACAACTACTTCATCTTAGAAATGCCGCGGTAAAAATGACAATGGATGAGCTTAAAAAATACTCCTCTGAGAAAGATATAAATAGCAAATTTGAAAGACTGTTAAACTCATTCATGATTATGCCGGAGGCAGTCGACCCGGCCGGAATAGTAAAGAAAATAGAACATATTGTAAATACAAGGGAAACAAGATTCTTGGATGACGTAAGGAGATTAATAAGTCAAGATATTGAAGAGTCAAAAATTAGAAACCTCAGTAACATGGTTGAGGCGACCATGGCTTTAAACATAATATACAAAATAATACAACATTATTATCTCTTGGCTAAAAAAACAAAGAATTTTTTTGTCATGGCTCAGCTTCAAATGATAGCTCCACTCATATTTAATGAAGCGAAATCCTATCTACAAGCTCTCAACGCATTTAAACTTGGAACACCTATTGGCGACACAATCGGACCATTAATAGTCCATAAGTTTATGAATCACCAAGAGACTAAAATCCTCGAACATAAAAAAGATTATGTGAAGGACACTGACCTCTATAAAGTTGAACGTAATGGAAGAATTTTCTACATAATAAAAGCCTCAGGACCAGGTGGTAACGTTGGAAAACCTGGTGAAGCGATTAAGAAGGTAATAAATTCCCTAAAGAAAAGAAATGAGAAAATAGCTGGTATCATAATGATAGATGCAGCCTTAAAATTAGAGGGTGAAAAAACGGGAGAAGTAGCTGAGGGAGTAGGTGCTGCAATTGGGGGGATCGGTGTTGAAAAATTCAAGATTGAGGAAATAGCTACTAAGAACAAATTACCTCTTTATGCAATAATAATAAAACAGAGTTTAATGGAGGCAATTACAACCATGAAAAAGGAGATAGCCGATTCCGTATCTGATGCAATATCTAGAATAGACAGAATCTCAAGAGAAGAGCTGGTAGATGGTTGTATAATTCTGGCTGGAATAGGTAATACTATAGGTGTCCCATGATGATAACAAAATTAGTTCTTCAATTTGATAACTTTGAACTTTTGATACTATTTGCTGTTGCTATAATATTCTTTTTAATCCTTCTGACAGACATTAAAAAACAAGGGAGGAGAATGACACTTGTGAATCCAGAGATTAAGGTTCAATTACTATGTGAGGAGTGTGGATTTAAAGAAATTAGGGACTTTAAAGAGGGAGACTATATTTCTAAAAAACCTGGGGATAAGTGTGAGAAGTGTGGTGGCGATATGTATATAGACATTATATATAGCATATCTAAACAGGAGGGGGCTAGGCAGTAGTAACTAGAGCGCCCTCTTCAGTAACTATAACCGTATGTTCAAATTGTGATACAGGTGCACCTTTAGATTCAATAAGAACCGGATAACCCCTTAAAACACCTCTTTTATAAAGTTGATTAATTGAATCTACAACATCTTCTTTGTTATTAAGCCATCTAGGTGTAAACGGTAGCGGGCCAAACCTGTTAAGTATTTCTTTTTTGAATTTATCGAGTCGTTTATCTTTTAACTTTTTAATTTTAGATAAAGAATAGATAGTCACTATACGTCCTCCATAAACCTCCCCAGACCCATAGGAAAACGTTATAAAGGGTTCTATAGCATAGATTTCACCTTCTTTAATGGTTTGTGAGAAGAATTCTCTAACGTTTGGGAAGTTCTTTCCAGCATGCAGATTGTACCTATCTATAAGATGACCAGATAAATTCCTAATCACTTTATATCCCAATTTGGATACTCTCGCTTCAATAAAACTACCTAATTCACCTAGTTTTTTCCCGGGCGAAATCATGGAAATTACATCATCCAGGATTGTTTTATTTATTCTTGAAATTTCGTGATATTCCCGTCCTCTTGCAATAGTTATTGCTGTATCTGCTATGTATCCATCAATATGCACTCCTACATCTATTTTTAGAAGACCCTCCCTAAATTCAATTACCTCCTTTGTTATAGGAGTATAGTGGGCAGCTATTGCATTAAAACCAACATTACATGGGAAAGCAGGCTTCCCGCCATTTCTAATTATATAATTTTCCGCTTTTTCTGCAATTTCTAGTACGTCTATGTAAAGCTTTGAGGAAATCTCATTATAGATAAAGTTCAAAGTCTGTTTAGCGATTCTGCCCGCCATCAAATACTTCTCAATTATCTCATCTTTCAACATATTAAATCATTTATTCATATACTTGGAAATTAAAAGATAATTATACATATAGTAAAGCCAATATATTGTTTGGAAGTGAACAGGAAAATAGGCGTAATTTTAGGGGGTACCTTCGAGAATCTACATGCAGGACATATCAAACTTATAAGCATAGCCTTTAAATTAGGAACACACGTAGTAATCGGCTTAACTTCAGATGAAATGGCTTTCAGGATGAGAAAAAGATCGGTAAAACATTATAACAATAGAAAGAGGCAGGTGATTGAATTAATAGAGAGTCTTGGAGACGATGTATCCTTTGAGATCATTAGAATCGATGATTCATATGGCCCTTCAACAATAAGAGATGATGTTCATATCTTAATAGTTAGCACAGAAACTTTTCCTGTAGCTTTGAACATCAACAGAAAAAGAAGAGAAGACGGATTACATCCTCTTGGGATATATGTTATAAATTTACTTGAAACAGAAACTGGACTAAAGATAAGCTCGTCATTAATAAAGTCACGGGATATTGATGAGTGGGGAAGAAGAAAGAGTTAATTACACAAACGATTTTAAATCCTCCGCTGACTTGATGAGGTTTATCTTTCCATTTAAAACTAAATCCCTATAGTAATCTAAATGGGACTTAAATTTATTCATAAATTCAGTCAATATCTGATAAGTAATGTTTTTCATCTCTCCACTCAGGATCTCTCCTTTTTTATATTTCTCCCCTAATTCTAACCATTTATCTTCATCATCAAGTATATAGGTAAGAAGTCTATAGGGAACGTCTATTTCAACATCTGCACCATATTTTCTATGCTCCTCAATTGTGGGTCGACCACCAGAAAAAGCTCTCCATATCTTCCTTCTCAAAGCCTTATAATCATCTTCTGGTAGGAATATCGAATTTTGAGGATCGCTTTTACTCATCTTCTCTGATCCATCCAATCCAGGAATCAACCTTACGTAGATTGAAGCCACCTGCTTAAAATTATAAAAGTCGGTTCTTCTGATATAGTCCCTACATAACCTCATATGAGGATCTTGATCAAGACCAATAGGAACCAAACCCATCATATCTAATGAAAATTGGGGAAATAATATATCTCCTATTTGAATTAATGAGGAAACTACTCTTCCTGGTGTAATATCCCCATAAATCGCTTTTAATTCACTAAATGTAGTTTTTCGCGACACATCACCAGCTATTTTAAGTATGTCTGGATTCTCCGACTGGAAGTAGAATAAGGTTTTCTCAGGATCCATACCTAATGCTAAATATGTAGGAATATGGTAGTTTAACGCATACTCTCTAGCTTTATCTAAAGGTATGTTTCTAGTAGATAGAGATTCAATATCTGCGATTGCAATTATAGTTATTCTACTAAATCGCTGGAAATATTTAACTGATTCCACGATTGCATAAGTCCCTAAATGAATTAGCTTATAGGAAGGCATAATTCCTGTTAATATATAGAAGGGCTCCCCTCTCAACATTCTTTTAAATTCATCTATACCACGTACAGCGATGAATATCCCCCTAGACACAAATTTATGTGGAACAGGAAAGGAGATATTTTCTAGTGTCTCTAAACCAAATTCTTTAATTAGCTTCCTTTCTCTTTCACTTAACATATATCATCACCATTTTATGCAACGCAATTAAATATAATGTGATTACAAACACCATTAAATTTATCATCATAGTTCAATAAAGAATATTTTTAATGAAGCAGAGCAAGAAAAGAAAACTAAAGAAGAATGAAAGGATTGAGCTAAAGGAATTAGCAGAAGTCTTGTCGATAAATATCGATAGGTTGAGAGGATTTCTGGAAGAATGGAGAAGAGAGGGGGATGTGAATATTTCATATAAGTTTATTCACATTATAAAACCGGGAGAAAGACTTCTTAAATACAAATCACTTCCAGAAATCATCCTTTTAAAAAGACTTATAGAAAGAGATGAGATGGATTTAGAGGAAGCTCGTAATGAGACACGATTGGAGACGGATGACTTTAATGCAGCATTAGCAATTATTTTGAAGAATAAACTCGCAAAAATAGAAAAATCTGATTCACGTTCATTCTTAAAAATAATAGACAAGAAAAAGGTGCTAGACTATATCCAAAAAAAGACACAAATAGTGGATTTATTAATACAGAAAGGCGGTGTAGAATTTGAAAGAGAAGAAGATATAGATCAAGGACTTAAAGAATTAATTAATCGACCTGGAATTCTACATACCACAAAAAGAAGGATTGAATACGTGACTTTTCTAAAAGACCCTAGAAATGTCTTGGATAAAATAAAGACTCAGGAGATAAGGGACTTGACGAGGGACATTATAATTTCTGGTGAATGGAGAAGAAGAAAACTAAAGGAATACGACGTTAACGCAATATCATATTCTCTCTATAGTGGAAAGAGGCATCCATTAAGAGAGTTAATCCAGGAGATCAGAGAAATATTTTTCGAGATGGGATTTGAGGAAATCTCGGGCCCGATAGTTGAGACTGCATTTGTAAATTTTGATATGTTATTTCAACCACAAGACCATCCAGCTAGAGATATGCAAGACACATTCTATTTAAAGGCTCCATTTGACAAAGGTGAGATCCCGTTCCCCGAGACTATAGACATCATTAAATCGGTTCATGAACATGGAGGGACAACGGGTTCTAAAGGCTGGGAATATAATTGGGATGTAGACGAGGCTAAGAAACTTATTCTAAGGACGCACACTACTGCAGTTACTATTAGAAACCTATATCTAAATCGGAATAGAGACTCACTTAAACTTTTTTCAATCGGTAAGGTATTTAGAAATGAGACAATAGATTATAAACATTTAGCAGACTTCATGCAGGTCGATGGAATCCTCATGCATAGTAGAGCTAATTTAAGACTTCTTATGGGACTACTAGAAAATTTCTTCAAGAAATTGGGTGCCGAGAAAATTAAATTTTGGCCTACATATTTCCCATTTACCGAACCCTCAATCCAACCGACAATATATTCAGAAAAGATAGGGGAATGGATTGAATTAGGAGGAGCAGGAATTTTCAGACCTGAGATAACTGAACCATTAGGTATTAAACATCCAGTTCTAGCCTGGGGCTTAGGTCTAGAACGAATTATAATGATTAAATATGGAATTGACGATATTAGAGAAATATATTTTAATCGACTATCTTGGCTTAGGAAAAGGGTGTTATAATGCCGACAACGAAAATCTATTACGATACGATATCAGCCGAGATGGGAATGGGGGTTAAAGAGTTTATAGAAAAGATTCCGTATATAGGGCTAGAGGTAGACGAGTTAAGTGAGGACTATTTGAAACTGGAATATACACCTAATCGATTAGATTATGGGATCCCTTATGGAATTTTTAAGACATTTAGGGGAATTATAGGTAAGGAAACTGGCCTTATAGAATACAAAGTAAACCCTCCATCGAAGACATTTGTAGTCAAAGTCGATAAAAGTGTAAATAAGATACGTCCTCACATATCATGTTTCGTCGTAAAAAATCTATCTCTATCAGACAAGGATATAGAATACATTATAAATTTCCAAGAAGACCTCCATAAAACTTTAGGGAGAGATAGGCGTAAGGTCTCTATTGGGATACACGATCTAGATAACATAAAGCCACCCATTTACTATGTAACAGAGAATGAATCATTCAGGTTTATACCTCTCGGATTTGATGGGGAGTTATCTATAAAGGAAATCTTAGAAAAACATCCAA
This sequence comes from Candidatus Geothermarchaeota archaeon, assembly GCA_015523605.1. GTDB lineage: Archaea > Thermoproteota > Nitrososphaeria > Geothermarchaeales > JDFR-13 > SZUA-1514. The sequence goes on from WAKC01000025.1 coordinate 136,518, forward strand.
AGGGAATCGAATATGGCGGACTAATTCCAAGAAACTATAAACTATATCCCATACTAAAGGATTCAAACGAAACCGTCTTATCTATGCCCCCAATAATCAATTCAGTCCATACACAAGTTACAGAAGAGACAAGAAATCTATTTATCGATGTAACTGGATGGGATGAAAAGGCAATTAACCAGGTCGTAACACTTTTATCTACCTCTTTAGCTGATATTGGCGGAGAAATCTACCAAGTAAAGATTGAATACCCAGAAAAAAGTATAATATCACCTGTTCTGGAATATGATAAAATGACAGTATCAATTAATATGGTAAATCGAGTTTTAGGACTGAATATAACAAAAGATGTTGTCATAGAGAGTCTAGAAAGGATGAGATATGGTGTAGAAGACTTAAACAGCGAACTTCTAACTGTTATTCCACCATATCGCATAGACATTCTCCATCCAATAGATATCATAGAAGATGTAGCGATTGGAATGGGTTTCTGGAATATAGAGCCTACTATGGAGGGGATGTTTTACTCCGAAGCTAAACATCTCGACCTAGAAGACTTTACGAATAAAAAGTTATTATCGATATTCATTGGTCTAGGCTTTATAGAAGCTATGAATATGATGTTAATAAACAAGGAAATGCAGCTGGATTACATCAACATACATAATAAAGAAGTTATAGAGGTCTTAAACCCAAAAACATCTAGAAATTCAGTTAGACATATGTTACTACCCGGACTACTTGAAAACGTATACAGGAATTTGAATGAAGAATATCCGATAAAATTATTTGAAGTTGGATGGGTTATTGAAAGTGATTTGAAAGAGAGACTTAAACTCTGTGCCGTAATTGGTGATTACAAAGTAAATTATGGGGATATTAAAGCTGTGGCAGACGCTATGCTATCAGATCTAGGAATGTCGGAGATAAGCAGATACGAGAAAACAGAAGTTCCATTTTTAATCAAGGGGAGAGCTGCAAAACTATTAATTAAAGATAAGGAAGTTGGATTTTTAGGAGAACTAAATCCCGAAGTCTTGCTAAATTTTGGTATTAACATTCCACTTGTAACCTTCGAAATTTACATCGAACCACTATTTAAAATTTATCAAGAATTAAGTTAGAGAATTATTCTATGGGCATGTAGTTCCCCGGCGGACCAGCCAGATCCATGAAGGCTGGGTACCCCTACATGCCACAATTTTATTGCCCGTCTGGAGGGGCTCCACGGAGTTAGGAGTACCCTATACGATGATGAGGAGAGAGTTAGTGACGGGCTACATTCATATAAAAGGTGTAAAAGTGAAAAGAGTAGAAGAACATAGAGACAGACTACTAAATATTATAAAAGATATAAATTCATTGGCGCCCCAGAGTTTGATCATTGTTGAGGGAAATACTGATGAAGAGATAGTGCGGTCTTTAATTTATAATCAGATAGAGGTACTAAGCTATCTAAAATTTAAAGAAGTGATATCTAGAAGTCAAATCCACCGAGAATTCCTAATACTTACTGATTTCGATGGGGAAGGAGCTACATTACATAAAATCATTAGGAAATTAATATTGGAAAAAGGTGTAAAAGAGAGCAGAGTCAGAGATGATCTTAGAGCACGAATTAGAAAAATATTAATAATCTATGGATATAGCGTATACGATGCTCTTTCCAATCTAAAAAGATGTGCTGATATCGAAATGGAAGATTTTAAAGCATATGTTACATCCGATTATTCACATCTTTTATATGATATATATGATAATGGATAATGTAATCATAGCATTAGATAACGGTGAGAAAGGATGGCTGAAAGAAATAAAAATGATAAAAACTTGAAGAAGTATGTTATTGAATTTGACTTTGAGATAGACGGTATCGTGGAGGTTAGTGACATAGTAGGTGCGATATTCTCATCAACTGATTATCTGCTTGGGCCAAACTTTGATTTAAGAGATATGGCAAAGACTGGAAAAATCGGGAGAATTTCAATATATGATGTGAATAAATCAGGAAGAAGAATGACGGGAACATTGCAAGTAGTTACAACTAAAGAAATAGAAAGTGTAGCGTTAATAGCAGCGTTGATAGAGACAGTTGAACAGGTTGGTCCTTATAGAGCTAAATTCAGATTTAAAAGAATTATAGATGTAAGAGAAGAGAAGCTTAAATATATCGAAAAGAGGGCAATTCAAATTTTAGAGAACTGGAGGTATAGAAAGATACCCAAAGCTGATGAGATCCTCGAGAAATTAAAGGAAAAAGCATCTGAAAAAGGGAATATTATCAGCATAAGGGTTGGTTCAGACGTGTTAGCAGCTGGTCCCGATGTTGAGAAGTCCGAAGAAGTAATACTTGTAGAAGGAAGGGCGGACGTAAGCAGACTCGTTAAGTATGGATTTACGAATGTATTAAGTATTGGCGGAGGTAAAATCCCTGAGAAAATTAAGGAATTGTTAAATGGTAAACGTGTAATAGCATTTTTGGATGGAGACCGTGGGGGATATCTCAACCTGAAAAAATTGCTAAATACAATTAAGGTTGACTATATCGCTATGGCTCCAAAAGGTAAAGAAGTTGAGAATCTTAAGTATGAAGAGATCGTGGAAGCTCTAAACAATAAAAAACCAGTAAACACCTTTCTGATTGAAGAGAAAGATGAATTAGCTCCTTATCGAGAATATATTGAAATGGTATATGGTAAGATGGAGGCTGTTATTGTAAAGAATGGTAGGGTAATCAATAAAATACCAATTTCCGAACTTGTTGAAGAATTAGAGAAACTTGATGGAACTGCGGATCTCCTAGTGATGGACGGAATAATTACTCAAAGGCTAATAGATTTATGTAGCAAAAAAGGAATAAAGGAAGTCGTGGGAGTGAGGAAAGGCTCTATAGCCAGGTTACCCAGAGATATTAAACTTGTCACGTACGGAGAGTAATTGTGAAAAAGGAACACAGGGAAGAATATATAGCTTTAGAGCCTGAGACTAGATTCGAAATAATAATTCTATATTGGATTATAAAATTGGCGGGCAAAGTAGGTACAACTATAAAGTGGCAAGAGAAGATTGAGAGTGGACTAAAAACAAAGAGAACATCAGAGATAGTTACGGTTATCATTGAATTCGACGACATAAGACTAGATCATACTATAAAGTCTCTTAGAATAACGGGTAGAGTGGCAAATTCAAGTAAAGAAGAGTTGATAGGTAGAAGGATAGGCATAGATATAAGCATTAACGATACCGCCATAATTCCGAAAAACAAGACCATAGAGAGGATTATTGATAAGGTTTCTCCAAAGAAATCTATTTTGATAGTTATTTTGGATATTGATGGATATATCGTAGCTGAAGTTAGTGATAAAATCGAAATAATCTATGAAAAATATATCTCGACAGCGGAGTTACTTGAGGATGGTAGAGAATCTTTTCAAAAAGATTTGGATATGATAAAGGAGGTGATAAAAAGATATAGAGAGAACGGCACCACGATCATATTAGGTTATAATATAGGGTCAAAAAATCTAGCTAAAAAAATAAAAGAAGCTGATTACAGAATAGAAGGTTCCCTAACTGCAAATATGAATGGCATATTAACCATCTTAAAAGAACTTGCAAAGAATAGAGAGATCAGAGAGAATAATGAAGTGACGAGAATGATACAAATATATGATCAAATATTATCAGGAGATCCTACAAAACTTATATATGGTGTAGATGAATTATTCGAGAAAATAGATTATGGTATTGTACACACGGTAATATTTACTGACAGAATCATTCACGACAATAAGATATTGGACCGTCTTTTTGAGGCTTTCTTGTCATGTATAGAAGTTCAATTTGTGGATTCTCACACTTCACTTGGGAGATATATTAACCAATTTGGAGGCTTAGTTGGCATCTCTTATTAGCTACTCATTAAGAAATCTCTTAAAGACCCAAATTAAGATATGTGATGATAGTTGGCAACACCAATTCCGAAAAGATAGCTAATATAATCCCTCCATATAAATAACGCTTATTTCTATAGGAATCACTCAGAACATAATACACCACTCCAAAACTTATCACGACTACATAAAGAGGGCGTGAAATAGCTATAAATACTTTTAAAGCCTCTATTAGTGCTGAAGTTAAAACGTCAACTAATAGATCCGAAGCCCGTTTAATAAAACCTTCTATTTCAGTTGAATTTGTTAACAATATCCACATAAGATTTCTCATATTTATCGCCTCCAATACATTTGGTATTATAATCTTTAAAAGGAGGTTGTGTTTGGCGAAAATAATTTAAATTTAGGTTATATCGATATAGTGGATAAAAATGGATAAATGTATTTCATGTGATGAAGAAGCCGCTATAATTCGAAGACATTCTGGTGAAAAATACTGTATAAAACACGCAAAAGAAAAATTATTGTTTAGCAATCTTAGGGAAATATCAAGAAGATCAAGGAAACCAGTACCTAATAGGAGATACGTCCTTATAGGGAGATATCCTCCTGAATACCGTATACTCTTAGAAGCTACAGGGAAATACTTTTCAAACTTTATTATCGACATTGAAATAACTAAATATCTTCATCATTCAAACTTCCATTCAGAATCAAGCAAGATAATTGATGAATACTCCAAGCTGGAGGATTATTTACAAGATGAAAATTCAATTGTTGTGATAATTAAGACCGCAGATCTAATTGCTCATGACATCCTCTTTCTAATCCTAGAAAATAAGTTGGAACTATTAGAGAAATTAGGGTTGCGGAGAGATAGACTCATTTTCCCATTCAAAAATACATTCCTACATGAAGTTGTGAAAATATTGGAGATACAACCAAAGCCATATAAATACTGTTCGATATATAGATTCATCGAGAGAACTATGGACACAAGACCTACAACTATCTACGGAATATTTAACTACATAAAAAATCTATCTGAGCTAGGTAAAAAGAAAGAACTTAAATAGCAGGTAGATGATATTGGTGGGCCCGCCCGGATTCGAACCGGGGACCTCCCGGGCGTAAGCCGGGCGTCATAGCCACTAGACCACGGGCCCAACACAATATGAGTAAAATTTGTTCAGAGTAGGATTTAAAGATTATATATTCATTCTCAGCATTGGCCTTTAACTTAATTTAATAACGGTGTCTTTATTGTTTATATCACACTCCAAAGATTATTCTTAATACTATCATTATAAAGAGGTGTGAACAGTGAGATTTCTACGTGGATGTAAGTTAGGTGAGATGCCTGAAAAAACGTCAAAGAAAGTCGCGATAATAGGCGCGGGGCCTGCAGGACTAGGAGCTGCAGGAGATCTAATATGTAGAGGACACGAGGTTCACGTATATGATCAAATGCCAGAACCAGGGGGTTTAATAATTTTTGGTATACCAGACTTTAGAATTCCTAAACAGAGAGTTAGGGATGGGGTAAAGGAATTGAGGGAAGCTGGAGTTAGATTTATATTAAATACAAAAGTAAGTAGAGATGTAGATTTTGAAGATATTTTGGCTTCATATGACGCCGTTTTAATAGCTACGGGTACATGGAAAAGTAGAATGCTAAATATACCAGGTAAAGAATTGAGAATGATATATTCCGCTTTTGATTTCATCATTGATTATCATCTTCATAAATATGGATATAGATCCAACCCTCCTAAAGTGGGTAAAACTTCACTTGTTATAGGCGGGGGATTAACGGCGATTGACATGTGTTACATAGCTCTTGAAGCAGGAAGTGAAAATGTAATTCTCTCCTATAGAAGAACCCGGGATTATGCACCGGCGGGAAAGAACGAATTTAATCAATTGGAGAAGAATGGAATAGAAGTTTTAGAACTTACACAGCCCATTGAGTTTCAGGGTGCGGATGGCGCTGTAAAGGCAGTAAAATTAATCCGAAATAGATTAGCATTAAGTGATTCTTCAGGTAGACCAAAGCCTGTACCAATTGAAGGTTCGGAGTTTATACTTAAAGTTGATACTGTATTTTTAGCAATAGGTGAAATACCTACTCCTCCCTTTGAGGATGGAAAATATGGAATAAAGTTGAATGAAGACGGCACCATATACACTGATGAAGCTTACAGAACAACAAGAAAAGGTGTGTTTGCAGCTGGAGATGTGAGAACAGGTCCTTCTTTAATAGGGCCGGCACTAGCGAGTGGTAAGAGAGCTGCTCCATACATCCATGAATACCTAGAATCAGGATATTGGCCTGAAGAACTCATCTCAATTTATCAAAAATTAATAAAATAATGGCGCCGGGAGTGGGATTCGAACCCACGCGGGGCGAGGCCCCATCGGCTATCCACGGACCTTAGCAGGCCGACCCCTTGACCTCTCGGGCATCCCGGCTCTATGTAAATTAATTTTTAAATTTAGGAATATTTAAGTAAACAACAATTTTAAACCGCAGTAGAGGGGGTGGCGGCATCCCGCTGGTTCAAGGCCGTATAGGTGGAACGGCTACGGATAGACACTGTTCACCCCCCACTCCATAGAGCAGGTGTGCGACGGCTTAGGGCCGCTCCCTCCCGGGCCTAACCCGGTTCGCCGTCTACCCTCAACCCTAGACCCTCCAGTCTAGAGCTGAGGGAACACACCTCCCTATGGCGGAGGGATCATCACATCCATCCGTAGCCGTTCCACCTATACAAACCCTTTACCCAGCGGTTAACGGCTCCCCGCATATAGCCGTTTTCGGGTAAGGGGGACGGCTAGCCCCCCGAGCCTCCCGCCACCCCCCATAATAATTCATAAGGAGAAAATTTTTAAGTTTAAGATGGTGGACCCGCCGGGAATTGAACCCGGGACCTCCCGCTTGCAAGGCGGGCGTCCTACCACTAGACCACGGGCCCACATTCTTTATGGGGCCGCCGGCGGGATTTGAACCCGCGACCTCCGGCTATCTGCAATAATAATCCACAGGCCGGCGCTATAGTCTATATCTAACCGCTGAGCTACGGCGGCCATACCATTAAGATGGTGGACCCGCCGGGAATTGAACCCGGGACCTCCGCCATGCCAAGGCGGCGTCCTACCACTAGACCACGGGCCCACCTAAACATGTATAATTTTTGACCTAAATCTTTTTAATAATTTTCGGCACTTTTACTCATATATTCATATTTCTAAGATTAGGAAGGGGAAATCAGGATTACATTATCTCCTCTTAAGAGTATTGAGCCTATTACGACGGGATTTTCTGTATCTACCCATTCTGCATCCTTTAAAAGAAGATTTAAATGATTATCATATCCGACCAGAACACCTCTTATTACCTTCCCGCCCTTAACCTTCACAATAACTGGCTTATTAATACTTCTTTTTAACAACTTTATTGTTAGATCCTGTGTTGACACTATAAATCACCATTATGAATATCTATTATCAAAGAATTATTTTTAAACCCTATGACATAAGAATTGAAAAACTTGAAGAGAAATTAAATATAACTTACATTCTATTTTCTTATATTGAAGGTGTTCAGATATGCCCGTAGCATATGTCTTAATAACAACAGAGGTAGGTGTTGAAGAAGAGGTAAAGCAGAAGTTACTACAAGAACCCGAAGTTATAGAAGCTGACGTAGTGTTTGGAGTATATGATATTGTTGCAAAAATTAAGGGAGAAACTATTGAGGATATCAGAAAGGTTGTTACACAAAAAATTAGGAATAAAATAGATAAAATTACATCGACACAAACTCTGATAGTTGTATCCGAAGAGTAGCTGTGACAAATGATAAGAAAACGAAAGTAGTACTGTCCTTCGATGATATAGACACTCTTAGAGGAGGTTGTACCACACATTTCGCCACCAAAATCATAAATATATTTTTATCTAGAGGATGGAAGTTAGAGGATTTCCCCAGGCTAGTGAGGCTTAACCCAGATATACCATGGAAAACACGTGGAAATGCTGCAATATCGATAGTTTTATCCAATGAGAAAAAAGCATCTATTGAAGATATAGCCTACCTGGTTCAGGAGGAGTTTGTTTCTTATACATCGTCAAATGAACCTATAACAGGCCACTCTCAACCTACTTTTATAGTTGCTGATTATGATGCAATATCTTCCAGGTCTTACTATTTTAGGAGACTATATAGAAACGCTATTAAAGAGACTCTAGATATAAAAACTATTGAAAAAGAGTTATGGAAAATTATTAAAGAAGAGGAGAAAAGAATAGTTATTAAATCTTTGATTGGGAAGAGAGGGCTTATAGGTACATTGGCAAGTATAGGGTATATCTTTGAAAATGATGACTATACTTTTGAGCTCCTGGCTTACAAAAGAGATCAAGAGATAAATAAGAAAAACTTGGATAACAAACTTCTCTATTCTTTTTTTCTAAAATATGAAGATATTTTTACTTTTGGAAATATAGATGTCTACTCCAAAAAATCAATAGTTACACCTTATGGACCCGACCCTGTTTTATTTGGACTGAGGGGAGACAATCCACTGAGTTTATTAAGTATATTTAGAGAAATAGTCAATTACTATGGCAACTTAATCGATATTTGGATGTTATTCAAAACTAATCAAGGGACAGACGTTCATCACAGAAGATTCAATAAAAGAAATATCGGATCTCTATACTCTCAAATAGAAGTTGTCGGCTGGAAGATCAGAGAAAAAGAAATACTCCCCTCTGGACATCATATCTTTAAAATTAATGTGTTAGAACTGGAGGCCCCATCATCTAGTGAAATAGAGATAGCGTGTTATAGAGAGAGTTTAAAGATGAGATGGCTACTTGGAAAACTTGGAGAAGAAGATCTCCTCTTATTATTTGGAAATACAAAACGAAAGTTTGACCTCTCTTCTACTACTCTTAACCTAGAAAAAAATTACGTGATATATCGTAAAACTCAGCCAAAAAATGTTAAACCTCTCTGTCTAAAATGTTTTAATACCCTTGAAAGTGAAGGTAGAGAGAAAGGGTTGAGATGTAGGAAATGCAACTATAGATTGTTTGTTATTGATAGCCACAAAATTACGGCAGGTAAAGAATTTACGCCGACAGTGTTTCATGAACCCCCAATGTATCAAAGACACTTAACTAAACCTCTAAAGAGATTTGGTAGAGAAGATATGATAAAGTCTCGAGAATCCGAAGAAGTTGTTTTAGAATTTATAAATAATGAATATGTGAGGCGGTAGTAACCCCCCTTCTGTTTAAAGATGAAATTTATCTAATCAGAACAACTCCTTTCTCCGCCGTACCGTTCAGCCGTTTCATCCTTTAGAGACCTCGTCAGCGGTTCTTCATCCTCATGAGAATCTCTAAAGGTTTCGTTTCTGTTCTGAACGGCATCCCTTTCGGGATGGACCCTCTCGGGTCTACGGCTAATTTGGAGGAGGGAGTTTCCTACCTTAAAAAGGCTTCATCCACCGCCTCACATGAGACATAATCCAGCAGGCCGTGTATATCTAGCGTTGTGGCCAAACCAGCCTCAACTCGACCGCTCGGGCGATTGGGAGTCGCCGGCTGAACGGCTCGGCCGAAGCCTCGCCGCTTACACCGCGACCCCATCAACGCCGTCTTCTACGGCAGCCCTCGCCATCCCCGGTATCCACCCCTACCGAAGTAGGGGGTAACCAGGGATGGATCGCCGCCTATTTTCGAGAGGGGCTTCCCCCTTAGATGCCTTCAGGGGTTATCCCCGGGGGCGTAGCTGCGGGGCGCTGCCCTGTTGGACAACCCCTTGACCAGAGGCCCCCCCACCCTGTTCCTCTCGTACTAAGGGTGGGTTCCTCTCAGGCGGCGCACACCCCCGTTAGATAGAGTCCGACCTGTCTCACGACGGTCTAAACCCAGCTCACGTTCCCCTTTAATGGGCGGGCAGCCCCACCCTTGCCCCCTGCTTCGAGGGCAGGATGGGAAGAGCCGACATCGAGGTACCAAGCCGCGGGGTCGATGGGGACTCTCGCCCGCGACGAGCCTGTTACCCCTGGGGTAACTTTTCTGACATCCCCGGCCCCCACTGAGGGGGACACGAGGGTTCGCTAGGCCCGGCTTTCGCCCCTGCACCCCTTATTGTCAAGGGTGCAGTCAGGCCGGCTTTTGCCCTTGCACTCTACCCCGGGTTTCTGACCCGGGTGAGCCGACCTTTGGGCCCCCTCGATATCTTTTCGAGGGGAGGCCGCCCCAGCCAAACTGCCCACCAACGGGTGTCCCACCCTTACGGGTGGTTAGGAGTGTAGCGATGGATAGCCGGTGTTACATCGGCGCCTCCGCAGCCCCCGGAAGGGCTGCTTCATAGGCTCCCGGCTACGCTTTGTATCCACCGCTACACTTCAGCCGCAGGCTGCAGTAAAGCTCCACAGGGTCTTCTCTTCCCAACGGGGGATCCCCGACTGTTCGAGCGGGGATGTGGGTTCGGCGGGCGGCGGGCGGGGACAGTGAGGCCCTCGTTGATCCGTTCATGCACGTCGGAACTTACCCGACAAGGCATTTGGCTACCTTAAGAGGGTCAGAGTTACCCCCGGCGTTTAGCGGTCCTTCACCCGGTTGTACCCGGGCTTCAGATACCGCCACTGGCCAGGATTCAGGAGCCGTTCACACCCTTTCGGGCTAGCGGCCCCCTATGTTTTTAGTAAACAGTCGGGACCTCCTTGTCACTGCGACCTAGCCCTCGACCCTACGAGGAGTCGAGGACCAGGCACCCCTTCTACCGAAGGTACGGGGCCAATTTGCCGAATTCCCTCGCCCGCCATAACCCGAGACGCCTTAGGCTACTCACCCAGGGCACCAGTGTCGGTTCTGGGTACGGTCGCCAGCACCGTCAGTCCCCATACCCTCCTTTTCACTGTCCCCAGGACTCGGGTGAACCCGCTAAGGCGGGCCATTCCTGCCTTCGCCGGGGTCTCACCATTACGGTACTCCCCCGACTTCAGCAGTTAGGTGGAGCATACGCTCCACTCACCCTATCCCGAGGCGTCAGAGGGTATGGGGCACGGGGTTACCCCCGACTCCGGTGCTGACGGCACCGGAATATTAACCGGTTTCCCCTTCGGGGAGGTAGGTTAACCCTCCCCTTAGGACCGGCTAACCCCTGGCTGACGACGCATTGCCAGGGAACCCTTGCCCTTTCGGCGGTCGGGATTCTCACCCGACTGCGCTCCTACTACCGCCAGGATCTGCAATCGGACCCGGTCCACCGGAGCTCACGCCCCGGCTTCTACCCAGGCCCGACGCCCCCCTACCGGATCAGGAGCATTTCGCTCCTGCCCTGGGGTCTCGGCGGCCGGCTTGAGCCCCGTGCATTTTCGGCGCCCTCCTCCTCGGCGGGTGAGCTGTTACGCACTCATTATGAGATGGCTGCTTCTAAGCCTACTCCCCCGCTGTCTTAGGAGGAGGACCTCCTTTCGTTTGGCACTTAGCCGGCACTTAGGGGCCTTAACCCCAGGCTGGGTTGTTCCCCTTTCGGCGCAGGAGCTTACCCCCTGCAGCCCAACTGCCGGGGTCTACGGAGACCGGGGATTCGGAGTTTGACGGGGTGCCGGGGACGAACCCCTGCACACCCCATCAGTGCTCTACCCCCCGGTCAACCTCGCCCGGCGCTGACCTAAGGGTCACTTCGGGGGGAACTAGCTATCCCCAGGCTAGATAGGTCTTTCGCCCCTACCCCCAGGTCAGGGGAACGAATTGCACGTCAGAACCCTTGCGGGCCTCCACCGAGCTTTAGCTCGGCTTCACCCTGCCCAGGGGTAGATCGCCTGGCTTCTAGTCGCATCCAAGCGGCTCCGCCCCCTTTCAGAGGCCGCGCCTCCCACATCATAAGATGTGGTGCGCGCCAGTCGGTTTCCCTACGCCTTCGGTCCTAAAAGACCTTAGACTCGCCGCTTGGATGCACTCCCTGGCCCGTGTTTCGAGACGGATGCCAAGACCCTGTCCCTCTACCCTCCCGAAGGAGGGTAGGAGACTTTCGGGCCTTGGCACTTGCCTTCCCCACCTGGTTTCAGGCTCTTTTCACCCCCCTTCCGGGGTGCTTTTCAGCTTTCCCTCGCGGTACTAGTGCGCTATCGGTCTCGGGACGTATTTAGCCTTGGAGGTCAGTGACCCCCATCTTCCCCTACCAGTCAAGGTAGGGTACTCTGGATATGCGGCCCTCCCACCACG